>JANNQS010000059.1:0-115876 GCA_031400875.1 Planctomycetota bacterium | reverse complement strand
GCCGACGTGCCGCCGGTGACGAGCCCGGTCGCGACGACGGACAACGCGCGGTTCGCGCCGATGGCCCAGTCGTAGACGAGGCCCGGCGTGGGCGCCGGCAGCGCGGCGGCGGGCAGCGCGGTGAGCTGACCTTGCAACGTGCGGTGCTCCGGCATGCCGTGGACGACCGCTTCGTAGAGCGTGACGCCCGTGTAGGCCCACACGCGCGCGGCGCGCGGCGGGTTCACCGCGCTGGCCTTGACGGCGCGGTAGAGCTCCTCGTTCCATTGCACGGCGACGGCGGCGTCAAACGTGTTCGTGGCGGCCGAGACCGGCGCCGGTGCGGGCGTGGAGTCGTCGCCGCCCGAGCAGGCCGAGAGGCCCAGGAGACCGAGGAGAGCGAGCGGCGCGAGACGCCGCGCGTGGAGTGTGCGGAGAGTCGGAGGGGCCTGGAGGATCATGTTGTCCTGCTCGAAGTTTCGAGGGGGTGGTTTCGAAGCGCTCAGAGACACGGTTCCGGCCCCCCACTATCCTGGCCTCCTTGCGGACGGCTCACGACGCGTGGGGACGACCTGAGGCCGTGTGTGCGCCAGTCCGGACGTTCTGGACGAAAGTTCCAATTTGCACGCCCGCAGGCGGACGCACACGGAGCCCTCGCGCCAACGGCCGTCGGAACGGTGCCGGTTGTCGTCCTTCCGAATCCCGTGCCACCTGCGGCCGGACGAGCCTGGGCATCCTGCTGGGCCTGGCGGCGGCGATCCTGATCGCGGCCGCGTGGCTGCCCGGGGCGATTTCGACGCGCTCGACGCCCGCGCTGGTCGATGCCTCGCTTGACCTCCGCGCTCCGCTGGAAATGAAGGACGTTTCAGACCTTCCGTTCACGTCGGGTCCTTCGCAACGCCCTCCCGGTGAGGTCGGCGACGCTCGCCGCGCGGCAGCCCAGCCCGCGCTGACCACGCTGCTCCTCCTTTCGTTGCAGCGCGACGGCCAGCCCTACGAAGGCACGTGGCGCGTCGACTGGTTCCACACGATCCGTTCCACGACCGGCGTCACGGCCGGTCGGTGGGAGGGCAGCGGATCGGCGGTGCAGATCGCCGTCGACGCGCCCGGCCCCTACCGCGTGAACGTGCGCGGCACGGACTGGGCCACCGACGGTTGGGTGGGGACGGACGTCGTCCCCGCGCGCTTCGACGCGAGCGAGACGCCGGTGATCATCACGCTGCATCCGACCAGCTGGCTCATCGGATCCGTCGTCGATCACCTGGGCATGCCATTGCGGGGGATCCGCGTCTGGTTCCATCCCGCACCGGGCTCGACGCCGCTGGAGCGCCCCGATCCGTCGGGACGATCGGCCTTCTCCGCGGAAGAGACCGGCGAGGGTGGAATGTTCGGGTTCGACATCGGAACGGCGCGCGCCGGTCAGCTCCGCGTCGGCGACCAGATGCACCCCTGGGTGCCGCCCATCGAGATCCGCCTGGTCGATCGGTACGTGCAGCTCGATCCGATCCGGGTCGAGCTCTTCGCCGTGACCTTCATCGTCCGCGCCGCGGATGGTTCCCCACTGGAAGGAGCGCGACTCGAAGGCACGGGCCTCGAGGGCGGGCACTTCGCGACGACGACGGACCCGGAGGGGCGCGCGCGCGTCGAGCAGATGCCGCGCGGACGCTGGCGCGTGCTCGCGCAGCACGCCGAGCATGGTCGCGCGAACCGCGCGGTCGAGGTGCCGCTCGGGAAGGACGAGCCGGTCGTGCTCGTCCTGCCGCGTTGAGGGAGCGAGCAGGAACCGATCTTGCGCTGTCTCACATCGGAACCGCGCGCGGCGGAGAGACCGTGCAGAAACCGAACCTATGGTCTCTCGATCCTGTTGGCGCCGCGCGGAACCGCGCGCGGCGCAGCGCTACTTCGGCGGCGTGACCGGCGCGGGCGCGGGGACGACGGGCGCGGTCGCCGGGGCCGTCGACTGCGCGACCATGCCCAGGTACAGCGCCTCGAACGGCGGCAGGTCGTCGCCGTCGACGGCGAGCCGCACGCGCAGGTTCCCGGGCTGCGACGCCGGGCCCGCCAGGTTGAGCGCCATGAGCGACGTGAACACCAGGCGCACGGTCTCGCGCTCCGGGTCGGGCAGGATCGCGTCGGCCGGCAGCGAGATCACGCGGCCGTCGGCCTCCAATTCGAGGAACGCGCGCACCTTGGCGTGCTCGGGGAACTTCGCATCGCGCACGACCGCTTCGCAGCGCGACCAGCCGTAGTCGAGCACGACCAGCGTTTGCGAGGTCAGAGAGGCCGCCGCGAGGTCGCCCGGGCCGTGGTCGGGCAGCTCGAAACGCGACGACGTGAACTGGCTGCCAGAGACGAGGCCGACGAGTTCGATCCACAGGGACTGCGGGAACTGCGCCGCCTGCGTGGCGGGCGGCGCGAAGCTGTCGAGCAGCGTCATGAACCCGGCCTGGTCGTTGGCCTGCGCCCGGCGGAACAGCTCCTCGAGGCGCTGCGGCGACTCGCCGCCGATCCCCCAGCGCGCGCCGACGGACTGCAGGAGCGCCGCGGTGCGCTCGTTCGAGCTGTCGGACAGCTCGTTGCCGGACGTCGTGTCGACCAGCGTCGTGCGCGCGACGAGCTCGACCTCGGCCGGCGAGCGCTCGGGCACCATGACGAGCAGCGTCACGTTGTGGTTGCGCGGCACCATGGCGTAGTCGGCGGTCGACTCGGCCATCGCGCCGATGCGCACGCGCAGCGTGTTGGGCGACACGCGCGCCATCGTCAGCAGGCTGTTCAGGTCGCGGCCGGCGACCTGACCCTGGAACTCGTTGGAGAACAGGTCGGCCGTCAGCTTGCTGGCGAAGTCGCCTGGGATCGCCGCCAGGGACAGCGCCAGGCGCTGGATGTCCTGCTGCGAGCGCGACACGAGCGAGGATTCGAGGTTGTCCGTCACGAGCAGCGGCAGCACGACCGGCCCCGTGCCGCCCGTCGACGACCCGACCGTCGAACCGGCGCGCATCGACACCGACGGCGCCGCGGACGGCGTGGCCTCGCCGGGCTTCTGCGCCTCGGGCGAGAAGAACGACAGCGTCAGGTACGCGTCGTAGGGCTGGTGCCGGCGGCGCGGGATCAGGCTGACCTGCAGGCGCACGAGGTACGGCCGGAAGCCGTCGGGGATCACCGCGTCACGCAGCACGCGGTTCAGGATCTGCACTTCCTGGTAGAGCGAGTTCGCGGTCCAGACCTCCATCATCGCGTCGGGGCCCTCGACGCGGTCGGGCACGGAGGCGAAGTTGCCGACGCGCACCGCTTCCGGTCCGGTCGGGAAGCCGGCCAGCTCGGGCTTCTCCGTCACGGCGGCCGAGCCGCCGACCGCGCTCTGGCGCGACTCGATGCTCTGGCGCGTGTCGCGGATCACCCTCGACACGGCGTCGTCGGCCGTCATCGAGAACCGCGGCGACAGAGCGTCGACGTAGTGCGACCAGGGCGCCACGGCCAGCACGGTCACGTGCACGGAGCCGGCGTCGCGCGGGTCCAGCGCGCGGGTCTCGCGGAAGAAGCCTTCGGACTTGCAGGCGCCCAGCGTGGCGAGGGCGAGGCCGCTGACGAGGAAGGCGTTGACGTGAGCTCTCATGCGGCTGGTGGAGATGCGTGGGGGGGGAAAGCGAACGCGCGATCAGCGCGGGAGGGTCGCGGCCAGGAAGGAGAAACGGGCGGTCGCATCCGCCGAGGCCTCGGGGATGAAGGCCAGGTGCGCTTGGGACAACCAGGGCGTCGTGATGGCCTTTTGAAGGATCCACTCCGCACCGGCCTTCGTCCACCGGCTCTCGGCGATCCCGTCGCCGTCGGCGTCGAGCAGGGCCAGGTCGAACGCGCCGCGGTCGCGCACGTCGTACAGCGCGAGGCGGCGGCCGTCGGGCAGGAAGACGAAGCCGGCTTCCGCCTCGAACGTGGCCGGATCCTGGGTCGCCGGCGCTGCCTTGGAAGCCTTGGTGAAGTCGAAGAGGACCGTGCGCGGACCGCTCGAGGAACCGAGGACGAGCACGTCGTTGCGCGCGCCGGGCGCCCGACTGGAGCGGATCTCCCAGCAGTCGCCGGCGTCGACGGCCAATGGCAGGCCCTGCAGCGCCGCGATCGGCGCCGCCAGGACGGGCGGATCCTCGCGGCCCCACGCCGGCGGGCCGAGCTCGGGCCAGGCCGTCACGACGGGCACGAGGAAGACGCTGCCGACGGCCGTTTCGCGGGCCGGCGCCGGCGAGGCGATGCCGCGCGTGACGACGGCCGTGCCCTGGACGAGGTCCTCGATCAGGTCGCGCGCGGCCTGCTCTTCCTCGACGCCGCGGGTCGTGATCGGGTCCTCCGCCAGACGGCACAAGGTCCGCTCGGGATCGCTCTCGCTGCGCGGCATGGCCACGACCCACAGGCACTCCGCGCCCAGCGCGTCGTCCGTGACCGTGATCCAGGGCGTCAGCTCCAGGTCCTTGTCGGCCTTGGGCTCGAGGCGTCCACTGCGCCCCTCGGGCGGGAACAGGCACTGGATGTCGTAGTTCGCGTCGAGGTAGAGCACGGTGACGTCGTAGATGCGCCCGCCGGTCTTCTTGAGCTTCACCTGAACCGTGTCGCCGGGTCGCAGCACGTCGCGCTCGGTCACGCGCGCCGATTTCATCGATCCGCGCAAGCGACGCTCGACCCAGACCGCCAGCTGCTCGTCCGGCTCCGAGAACAGCCCGCTCACGCGTCGCAGCGTGTCCACGCGGCGGATCTGATCGAGCTTCAAGCGCAGCTGCGAGGGTGCGACGTCGAGCATGTCGGGCACGCCGGCATGGTCGGCCGCGCGCAAATGGATGCGCTCGCCGTCGACGACGACGCGCCAGTTCGCTTGCGCCGGTTCCGTCAGCCGGTAGCGCTTCGGTTCTGCCTTCAGGAGCGCGCGCAACGTCTCGGGCACGGCCTCGCCGGACAGCGGCGCCCCGGAGGTCGAGACGACCGCGATCGTGATCTGGAATTCCCCAACGGGCCGCGACACGACGCGCGCGCGCAGGGTCGCGGGGCCTTCGGGCAGCTTGCCCGAGCTCACCTCGCAGTTGGCCGAATACAGGCCCGATTCCACGACCTCCAGGCGCGCCAGAGGCGCGGCCGCGGCGGCCGGGATGGCGGCTGAGGCCGCGCCGGGCTCGAGCGGCTTCTCGTCCGCCAGCACCTCGACCATGGCGCCGACCTCGATGTCGTCGAGCACGCCCTGGTTGAGCCGCGCACCACCGGCGTGGATCTCGAGGAGGAGCTGCGGCTCGGCGATCCGGTCGCCTCCGCCGACGGGCTGGTCGAGGCTGCCTTCGGCCAGCGGCACGGTCAGGAAGCAGGGGAACGCCTGGTAGGCCGCGATGACGCGCTGCGCCAGCTCCGAGTACGTCGCGCTCGCGCCGACGCGCCGCATCTCGCGCACGAGCAGGTACGTGAAGAGGCCTTGCGGTCGCGCGTCCGACGCGCCCTTGGGCAGCTCCATCTCGGGCGCGGAACCGAAGCTCTGCGCCCCGTAGAAGGCCGCGACCCCGTCGGTCCAGCCCTTGGCCGGAGCGGCCGATTCGGCGCGCGACGCGCTGGCCTGTCCCCCGCTCGTGCCGCGCAGGCCGAGTTGGTCAGGCATCAGGCGGCGCAGCACGATCTCGTCGCCGCCGCGCAGCATCGTGCCCGAGTGGCACGCGTCGATGACGAGCCAGACGCTGGCACCCTTGGCGCGGATCGCAGCCACGTGCCCGGCGATCTCGTCGTCCGTGAGCGCGTTGGGCACCTTGGCGCCATCGGCCGCGGGCCGCACGTCGGAGGGCAGGAAGATCTCGTCCAGACCGTCGACCTCGTCCTCGACGCTGGCTCGCGCGCTGGGTTGCTGCGAGCCGTGTCCGGCCAGGAAGACGACGACCCAGTCGTCCTTCTGCGCGTCCTTAGCCAGTCGCCGGAACGCCTTCTCGATGTTGGCCTTCGTCGGTTTCGCGTCGTCGTCGGCCGGCCAGCCCGAGAGGCGCGTCATCGCCGAGTCCGGGACGCCGAACACCTCGCGCAACGCGCGTGAAAAAAGCTCGACGTCGTTCGTCGGTCCGCGCAGCTCGATCACGTTCGAGCCGGGCACCGCGCCGGCGGCCTTCAGGTACGGGTACTCCGTGCACCCGATCAGGAGCGCGCGCGCCGGATGGGCACGCCCCGGCTGGGCCGCGGGAACCTGGGCGACCACGGGACCAGCGAGTGCCAGCGCCGCGAACGAGGCGAGCGACCTCTGCAGGGCGGCCGCGGGGATGCCGAACCAATGCGGAGCCTGCGGGTGAGCGCCCCGGAGCGCGCGCGCGGGGTGGGCACGTACGGGCTGGGCGCGCGCGATCTCCGTGGTCGTCGGCGCGGGAAGCTGCGCGACCACGGGACAAGCGAGCGCCAACGCCGAGATCCAAGCGAGCGACCTCTGCATGGCTGCCATGGTGATACCAGAAGATCCGCCGCCCCCCCGACCGAATGGTGGACAACGGTGTCAGACACCTTTCCCCGGGTTCAGCCTGCCGGGCCAGGACGTCCGCGGCGGGTGGGCGTCAGGCGCGGCGCAGCGCGGAAAAGGTGTCTGACACCGCTGTCTACTCCCGCAGCGCCCTTTCGATCGTCGCGGCCAGCTCGGGGCCGATGCCGGGGATCGCGGCGATCGCTTCCACGCTGGCGGCGCTCACGCCCTGCACGCTGCCGAACGCGCGCAGCAAGGCCTTGCGGCGCTCGGGCCCGACGCCCGGGATCGAGTCGAGGCGCGAGGCGATCCGGCCGCGTTCCTTCCTGTGGTACGTGATCGCGAAGCGGTGCGCCTCGTCGCGGATGCGCTCGAGCAGGTGCCGCGCGCCGCTGTGGCGCGGCAGCGGGATCGGTTCGACCGCGCCGGGCACGAACAGGCGCTCATCGGTCGCGTCCTTCCGTCCGGAACCGGCCGCGCGCGCCTTGGCGATGCCGACCACCGCGGCGTCCCACGCGCCGGCTTCCTCGCGCGCCTCGAGCGCCTTCGCGAGCTGCTGCGCGCCGCCGTCGATCAGCACCAGGTCGGGCACGTCGTCCTCCTCGACCGAGCGCCGCAGGCTGCGGCCGACGACCTCCTTCATCGCCGCGAAATCGTCCTGGCCCTCGACGCCGCGCACCTTGAAGCGGCGGTACCCAGACCGGTCGGCGTGGCCGCGCCGGAAGCGCACGCGGCTCGCGACCACGTGCGCGCCCTGGAAGTTCGACACGTCGAAGCAGTCGATCACGTCGGGCGGCGTGTCGAGGCCGACGATCCCGGCCAGCTCCTCGAGCGCCTCCTCCTCGTCCGCGCGCTGGCCCTCGTTGCGCACGAGCTCGGCGCGCGCGTTCTCGCCGGCGATGCCCAGCATGCGCGCGCGCTCGCCGCTCTTCGGGAACACGACGTCGACCGTCCCGCCCAGCGCCGCGCGCACGATGCCGAGGTCGGAAGGCAGGCAGGGCACGACGATCTCGGGCGGAACCTCGCGGCGCGCGTTGGCGTACAGCGCGGTCAGCACGACGTGCATCAGCTCCTCGTCCGGCAATTGCGAGCGGAACGCGTGCGCATTGCTCTCGGCCAGGCGCCCGTCGCGGAAGGCCAGCCGGTGCACGACGGCCGCGTCGCCCGCGCGCGCCAGCCCGAGCACGTCGCGGCGCACGCGGTCCTTGGGCCGCACGCCCTGGCCCTCGACCGTGCGCGACAGCGCCGTCAACCGGTCGCGCCAGACGGCCGCGCGCTCGTACTCGAGCGCCTCCGACGCCGCGTGCATGCGCCCCTCGAGGTCGCTGCGCACGTCCTCGACCTCGCCCGACAGGATGCGCGACGCCTTGTCGACGAGCGCTGCGTAATCGGATTCGTTGATCAGCCCGACGCAAGGCGCGGAGCACAGGCCAATCTGGTGCTTGAGGCACGGCCGCGAGCGGTTCGCCAGCACGTGGTCGGGACAATCGCGCAGCGGCACGATGCGGTGCAGGTCCGACATCGTCTTGCGCAGCGCGCCGCTCGACGCGAACGGTCCGAAGAAGCGCGCGCGGCCGCCCGCGCGCCCGACGTCCGGGTTCTTGGCGCGCACGAACTTCAGCCGCGGGAACTTGTCCGACAGGTCGATGCGCAACATGCGGAACGACTTGTCGTCCTTGAGCCGCACGTTGTGCTGCGGCTTGTGCGTCTTGATCAGCGTGTCCTCGAGGAGCAGCGCCTCGCCCTCGGTGCGCGTCACGATCGTCTCGACCGAACGGGCGTCCGCGTCCAGGAACCGGATCTGCCAGCGGCCGTCGCCGCCGGCGCGGTAGCTGCGCAGCCGGTCGCGCAGGCGCGCGGCCTTGCCGACGTAGATCACGGCGCCGGCCTGGTCGCGGAACAGGTAGACCCCGGGCTGCTCGGCGACCTGCGCGAGGTCGAATTCCGCGGACCAGGCGAGTTGCGTCATGAGCGGGGGATCGTGGATCGGAGTGTGCCGCGAGTCCAGGTCGGTGGCTCGTCGAGCCGCGGCGAGTGGGCTGCCGCGAGGCCTTTCACGCGCCTTCGGCGCGCGAGCCTAGACTGATCCGCGATGGATCCCCGCCATCACGACGCCCAGCGGGCCGGCCCGAGCCCAGAAGTTCCCACACGGTCGATCCCGTGGAGTCGCTGGAACACGCGTCTGCACAGCCTGCTCGTCCTGGTGCTCGCGCCGATGCTCTGGGCACCGATGGCCTGCGTGCCGGGGATCGACGTCATCGAGCCGCCGAACGTGGAACCGGATACGGCCCTGGATTCCCAAGGGTTCGCCGGCGGACCCTTCCTCCCCGCCTCGAAGACTTTCGAGCTCTGGGTGGGGTCCCCCACGGACTGGTCGATCGCGCACACCGCCCCGTGGATCTCGTTGTCGAAGTCGTACGGACATCTCGGTTACTACGAGATCACGACGATTGTCGTCAGCGTCAACGCCCTGGCGAACGAGCTGCCCGGCGGGAACTACTACGACACGCTCGTCTTCCACACCGACCACGGGCAGACCCTGCGCTTCGTGAACCTGGTCGTGACCCCGACACAGTCGCAGGCGACCGGCGCCGGCGGGCCGAGCCGTGTCGCGCGGCTCGCCGTCCTCTCGGCCGATGGGCACAGGGTCTTGGACCCCCAGCAAGGACCGCCGGACGCGGAGGTCCCCGAGGATCGCGCCGACGGTGACGTGCTCGATCCGTGGATGGACGGGCCCGCAACCTACGTGGCGAATTCGGGGCGCGACTCGAACGACGGGCGCTCGCCCGAGTTCCCGTTCCGATCCATCGAGCGAGCTCTCTCCACGCCGATCGTGGGGAACGGGCGAGGACGCGTGCTCTTGCACCGCGGCGATGCGTGGACCGTGAGCGCCCCGCTCTCGGCACCGCATGGGTCGAGGCCGCTCGACTTCGGTGCCTACGGGAGCGGCGCGGATCCCGTGCTGCGCCTGGACCCGCGTGGGATCGGCGGCGACGTGCGGATCGAGGACGTGCGGATCCTCACTCGCTCCGGGCCCTGACGGCCTGCGTCGCACGGAGAGAGAAGCGGCGGTGCTCCTTCCCCTGCTCGCGCATCCGGTCGTCGGGAGCCCGACGAGGGATTACCGCTTCATGCAGCACGCTCTCGAGCCTCTGCACGCAGTCGCGCAGGCGCGCGGCTTCCTCGAAGCGCAGCTCCTGCGCCGAGCGCAGCATGTCGGCGCGCGCGTTCTCGATCTCGCCACGCTGGCGGTCGAGCGGCCATTCGCTGGCGGCGGCCAGGGCGCCCGCTCCCGCGGTCTTGCGCCCGCGAGCATTCTGATCCTCCGTCCTTCGGCAGCGCGCTCGATCTCGACCTCGACCGCCGCGCGCCGAGTCGTTCGGGCCCGCAGGCCGCTTGGATCGCCCCAACGCGCACGAATCCCGCGATGAAAGCGGTTTCCTGTGATCTCCGGACCACCTCAACCGTTCAGAAGTGCAAGCTGGCGGTCCCCTGGATTCGGGCGAGCCACTCTCAAGTCACTGGATCGAACCCGGAGCTTCCTCGCGCGGGTTTGGATGAGGAGTCATCGTGATGAGCCGCACGTCCCCCGCCGCAGCGGAAGCGCCGATCGCAACTCGGGCGTTCCCGTCCACGAGCTCGGCTCTCCTCCTCCTCGGGCTCTCCGGCTGCGGCTTCGGAACGGCGGTGGTCGCCTCGTCGTCGGACGGCGGGGGCGGAACCAATGCAGCGCCGTCGATGTCGGCGTTCCTGGTCACCGGCCCGCAGACGCCGCCGTCCGAGATCCACTTCAGGCTCTCGGATGCGGAGGGCGATCCGGCGACCGTCGAATTCCTCTATCTGGCTCCGGGGTTCGCGGCGGAACACATGGCCCACTTGCCGGCGAATCCGGCGCAGTTCCCGACCTCGCCGCAGGGCGTCGACTACACGCTCCCATGGGACTTCGCCGCAGAGGACTTGCTCCCGGACGATGCGAGCTTCATGGACGGCGTGCTGGTGTACGCGATCGTGCACGGCGCGCCGAACGTGATCGTCCTGGGTGCCAACGCGGAGCAGTTGGGCCTCGGAAACGATGCGCCGGTCCTCACCGCCGACGATGTGCCGGCCGAGGTGAGCGGCGTCGTGCCCGTGCCCCTGCACATGTCGGACAGCTCGTCGGACGTCGTCGACATCCGCGTCGAATACGACATCCTGAGCGACGCCCCCGACGCGGGCTGGCAGATCGCGCGGCCGGCCGGATTGCTGGCGGGCACGCCGACGCCCCCGTTGGCCTTCGAAGGGCTCACGGCCGACGCGCTGGGATCCGACATCGTGTTCTTCTGGGACACGGACTTCGACCTGCACGACCTGGAGCGCGACGTTCAGCTCCGTGTCACGCCCATCGACCCGGTCGTCTCGGGAACGCCCGCGCTGACGAACCTCTTCCGGGTGGACAACAACGTCGCCCCGATCCTCCAGTTCCACGAGGGCGAGTTCCTCTCGAACCCCGACTCCGTGCGCGGGATTTCGGTGTCGTTCACCGTGATCGACGAGGAGAGCGACGAGATCACGGTCGGCCTCCAGTGGCGGCGCGAGGGCGAGAGCTTCCCCCAGTTGCCGAACACCCCGTCGGAGATCGAGGCGATCCTGTCCGACGAGGACCTGCGGCGGGAGTATCACGTCTGCAGCCAGTATCCCCGCAGGTTCGAGGGGCGGCCCGTGCAAGTCGACGAGACGCACGTGCGGTTGCCGGAGCTCTCGGGCGATCTGTCCTTCCTGGTGCAGACGGGGCTCGCGGGTCGCGAGCTCGAGTTCCTCCGGCCCACGAAGAGCCTTGTTCCGGTTTCCGACGGGTGGACCGTGAACCCTGTCGCTCGTCCCGTCGCGGCTCTGCCGCTCCGGCGAGGAACTCACGCGCTCGTGCTGGACCAGAGCTCGAGCGGGAGCTGGAAGCTCGTCGAGGTGCGCCTGCTGGACGGGGTCGTCGAGAGCACCGTTGCGAACGGCGAGGGCGAGCCGAGCACGGCCTGTTTCGAGGGTGACGAGACGACCGTGCTGGTCGCCTCTTCGGTGGGAACCATCTGGCAGGTGGAACGCGTCGTGCTCGCGAGCGGTGCGACGACGCATCTCGCCGATGCGACGAACGGCCCGGTCGAGCAGGGCGAGGTCCGCGGCCTCGCGAGCATCGCCACGAACGCGGCCGTCCTGACCGTCGGCAGCTCGCTCGTGCGCGTGGATTGGGCCGCGAACGCTGCGCCGCGCGCGGTCGCGGTCCGCACGGACCTGGCGACACCGTGGGGCGTCGTCGTCGATTCGCGCAACGCCGGTCGGGTCCTGGTCGCGGAGAACAGTGCCCCGGAACCGAACGCGCCGGGCCGTATCGTCTCGGTGGAGCTGGCGACGCGGACACTGCACCCCGTGGTGATCCTTCCCGGCGCAGCGGACGGGCTCGCGGTCCCCAGGCCGAGAGGCCTGGCCCTGCTGCGGAAGGGCGCGCGTCTCCTCGCCGTGTGCGAGACGGATCCGCTCTCTGGGAGCGTCGAGCTGCGCAGCGTCGATCTGGGGCGCGCGGACACGGGGTCCGCCCTGTCCCTCGGCCCTCTCCAGGGTTCCGGCACGGCCGGGCTCGCGGCAGTCGACGAGGACGACCTCGTGCTGTCCACCTCGGGACCGGATCGCCGCGTGCACGTTGCCGGCGGTGTCGAGAGGCGCGCCGCGATCGAGGACGTCGATCCCGGCACCGCGACGGCAGCGCTGGCGAGTGCGATCACGCCCGCTCTCGCCCCGGATGCACGCTGGAGGATCGTGCTCCTGGACAACGGTCCGTTCCGCGTGGCGTCGAGTCCGCAAGGACTCGTTCAGACTTTTCTCTGGGACAGCTCGGACGTGCCGGGTGGCGGCAACGCGTTCCTGCGCGTGACGCCGCTGGACGCGGATCTCGGAGCGGTCACGTCCTCCACCGGACCGAAGCCCGTCAGTCCCACCTTCGGAGGGGAGGCCCTCGTCGTCACGAGCGGCAATGGTCATCGGGCCGTCGTCCAGGCCGACCTCGACGCGGACGGCGATCTCGATCTCGTCTCCGTGAATGTCGACAGCGACGACTTGCAGGTGTTCTGGCAGGCCGCTCCCGGCGCGTTCGATCCCAGCCCGGCCACGTTGGGCGGACCCGCCACGACCCCTGACCCGGCCTCCGTTCAGGCTGCGGACCTCGATGGAGACGGCGATCTCGATCTCGTCTCAGGGAACTATGGCAACGGAACGCTGACGGTGTTCTGGCAGACCGCCCCGGGCGCATTCGACCCCACGCCGTCCACGCTGGTCCTGCCCGGCCCGATCGGTGGGCTTCCGGTCGAGGCCCTCGTCGTTCAGGCCGCCGACCTCGACGGAGACGGCGATCTCGATCTCGTCTCCGCGAATTACGGCAGCGACAGCCTGGCGGTGTTCTGGCAGACCGCACCAGGCCTCTTCGACCCCACCCCGGCTCCCGTGGGCGGACCCTCGACGAGCGGGGGTCCGGTTTGCGTTCAGGCCGCGGACCTGGACGGGGACGGCGATCTCGATCTCGTCTCGGCGAATTGGCTCACCGACGACCTGACCGTGTTCTGGGGGACCGGCTCGGGCAGCTTCGACCCCGGCCCGACCGTGCTGAGCGGACCAACCGTCGTTGACCCATCGTTCGTTCAGGCCACCGACCTCGACGGGGACGGCGATCTCGATCTCGTCTCTGCGAACGCAGTCTCGAACACCCTGACGGTGTTCTGGCAGATCGCTCCGGGCAAGTTCGATACCGCGCCGACCACGCTGGGCGGGACGTTCGAGACCTTTCAACCGGCATACGTCGAGGCTGAGGACCTCGATGGAGACGGCGATCTCGATCTCGTCTGCGTGAGCTCGGGCGCCTTTCTCCTGGCGGTGTTCTGGCAGACCGCACCGGGCAGCTTCGACCCCATCCCGACGACCGTAGGCGGACCCACCACGAACTTCTTCCCATTGTGGGTTCAGGCCGCGGACCTCGACGGAGACGGCGATCTCGATCTCGTCTCCGCGAGCCTTGGACAGTCCTTGCCCGGCGGCCTGGCGGTGTTCTGGCAGACCGCACCGGGCACCTTCGACCCCACGCCGATCACGCTGAGCGGACTGGGCAACGAAATCCGTGGCCCCTTCTTCGTCGAGGCCGCCGATCTCGACGGGGACGGCGATCTCGATCTGGTCTCCGCGAACGAGGTGTCGGACAACCTGACCGTGTTTTGGCAGACCGGGCCGGCTGCATTCGACCCCACGCTCACCGTGGTGGGCGGACCCTCCACGACCGCGAGCGCGAGAGCCGTTCAGGCCGCCGATCTCGACGGGGACGGCGATCTCGATCTCGTCTCCGCGAACTTCGACAGCCATACCCTGACCGTGTTCTGGCAGACCGCACCAGGCAGCTTCGACCCCATCCCGAAGATCCTGGGCACCGGGATCACGAACTTCAGACCGTTCTCCGTACGGGCCGCCGATCTCGACGGGGACGGCGATCTCGATCTCGTCTCCGGAAACTACATCATTCAGACCTTGACGGTGTTCTGGCAGACCGCCCCAGGCGACTTCGGACCCGTTCCGACCAGCTTGGGCGGACCCGCCACGACCTTCCAACCGAGCTCCGTTCAGGCCGCCGATCTCGACCTGGACGGCGATCTCGATCTCGTCTCCGCGAACTTAGGCAGCCAGACCCTGACCGTGTTCTGGCAGACCGCCCCGGGCCTGTTCGACCCCGCCCCGACCACAGTGGGCGGACCCTCGACGACTCTCGGCGCAAGATTCGTCCAGGCCGCCGATCTCGACGGGGACGGCGATCTCGAACTCGTCTCCGCGAACGCAACCGGCGACAACCTGACGGTGTTCTGGCAGACCGCCACGGGTTTGTTCGACCCGAGCCCGACCACGCTGGGCGGACAAGCAACAACCGACCGCCCGAGATCCGTTCAGGCCGCCGATCTCGACGGCGACGGCGATCTCGATCTCGTCTCCGCGAACTTCGACAGCCAGACCCTGACCGTGTTCTGGCAAACCGCACCAGGCCGCTTCGACCCCGCCCCAATATCCGTCGGCGAAAGCGCCAGTACCAACAACCCCAATTCCATCGAGGCCATCGATATCGACGGCGACGGCGATCTCGATCTCGTCTCCGCGAACTGGAACGCCAGCAGCCTGACGATCTTCCGGAGATTGCATTGATGCGCACCGTCCGGTCCTTTGTCTCCACGTTGGCAGCGCCCGAGGCGGAGCGATGAGCCCGCATGCGCCCGATCCGCGAGCTCCGGTTCCGGAGGGCATCCCTACGGATGCGGCCCCGCTCGCGCAGCGCGCGCGTTCGGATCCCGCTTCCGCGCGTCCGGTCCTGGAGACTCCAGGCGTCATCAGCGTGCCCAGCGATCCCCCCGACCCCCTGGTCGGCGCCCTCCTGCACGGCAAGTACCGCCTCGTGCGTCTCATCGGCACCGGCGGCTTCGGCACGGTCTACGAAGCGAGCGACGAGCGCGGCGCCGGCAATCGCGTCGCCGTCAAAGTGCTGCGCAAGGAGTTCTCGGGCGACGCGCGCCTCATCCGCGCCTTCCGCGCCGAGGCGCGGCGGATGACGCGCCTCTCGCACCCCAACATCGTCGACTGGAAGAACTTCGACGCGGCCGAAGACGGCACCTGCTACTTCGTCATGGAGCTCGTCGAGGGCGAGGAGCTCGACCGCATCCTCAAGCGCGAGGGGCCCCTGCATCCCGATCGCGTCGCACGCATCGCGCTCCAGATCCTCGACGCGATGAGCGCGGCGCACCACCTGGCCGAGGGTGGCTCGGTGCTCCACCTCGACCTCAAGCCACGCAACGTGTTCATCCTGCCTGCGCGCGTCGGCCGGCCCGAGCAGGTCAAGGTCATCGACTTCGGCATCGGCCAGCACGTGGGCGGGGAAGTGGAAGAAGCGGCGGTGATCCCGGGCGAAGGACACGTTTCGGGGACGACCGACCACTCCGATTTCAAGCCCTCGACGCTGCGCTTCCAGGACGCGGCGCTCCATGACGCGCCCGGACTGCGGCGCTGCCATGCGTGCACGCCCGAATACGCCTCGCCGGAGCAGGCGGCGCACGTGCTCGGCCTGCCGGACGTCGTGGCGCTCGACGGGCGCTCGGACCTCTATTCGCTGGGCGTCATGACCTTCCAGATGCTCACCGGCGAGCTCCCCTTCTCGCGGCCGATGCTCCGCACGGACTACCTCCGCCTTCATCGTTCGGGGAAGCCGCGCCGGATCGCGTCCACCGGCACGAAGGCGCCGCGAGCGCTCGTGCGCTTCGTCGAACGCTGCCTGGAGAAGGACCCCGAGGACCGCTTCCGGGACGCCCGCGAAGCGCACACGGCCGTGGAGCGCATCGTCCGTCCGCCGCTCGCGATGCGCATCCTCGCGGCGACGGTGATCCTCGCCGGTGCGGCATTCGCTTTCGGTGGAATCCTCAGCCGCGGCAGTGCGAGCGCCGAAGTGCTCGCAGCGGCGGGCGCGGATCTCGGGCCTCAGAACCCGCTCTACCTCGGTCCGGAGCGGCGATCGGCCATCCTCACGCTGCGCGCACCCGGCCTGGCCGACGAAGGATCCCCGCTGACGCTCGTGCGCGCGAGCAACGACGAGGAAGTGGCGGGCAGCCGGGTGACGTGGAACGGGCCCGCCGAGCTGCGGCTCGAGCTCGTCCAGGACCCGGGCCAGGGCCGCGAGGGGCTTTCCGTGCGCATCGAGGCCGAGGGCTTGCGCTTCGCTCCCTTCGATCTCGTGTGGCTCGGGCCGCTCGCGTGGAGTCTCGCGAGCGCGCGGTTCGGCACGGTCGAACTCGGCCGCAAGCAGCAGACCATCGACCCCCTGGGGCTGGTTCTCGAAGTGGCGCTCGCGGGTGCGGGCCGCGACGACGTGGCGCGCATCTTCGCGCACGCCGAAACCGGCGACGAGGTCGAGCTCGTGGCCTCGGGCGTCCAGGGCGAACAGCGACTCTTCCGGGCCGACCTTGGTTTGCTGCGACTGGATGCCGGTCCGGCCAGGATCACGATCCGCGCCGCTGACCTCGCCGGCGGCGCGCACCAGATCGAGATCCCGCTCCTGATCGTCGCGGGCGCGCTCGGCGCGGACGCCGAACTGTGCGAGCCGCGCGCCGACGGCGGTTGCGCGCGCTTCAATCAGATGAGCGGCCGCTTCCTGCTCAACCCCTCCTCCAGAACGCTCTTGCGCGTCGCGCCGTCCCGGTCCGCGAGCCTCGATTGGCGCGTCCGCCTCGAGGGAGCTTCCGGCGAGCCGGCCTGGAACCATGTTCAGGCGGCCTCCCTCCACGAGATCCCGATCGAGCTCGGTCCGATCTCGGGAGTCGAGGTGCGCACCGGCTCGGTCGAGCTCCGCGCCGACGAGAGCGATCTCGTCGTGCGGACGAATCCGGCCCAGCGCGGGGTCGTTTCGCTCTCGATCCCTTTCCTCGTCTCGGCCGAGCGCGCGGACTTCGGCGCCTTGCTGGAGCTCCCGGACGGACTGCGCGTGCCCCTGGCCGAGGACCGGACGACCTGGGTCGGCACGGGCAATCTCGTCCTCGTCGCCGAGCGCCTCGGCCGACCGGCGATGAGCCTGCGCCTCGACGACGGCCGGAGCGGAATCCTGAAGGCCGGTCAGCAGGAGATGCGCTTCCCGCTCGACATCCAAGGCGACGCCACGCACGCGCTGGGAATCCTGTGCTATCGCTTCGACACGGCGGAGCAGTCGCTCGCCGATCAGCCCGACACGCACCGCAGCTTCCGCATCGGAGTCGACACGATTCCGCCCGTGCTGAGCGCGCCTTCCGGCGTGGACGGCGCCGATTTCCGCGAGCTTGGTGCGATGCCCGAGGCCATGACGCCCGACCTCTCTCCCGGCGACGTCGGTGCGCCGGTCCGCGTGAGCTGGCAGCTCGAGAGGGAGAACGACGGACTCGTCCGCAGAGGCACATGGATCGCCGAACAGGACCCGATCCCGCTGCGCAGCCTCTGGACCGGTGGACAAGGGCTGCCGGATGGCGCGTGGCGGCTCGAGCTCGTGGCCGTGGACGAGGCCGGGAATGCCGCCCAGCCCGTCCGCGCGCGCTTCCGCGCCGCGTTCGTCGGACCCGAAGTCGGCTTCGAGGCGCCTCGCCCGGGGACATGGCAGGGCCAGAAGGAGGGTTGGCTCGTGCAGGTGCGGGCCAGCGATCCCAATGGCGTCGACGGCGTCGCCTGCGCCATCGTGGCGGAGGACGGTGCTCGGCTGCCGGTCGATCTCGCTCCCGGCGCAGGCCCCGCGGAGGATCGCGAGCTGCGCGGTCACGTCGCGATCCCGCACGAGTGGTCGTCGCGCAAGGTCCGGCTCGAAGTCGAGGCCCGCGACGGCCTGGGCCAGAAGAGCAGGTTCCGGCTGGACGGGCTCGTGTTGCCGGACATCGCGCCGCCACGGCCGCTCGCCGTTCGCGCCACCGGGGCGCACGGTGGCCACGGCGCGCGGATGCGCCTCGTTCCGGGCAACGCCGGAGCGCAGTACCTGTTCGGCGGTCGCGGCGACGACGTCGAGAACAGCGCGCACCGGGACGCCGACCTGCTCGCGTTCGCCCAGGCGGGCGCGGTGCGCTCCTGGAGCGTGCCCTACGCGGCCGGCGAGATCGGCGACTTCTACCTCGACGATCGCGAGGTCACGCGCGCGGACTTCCAGGCGTTCGTACGTGATCCGGACGGCCATGCGAACGCCGAGCACGGGCCGCCTGGTTCCGAGGCGCCGTCGCCGGCCAGGCACACCGAGCTCCTCGCGCAGCTCGAAGGCGATCCGGACTTGCCCGTCACGGGCATCACCTGGGACGAGGCCTTTGCCTTCGCCCACTGGATCGGCCGGCGACTGCCTTCGTGGATCGAGCTCGAGTACGCCACGCGCGGAGGATCGTCGGCCTACCGACCCTTCGCGAGCTTCGAGAGCCGCCCGCCCGCCGCCGGAGAGGTCAACGCGAAGGGCCTCGGGCCTGGACGGGCGTGGGACTGCGGTTCGGGCGCGGACATCACGCCCGACACCGGCATCCGTGACCTCGCCGGGAACGTCGCGGAGTGGACGTCGTCACCGCTCTGCCTCAACGGCGAGGAGGAACGCGACGACCGCGGAGCCTACTTCCGCCAGCGGCGCACGGAGATGCTCGCTGGGGATGCTCGCACGGGTTGCGTGGCGTTCTGGATCGCCGGCGGATCCTTCCGCGAGGAGAACTACTACTTCGAAGCCGCCGCGGCGCGGCCGCGGCAGTGGCAGGCCGGCCACCTCGGCTTTCGCTGCGCGCTCTCGATCGAAGACGTCCGCGCCGGCCTGGATCGACGCGCGCTGGAGGACGTGAGATGAAGACACCGGCCTGGATCCTCGCGGCGTGGCTGTGTGCAGCCTGTGCCTCCAGCGAAGCGCGCGAAGAGCGCCCCCGACTCCCCTTCCACATCGCGATCGCGCCCCTTTCGTCGGACGACATCCGCGCCGAGCCCGAGCCCGACAGCGAGGGGAATCCGACGGAGATGCGCCTCGAGCCGGATCCGGCCTGGGTGGCGACTTTCTCGCGCCGGCTGGCCCAGGCTCTCGAGCAGCGCGCGTTCGCGCGCGTGACCCTGCTCGAGGCCGGGGACGGCGAGGCGGAGGGCCAGGAAGCCTGGCTGCGGCGCGACACCGCGCTGGTCCGTGCAGCTCGCGACCGGGGAGCGGATCTCCTCCTGCGTCTCGAGGTCTCGGTCCAGCCCGTGATCCGCGAGGAAAAGAACAGCACCTTCTGGGTGAACCTCCCGCTCTTCGCCTTGGGAGGACCGTTCGGGTGGTGGTTGTCCGACCGCACGTACTTCATCAACGTCGATGTGTCGGGCTGGTTCTACGATCCGCGCGCCCTGGCCAGCGCATCGCTCGACGCTCCGCTGCGCACGGCGCGCTCCGAGGTCGCCCGGGCCAGCCGCCGGACGGAGCGCATGGATCTCGACTTCAACGAGCGCGCGCAGGGCGACGTCGGCGACTACCTCGTGTCGTTCATCTGTCCCTGCGGATTCCTGGCGGGCCAGAGCGACGACCTCGAGAAGGAGCTCGTCGACCGGATCGTGGATCAGCTCGGCCGCGGATTCGCTGGCAGCGTGCTGGACCAGGGCGCGGTCCTCGAGCGCGGGGCCGCCCCGTTCTTCCTGGACCTCGCGCAGTCGGCGCTGCTGCGGGAGCCTTCGGGCGAGCTCGTCCTGCGGGGAACGGTCTTCCTGTCGCCGACGCGCGAGATCGAGTCGCTGCGGACGTGGAATGTGCGCGTGGACGGCGCACCCGCGCTCGTACGCTCCTTCGACTCAGGTCCCCCGCCCGAGGACGACGGAGCCTACCGGCGCTATCGCTTCGAGGAGCATCTCGGCCGCGCGCCCGAAGGGGCGCAAGTGCGGTTGGAAATCGCGGCCGGAGAGCGCGCCCGTCGCGTGCGCTCCTACACCTTCCGCGTCCCACCCGAGTCCGTGCCCTAGTCGAGCCCGAGCCGCTCGCGCAGCCGCTCGCGCGCGCGGCTGAGGCGCATCTTCACGGCCGCGACCGAGATGCCGAGCTCGGTCGCGATGTCGCCGACGGTCGCGTCGTGCAGGTAGGCCAGCTCCAGCACGCGGCGGTCCGGGAACGAGAGCTTCTGCAGGGCCTTCAGCAAGTCCTCGGTGCGCCCGTCTGGAATCGACAGCGGCGGTCCGGCGGCGAGGCCGGAGGCCAGCGTCTCGAACACCTCGAGCGACTGCTTCCGGTCGCGCCGGCGCCAGCGGTCGACGAGAAGGCGCTTGGCCGTGCGCCACAGGTAGGCTCGCAGCGCGCCGCGTGATTCGAACTCGAGCTCTCCCTTGCGCTCGAGGACGCGCGCGGCCGTCTCCTGGGCGACGTCGCCGATGCTCGCCGAGCCGCCGCCCATGTCCGCGTGGTAGAGCTCCAGGTGCGTCCGCAGTCGCGCCAGCTCGGAGTGGAGCAACGAATCGGAAGATCCTTCTCCGCCGGGAGGTGCAGGCAAGTCCATCGAATGCGTGTCCGCGATCACCGTCGGTGGGTGCTCCAGGCTCTCGAACGGATCGCCGGGGTCCAGGGTAACGGCGATCTGCCGTTTCCGGCCGCCCCGGCTCTGGAGGTCACCTCGCGGGACTCGGTCAAGGCCAAGGGCGAGTACCGGGATGTCATCGACACGCACGCACGCCGCCGGGCCGACTCGGGCCATCTCGTGCGCGAAGGAGCAGCGCTTCCGGCCCGTCCCGCTGCCCGAATCGCGGCGGAGGCAGCCGGAATCCTGCCTGGCACCGTCCTACCGCTTCAGCAGGATCTGCTCGAGCTGGTGCAGGCGGTCGCGCAGCTTGGCGGCTTCCTCGTAACGCAGCTCCGTCGCGCTGAGGTGCATGTCGGCGCGCGCCTTCTCGATCTCGCCGCGCAGGCGGTCGAGCGGCCACTCGCGGGCCGCGGCCAGAGAGTCCGGCGCGGCCGGCTTGCGCCCGCGGCCGCCGCGTCCCGCGCGCTCGTCGTCGCCGACTTCGGCCACCTCGACGTAGTCCATCTCGTACAGCGCCTCGATGGAATCCCGCACGGGCTTGATGATCGTGTGCGGCACGATGCCGTGCTCCTGGTTGTAGATCGCCTGGCGCTTGCGGCGGCGGCGCACCTCCTCGATTGCGGCCGCCATCGAGTCCGTCGTGTGGTCGGCGTAGAAGATCACGCGCCCCTCGACGTTGCGCGCGGCGCGGCCGCAGGTCTGGATCAGCGACGTGCGCGAGCGCAGGAAACCCTCCTTGTCGGCGTCGAGGATCCCGACGAGGGCCACCTCGGGCAGGTCGAGGCCCTCGCGCAGCAGGTTGATGCCGACCAGAACGTCGAATTCTCCCAAGCGCAGGTCGCGCAGGATCGCGGCGCGCTCGATCGTGTCGATCTCGGAGTGCAGGTAGCGCACGCGCACGCCCAGCTCGGCGTAGTACGTCGTCAGCTCCTCGGCCATGCGCTTCGTCAGCGTCGTGACGAGCACACGCCAGCCGGCCTTGACCGTACGCCGGATCTCGTGCAGGAGGTCGTCGACCTGCGTGCGCGCCGGGCGCACCTCGATCTCGGGGTCGAGCAGGCCGGTGGGACGCACGACCTGCTCGGCCACGGCGCCGGTCGACTTCGTCATCTCGTAGGCCGCGGGCGTGGCCGAGACGTACACGCACTGGCGCACGAGCGTCTCCCACTCCTCGAAGCGCAGCGGGCGGTTGTCGAGCGCGCTGGGCAGCCGGAAACCGTGCTCGACCAGCGTCTCCTTGCGCGAGCGGTCGCCGCGGAACATGCCGCCGACCTGCGGCACGGACACGTGGCTCTCGTCGACGAAGACGAGCCAGTCCTCGGGAAAATAGTGCAAGAGGGTGAAGGGCGACTCCCCCGCCGCGCGGCCGTCCATCCAGCGCGAGTAGTTCTCGATCCCGTTGCACACGCCGGTCGCCTTGAGCATCTCCAGGTCGTGGCGCGTGCGCTGCTCCAGGCGCTGGGCCTCGAGCAGGCGGCCGCGGCCGCGCAGTTCCTCGAGGCGCTCGTCCAGCTCGACGCCGATGCCCTCGATCGCGGTGTGCAGGCGCTCGGCCGGCGCGACGTAGTGGTTGGCCGGGAAGATCGTCAGGCTGGCGCGGTCGCCCAGCACCTCGCCCTTGAGCGGATCGACCTCGACGAGCGACTCGACCTCGTCGCCGAACAGCTCGATGCGGATGACGCGGTCCTCCTCGTAGGCCGGGAAGACCTCGATCACGTCGCCGCGCGCGCGGAACGTGCCGCGCCGGAAGTCCGTGTTGTTGCGCGCGTACTGCATGCGCGTCAGAGCGCGCAGCAGGTCCTCGCGCTGGATCGACTGCCCGCGCGCCAGTTGCAGCGCCATCCCGGCGTAGTTCTCGGGGCTGCCCAGGCCGTAGATGCACGAGACCGAGGCCACGATCAGCACGTCGCGGCGCTCGAGCAGGCTGCGCGTCGCGCTGTTCCGCATGCGCTCGATGCCCTCGTTGCGACTGGCGTCCTTCTCGATGAACGTGTCCGTCGAGGGCACGTAGGCCTCGGGCTGGTAGTAGTCGTAGTAGCTGACGAAGTACTCGACGGCGTTGTGCGGGAAGAGCTCCTTGAACTCCGAGTAGAGCTGCGCCGCCAGCGTCTTGTTGGGCGACAGCACGAGCGTCGGCCGGTTCACGCGCGCGATCGTCGCCGCCATCGTGAACGTCTTGCCCGAGCCCGTGATCCCGAGCAGCGTCTGGTGCCGGGCCCCGGCCTCGATCCCGCGCGCGAGCTTGTCGATCGCCTGCGGCTGATCGCCGGTCGGCTCGAACGGGCAGACGAGCTGGAAGCGATCGGACATGGGAACGGGGATCCTAGTCCCTCGGGAGTCCGTGAAAAGATCGATCGTACGGACTCCGATTCCTCTTGCGGAACCTCCCCGACGAGCGGCAGAGGGGCGAGACCCAGACCCAGAAGTGCTGGTGGCGCCGCACGCAAGCGTGCGTCGCTGTCGGCGCCGCGCGGCGCAGGCTCAACGGTCCGTGACCGCGCCCGATCCGCCGCGCCGCGGGTCGCTCACCGCCACGGGCGTCCCGCCGACCCGGTCGAGCGCGATCGCCTGTACGCTGCCGAAGCGTCCTGTCGCGCGCCGCACCGGGTGGCCGAAGCGTTGCGCCAGGGCTTGCACGATGCGCTCGTCGAACGCCGGCTCGAACACCGTCTCGACCGGGCTCCACTGCTGATGCAGGCGCGGCGCGGCCACGGCGCGCTCGAGCGGCTCGTCCAGGACCAGCGTGCGCAGCAGCACCTGCGCCACGGCCGAGATGATGCGCGGACCGCCCGGGCTGCCCAGCACCATCACGTTGGCGTGCCCGCCTTCACGCACGACGGTCGGCGTCATGCTCGACAGCGGCCGCTTGCCGGGCTGGACCGCGTTGGCCGAGCCGCCGACCAGCCCGAACATGTTCGGCTTGCCGCCGGCGGGCGCGAAGTCGTCCATCTCGTCGTTGAGCAGGAAACCGCCGCCGCGCACGAGGATCCCCGAGCCGAAGGTCGAGTTGAGCGTCGTCGTCAAGCTGACCGCGTTGCCGTTCGCGTCCAGCACCGACAGGTGCGTCGTCTCGCCGCCCTCGCGCGCCAGATCGAGCGGCTGGACGCCGACGCGCGCCACCTCGCCGATCTCGATGCGCCGCGCGGCGATCGCTTCGGGCGCGAGCAGCGCCGCCACCGGCACGGTCACGAAGTCGGGATCGCCCAGGTGCCGCGCGCGGTCGGCGAACGCGCCGCGCAGCGCCTCGATCCACCAGTGCGCCATGCGCTCGGAGAGGCCCGGGTTCTCGCCGCTCTGCGCGCGCTCGGGCTCGAAGCGCGCCGCCGCGCGCGCGTTGTCGCGTTCGGGGTCCATCGGCAGGCCCTCGAGCACGCCGAGCGTCTGCAGCAGCACGATCCCGCCCGAGCTGGGCGGCGGCATCGACACGATCTCGCGACCTCGAAACCACCCGACCAGCGGCGCGCGGTCGCGCACCGAGTAGCCGCGCAAGTCGGCGTGCGTGATCCAGCCCGCGCCGAAGCCCGAGCCGATCGCGCCGCCACGCCCACGGCCGGGGATCTCCTCGGGCGCGAGCGCGCCCACGATCGCGTCGGCGATCGCCCCCTCGTAGAACGCGCGCGGTCCCTCGGCCGCGAAGCGCTCGAGCGTGCGCGCGAGATCGGGCTGTCGGAGCCGCTCGCCCTCGCGCAGAGGTCGCCCGCGCGGGAAGAAGACCTCGCGCGCGGCCTCGTTGAACTCCTCGCGCACGCCCGGCTCGGCCAGGTCGCGCGCCAGCCAGCCGTCGACCTCGAACCCCTCGCGCGCCAGCCGGATCGCGGGCGCGACCAGGTCCGCAAAGGGGACGCTGCCCGATCCGAAGCGGCGGTGCAGCTCGTGCAGGCCGGCCGGCGATCCGGGCACCGCGACCGACAGCGGGCCGCGCGTCGAGCGCTCGGGCACGGGCTCGCCGTCGTCGCCCACGTAGACCTCGGGCCGCGCCGCGGCCGGAGCCGTCTCGCGGAAATCGAGCGCCGCGGGCGAGCCGCGGTGCGGCACCCACAGCGCAAAGCCGCCGCCGCCCAGGTTCCCGGCCTGCGGGTAGACGACGGCCAGCACGAGCGCCGCGGTGACGGCCGCGTCGGCCGCGTTGCCTCCGCGCTCGAGGATGCGCAGGCCTTCGCGCGTGGCCAGCGGCTGCTCGCAGACGATCGCGCCCTGCTTGGGCGGCGGCCATTCCGCTTCGCGGCCGATCTCGGCCGGCCCGCGGCACGCGGCACCGAGCAGAGCGAGCACGAGCCCGGGGAGCGCGAGGTCGAGCGCGAGCACGAGCGCGGCGCCGCGCAGCGTGCGGTCCACCGCTCTCACCGCCCGACCTGGTCGCGGATCTCCTCGATCTTGACGCCGCGCGACTTCAGGTAGTTCACCGACGACAGGATCGAGGCCTCCTCGCCTTCGATCTCGACCGCCACGAGCGCCATCGTGTCCGTGATGCTGGCCGCGCGGATGTTGGGTACGACGCCGAACTTCTCCCCCAGCGTGTGGCTGATGATGGGCTCGGAGATCAGCTCCTGGGGGAACGTGCAGAAGTACTTGTGGAGTGCCATCGGCTAGGCGGCGGTCGGCGCGGATCGTCCGCTCCGGAATCGGGCGAACGCCTCGGCGGCGGCGGCGAACGTGCATCCCAACACAAACGCGATTCCCCCCGCAAGCGCGGGCGCGTACGGGCTGCGTGAGCGCGGATCGATGTCGACTGCACCGGCGGCGTCATACACCGCCGGGTGTCGCAGCCAGTCGACGCCGGCGCTCTCGGCCAGGAGCGTGGCGGGCGAGAGATCGAGCAGCCGCGCGCTGGCCTCGGCTGGCCAGGGCGCTCGCAGGACGGCACCCGCGACAGGCGCGAGCACGGCCGCAACCGTCACGGCCAGCACCGCCGCGGGCGCCCGCCAGCGCAGGCTGATCGGCACGAGCCGCCCGACGGCGAAACCCGCCGCAAAGAGCCCCATCACAGCCAGCGCGGCCCAGATCGGCGTCGCGAGATCGCGCGCACCGAGCGCGTCGACCGCGACGAACATCAGCATCCACGCCCCCGGCACGACGGCCGCGTGCGGCCAGATCGCGAGACGGATCGCACCCGCCACGGCACCCGCCGCCGGCGCTACCAACGCGAGCCAGACGAGGAACGCGACCGCGTCGGGCTCGCCGCGCGAGCCGGGCAACGCTCCCGGCAACGCGACCGCTGCCACGGCCAGCGCAAGACCCAGCTGGCGCAGATGTCCGCGCGCAGCGACGCCATCCCCGCTCACTCTTCTGGCGTTACCCAAGGTCGGCTTCTGGTTGGGGTGGCTGCCCGGCGGGGCGCCCCCGCCGGAACTCCAGGTGCGGCGGCTGCCCGGCGGGGTGCCCCCGCCGGAATCAACGTACGCGCCCCCGCCGGAATTCATAGGCAAAAACGCACGCGCCGCCCGTCGCTCAGGTTGAAGCCCGCGCCGCCGCCGGCCGGGTTGCGGTACCAGAGCTGGAAGCTCCAGCTCGAGCCGGGCGTGATCTGCGTCGCCGATCCGCTCGTGAAGTCGAGGACGTACGTCACCGCTCCGAACGCGTCGAGTTGCATCACCGGGAAGCGCGACACCGGGCTGCCGATGCAGCGGAACCCGTTGCCGAAGGGCGCGAACGTCTCGTTCGGGCCGTAGAAGAAGAGCGCGCTCGCATTCGGCGGCGCGTCGTAGGCCTGCAGCCGGAAGTTGTTCGTCGCGATGCTCAGGGAACCGGCGCTGTCGATGATCGCGCCGGCACCGACCGAGTTGGGCGAGGTCTGGCAGAAGTTGACCGCGCTGCACTCGCACGAATCCGGGATCTGGTTCCCGTTCGCGTCCGTCGCGGTGCCGTTCGCGATGTCGGTCGTGTCGGCGACGCCGTTCGCGTTGCAGTCGACGACGGGCAGGCGCAGGTCAGCGAACACGGGCCGGTGGTCCGACGCGGCGTTCGTGACGCCCGAGGCTCCGCCGGTGAAGCCCTGGCATTCGGGCGGCTGCGCCGCGGCCGGCGTCGAGCCCGAGATGAAGATCGTCGCGTGCCGCAGCACGGCGATGCTGTCCTGCCAGAGCAGGATGTCGAGCTTGTCGCCCGAGTTGTGGCTGGCGTCACTGCCCGTGAAGTAGTTCACGGCGGCATCCGGCGTCGCATCCGTCAGGTCGCGGTCCGTGCCGTCCGTGCCGCCGCCCACGGTCTGCGCGCTGGCCAGCCAGCTGACCGGACCGCGCGTCGCGCCGTTCGCGGCCTCGTCCTCGTTCCAGTCGCCACCGATGACGACGGGCGTGGTCGCCGACAGCACGCTCGTCGCAGCCGGCGAGTCGTTGACTCGGTTCAACGGATCGGGCGTCGTGCCGCCCGCGCCGTTCCACCAGTAGTGCAGGACGTAACCGACGTTCTGCGCCGCGAGGATGCGCTGGTCGTGGTCACTCGTCGCGCCGCCCGACTTCAGGTGCGCGCCGCCCGCGACCAGGTTGCCCAGGTACGTGACGCCCGGCAGGTCGATCTCCGCGAAGCCGAAGCCGCGGATCCCGCCGTCGCCGCCCGGCGCCCAGCCCGAGGACGGCAGGACGTTGGGGATGTCCGACATCGTCGCGCGCGTGTCGCCGTTCAAGTCCGCGAACGGGAAGCGCGACAGGATCACGTTGCGGTTGAAGCCGTCCGTCTCGCTCGACACGAACACGTAGGGCAGGTCGTACGACGGCGCGTAGCTCTGCACGAAGGCGGTGACCGGCGTGTTGCCGTTGAACGGATCGAGGCCGCCGTGCAGGAAGCGGTCGATCGTGGTCGTCAACTCCGCGACGGTGTCCACGCCCGAGCCCGTGCCGTTGCCGGTGTTGTCGGCCGTCTCCTGCAGGAGCAGCACGTCGGGCTTGAAGGCCGCGACGAGGCGCGCCAGCGCGCACCAGGAGTTGTTGCCCTCGACCTTGGGCTGCGACGAGCAGATCCCGTCCTGCACGTTGTACGTCATCACGCGCACGTCGGCCGGGTCGACCTTGCCCCACTGACCCGTGGGCGGGTTCCACTGCGCCAGCGCCGCAGGCGCCAGGCAGACAACGGTCAGGATGCAGGCCGAGAACTCGCGGGGATTCATCACCCGTGAGTATACATCGGTGTCAGACACCGTTCACCGCGCTCCGCAGGCGCTGCCGGGCCGCTGCGCGCATCCGGCGATCGTGGGGCGGTGCAAGGTGTCTGACACCCTTGTCCACCGCAGCGCTGTTCAGCCGAACTGGACGCCTTGCGCGAGGGGCAGCTCGCGCGACCAGTTGATCGTGTTCGTCTGGCGGCGCATGTAGGCCTTCCACGAATCGGAGCCGGACTCGCGCCCGCCGCCGGTCTCCTTCTCGCCGCCGAACGCGCCGCCGATCTCGGCGCCGCTCGTGCCGATGTTCACGTTGGCGATGCCGCAGTCCGAGCCCGTCGCGGCCAGGAAGCGCTCGGCGTGGCGCACGCTCGAGGTGAAGATCGCCGACGAGAGGCCCTGCGGCACGGCGTTGTGCTTGGCGATCGCCTCCTCCAGGTCCTTGGCGCGGATCACGTACAGGATCGGCGCGAACGTCTCCTGCTGCACGGTCGCGTACGAGTTCTCGGCGATCACGATCGCGGGCTTCACGTAGTGCCCCTTCTTCAAGCGGCCAGGCAGCGTCAGCACCTGCCCGCCGTAGATCACGCGCCCGCCCTCGGCCTTCACGTGCCGCAGCGCGTTCTGCATCGCGTCGACCGCGGCCGCGTCGATCAGCGGGCCGCACACGGTGCCCTTCGCCAGCGGATCGCCGATCGTGATGCTGTTGTAGGCGTGCACGAGACGGCGCTCGACCTGCGCCGCCAGCTTGGGGTGCACGAGCAGTCGACGCGTCGACGTGCAGCGCTGGCCGGCCGTGCCGACGGCGCCGAACAGGATCGAGGGCAGCGCGATGTCGAGGTCGGCGTCCTCCATCAGGACGATCGCATTGTTGCCGCCGCACTCCAGGATCGTGCGCCCGAAGCGCGAAGCGACGCGCGACGCCGCGAGCTTCCCGACGCGCGAGCTGCCCGTGAACGACACGAGCGGCAGGCGCTCGTCGTCGAAGAACTTCCCGCCGACCTCCTCGTTCGAGCCGATGACCAGCGAGACGAGCGCCCCGAACCCGTCCGGCTCGAGCACCTCGCGCGCGACGTTCGTCATCGCGATCGCGGTCAGCGGCGCCTTGGGGCTGGGCTTCCACACGCATGCGTCGCCGCACACGAGTGCCAGCATCGAGTTCCAGGCCCACACGGCCGCCGGGAAGTTGAACGCCGTCACGATCCCGATCGCGCCCAGCGGGTGCCACTGTTCCCGCATGGAGTGCAGCGGGCGCTCGCTGTGCATCGAGAGCCCGTAGAGCTGGCGCGAGAGCCCGGTCGCGAAGTCGGCGATGTCGATCGCCTCCTGCACCTCGCCCAGGCCCTCCTGCAGGATCTTGCCGGTCTCGAGCGAGACGAGCCGCCCGAGCTCGTCCTTGCGCGCGCGCATGGCTTCGCCGATGCGACGCACGTACTCGCCGCGCTTGGGTGCCGGCACCATGCGCCAGCGCAGGAACGCGGCGTGCGCCGCGTCGACGCACGCGTCGTAGTCGGCCGCGGTCGCCTGGCGCACGCGCCCGAGCGTCTCGCCGGTCGCCGGATTCTCGCTGGCGAGGACGGCGCCGATGGTCTTGCGCCACTTTCCGTCGTACGCGCCGGACTGGGTGGGCTGGATGCCGAGAGCCTTCAGGTTCGCCATGGGGCCGAGAGGTTACTGCCCGTCGCGGTCGCGGCCCACAACTCCACCGCGTCCGGGACGCGATTCAGCGTGGAACCGGCGGCTTCTCGACCCTCTTGGGTCCGAAGAGCGCCTCCTCGACGAGCGGGTGCGCGAACATCTTCTCGTGGTCGTGCCCGATGCCCTCGACCTCGACCTTGCGCCAGGCGAAGGGCCACTTCTTCTCGGCCGCGAGCGCCTCGGCCGCCGCGAACGCGGCGCGGTTGCGCTGCAGGCGGCCCGGGCCCTGCTTCATCGCCGGCTCGCTCGTGTCGAGCCATTCGTCGGGACCATTGTCGTCGAGCGCGAGGTAGAGCGTCAGAGGCGCAGCCAGATAACGCTTGAGAACGTCGTCGCTCGACAAGCTCTCGGGCAATCCGCCGAAGCCGTAACCGAATTTCGTCTCGCGATCGGGGAACAGGCACGAGCCCGCGTTGGCCGCGACGATGCGCTCCGCGCCCAGCTCCTGGAACGCGGCCATGCGCATGCAGAACTGCCCGCCGGCGCTGTGGCCGATGACCCAGAACGGCATCTCGGGCTTCTTCTCCCGCTCGCGCAGCGCGGCCGCGATCTTGGGAAGGAGCGCGTACGTCCATTCCTTGGGATCGGCCGCCTTGCCGTCTTCGCGCAGGATCCCGCCGCGCTGGTAGGCGCGCGACGGGAAGCGCTCGTTGTCGAACTTGGGCGCGGCGACCAGCATGCCGAAACGCTGCCCGAGCTCGACAGCATGATCGCGGTACTCGTCCGCGTTGCGGTTGACGCCGTGCATCACGATCAGCAGGCGCTCGCCGCGGTAGGCCTCGGGCTTGTGCACGAACACCTCGAGCTTCGTGCCGTCGATGTCGAGCTCCAGGCGAGACGAGCCGAGCGTGATGGGGTCGGCCGTCAGGGCCACGAGGAGGAGCAGCGCGTTCATGCCCCCACGATAGCGCCGCGGGCGCGCGCACCGTGGCCATTGCGACCCCGCCTCGCGGGACGTGGACGCCGCCCGTTGCACCAAGGTGCAGTTTCGGAGCGTCGCCAGAGGTGCGAACCTCTCTGCTTACCCAGGAACCACACTTCGGCTTAGAGAGCCTCCCGACCATGAAGACGTCTGCTTTCCTCCTGTTCGCGCTGCCCCTCCTCGCGACCGCCGCCGGCGCGGGCGAAGTGCGCTTCCGCATCCTCGGCGACGTGGCGATGGCGTCGAACCCGAATGGCGCCTACGCCAACGTCAACGTGGGCGACCAGGTCGAGCTGAGCTGCGAGGTGTTCACGATCAACCCGCCGCCGACGGTCGTCGCGCCGGGCCAGTGGGTGAACTACGCCGTCGACACCGCGACGATGACGATCACGCTCGGCACGGACACCGTGCCGTTCACGAGCGGATCGCCCGTCGTCGGCATGGTCGACGCGTTCCCGGTGTCGGACGGCGTGCAGGGTCTGTCCGCCTCGATGGGCTCGAAGAACATGAACTTCAGCGTGGGCCACAACAGCGGGCTGTGGAACTCGGTCGACCCGTTCACGAACCTGGGCACGCACCCGATCGTCGTCGACGGCTCGTTCTCGTACACCTTCGAGATCACCGGCGGCGGGACGTTCATCGACATCTTCCCCACGAGCATCGTCGTCGAGTTCGTCGGCACGGGCACGAACTTCTGCTTCGGCGACGGCTCGGGCAGGACGTGCCCGTGCGGGAACAACTCGGCCGCGCAGGACGAGTCCGGCTGCCTGAACTCGTTCGGCCAGGGCGCGCGGCTGCGCGCGTTCGGCAACGCGAGCGTCGCGAACGACACGCTCAGCTTGAGCGGCACCCAGATGCCCGACAGCTCGGCGCTGTACTTCCAGGGCACGAGCCCGCAGAGCGGCGGCATGGGCGTCGTCTTCGGCGACGGCTTGCGCTGCGCGGGCGGAACGATCGTGCGCCTGGGCACGAAGCTGAACTCGGCCGGCGCGTCCCAATACCCGGTCGGCGCGGATGCGCCGATCTCCGTCCGCGGCGGCGTCGCCGCGGGCGACACGCGCCACTACCAGGTCTGGTACCGCAACGCCGCGGACTTCTGCACGGCCTGGACGTTCAACTTGTCGAACGGCGTGACGATCGTCTGGAACAACTGAGAACCACGGAATGAACCGTGCGGGGCGTGTCGCGACGAGCGATGCGCCCCGCGCGTTTCCAATCCCGCTTCCCAGCGTGGGGGCTCACTTCCGGCGCACGACCGCGGCCTCCCAGCCGTCGAACTCGCCGCCGTGCTCGCGCGCGAGCGCTTCCATGCGGCTGCGCATCGCGTGGATCTCGGGCAGTGTCGGCACGAAGGACTTCTTGGCCAGGCACAGCCACTCGCTGCCCTTCGCCGTGAGGCGGACCTCGACTTCGTCGACGTGACCGCGCAAGGCTTCCGCCGACGCGTCCGCGGCGGGCTGCGTCGGCAAGTACAGCCAGAACTCGACGGGATGAGGCTGGCTCAGGTCGGAGCCTGCCAGGACGAGCTGCGCGATCGTCTGCGCGTCGGAATCCTGAGGCTCGTCCACGTCCGTCGTCGGCGGCGGCGGTTCAGGCGCACACGCCGCCGTCGGCGCGCCGGCGAGCATCAGGAACTGCAGCAAGCGCTTCCAGCTCATCGTTCGCTCGCCCTCACTTCTTGGGCGGCTTCGCCGCACGCCGCACGCCCTTGGCCTGCTTGCGCAGCTTCTCGAGCGCGGCCGTCACGAGCGCGTCCTTGTCCGACGTGAACGACGTCGGCGTCGCCGCGAACGGCACCTTGGGCGGGAAGCCGACGTCCTCGATCGGCTTGCCGGCGGAATCGAGGTCGTTCCAGCGCGGCACGTTGACCACGATGCCGCCCGGCAGCTCGACCGACTCCGGGTTCGCGCTGGCGCCGGCCGTCGCGTCGCCCATCGTCGTCACGTTCGAGCACGTGCCAGCATCGCCGCGAACGACTCGCCCGAGCTCATCGTCTTCTGCCCCTGCAGCACGACGACCGGCTGCGGCGGCTTCAGCGACGCGCGGACCTTGGGATCGTCGCGCAACCGGCTCTGCGAATCGGCCTTCTTCTCGTTCGTGAACCGGCCGGCCATCTGCTACGCCGACACCTGGTTTCACCAGACAACGCGCACGCCGTTCGTCGTGTTGAAGGTCCCGCCGGTTGGCGCGGCGCAGAAGCCGGGCGCGGGATCGCGGTAGACCGCCTGGTAGTAGCGGACCGAGCCGGGCATGAGCGGATCTCCGGCCGCCAGGGCCCGCGCGCGCAGGCTCGGCGTGCCGGTGTCCGGGACCCAGGACTGACCCGCTTGCGCGCCGGCGACCTGCAGGCGCAACTGCGTGCCGCCCGTGCAGCGCACGCCGTCGCCGAACACGGGCACCCCGGAAAGGACGGTGCTGCCCTGCACGAAAAGCGTCATCGCGACCGGCGGCAGCCCCGACGCCTCGAGGCGCAGATCGTCCGCTGCGATGCTCCCGCTCGTGTAGAGCCGAGAACCAGCGGCCACGACGGAGTTCGGGCAGCCATGACCGTACGCGCCGTTCGAGCCGCACGGGCAGGCGCGCAGGGTCCCATCGCCGAAGCACACGGTCGAGATCGGATCCGTGCAGCCCAGCCACATGCCCACGCGGATGGAGGGGATGTCCGCAGCATCTCTGAAGTCCCCTCCGACGGCCAGGGCAGGGCCCGTACCGTCGTCGTGGACTGCAAGCGCGCGGACGCGTCCGTTCAGCTCGACGCCGATGCCGAGGCCAGACCAGGTGCTCCCATTCCAACGCGCGATGCTACGCATCCAAGTTGATCCTACGCCATCGAATCGCCCGCCAATGTAGAGCGCTTCTCCGGAACCGTCGTCGAACACACCGAGGCAATCAGGCGGAATGAAGAGTTCCGATCCGATCGATGACCAAGTCATGCCATCCCATTTGACGACGTTGAACGAGGTAACCGTAGCGTATAGCGCCGGTCCGGTACCGTCGTCGAACACGACGAGCTTTCTGAAACCGCTGGGCCCGCTGATGCTTGACCAATTCGAGCCGTCCCACCGAGCGATGGTGTCTGCAGGGACGCCACCGGCATGTGTGAACGATCCGGCAACATAGAGGGCTGGTCCGGTCCCATCATCGAATACGCACATCGAACTGACGTTGGTGCCGGATGGTCCGGTCACACCTCCACCGACCGAGGACCAGCTCGATCCATTCCATCTGGCAATGTTGTTGTAGGTAGTCTGTCCGAACTGCCCCGCCGCGTACAGCGCTGGGCCCTGAGCGTCCGTGAACACGCACAACGCCCCGATTACCGTGCTGGGATACCCCCACGGCCCTGGCAATGCCGACCAATTCGTGCCGTCCCAGCGCGCGAGCCCATAGCTGGGCCAGTCGAAATCGCCTCCGGCGAAGAGGCGCGGGCCGGCGCCTTCGTCGAAGACCGCGAAGCAAGCCACAACGTCCGCATCGAAGCCCCAACCCACAGGCTCCCAGGCGTGGTTGCGCCAGCGTGCAATCCGGGGTGAGGTCCACGCCCCCTGGTAGGGGACGATGTGGGTGAACTCTCCCCCCGCGTACAACGCAGGCCCGGTGCCGTCGTCGAAGCTCTGAAGCGCGTACACGGTTGTGCTGGGACCGCTTGTGAACTCCGAGCTCCAGCGCATGCACTGCGCATCGGCACTGGCGACGATGCACGTGCCCGTGATCAGCACGCTCGCGATCACAAGTCTCCAAGTCATTGGCCGCCTCCGTCCCCATTGCCGCCTGCGTCGCTCCCGTCACCTGCGAAACCTCCCGTAGCGGGGCGACCGTAGAGTCGCATCCCCGCCCGCGCGTCCCCCACTACCATCTGCACGTCGTTCAGGCCGTCGGGCCGGAACACGATCCCTTGCGCGACGCCAGGAGTGTCCAGGAGCGTATGGAGCATGGGTGACGCGGGGTCGAACAGGTCGAGGATCGCGATCCCTCCTCGGCCCAGAGCGCAGTAGGCGTCCTCGCCGTCGATCTCGACGTCCACGCAGTTCGGACGGCGGCCGTCGTAGGGATTCGTCGGGAAATCGATGACCGAGGTCGGACTCAAGAACGTGTGGTGGGTGCCGTTGATGGGCCGGTAGGGATCCATCAGGCCGGGCGGTGCAGGATCGAAGAGCGCGGACCACGAGACGTCGTAGGTGAGCAAGCGACCGGTGAGGTCGGCTACGTAGGCGTACACGATCCTCGCACTCCCATCCGGCGCAGCATTCTTCGTGCGGATGGCGAAGGCATGGCTCTGCACACCGGTTGGGCCGGATGAAGGAGGGCCAAGTGCAACGCGGATCAAGCGAGGCGGGTGGGTGCTGCCTCCCTGCTGGACTTCGACATCAGTCAGGTCGTAGAATACTATCAGGGCCCTGCCGTAGTCGTTGGTCCACTGGCAGCTGGGAGTTTGGTCGAATTTAGGCGAGGTCTGCGAGGGGCCGCTGGCCACGAATCCCGCGGCGACCGCGGCGATCCAGACCTCCCCACCACCGTCATCGAGGACTGGGAAGACGTGGACCTTGTTGTTGTGCTGATTCCTGGCATATCCAGGAGAGAACGGGTCTTCTCCTGCGCAGGCGACGATGATGTTGCACGGGACTTCACCCGGCAGTGTTCCTGGATCCTCGAACTCGACGTGCGTCCTTGCTTCTGCAAATGCCGGTTGATCCATCGGATCCGGTGCCAGATTCTCTCCGCGCCCACGCCTCTCCGGAGTGCACGTCGACTGCGCCCGCGACATCAGGTCGGCCGGGCTCAGCAGCTTGTATCCGAAGTCGGTTCCACCCCGCGCCAGGTGAAGGAACAACGGGCCGCCGAAGATCGGATCCAGGCGCGGATCAGCGACAGAATGGACGAACGAAACACTATCCGAGCGACTGAACGCTGACTCGGCGGGAGAAATGAACTGCCACCACCGCGCCATCAGGTTCGTGCCATTCATCGTCTGGCCCGGCGGAGGCGTCGGATGCATGCGCACGAGGGACCAGCCCACGGGCTCTCGATTGGGCAACAGCTCCTTCCGGAGCCAGCGCACCGGGTCCGTGGCGCAGGCATCCGCGATGGAGCAGAGGTCGACCTCGGTGCAGCCCAGGGTCGGGACTACGGTCAGTCCTCCCGGAGTGAACCATTCCAGCTCGGGGTCGACCGGATCCCTCCACGTCGCCGAGCCAGCGGCGGAGCCTCCGAACGGGCTTCTGTTCCCGGCATTGAGTGTGCCGCAGGGCACAGACGGGGGCGGCACCATGCCGGGGCACGCCGTCAGGTCGTCGATGCGGTGGAAGTCGATCGCCGGCGAACTTCCCAAGATCTGGAGTTGAATGGCGATGTCGTAAGGCGCCCAGCCGTCCAGGCCGTGAAACGTCAGCGCAGGATTCACGATCGACATGGCGCCGTCGGCAGGCGAGAAAGTCTGCCCGCTGAACGTCGCCAGGAGATCGACGTCCAGGCAGGGGACGGGGACAAGCGGCCCTGGCCCCATCGCCCCTTCGCCACAGGGTATGTCGAACAACTCGAAGACCGACGTGGCGCCCTTACCGGACGAGGCGTAGAGCCGGAAGTCGAGTCCCGATGGATTCGTGAGGAACAGGCTGCCCCAGAGTTCTTCGTATGGCATGCGATCCAGAGGCATCACGAAGGGAACCGACGTGGTCGTCGGTCGACCCCACAGGACCTGGATCTCCTTGCAGGAGCTGACGGGTGTGTCGGTCGCGGAGCCCAAGCCGGGGGTGATGCAGATGTCCGACCACAGTCCGTCAGCCATGAATGGGGCGCGGGTCTGCTGAAAGCGCGACTCCCAGAACTGGCAGGCCACGGCGATCAACACAGACGTGTTGTTCGCCGTGATGGCCGTCACCTGATCGAGGTAGGCCCGCTGCGGTACCTGGGGATTGTCATCGGGCACGGGCTCGCATGTGACCGCGATCTCTTTGACCACACCAGTCGCGAGCCGGTACTCGAGCAAGCGGCCGTATTCCAAGGTCGCGTAGACCACCGAGCCAGCCGACGGAACGTGGACGAAGCTGAGGTCGGTCATGGCTTCGCCGTCAGGGCACGTGGCCAAAGAGCACGGCGCGATCGCGGCCGGCGTCGGCACCTGACTCGGAACTAGCGCGAGCGTGGGGTTCGTCTGGATCGTGACTTTCCAGAGCCATGCGGTCCCGAGCGCGACGTAGACGTTGTCCGGATCCGATGGATCGGAGTCGAGCGCCATCCCCACCGCATCCAACCCGCCGGGACCGTCAGAGGGCAGGTCGACGGCCGCGAACAGCGAGGTCGTGCCGTCGGGCTCGAGCTTGTAGCAGCGGACCTCGGTCGGGCCGACCGTGGATTTCAGCGGGTCGCTGTTCGCCGCGTACAGCGCGAACAAGAGCGGCTGGCCGGCCGCGGCGTTTGCTTCCACGATCGCCACGTCGACGCAGCGCTTTCACTGCCAGGTCGAGTCCGACCCGGGCCGATCGATCTCCGTGCGTTGAAACGTCGCGTCGCTGCAAGCGACCGGCGCGGGCTGGAAGAGGGTCTCGCACAGCGAGATGCGCCACAGGCCGAGCGATCCACCAGCCATGAAGAGCCAGCGCTGCTGCACCATGGATCCCGGGTCGGGGGAGGGGTGTCGCAAGTACGCCAACGCCTGCGGCCCGACGTCGGGCACTTCCACTTCTTGGATCGGCACCATCTCGGTGACGGGCGGGAGCGTCGTCACGTCGAGAATCGAGATCACCGCGCCACGGCCCACGAAGGCTCGGGTGTCATCGGGTGAGACCGTCGAGCACCGGTGTTCGCCGTAGGGGTACGCCGCGATCAGCTCCGTTAGGGGCTGCGGAGTCTGGGCAACCGCGATTGGCGAAGCGGCTAGGAGCGAGAGGGGCAGTGCGGACAGTCGCATCGAGACCTCCGGTACGCTACTGGTGAGGAGCGCGCCCTTCAGGTGGGAAGGAGCCGGACAGGCCAACGCGTGCCGGCCATACGCACGCGACACCCGCCACTGCAATGCTAGCCGTAGGCGGGCGCGGGTGTGACGAAATCCAGGCCAGGCTGCGAGAGCTCCCTTGGTTCTGAAAGGGACTCAGGAGCCTCCGACTATCACGGGGAGCGCAATCCAGTGCATATTGACGATCAGCGGGAACCGTCGAGGACCGATGGTGCCGGAACGGCAAGCTCGGTGGCGAGGCACAGAGCGGCCGTCGAGTCATAAGCGGTATCGAGCGAGCCCACGGAGGCCCTCGGTCCGCTGGTGCTCACTTCTTGGGCGGCTTCGCCGCACGCCGCACGCCCTTGGCCTGCTTGCGCAAGCGCTCGACTGCGGCCGTCACGAGAGCGTCCTTGTCCGACGTGAACGACGTCGGCGTCGCGGCGAACGGCACCTTGGGCGGGAAGCCGACGTCCTCGATCGGCTTGCCGGCCGCGTCCAGGTCGTTCCAGCGCGGGACGTTGACCACGATCCCGCCCGGCAGCTCGACCGTCTCGGGGTTCGCGCTGGCGCCGGCGGTCGCGTCGCCCATCGTCGTCACGTTCGAGCACGTGCCGAGCATCGCCGCGAACGATTCGGCCGAGCTCATCGTCTTGCGGCCTTGCAGCACGACGACCGGCTGCGCCCAGCGCCACGGTCCGCGCGGCTCGAGCGTGCGCGGCTGCGCCGGCTTGAGCGACGCACGGTCCTTGGGGTCGTCGCGCACGCGGCTCTGCGAGTAGACCTTCTTCTTGTCGGTGAAGCGGCCGGCCATCTGCTGCGCCGACGCCTCGTTGCCGCCGCCGTTCATCCGCAGGTCGAGCACGAGCGCCCAGCAGTCGCCCAGCTCCTCGAGCGCGGCGTCGAACGCGGTCACGACCTCCGGATCACCGAGCCCGAACGAGCCGATGTAGCCGACCCCGTCCTTCGTGCGGCCGACGGCGACCTCGTTCTTGGCGCCGCGAATCTCGCCGACCGCGGCCTGCGTGCCCTGCCAGGAGAAGTTCGCGGGCCGCACGCGCTGGTACGCCGGGCAGAGCTCGTCGCCGGCCTTTACCCACACATGCAGGTCGCGCAGGTTCTCGAGCATCAGCGCGATCGCGGTGCCGGCCTCCCAGGTCGTCGCGGCCGATTCGGCCAGCGGTCGGTAGCGCGCCTTCACCTCGTTCCAGTCGACCTCCGGCCGCAGACCGAACTTGGCGTACGTCGCGTCGAACTTGGACCAGGCCTGGTCGAACGCGGCCAGCGACTGATCGGGCGCCAGCGGCACCTCGGGCGCCATCAGGCGCTTGTCGAAGGCGTCGATCAGCTCGATCGAGCTCTTCGTCTCGTCGACCGTCAGGAACTTGCGCGGCCCCTGCACCGTCTCCATGTCGAGGATCAGCGCGCCCTTGTCGGGCAGCGCCGGGAAGCCGTCGACCTGCCAGCTGCCACCCATCTTGTGTGCAGCGATGCGGCGCGCGAGGAGCTGCGCTTGCGCCGGTCCGGGGCCCTTCACGCGCGCCACCGGGAAGAGCTCGCCGAACTTCGAGGGGTGGAAGCGCATCCACACGCTCTTGACCATGCTGCCGGAGGCCGCCGTGCGACCGACGACCGAGGTCGCCGCGTCGGGCAGCACGACCGCCCACACCGGGGTCTTGCCGTGCCGGCCGAACACGACCGTCGACTCGTTCAGGACCAGCGAGAACTCACCGCCGCGCACGAACTCGAGGCCCGTGACGCGCCAGACGTCGCCCTCGTCGCAGGTCCAGTCGAGCGGCATGGGCTGACCCTTGCGGTCGAGCGTGGTCTCGTAGCGTTCCTCGAACGCCGGGTCGCCGGCAGCCTCGAGGCCGGCGAAGAAAGCGGCATATCCCCTGAAGGGCAGGAGAGCGCACAGAACCAGGGCGAGGGACGCGAGCCCGCGCGCGGAGCGTACGATCGATGTGGACACTTCGCTGACCTCCAGATTCCCTGCCGGCATCGTCGCCGCTATCCTATTCGCCCTCCATGGCGGACAAGATCATCTACCAGCTCCAGGACCTCCGGAAGCACTACGGCCAGAAGGAGGTGCTCAAGGGCATCACCCTGGCGTTCCTCGACGGCGCCAAGATCGGCATCATCGGGAACAACGGCTCGGGCAAGTCCACGCTGCTGCGCATCATCGCCGGCGAGGACAAGCTGTTCGACGGCGTCGCCAAGCCGGTCGGTGATCTCTCGGTCGGCTACCTGTCCCAGGAACCGCCGCTCGACGAGACGCTCGACGTGCTGGGCAACCTGCGCGCGGCCATGGCGCCGCTCCTGGCCATCGAAGCGCGCCACAACGCGCTGATCGAGGCCGGGGACATGGGCGACGAGTACGAGCACGTCCTCGAGGAGATGAACCACAAGGAGATCTGGGATCTCGACAGCCGGCTGGAGCAGGCCGCGAACGCGCTCGGACTGCCGGCGTTCGACGCCGACGTCACGAAGCTCTCGGGCGGCGAGCGGCGGCGCGTGGCGCTGTGCAAGCTGCTCCTGCAGCACCCCGACATGCTGCTGCTCGACGAGCCGACGAACCACCTCGACACGGACGCGGTCGAGTGGCTCGAGGAGCACCTGAAGAACTACCAGGGCCTCGTGATCCTGATCACGCACGACCGCTACTTCCTCGACAACGTCGTCGGCTGGATGCTCGAGATCGAGCGCGGTCTGGCGCGGCCGTACAAGGGCAACTACACCGAGTACCTCGAGCAGAAGCAGCGCGAGACCGAGACGAAGAAGGGGCAGAACGAGGCGCGCGAGAAGATCATCGCGCGCGAGCTGGAGTGGATCCGCAAGACGCCCAAGGCGCGCAACACGCGCAGCAAGTCGCGGCTGGCGCGCTTCGAGGACCTCAAGATGCAACGCGCCGAGGACGCGCTCGATGTGATCGAGCTGCGCATCCCGCCCGGCCCGCGCCTGGGCGACAAGGTCATCGAGCTGCGCAACGTCAAGAAGGGCTACGGCGACCGCGTATTGATCAACGACCTGACGTTCGAGGTCCCGCCCGGCGGCGTGCTGGGCATCATCGGGCCGAACGGGCGCGGCAAGACGACGCTGCTGCGCATGATCACCGGGCGCGAGGCGCCGGACTCCGGCACGGTCACGATCGGATCGACGGTCAAGATGGTCTGGCTCGACCAGTCGCGCACCGTGCTCGACGACGACAAGTCGGTCTACGACAACATCTGCGAGGGCAACCCCCTCATCCCCTTTGGCTCGAAGACGCTGGACGGCCGTGCCTACGTCGCGCGCTTCAACTTCAAGGGCGAAGACCAGCAGAAGCTCCTGGGCGAGTGCTCGGGCGGCATGCGCAACCGCGTGCTGCTCGCGAAGATGCTCAAGGAGCCGGCCAACGTCGTGCTGCTCGACGAGCCGACGAACGACCTGGACCTCGAGACGCTGCGCGTGCTGGAGGAAGCCGTCCAGGAGTACACCGGCTCGGCGATCGTCGTGACCCACGACCGCTACTTCCTGAACCGCGTGGCGACGCACATCCTCTCGTTCGACGACCACGAGGACCGCATCGTGTTCTTCCCGGGCGACTACGAGGAGTTCCACGAGTGGCTCCTGAAGGACCGCCAGAAGCGCGGCGTCGGCGCCAAGTCGAAGGCCGGCCGCTACCACCAGCTCCTGCGGGCCTGATGGACGCGCGCTTCGTCGCGCGATCGCGCGCGCAAGACGCGCGGCTCGTCCGCCTCGAGGACCTGCACGCGCAGGACGACACGGCTAACGCACGCGCGCTGCTCGCCGGCTGGTCGGCGCCGGACGCCGCGCAGGCGCGCGAGCGCGACCGCATCGTCGCCTGGATCGACCGCTACCCCGCGGATGCGCACCGGCGCGAGCGCCTCGAGGGGCACCTGACAGCCAGCGCGCTGGTCGTCGACCCTGCGCGCGGGAAGGCGCTCCTGACGCACCACAAGAAGCTCGGGCGCTGGCTCCAGCTCGGCGGCCACTGCGACGGCGACGCGAACCTGGCGCGCGCGGCGCTGCGCGAAGCCCTCGAGGAGAGCGGCATCGAAGGCCTGAGAGTCGACCCGACGCCGATCGACGTCGACGTGCACGTCATCCCCGCGCGCAATGCGGAACCCGAGCACCTCCACATGGACACGCGCTTCCTCGTTTTGGCTCCGGAGGGTGCGCTCGAATCCGCCGGCGAGGAATCCCTGGCGCTGCGCTGGTTCGAGCCGGGTGAAATCGAGCACATCCCGACCGACGAGTCGGTGCGCCGGCTGTTCCGCCGGGCGTTCCGGCCGGCTTGACGGGCACGGATCTTGGCGCTGGAACGGGGCCCCCCCGGCCTGTATATACCGGCGCTCCCCCCCGGGGAGTCACCCTGGGCGGCAGGCGGACGCTGCAGCTGGAAGCCGCGGTGATCGCTGCCGGATCCTCCAGCCTCGATCCCTCCTGGGAGAAATGCAGAACATGAAGAAGTCGATCCTCGGCGCCGTCCTGGCGCTCGGCCTTGCCACCACGAGCTGCCTGGGCCCCAACAACGCCTGGGAAAACCTCCACCAGTGGAACCGGACCGTGACCGATTCGAAGTGGTCGAACGAGGGCATCTTCCTCGTCCTGACGATCATCCCGGTCTACGGCCTCTTCTATTTGGGTGACATCATCATCTTCAACTCGCTCGAGTTCTGGGGCGCCGACAACCCGATCGAGCCCGCGAGCAAGATGTGATCGAGCGGTCGGTCCACGCGGACCGACGCCGGCTTCCGAAGCCCTGCGGCGCCGCGCGCCGCAGGGCTTCGTTCGTCGTGGAACACGGCGGCGGCGAGTCTCGTCCTATCCGGGACGAGTTCCGCTCCTTCCCGGAGGCCCCCATGCCCGCGCTGCGTTCCCGCTCGACTTGGCTGTGTCGCCTGCTCCTGCTGATCCCGATCGCCGGGCTCGTCCAGGGCTAGAGCGCGCCCCGGCCGCACCGGCCAGCGTGCGTGACCGCGTCGTCGACCACGTCGCGAAGCTACGGTTCCGGCACCACGAGCCCGCGCGGATCGAGCGGATCGGGAACCGCGCGCGGCATGCCGCCCTGCACCTCGCCCGGCCGCGACGAGTGCGGCGGCACGATCCCGCGCCGGTTGCGCGGATGCTTGGCGGGCTTGGTGCTGGCTTCGATCACCGCCAGGTCCCACACGTCGCCGGCCTCGTCGTGCAGGCCGGGCACGAGCAGCCGGTAGGGTCCGCCCAGCTCGCGCGGCAGCACGTCACCGTCGCGCGCGTAGGCCACGATCGCGAGCGGCAGGATCTCGTTCGTCCAAAGCGTCGCCTGGAAGCCGTTGCGGCTGAGCACGTTGACCAGGATCGCCTCGGGGTGCACGCGCACGTGCTGGAACAGCCCGGCCAGCCGCACGCCCTGGATCGGCGCGCCGCCGAGGCGCACGGAGCTGACGTAGACGCCCACGTCGCGAACCTGGTGCTCGGACGCGAAGCCGGCCAGATCGTGCAGAGACAAGCCCGACGTCGACATGTCGACGCTGCCCCCGATCGCCAGAAGGCCGGGACGCGGGATGACGTGACGGAAGGCGCGCGCGTGCCAGAACATGTTCAGGTCTTCGTCCGCTTGTGTAGGGCAGCGTGCTCGGCGTCGTCCTTGGGTCGCGTGTCGCGTCCGGGCGTCGCCGAGAGCTCGAGCCGGGCCAGTTGTTTCACGTTCAGGCACTCGTCGGCGTGGCCGCGCACGAGCAGGCGGAACGGTCCGCCCTTCTCGGGTGCGAGCGGTGCGCCGTCGAGCTCGTAGACGACGATGCCGGCGTCGCGCACCTCGTCGATCGCCACCGAGACGGCGAAGGCCGGATCGAGCGACGCGATGTTCAGCCAGCGCGCCGTGCGCGCCGGGCGCGCGCGCTCGAGCAGCGCCGCGAGCTGCACGCCCCGTCCCTTGCGGCCGGGTACCAGCGCGCCGACGTCCGGCACTTGCGCCGCCGCGGGCATCGCCGCCAGGTCGCGCACGGCGAGCGCCAGCGGGGGCCCCTCGAGCGTTCCGGCCACGGTCAGCCGCGGGGTTTCAGCGTGTTGCTCGGTCACGGGTCCTGGACCGCCGGCGGCGGCCGAGTAGGGTATCCGCGCCACCACTCCCCCTCCATGTTCCGTCTCCTGCGCGTCGTCGTCCTGGGCCTGGGCGCCCTGGTCATCCTGTCTGTGCTCGTGGGCCTGTTCCTGCCCCGCACGTGGACGGTCGAGCGCTCGCGGCTCGTGCGCGCCACGCCGGACCGGATCCAGCGCGAGCTCGAGGACCTGCGCACCTGGCCGAACTGGACCCCCTGGTCGCAGGTGCGGGATCCCTCGCTGGTGATCACCTTCGACGGCCCCGAGCGCGGTCCGGGCGCGCGCCTGAGCTGGGAGGGACAGCGTCTGGGCTTCGGCTCCCTGACCCTGACGCGCTCGCAGCCGGCCGCCGGTGTCGAGTACGAGATCCAGTTCCGGGGGGTCGAGCAAGGCACACGCGGCGCGATCCGAACGACACCCGAGCCAGCCGGCGCACGCGTGACCTGGAGCGACGGCGGAGAACTGGGCTGGAACCCGATGATGCGGCTCTTCGCGCCGCTCTTCACGGCCAAGCTCGGCCACGACTTCGACGACGGCCTGGCCCGTCTGGCCGCGCGCGTGGAGTGAGCAGGTGGCGCGCGTGAGTCCCCCGCGCACCCCCCGCGCGCCCGCGCGCGGTATGGACGAAGCGGCCCGCGGCGGAGTACCTTCCCGCGCTTCAACACGGACCGCGCGCGCCGCGGCCCGTTCCAGGCCCCGCTTCGGGGCCCCTCCGACCGACCGGCCCCGCGCGGGCCCGAGCCCGATCCGAACCCCGTGCAAGTCAACGTCGAACGACTCGGCCCCTGTCAGGCCCGCATCCAGTTCACCGTACCGAGTGCGGAGTTCCAGGCGACGTACCGCCGCGGCCTCGCAAACGTCAGCCAGAACGCGAACATGAAGGGCTTCCGGCCGGGCAAGGTGCCGGTCCAGATCATCGTGAAGCAGTTCGGGCCGAAGGTCAAGAGCGACGCGATCGAGCACTTCGTGCGCCAGGCCTACGACCAGGCGGCGAAGGAGAACCAGCTCAAGATCGTGGGCTTCCAGCGCGTGAACCTGGACGACATCAAGATCCTGGAGGGCGTCGACTGGAACTGCGGCTTCGAGGTCAGCCTGCGGCCGGACATCGACCTGGGCGACTACCGCGGGATCGCGGTCGAGAGCGAGCTCGAGCCGGTGATGGACGGCGAGATCACGTCGGCCATCGAGAACCTGAAGGGCCAGCAGAGCCGTCCCGAGCCGGCTGGCGACGCCGGCCTGCCGGCCGACGGCATGGCCGTGTGCAAGGTGACGTGGCTGGACGGTGAGCGCGCGATCCTGGACCGCGACAACCTGCGGCTCGCGCCGCGCACGCCGACGCCGGGCATCGACGCGGCCGACTTCGAGAAGGGCCTGGTCGGCGCCAAGGACGGCGAGACGCGCGACCTGCCGATGACGTTCCCGCCCGACTTCCCCGAGGAGGCCCTGCGCGGCCAGCGCGGCATCACCCGGATCGAAGTCAAGCAGGCCTTCCGGATGATCCCGCCCACAGATGCCGAGTTGCGCCAGATGCTCAACGTGGCCGACGACAGCGCCATGCGGGTCTTCGTGCGCGACCGCCTGACGGAGGCCAAGCAGCAGCAGGAGGACCAACGGGTCGAATCCAAGATCCTGGAGGACCTGCTGTCCAAGCACACGATCGACCTGCCCGAGATGATGCTCGAGGAGCAGACCCGCTCCCGGCTCGAGCAGGCCAGCCGCGAGATGCAGCAGCAGGGGGTCCCGGCCGACAAGATCGCCGAGACGGTCGAGGCCCAGCGCCCCCAGGCGCGCGAGGCGGCCGGCAAGGGCTTGAAAGCGCTCTTCCTGGTGCAGACGATTGGCGAGCGCGAGAAGCTGCTCGTCACGCGCGAGGACATGGAAGCCGAGCTGCAGACCATCGCCACGCGGAATCGCGCCCCGATCGAGGAGGTGCGCGAGTACTACACGAAGAACAAGTTGTTCGACCAGATGGCGATCGAGATCCTGGAGCGCAAGGTGCGCGGCTTCCTGCGCCAGAACGCCAAGGTGACGAACCCCACTTGAGGCCGGAATCCTGTGCCGGATACCCCTCCTACGCGGCGGCCAGCCGCCCTCCGGAGGCATGCTTGAGATCCGCACACGGACGGTCGATGGATCCCACGTGCACGCGCGGCAACCCGTCGCGCGTGCCGGCATCTGTGCCCGAGGAGATGTGAGCAACCCCATGCGGGAACCCGCTGCCTACTACCCCATCCCCACCGTCATCGAGAAGACCGGTCGCGGCGAGCGCGTCTACGACATCTACTCGCGCCTGCTCGAGGACCGGATCGTGTTCATCGGCACGGCGATCGACGACCACGTCGCCAACGCGGTGATGGCCCAGCTCCTGTTCCTGGACAAGACCGGCCGGAACCAGGACATCAAGATGTACATCAACTCGCCCGGCGGCAGCGTCACGGCGGGCCTGGCGATCTACGACACGATGCAGCTGATCGAGCCGCAGATCCAGACGTACTGCCTGGGCCAGGCGGCTTCGATGGGCGCGGTGCTCCTGGCGGGCGGCGCGACCGGCAAGCGCTTCGCCCTGCCCCACAGCCGCGTGATGATCCACCAGCCCTGGGGCGGCGCGCAGGGCACCTCGGTCGACATGGAGATCCAGGTCAAGGAGATCGTGAAGATGCGCCAGGCGCTCGAGGAGATCCTCTCGACGCACTCCGGCCGCACGACCAAGGAAGTCAACAAGGCCTGCGACCGCGACAACTTCATGTCGCCGACCGAGGCCAAGGCGTTCGGTCTGATCGACCAGATCATCGCGAAGGAACCGGCTCCGCCGCCCAAGAGCTAGGACACGTGGATCCGACACCCCCGACCTCCCGGACGCGGGCCTCAGAGCGCCCCGCGGCGGGCGGCCGGCCGTCGGGGCACCGGGGCGGCCCGGATTCCTTTAGAATCGGGGCATCATGACCTCCTCCACCGGCCGGGGACGCCACGTCGAGCGCTGCACCTTCTGCGAGAAGCGGCGCCACCACGTGGCCAGCCTGATCGCGGGCCCGCCCGGCGTGTACATCTGCAACGAGTGCATCGAGATCTGCAACTCGATTTTGCAGGAGGAGCAGCGCCGCACGCCCGAAGCCGCGCGCGCCGCGGGACCCGGCGCGTCGACCCGTCGCCCCGGCGGCGCGACGGACGCGACCGGCCGCCGTCTGCCGACGCCGATCGCGATCGCGCGCAAGCTGGACGAGTATGTGATCGGCCAGACCCGCGCCAAGAAGATCCTGAGCGTCGCGGTCTACAACCACTACAACCGCCTGCGCCATCAAGCTCGTAACCCTGCTGCCCATGGCGAGGTCGAGATCGAGAAGAGCAACGTGCTGCTCGTCGGCCCCACGGGCTCGGGCAAGACGCTCCTGGCGCGCACGCTGGCCAAGCTGCTCGACGTGCCGTTCGCGATGGCCGACGCGACCACCCTCACCGAGGCCGGCTACGTCGGCGAGGACGTCGAGAACATCCTGCTCAAGCTGCTGCAGGGCTGCGACTTCGACGTCGAGCGCGCGCAGCAGGGCATCATCTACATCGACGAGATCGACAAGATCGCGCGCACGACCGGCAACGTCTCGATCACGCGCGACGTGTCGGGCGAGGGCGTGCAGCAGGCATTGCTCAAGATACTCGAGGGCACCGTCGCGAACGTGCCGCCGCAGGGCGGGCGCAAGCACCCCGAGCAGAGCTACATCCAGCTCGACACGTCGAACATCCTGTTCATCTGCGGCGGGACGTTCAGCACGATCGAGGAGATCATCTCCCGGCGTGTCGGCCGCGACGTGATCGGTTTCGGGCGCCAGGGCGCCGCCAAGGACCTGGTCGACGGCGCCGCGCGCCGTGTCGAGGCGTCGGGTGAGGCGCCGCGACTGCCCGCCGCCGGCGAGCGCGGCGCGCGCGACGAGCTCGTGCGCTTCCTGACGCCCAAGGACCTGATCGAGTTCGGGATGATCCCCGAGTTCGTCGGCCGCCTGCCGGTCGTGGCCACGCTCGAGACGCTCGACCGCGCCGCGCTCGTGCGCATCCTGACCGAGCCGCGCAACGCCCTCGTGCGCCAGTTCCAGATGCTGTTCGAGCTGAACGGCAAGGAGATCGAATTCACGCCCGACGCGCTCGAGGCGATCGCCTCGCTGGCGCTGGAGCGCGAGACCGGCGTGCGCGCGCTGCGCGCCATCGTCGAAGACATGCTGCTCGACATCCTCTACGAGCTGCCGTCGCGCCGCGACCAGAAGCACTTCGTGGTCGACGCCGAGATCGTGCGCAAGACGAAGAGCCTGGCGCGCGGGCTCATCGTCGAGGACGAGGAGGCGGAGCCCGACGCTGAGCCGGGCGGTACGCCTCGCCTCGCGCGGCCCGAGGAGAAGCGCGAGAGCGCCTAGTCGCCCCCGGCGAGGCCTCCGCGCCGCGATTCGCAGCGCCACGAGTACTGCGGAGCCTTCCGGTTCTCCTCTGCTCCGGTTCTGGTCTGGCCGGCGTTCTCAGACCCAGAAGTACCGGTGGCGCCGCTGAACGCGGCGCTATGCTCTGCGCATGGGGCAGGATGGCGTTCTCACGATCCATTACCACCGCGACTTCGACGGCATGGTGTCGGCCGCGGTATTGGCCCACGTCCTGCGCGAGAAGGTCGGCGAGACGGCCCAGTGGCGCAGCGTCAACTACGACCAGCGCGAGAACTGGCTCGCCTTCGAGGCCGGCAAGCGCATCGCGATCGTCGACTTCCACTTCCACCCGCGCGCCGAATGGTGGTTCGACCATCACTCGACCACCTTCCTGACCGAGGATCTGCGGCAGCTCTACAAGCCCTCGGACCGCTGGATGTGGGACGAGTCGTCGCCCTCCTGCCCGCCGCTCGTCCTGCGGCACGCCGAGCAGCACCTGGGCTACACGACGCAGCCGCGGTTCCACGACATGGCGCGCTGGTCCGACGTGATCGACGCGGCGCGCTACACGACCGTCGACCAGGCGATCTTCGGCGACGAGCCCGCGCTGCGGATCGCGCGCGCCATGACGACCGCGCCGGCGCCCGACTGGTCCGACGTGCTCGTCGGGGCGCTCGTCGACGGCAACCTGGAATCGGTAGCGGACCGTCCGGACGTCGAGAAGGCGCACCAGCGCGCCAGCCGCAACCGCGACAAGGCGCTGGCGCAGTTCCCGCCCACGGTGCAGTGGAAGAAGGACGGCGTCCTGCTCTACGACGCCAGCTCGAACCAGATCCGGCGCGAGCGTTTCGCGCCCTTCTACCACCACCCCGACATCAGCTACTCCGTCGGCGTGATCCCGACGCGCGCCGGCTTCCACGTCTCGGCCGGCGAGAACCCCTGGAACCCGCCGCGGCCGGGCGCGCACGTCGGCACGATCATGGAAGCCTACGGCGGCGGCGGTCACCGCGCTGTCGGCGGCGCGAACCCGCCGTCCTTGGCCGATGCGCGGCGCGTCGCGGCCGAAGTGGCCGAGACGCTGCGCGGCTCGCTGCTGGCGGCGCGCTGAGCCCGGAGCCGGCGGTGAGCGTGAGCGAGAGGACGGAGACCGCCGCGCCGCGGACGTTGCTCGCGCTGACCGCGGTGGAGCTCGAGCAGCTGTTCGTCGAGCTCGGCGCCAAGCCGTACCACGCCCGCATCGCGCGCGAGAACGTCCTGGCGAAGGGCCTGCTGGAGTACGAGGCGATGACGTCGCTGCCCGCGCCGCTGCGCGCACGGCTTGCGGCCGAGCTGCCGATCCTGGCCGGCAAGGAGACCGCGCGCAGCGCCGCTCCCGACCGCACCACGAAAATCCTGCTCGAGTTCCCGCGCGCGGGCGGTCGCGACGCGTCGGTCGAGACCGTGCACATGCCCTCGCTGGGCATGGCCGCCGAGAGCGACGAGATCGGCGGGACGAACGACGTCGGCGGAACCACCAGTACCGTTGGAGCTACACTGTGCGTGTCGACGCAAGCCGGCTGCCCGATCGGCTGCCCGTTCTGCGCGTCGGGTCAGCTCGGCCTGGCGCGCAACCTGGGGAGCCACGAGATCCTCGAGCAGTACGTGCGCGGCCGCGCGATCGGCCGCCTGGCGCGCAGCGTCGTCATGGGCATGGGCGAGCCCCTCCTCAACTTCCAGAACCTGACGACGGCGCTCGACGCCGTGCACGACGAGATGGGGCTCGGCTCGCGCCGCGTCACCGTGTCGACGGTGGGTTTCCCCGACCGCCTGCGCAAGATCGCGCCTACGAAGCCGCGCTTCCAGCTCGCGATCTCGCTGCACACGCCCGACCAGGAGCAACGCGACGAGCTCGTGCCGGCCATGCGCGGCGTGCCGATCGAGGACGTGCTGAGCGCCGGCGACGACTGGTTCGAGCGCACGGGGCGCGAGATCACGTACGAGTACGTGCTGCTGGCCGGCGAGAACGACACGCCCGGCCACGCACGGCGGCTCGCGACGCGGCTCGCTGGGCGGCGCTGCACGGTGAACCTGATCCCCTACAACCCGGTCGAGGAAAGCCCCTACCGCCGCCCCGAAGCCGCGGCGGTCGAGACCTTCCGGAGGCTGCTGTCCGACGAGCGCGTGGTCACGACGGTGCGCTGGTCGCGCGGTGTCGACAGCGACGCGGCCTGCGGCCAGCTCCGGCTGCGACGGTCGCGCGCGAGCTGACCGCAGGGCGGATCCCCACCCCCGCCATGCCGGTCGGCGCAGATGGAATTGGGGGCTCGTCCGCAGAATTCGTGAAATCCCGCAACCCGCGGCGGCACGGGGGACACTATCGAGGTGCTCGGGGCTCTGGACCGGCCCGAGGGATGAAACCCGTTCACGTTCTGCTCGATCCACCCCCCACAGGCGATCCGTCCATGATCCGTTCCTTCCGCATGCCCGCGAGGAGCAGCTTCTTCCTGGTTTGCGCGGCTTCGACCGCGGTCGCCCAGAACCCGCCGCTGACCGAGTTCCCTTCCGAGGTGGGCATTCCCTGGCCAGTAGAGCTGGGTGAGCTCGGTTCGGTCACGCGCGTGGTGAGCGGCGACCTGGACGGCGACGCGCGTCCCGACGTCTTCGCCCTGTCGCGCCCGAGCGACGAGGGCACGGAACCGAGCCCGGACGCGCGCAAGCTCGTCATGATCCAGGATCCCTGGCAGGGCGCCGGGACACTCGTCCTGCCCGATCTGGTCCACGACATCGCCTATCTCCCGCGCGTCAGCAATGCTCCGGCCGGTCTGCTGGCCCAGGTGGGTCCGGAGGGACTGCAAGTCGTCGCCTGGAGCGCGGGTGGACCCTCGCCCTTCGTCACGGAGACGGTCTCGAACGTCACGCCCTGGCTGGGCGCGATGATGATCCGCGGCGCCGACCTCGACAACACGGCCGGCCAGGACTTCGTCGGTCTCGCCGCCGATCGTCACAACGTGATCCTGCGCCGCGGCGGCGCCTCGCCCGTCACCCTCGTGTTCGACGTGGGCGCCGAGGTGATCGACCTCGTCGGGCTGCAGTGGATCGAAGGCGGCCCGCAGGAAGTGGCGGCGCTGACGCGCGTGGCGCTGAAGGTCTACGACAACACGGGCACGCTGCTCGACACGTTCACGCCCGCGGCCTCGGGCTTCGCGGCCTTCGCGCCCGTGCGCTTCGGCGAGAACGGCCCGGACCGGCTGGCCTGGGTCACCAGCACCGCGGGCGGGCTGACGCGCACCCTGAACCTGGTGCGGCACCTGACGCCGCAAGTGGAAGGGCCGACGACGACGCCGTGGGACGACGTCGTCGCCGTGCGCGCGGCCGACATGGACCACGACGGGGACGAGGACCTCGTCATGGCCCACGGCGCGACGAACGAGATGCACGTCTACTCGAACGGCGCGGCGCAGGGCTTGGCGCGCGTGTATGCCTGGGGGCGCTCGCAGGCGGTGACGGACGAGATCCTGACGCCGAGCAACGGGATCCCCAACGAGAGCAACCCGATCTTCGCGGACTTGAGCAGCGACGGCAACGCGGACCTGCTGAAGGCAGTCCAGTACTCCGACGTCGAGGCCGGCACCGTCACGCGGTTCGAGATCCTGCGGGCCGACCCTCTGCAGGAGTTCACCAGCGAGGATGTCTTCGCCAGCGACTACGCTTTCGATTTCGCCTTGGGGACCATCGAGGCCACGATCGATTTCTGGATCTGGCCCTTCGTCCCGCAAGGGGCGACCCATCTCCAAGTCGTCGTGTTCAACCAGTCGAATGCCCAGAGCTACCTGACGCCGACCTCGGATTCGCACAAGCTCTACTCGCTTGCGGGCGGGTCCCCGGTGATCGGGCCGTGGCAGGTGTACGACGTGACCATGAGCCGGGGGGGGCCGCTGGCGAATTGGGACGAGTGCACGATGCCGATCCGCTGGGTCGAGGTGCGCTTCGTGAAGCTCGACGCGAACGGGAACATCGTGACGCCCTGGCCGACCGCCACGGTGGCGGTCCTCACGCGCGGCGATGACTACTGCGCGATCTTCGAACAGGGCAACGAGCAGATGACCCTCCAGCCCCCGTTCGACCACTGCCCCGGGAACGCTACCTGCGTCACCGGCTTGGGCTCCTGGCAGGCCGAGGCGATCACGCACCGCCGCCGTACGAGCCCGCCTCCGGGGATTCCGGTTTCGGTCGGGCCGCCGCCGCCCGCCCCCTTGCCCGTGATCCCCGCCGCCGGCGGATGAGCCGGGCCGCGAGGGCGGCCAGCGCGACGACGAGGGCGACTATCGCGATCCACGCCAGCGGGCTCCAACCGGCTGGCGTGCTGCGTTCCGCTGGCCTGACCGCGGGCGATGCGACGGGCGGACCCGCGCGCGACAGACCCACGAGGCTGACCAGCGAGCGGTAGAACGGGTCGCGCGTGTCGGGGTTCTCCACGAGCGCCCGGCGCGCGGCGAGCATGGCGTGCGACGGTGAGGCCCCCTGACCGCACACGCGCGTCACGAGTTCCACGCCCGTTTCCACAGCCGGATCGAGCGCGACGCTGCCGCGCGAGATCAGCGCGCAGTCCGCGCCAGCGGCCAGGAAGGCGCCGCCCAGGTGGGCAACGGCGTCGTCACCCAGGCGCACGTTGCCGAGCGCCGTCCCGCACGAGAGCAAGGCCACGAACGAGGGCGCCCTCAGCCCGCGCACGTCCTCGCTCCACAGCGCGCCGTCGCCGCTCGCGCCGCGTGCGAGCGCGAGCCCGGGGGGCAGGATGCGCGTGGAATCATGGATGCCGTGCACCAGCATCAGAAGCATCTGTGGCTCGCGCAGTAACGCCCCGGCCAGGGCTTCGGGCGTGGCGCCATCCTGCGACAGCCACAGCGAGCGCAGGCCGGTCCCGCCCTCGAGCCGGCGTCGATCGCTGTCGTGCAACGTCAAGGGACCGATGCGCGGATAGAGCCTGGCGAGCTCGGGATCGATGCGCGGATCGGCCACGATCACGAGGTCGATCGAATGTGCATCCCCGCGCGCGAGGGCGCGGGCGCGGAGGGGCCGCCGCGCCAGCGCGACGGCCGCCGGCAGCGAAGGCAAGTAGCTGACCGGCAGCGCCAGCCCGAGCTCTTCGCCGTGGGCGACGGGCAAGAGCTCGAAGGGCACCTCGCCGCACAGCTCGGCGCCGACCACGCGCACTTCGGTCCAGCTCGCAATGCGCTCGCGCAGGCGCGCGGGCACGACGTCCTCGGCTAGGACCCGGGCCATGAGCGCGATGTCAGCCGGCCTCGAGGCGCGGTCCGCATCCTGTCCCGGTGGCCGCAGGAGCCGCGGGAGCAACCGGTTCTGCGTACCGGCGAGGATGCGGTCGCGCGCCGCGCCTTCCGCCTGATCGACCCCGTCGGCGTCGAGCACGAAGACGTGCGTACGCGACATCGCCGGGAGGAGCACGACGATGCCCGAGCCATCGTTCAGGACTTCGGCCTGCACGTCGTCGACGCGGATCCCGGCGGCACCCAGGCCGCGCGAGAAACCGCCCAGCGCCTGCGCGCGCAGGACGTGCTCGAGCGCGCGCTCGCTGCCAGCAAACGAGGGATCCAGTGCGGATTCGAGGCGAATCAGGGCGGACAGGACGTCGCGCAGAGTGCCCCAGTGCAGAAAGCCCATTCCGTGCCCGTCCGGAACCTCGCGCTCCCACGCGCCGCACCAGGCCTCGAAGTCGGACACGAGGCTGGCGCGCGCCTCGTGCACTTCGGCAGCGGGCCTGCCCAAGGCGAGCACGAGACGCGCGCGCAGAGCGCCCTCGATGGCCATCCGACCCGCGGTTCGCAGGCCGCGCTCCGCGCTTCCACCCAGCGGCGCCACGGAGGCGCCCGCCAGAGCTTCGAGCTCCGCGCCGGCCGCAGTCAGGTCGCCGCGGCGCAGCGCGAGGTCGGTCAGGACGTGACGGACGCTGCGCGCTTCGCCGGGCGCGAGCGCAGGGTTCGCCAGCGCGGAGCGCAGGGTCGCTTCGGCCTCGCGTGCAACGGCCGTGTCGCCGATCTCGGAAGCGCGGCCTGCGCGCAGAAGCTCCGCGCGCGCGATCTCGGAGCGCGCGATGCCGCGGCGCACGAGGAGCGCGGCGGCGGCTGCCGGCTCGACCGCGGCGGCGGCCACATGGTGCGCGTCGACCAGGCGCACGACCTCGTCGAACTCCTGGAGCGCGAGCGCGACGTTGACGCGGTGCAGCACGCTGACGATCCGCATGAAGTCGTCGAGGTCCGCCGCCGCCCCAGCTTCGACCTCGGACGCGATCGCAGCCTGATCGGGCAGGCCGCACACGAGGTCGACCTCGACCCTCAGGCCGAAGATGAGCGCGGTCCACTCGCGTGCCTCGCTCGGCGCCAGGCCGCTCGCCTCGAGCGCGCTGGCGGCCTTGACCAGACAAGCACGCGTGGGGCTGATCTGCTCCAGCGCCCAAAGGCACTCCGCCAAACCCAGCAGCAAGAGCGGTCGCACTCCGCGCGCGTCGGGCAGGGCGCGCAGCGTCTCGGCGTAGAGTTCGCGCGCGCCAGCCGGGTCGCCCGCTTCGAGCAGGCTCGCGGCTTCCGTCGACTCCACCCACGCACGCTGGTCGGACGAACCAGCACTGCGCGCCACCGAGCGCGCCCGTTCCAGCGCAGCCTGGAAGTGTTCGCGGCTGTCGTCACCGGCGCGTAGACCCACCGCGGCTGCACGCAGATCCTTCAGCGCGATCGTCAGCGGCGCGACGTCCTGCGCGCTCGCGCTCAGCGCGAGAACAAGACCGAGCGCGAACCCGAGACCTCGGGGGCGCCAGCCGGCTTGCGCAGGTTCACCGACCAGATTGCGCGCGCTGGCCAACCCTTGCGCTCTTCCGCTGTCGGGATCCACTGCGTCTCGCGATCGGTCGTGTGCTTGAGCTCGAACAGGCTGCCGTCGTCATGGCGTCCCTGGAGCACGATGTCGAACTTGTCCCAGGACCCCAGATCGTAGCTGGTCTTCCACTCGAAGCCGCGCAGGGGGTCGTAGTCCGCTCCGTCGAGGGGAGTCACGAGCACGATCGTTTCGACGTCCCCCCCCATGTAGACGTCGGTGCGCTCCCGCTCTCGCCCGCCCTTCCACCAGACGCCGAACGAGACGCCCGCGGCGAGGAGCGCGAGCCCCGCCGCGAGCAGGAGCCACGAGCGCGGGAAGCGCTGCGAACGCTCCGACTGCGTGCGGATACGCGCACCCGAGGCCAGCTCGCGCAGGCGCCGCTCGACGGCCCCCACCGGGGACGGGTCGATGGTGCGCGCGGCTTCGCGCAGTACGGCGGCGCGCTCGGCCGCCGAGCGGTCGAGGCGGCCGGCCAGCGCCCGCAGCGCTTCCCAGCGGCGCGCGGCCTCCGGGTCGGCGGCCAGGCGCGCGACCACCTCGGGCGAGCCGGGGTTCAGCTCGCCGCACGCCAGCGCGTGCAGGAGGGCTTCGCGCTCCAGTTGGTCCGTCATGGTTCCAGGTCCCTTCCGAGCGTGGCGCGCAAGCGCTCCTCCAGCCGCGCGAGACCGCGGTAGTAGCGCGTCTTGGCCGTGTTGGGCGACGTGCCGAGCCGCGCGCCGATCTCGTCGAAGGTCAGCTCCTCGAAGTGCTTGAGGCGCACGACCGAGGCTTCGGCTGGATCCAACGTCGCCAGCGCGCGCTGCAGCACTTCGTAGTCGAGCGAGAGTCCGGGTGCGGAGCCGGGACCCGCGGGATCGATCTCGGTCACGTCGGCTCCGCGCGCGTGGCGCCGCGCGCGGCGGCGCAGGGCGTTCAGCAGCTCGAGGCGCGCGATGCCGTACAGCCAGGATTCCAGGCGGGCTTCGCCGCCGTAGTCGGCGAGCTTCTGCCAGGCCAGCACGAGCGCGTCCTGCGCGACGTCGAGCAGGTCGTGTTCCTGGAGGCGGCTGCCGAGGCGCGCGTCGAGCGCGCGCACGATGCGCGGCAGGCAGCAGAAGCGGCGCGCCAGCTCGCCCAGGCGTTCCTGGCGGCCGGACAGGACCTCGCTGACGAGCTGCGCGTCCGCCTCCCCGCTCGAGGCCGGGTGGGGAATCGGCGCGGGGTGCGGGGACGGCAGCGGCTCCATGAGGGCATCGACGGCTGGCGCACGTGCGAACCGCGTGCCGCCCCCGAAGGCTGCGGAACGCAGCGCGGAATGCAAGTTCCGTGGCTGGCCCCCCGTGCCGTCGGGTTCATCGCGGGCCGCGGCCGAGCTCGTGGTCCTACCCCCCATGTCACAGAGCGTTGCGGCGGATCGCGCCGGTTCCAGGAATCCGACGGACCTCCGAGGGAGCACCGGGCGGCGGGGTTGCCCCCGCCGCCCGGCTTCCTGATCGCGGCCACAGGCGATCCGGACCGCCGCGATCAGTTCGTCGCTCGAGTGTGGATCGGGTTCGAGAACTCGAGCCCGGGCCTCGAGCCTGCGCGGGCGCGACGTGCGCGGACGCCACGAGTGCATGGGAAGACTCCGCAGATCGGCACGGCGCGGACGCGTCGGTCGCCGATCCGGCGCCGAGGAACCCGTCGTTCGCACACGCGCGAGAAAGCGTCACGGCGCGTCGCCCTGGTTGGCTCCAACCCGGTTCGCGCCGCGCCAGGGAACCCATGATCCCTCGGCATCCGTGCTCCTCACGGGAACGGAACCACCGCTCGGCGACCGGGAGACTAGAATCCGCTTCATGAAGACACTCCTTCTGGTGGCCTTCGGCGTGGTCGCTCTCGGCTGGCTCACGGCGGCGCAGAAACCCGAGGCCGCGAAGCCCGCACCGGCCGCGACGAAGCAGGCGGATCCCAAGCAGGACCGGCAGAACCTGAAGGCGCTGGGCTACTCCTCGCCGCAAGCGCAGAAGGGTGCGGTGCCCGTCGCGCCGGTGCCGGGCGCCGGGCCCAAGCCCGAGCCGAGGGCCGGCGGTCCGGTCGGTGACGCCACGAAGGTGCAGATGCGCAACGTCGCCGGCATGGTCGTCAACGTCGAGCGCGCGCACCGCGATCGCGTCGCGCGCCTGGAGCGCTTGCGCCAGATCTACGAGAAGGCCGGCGCGGCCGAGAAGCTCGAGAAGGTGTCGCGGTTGCGCGCCAAGGAACACTCGCGCTACGAGATGGTGATGAGCGGCTACGAGAAGTCCCTGGGGCCCGAGCTGTTCGCGAAGCTGCGCACCGCGCTCGACCGGAACGCCGGGCGACCGCCGGCTGCGCCCGCGCCGACCGCGGTGCCGCCGGCGGAGGCCGCCCCCGGCACGCCCAAGCAGGAGCGGGGAGGCGCGCGCCAGAAGGGCCGGCGATGAGCGGACCGGCGCGCCACGCGCTCCTCGTCGCCATCCTCGCGTGGGGGTCGGCCGCGTGCGATCAGCCCGCTCCGGTCGTGGAAGGCGTGGGACCGACGGGATCCGCGCGCGCACCGGAGTCGCCCAGCCAGAAGCCCGTCGAGCTCGCGCGCCCGGATGCGCCGCTCGCCCAGCAGCCCGCGGCGCCGAACCCGGCCGCCTCCACGGCGCCGAACGCGGCCGGCAAGCCGCCGCCGGTCGACCTGGCCGACCTGGGCTCGATCGATGTCATGTCGTGGGACGACGCGCGGCGTCAGGCCGAACAGCGCATCACGCCCGACACGGCCGACGCTGAGCTCGTGAAGCTGCAGTCGGAGCTCGAGAGCGGGCCGTAGCGCCGGTCACACGGCGACGCGGGGCGCCGGCAGGCAGGCTGCGATGCGCTCGAGCGCCAGATCGATTTCCCGCGCGTTGACGGTCAGCGGCATCCGGAAGCGGATCGCGCGCTCGCCCGAGGCCAGCGCCAGGAGCTTCTTCTCGCGCAGGTCCTTGAGCATCGCCTGGCGCGCGTCGGCGGTCGGCAGCGTGAACGCCGCCAGCGATCCCAAGCCGCGCACGTTCGTGATGCCGCCGCGCTCGCGGCCCAGGTGCCGCAGGCCCTGGACGAAGCGCGCGCCCTCGCGCGCCACGTTCTCGGTCAGGCCGTCCTCGACGATGATCTCGATGAAGCGCTGGCTGCGCACCATGTCGGTCAGGCTGCCGCCCCACGTCGAGTTGATGCGGCTGACCACGTGGAAGACGTTTTCGGCCACCTCGTCGACGCGCGGCCCGGCGTAGATCCCGCAGATCTGCGTCTTCTTGCCGAACGCGACGACGTCGGGCCGCACGTCGTGGTGCTGCCACATCCAGGGCTTGCCCGACCCGAAGAAGCCGGTCTGGACCTCGTCGAACAGGAGCAGGGCCTCGTTCTCGTCGGCGTAGCGGCGCAGGCGCGCCAGGAACTCGGTGCGGAAGTGGTTGTCGCCGCCCTCGCCCTGCATCGGCTCGATCAGGATCGCAGCGATACGACCCGGGTACGCGCGGAAGGCGGCCTCGATCTCCTGGTACGAGCGCCGCTCCTCGGCCTCGATGTCGTTCGCGATGCACCCGTCGAGGTCGTACTCGATCGCCGGGTTGTGGCAGCGCGGCCACGGGAACTTCGGGAACAGCGCGACCTTCTTCGGGTCCGAGTTCGTCAGGCTCATCGTGTAGCCCGAACGCCCGTGGAACGCCTGACGGAAGTGCAGCACGACCAGGCTCGCGCCGTCGTCCTTGATCTTGTCGAGCCCGATCTTGCGCGCCTTCCAGTCGAACGCGACCTTGAGCGCGTTCTCGACGGCCAGCGCGCCGCCCGACACCCAGAAGTGGTACGGGAACCCGGCTGGCGTCGCGTGCGTCGCAAACGCCTGCACGAACTCCGCCATGTACGACGTGTACAGGTCCGAGTTCGACGGGTTGTTCAGCGCCGCGCGCGTGATCCGCGCCACGAAGGCCGGGTCGCGCATCTTGGGGTGGTCGTAGCCCAGCGGCCAGCTGGCGAAGCAGGTGAAGAAGTCGAGGTAGTCCACGCCTTCGCGCGCGTCGTGGAGCCAGGAGCCGTGGCTCTTCTCCAGGTCCAGCACGAACGGGTAACCGTCGGCCAGCTGGTGGCGCTTGAGAACTTCGTGGACGTGGCGGGCGTCGATCATGGCGGGGCTCCTAGGCCCTTCTTCGGCCCTTCCGCACCCCGCGATTGTGCCGCCGCGCGCTTCCCGTGACCACCCCCGCCCGCTCGCCGCGCAAGGCGCGGCGCCACCAGGATGGATCGGTCTCTCCACGGTCTCTCAGGAAAGCTCTTCCTGGTCGAGCCGCAGGGCCGCCGCGTGCGCCGCGCGCAGGTCGTGAGCGCGCAGGAGCAGCAGCAGCCCGCACGGGCCCGCGAGCCGCGCGATCCGCATCCCGCGCTCCACGTTCGTGAACACGACCGGGAAGAGCCGGTGCTCGCGGCCGGGCCCGGTGAAGACCGCGGTCGCGCCCTCGTCGAGGCCCAGCGCGAACGCGTTCTCGAGCGCCGTGCGCTGCGCGCGCAGCGCGGATTCGAGCGGCGACGCGGCGGCCGCGCTCGATTCGAGCTCCTCCAGGAGCAGCTCGCCGAAACGCGAGAACGCGCGCTCGGGGACGAGCACGCGTCCGACCTGCCCGGGACGCGAGCCGGAGAGCGCGCGCGCGCGGCCGATCGCGTCGTCGATCACTCGCTGGGCCTCGTGACGCAGATCCAGGTCGGGATCGACGACCCGGCTCGACCGGCGCGGCGGCACGACCTCGACGTGCGCAGCGCGCTCCGCGACGGGTCCCGAGCGCTCCTGCGCCACGACGACGCTCGACAGGCGGCTAGACGGCACGTCGAGGCTGGCGCGCACGAGCGTGCGGCCGTCGTCGTGCAGCACCTGGAATACGCCCGGCGGCAGGTCCGCGAGCGCGCGGCGCAACGCGTCGCCCACGACCGGCAGGCTTCCGTCAGGCGCCAGGATCACCGGCCTTCCGGCGCGCAGAGCGAAGAAGGCGGCGCGCGCCGGCGCGTCCCAGGTCGCGGCCCAGGAAGGAGCCAGGAGACACGGGCCCTCGCGCGCACCGAGCGTTCCGCGCGCGAGATCGGGCGCGCCGGTCAGCGCTGCGTCGACCGCGTACGCCAGACCGTCGCGGTGATCGCGCGCCTCCTCCTCGTCCAGGCCGAGCGCGCGCGCGCCGAGCCCGTCGGGATCAGGCGCGTCGACGAAGTCGGCGGCGCAGGCGCGCAGGCGATCCTCGCGCGCGCCGGTTCCCAATTCGCGCCAGGCAGGCTCGGCAGCGCGCGCCGCGTCGAGCGCGAGCTCGAGGTCGTCGCCGTTCGAGCGCGGCCAGCGGCCCAGATCCCCTTGGCTGTCGGCCTCGGAGAGCTCGTACCAGGCTCCCGAGACCGATTCGCGGGCCTCGCCGTCGATCCAGTTGTGTCCGCGCAGGGGCAAGCGATCGGGAGCGCTCCGCGGCGCTCGTGCGGCGTACGATGGTAGGGCTCAGCACACCCTCGCGCACGCCCCTCTGCTTTGCCCCGACCGCTCGCCTACGACCGATCCAAGCGCCTCGTGCGCCGCGGGGATTTCCAGCGCGCGTTCGCGGAGGGGTCGCGCGCGCGCGGCTCGATCCTGCTCGTCGTGGCGCGCCGGAACGGCCTGGAGGGCACACGCCTGGGCCTCTCGATCGGCAAGTCGATCTGGAAGTCGGCCGTGCGCCGCAACCGCGTGCGCCGCGTGTTCCGCGAGTCGTTCCGGCTCGCCTATCCGGATCTGCCGCAGGGCTACGACCTGGTGCTGATCGCGGCCGCGCCGGCGCTCGAGCCCGCGCTCGAACCGACGCAGCGCGAGCTCGTGTCGCTGGCGCGCAAGGCGGCCCGGCGTTTCGAGGAAAAGGTCGCGCTCGGCCCGCAGGACGTGACCGGCGCCTCGGACGGCCCGTCTCCCGGCGCGGCCTCGAAATCGGCCGCGAAAGCGCGCCCGAAGGCCTCCGCGAGCCGTCCCGCGCGAACGGCCCGCAAGAAGCCCGGAGCCTCGACGTGAGCCTCGCGCGCCGCATCGCGACGGCACCCCTGCGCTTCTACCGCCGGTTCCTCTCGCCGCTCAAGCCGCCCATGTGCCGGTTCAGCCCGACCTGCAGCCAGTACGCGATCGAGGCGCTCGAGGTGCACGGCCTCGTGCGCGGCCCGATGCTCGCGACATGGCGCCTGTTGCGCTGCCAACCTTTCGCGCGCGGAGGCTACGATCCCGTCCCCCCGGCACGCGGGCACGACCGCCGCGCGCACGACCACGACCACGAAAGCCCATGAATCGACGGACGATCCTGACCCTCGCCGCCGGCGCGAGCCTGTACGCCTGCAACACCGGCGCGCCCCAGAATACAAGTCTGAAGGACGAGATCCCGGCGCCGCGCTCGGCCGCGGTCGCGACCAGCGCGCCGTTCGAAGGCCTCGTCGCGTGCGACGAGCTGATCCGGCCGGGCGAGAAGCACTTCGCGCGGCTGTGGCGGCTCTCGCGCGGCGTCGTGAACGCGGCCGAAGGCTACTGGAGCCACGCCGGCGACCGCATCGTCTACCAGGCGACGCCCGACGGCAGCACCTGTGACCGGATCTACGTGACGGATCCGCGCGGGAACGTCGCGAAGCAGGTCTCGAACGGGCGCGGCGTCACGACGTGCGCCTACTTCCTGCCCGGCGACAAGAGCCTTTTGTACGCGTCGACGCACGCGTTCCAGCAGGACTGCCCGCCGCCGCCCGATCGCTCCGCGGGCTACGTGTGGCAGGTTCACCCCGAGTACGACATCTACCTGCACGATCTGGCCAGCGGCCGCGAGACGGCGCTGACGACCGAGTACGGCTACGACGCCGAGGCCACCGTGTCGCCCAAGGGTGACCGCATGGTGTTCACGAGCACGCGCTCGGGCGACCTGGAGCTGTGGACGTGCAAGCTCGACGGCACGGACATGCGGCAAGTCACGCACGAGCCGGGCTACGACGGCGGCGCGTTCTTCAGCCACGACGGCCAGTGGCTCGTGTACCGCTCGACGATGTTCACGCCCGGCAAGGAAGCGGCGGAGCAGGCCGACTACCAGAAGCTCCTGGGCGAGTGGCGCGTGCGGCCGACGCGCATGGAGATCATGGTTTCGCGCGTCGACGGGTCGGAACGCAGGCGCGTCACGAACCTGGGCAAGGCCAACTGGGCGCCGTTCTTCTTCCCGGGCGACAAGCGGATCGTGTTCGCGACGAACCACCACGACGAGAAGAAGGGGATGCCCAACTTCGACCTGTTCGCGATCGGGGTCGACGGGAAGGATCTGGAGCAGATCACGTTCGAGGCCGATTTCGACGCGTTCCCGGTGTTCAGCCCGGACGGGCGCTGGCTGTGCTTCGCCAGCAACCGCGGCGCGTCGAAGCCCGGCGAGACGAACCTGTTCGTGGCGGAGTGGCGAGAGAGGCCGTGAGAGAATCGAGCCTACGGCCTCTCCGACGCAGGTTGCGCCGCTCCGCGGCGCGAGAGCCCTCACGGGCTCTGGGCCGCCGGCGCGGTCCAGGGCACGATGCGTGACCTGGCCGCACTCCTCGCGCTCTGCGCCGCGGGCTCCGTGCCGCCCGACGCGCCCGATTTCGAGCGCGACGTGCGGCCGATCTTCGCGGCTCAGTGCGTCGCCTGCCACGGGCCCGACAAGCAGAAGGGCGGCCTGCGCTTCGACGTCGCGGCCGGCGCGCGCGATGCGATCGTCGCCGGGGATCCGGCGCGCAGCACGCTGATCGAGCGCGTCACGTCGACCGACGAGGGCGAGCGGATGCCGAAAGGCGCGGAACCGCTGTCGGCCGAGCAGATCGAGAGCTTGCGCGCCTGGATCGAGGCCGGCGCGACGTGGCCCGTCGCGCGAGACGGCGAGCGAGTGAGCTCGACGCACTGGGCCTACCAGCCGATTCAACGGCCCGCGACGCCGGCGCTGAAGGACGCGAGCGGCGTCCGCTCCCCCATCGACGCGTTCGTGCGCGCGCGGCTCGAAGCCGCGGGCCTCGAGCCGTCGCAGGAGGCCGACATGCCGACGCTGTGGCGGCGCGTCGCGCTGGACCTGACGGGCTTGCCGCCGAATCCGGCCGAGATCGACGCGCAGTTCTTCCGCGAGGAACCCGACGCCTACGAGCGCCTCGTCGAGCGGCTGCTCGCATCTCCCGCGTTCGCCGAGCGCCGCGCGCAGACGTGGCTCGACCTGGCGCGCTACGCCGACACGAACGGCTACGAGAAGGACGAGCGGCGCACCGCCTGGCGCTGGCGCGACTGGGTGATCGACGCGTACGTGCGCAACATGCCGTTCGACGAGTTCACGGTGCGCCAGATCGCCGGTGACCTGCTGCCCGAAGCGACGCTCGACGACCGCATCGCGACCGGGTTCCACCGCAACACGATGACGAACCAGGAAGGCGGTACCGACCCCGAGGAATTCCGCGTCGCCGCCGCCGTCGACCGCGTGAACACGACGGCCAGCGTGTGGCTCGGCTCGACGATGGCTTGCGCGCAGTGCCACACGCACAAGTTCGATCCTTTCTCGCACAAGGACTACTACCGCTTCCTGGCGTTCTTCGACTCGACGGAGGACGTCGGGAACTCGATCGAGCCGCAGATCCCGGCTCCGACGGCGGCCCTGGCGGTCGAACTTGCGCGCCAGGAGGAAGGCCTCGCGACGGCGGAACGCGAGCTCCTCGCTCCCGACGCCGAACTGGATCGTGACGAGACGGATTGGCTCGGAAAGGCGCGCGCGACCCTGTGCTGGGAAGTCGCTTGGAACGTCTTCACATCCGAGCTGCGCACAGCGAGGAACGGCAGCGCGCTGGCGCAGCTCGACGACGGATCCGTCCTCGCTTCGGGCGAACAGCCTCCGACGGAGGTGTACACGCTCGAAGGCGATCTCGCGTCGGGCGCCGGCCTGCTGCGCATCGAGGCGCTCGAGGATCCGAGCCTGCCGGGCGACGGGCCAGGACGCACCAGCAACGGAAACTTCGTCCTGAGCGACGTCGCTGTCGAAGTCCGCGAGGGCGAGCAGTGGCGGAGATTGCCGCTCGCGAACGCCGAAGCCGATCACGAGCAGATGCGCGCCGGCTCGTTCCTGGCGGCGAAGACGATCGACGCGGACAGCGCGAGCGGCTGGGCGATCTGGCGCGAGGACGGCACGTGCCACGCGCAGACGCTCGTGATCTCCCTGGCCGCGCCCGTTCCGCCCGGGCGGATCCGTGTGCAGCTCGCGTTCGAGAGCACGTTCGCCCAGCACGCGCTGGGCCGCTTCCGCGTGTCGTTCGCGAGCGATCCGGAGCGCGCGGCGCTCGTCGGGCTGTGGAAGGCCGAGGGCCTAGCGCTGACCGCGGCGCTGACCCCGGACGATCGCACGAAGGAGCAGGTCGAGATCGGGCACCGGCTGTACCGCGAGCGCGGCTCGCCCATCGGACGCGAACGCGCGGCGCGGATCGCCGCGCAACGCACCGCGCTCGACACGTTCCGCGCCGCGATCCCGACCGCGCTCGTGATGCGCGAGCTCGCGACGCCGCGCGCGACACACGTGCTCGAGAAGGGCAGCTTCCTCGCGCCGGGAGAACGCGTCGAGCCCGACACGCCCGCGGTGTTGCCGCCCATGCCGGCGGCCGCACCGAAGAACCGCCTGGGCCTCGCACGCTGGCTCGTCGATCCGGCGAACCCCCTCACCGCGCGCGTGCAGGTGAACCGCATCTGGGGCGAGCTCTTCGGCACGCCGCTCGTCGCGACGGTCGACGACTTCGGCACGCGCGGCGAGCGGCCGACGCACCCCGAGCTGCTCGACTGGCTCGCGGCCGAGTTCGTCGAGAGCGGCTGGGACGTGCGCGCGCTCTACCGCACGATCGTCCTGAGCGCGACGTACCGCCAGCGCTCGATCGTTCTCCCGGAGATCTTCGAGCAGGACCGCGTGCGGCTCGAGAGAGATCGCGCGAACCTGCAGCTCTCGCGCCAATCGCGCCTGCGACTCGAGGTCGAGACGCTGCGCGACCAGGCGCTGGCGATCGCCGGCCTCCTGCAGCCGACGATCGGCGGCCCGAGCGTCATGCCGCCGCAGCCCGACGGCGTGTGGGCGCCCGTCTACAGCGGCGACGCCTGGATGACGGCCACGGGCGCGGACCGCTTCCGCCGCGGCCTGTACACGTTCTGGCGGCGCGGCGCGCACTACTTGACGTTCGCGCTGTTCGACGCGACGAGCCGCGAGCTGGCCTGCACGCGCCGCGCGCGCTCGAACTCGCCGCTGCAGGCGCTGGCGCTGCTCGACGACCCGGCCTTCGTCGAGTGCGCGGCCGGCCTGGCGCAGAGGATTCTGCGCGAGGGCGGACCGGCGGACTACCAGAAGCTCTCGCGCGGATTCCAGATGGCGACCCAGCACGGGCCCGAAATCGAGGAGATGGCTGTCCTCGGGACGCTGCTCCACCAGGAACGCGCGCGCTACGCTGCGCAGCCGAACGCCGCCGCCGCGCTCGTCGCCAGCGTGCGTCCGGCCCTGCGCGAGGGTGATCCGGTCGAGCCGGTCGAGCTCGCCGCGTGGATCTCGATCGCGCAGGCGCTGCTCAACCTGGACGAAGTCCTCACGAGGCCCTGATGGATCCGCGCGAAGAGCTCCGCATCGAAGCGACACGACGCACGTTCCTCGGCAGTGCGGGCCTGTCGCTGGGATCGATGGCGCTCGCGTCGCTGTTGTCCAAGCCAGTCCGCGCGGAGACGCCGGCTCAGCCCATCGCTCTCCACCATCCGCCGCGTGCGAAGCGCGTGATCTGGCTGCACATGGCCGGCGCGCCGTCGCACCTCGACCTGTTCGACCCGAAGCCGCGCCTGGCCGAGCTCGACCGGCAGCCCATGCCCGAGAGCTTCACGAAGGCCGAGCGTTTCGCGTTCATCAAGGGCACGCCCAACGTCCTGGCCTCGCCCTACCGTTTCGCGCGGCACGGCCAGTCGGGCGGCGAAGTCTCGGAGCTCCTGCCGAACTTCGCGCGCATCGCCGACAAGCTGACCTTCGTGCGCTCGATGCACACGACGCAGTTCAACCACGCGCCGGCGCAGATCCTGCTCGCGACGGGGCACGAGCGCCTCGGTCGCCCGAGCTTCGGCTCGTGGGCCTCGTACGGCCTCGGCTCGATGAACCAGGACCTGCCCGCGTTCGTCGTGCTGACGAGCGGCAAGTACGGCCCCGACGCCGGCGCGTCGCTGTGGTCGAGCGGTTTCCTGCCGACCCGGCACCAGGGCGTCCGCCTGCGCTCGCAAGGCGATCCAGTCCCGTTCCTCTCGAACCCGCCCGGCGTCGATCGCGTCGGGCGCCGCAACGTGCTCGACGCGCTCGCGAAGCTGAACGAGATCAAGCTCGCCGAAGTCGGCGACCCCGAGATCGCCACGCGCATCGCGCAGTACGAGCTGGCCTACCGCATGCAGACGAGCGTGCCCGATCTGGCCGACCTCGCGAGCGAGCCCGAGAGCGTGAAGAAGCGCTACGGCCTCGACGGCGACAGGCCTGGGTTCGCTCGCAATGCGCTACTGGCGCGGCGGCTGCTCGAGCGCGGCGTGCGCTTCGTGCAGCTCTACCACTGGGGCTGGGACAGCCACGGCACGAGTCCGGGCGACGACATCGTCACGTCGCTGCCGGAACGGTGCCGCGAGTGCGAGCCGGCCAGCGCCGCGCTGATCGAGGACCTGGAGGAGCGCGGCCTGCTCGAGGACACGCTCGTCGTGTGGGGCGGCGAGTTCGGCCGCACGCCGATGAACGAGGAGCGCGACGGCTCGAAGTTCCTCGGCCGCGACCACCACCCGCACGCGTTCACGCTCGTGCTGGCGGGCGGCGGCATCAAGCCGGGGATCACGCTGGGCGCGACGGACGAGTTCGGCTACCGTGTCGTCGAGGATCCCGTGTCCGTGCACGACCTGCACGCGACGCTCCTGCACCAGCTCGGGTTCGACCACGAGAAGCTGACGTTCCGCAGCCAGGGCCGCGATTTCCGCCTCACCGACGTGGAGGGCGAGGTCGTGCGGAAGCTCGTCGGCTAGCGCCGTCGGTCGTCGCGCAAGAACCCTTCGAGCACCGCGTCCGTCCCCCACTCGCGGTCGATGCGCTCGTGGAACTTGAGGCTCCGCAGGTACTCCGCCATCGAAGGCCCCTGCCCGCCGTTCACGACGCCCGTGTACACGCGCACCTGGTCGACGAATCCCGACTTCAGGTAGTGCGACAGGAGCCGCGGCCCGGCCTCGAGCATCACGCGGCGGCAGCCCTGGTCCCAGAGCCACGTCTGCACCTCGCGCAGGTCCACGCCGTCGTCCGTGGCGACGTGGAACGCGGTCACGCGCGCTCCGGCTGCGACGAGCGCGGTGTGGCGCTCGGGCGCAGCTCCGCCGATGCCCAGCACGTCGACGGGCCCGCCGGCCTCGTCCGGACCGGTCGCCTTCAGGATCGTCGCGGTCGGCGGCGTGCGCAGCCGGCTGTCGAGAATGACGCGGCGCGGCGGACGCGCCAGATTGCCCGGAGGCCGCACGGTGAAGCGCGGGTCGTCGGCCAGCACGGTGCCGATGCCGGTCACGATCGCGTCGACGCGGCCGCGCAGGAGCTGCACCTCGCGCAGCGACTCGGGCCCGCTGATCCAGCGGCCGCCGCCGACGCCCTGCGGCGGGATCATCTGGCCGGTGCGCGTCTGCGCCCACTTGGCGATCGTCCACGGACGCGGACGGCGGATGCGCTCGTTGTCGACCCAGGCCAGGAAGTGCGGCGCGACTTTGTTCAGCGGCGTCGTGTCGTCGTCGAGCAGGACGACTTCGATGCCGGCTTCCTGCAGCCGGCGCAGGCCGGCGCCCTGGTGCCGCGCATCGGGGTCGAGCGCGCCCACCACGACGCAACGGATCCCGCTGGCCAGGATGCGGTCGATGCAGGGCGGCGTCTTGCCGTGGCTCGAGCAGGGCTCGAGCGTCACGACGAGCACGTCCCAGCGCTCGCGCGGGACGCCGCTGCGTTCGGCGTCGTCGAGCGCGTGCACTTCGGCGTGCGCCTCGCCCCAGACCTCGTGGAAGCCGCGCGCGACGACCTCGCCGTCCGAGAGCACGGCCGCGCCGACGCAGGGGTTCGGGGCGACCTCGAAGCGGAAGCGCGTGGCCGCGCGGCCGAGCTCGACCAGCAGGGACCGCAACCGCGCCTCGTCGAGCGTCTCAGCGATCCCGCGCGTCATCCCGTGTGCCTCCTGCCCGCCTGCGAGCGTCGCCACCAGGTTCCGATCTGCCGATCGGCGCACCGGGCGACGCTCCTAGAGATTACTCGTCCGAATCGAGGATAGCCCCTCGGAAGCGCGCACTGACCTCTTGGAAGCGCGAAAACGATGCTGCACCCTTCCTTTGCCGCGGCTCGGGCGGCAGCATCCCCGATTCGGACCCGAGCCCGGACTTCGTACACATGACCAAGGCACCCATCCGCATCGCCGTCACCGGCGCCGCCGGCCAGATCGGCTACGCCCTCCTCCCGCGCATCGCATCCGGCGAGATGTTCGGACGCGAGCAGCCGGTGATCCTGCACCTGATCGAGATCCCCGACGAGAAGGCCATGAAGGCCCTCGAAGGTGTCGCGATGGAGCTGGACGACTGCGCCTTCCCGCTGCTGGCGGGGATGGTGCTGACGAGCGACCTGAAGCAGGGCTTCCAGGGCGTGAACTGGGCCCTGCTCGTCGGCGCGCGTCCGCGCGGACCGGGCATGGAGCGCAACGACCTGATCAAGGTCAACGGTCCGATCTTCGTCGGCCAGGGCAAGGCGATCCAGGACCATGCCGCGAAGGACGTGCGCGTGGCAGTCGTCGGCAACCCGTGCAACACGAACGCGTTGATCGCGATGCATGCGGCGCGCGACGTGCCGCGCGAGCGCTTCACGGCGATGACGCGCCTGGACGAGAACCGCGCGGCGGCGCAGCTGGCGAAGAAGGCCGGCGTGCCGGTCACCGACGTGACGAACGGCACGATCTGGGGCAACCACAGCGCCACGCAGGTGCCCGACTTCATGAACACGAAGATCCGCGGCCAGCCGGCCGGGGTCGTCATCACGGACCAGGCCTGGCTGCAGGGCGAGTTCTTCAAGACAGTGCAGCAGCGCGGCGCGGCGATCATCGCGGCGCGCGGGCTCTCGTCCGCGGCGTCCGCGGCCAGCTCGCTGATCGACCACGTGCGCGACCTGCACAATGCGACGCCGGCCGGCGCGTGGCACTCGGTCTGCGTGCGCAGCGACGGCAGCTACGGCGTGCAGGAGGGGCTGATCAGCTCGTTCCCCGTCACGAGCGACGGCCGCGGCGGCTGGAACATCGTCCCGGGGCTGAAGCTGACGCCGTTCATCCAGGAGAAGATCGCGGCCACCGTCAAGGAGCTGGCGACCGAGCGCGAGGTCGTGGCCGACCTCCTGAAGTAGCCCCGCGCGGCGCACGAAGCCGTTTCGAGGGTGGTACGTGTCTGGCCCATGGACCACGGTCCAGGCCTCTGTCGCGAGGCTTCCGCGCGCGGATAGACTCCAGAGGTTCCATGCGCGCACCCCTCGTCCTCGTCCCGCTCGGATTCGTCCTGTGCGCCTGCTCGGGCTCCGACGCCGCTCCCGCGACCCCCGCGGCGCGCTGGCACGTCGATGCCGGCGGGCCGGTCGACGGCGACGGCACGACCTGGGCCCAGGCCCTGCCCGACCTGGGCGCGGCCCTGGCGCAGGCGCGCGCCGGCGACGAAGTTTGGGTCGCGGCCGGCGTCTACCGCCCCGCGCCGCCCGCGGGACCGCGCGACGTCGCGTTCGTGCTCGGCAGCGGCGTCTCCGTCTACGGCGGCTTCGCGGGCGACGAGACGGATCTCGCGGCGCGTGATCCCGTGCAGCACGTCACCGTGCTGACCGGCGACCTGGCCGGCGACGACGGCCCCGACTTCGCCGGCATGACGGAGAACAGCTACCAGGTCGTCGTCGCGGTCGACGTCGTGGACGCGCTGCTCGACGGCTTCACGATCTGCGCCGGGCGCGCCGACGGACCCGGCTTCGGCGCGACGCCGGCCAGCAAGGACCAGGGCTCCGGCATCAACCTCTACCACGGCTCGATCACGGTGCGCGGTTGCCGGCTGACGAGCAATTGGGCCTCGAACCACGGCGCGATCAACGACCACAGCGAGGGCTCGATCTTCGACGGCTGCACGTTCGACGGCAACCACTCGGCTGCGTTCGGGGCCGGGCTCTATCTGCACCACGAGGCGGCGTCGCTGGCGATCGAGTGCACGTTCACGGGCAACGTCGCGGCCGCGGAGGGTGGCGGCGCGTATGCGCGCAGCGAGCACGGCGCGCGCTTCGAGGAGTGCACGTTCACCGACAACGCGGCCACCCTGGGCGCCGGGCTGTACACGTCGATCGACTCGAGCGCGCACGTCATGGCCTGCACGTTCGAGCGCAACATCGCAGCGCTCGGGGGCGGCGGCATCTACAACGACGCCTCCTACACGATGATCGAGGCCTGCACATTCCTCGAGAACGAGGCCGCGACCGAGAAGAAGGGCGGTGACGGCGGCGGAGGCGGCAGCGGCGGCGGCGGCGTGTGGACGAACGGCGGCGCGGTCGTGGCGATGGACTGCACGTTCATCGCGAACCGGGCCTCGTTCGGCGGCGGCTTCTACGCGATCCACGACGCGCGCCCGCTCGTCATGGACTGCTGGTTCGAGGCGAACACGGCCAACGAGGCCGGTGGCTTGTACACGCTGAACAGCCCGACGATCGTGGACGGCTGCACCTTCCTCGAGAACGAAGCGCAGGGCGGCGCTTTCTCGGTCGGCGGCGGCGTCAGCAACTACTTCAGCGACGCGCGCGTCGAGCGCTGCACGTTCCGCGGCAACCGCGCCGAGCTGGGCGGCGGCGGGCTCTACAACGAGGGCGAGGATCCGGTCGTCCTGACGTCGCGCTTCGAGGCCAACTACACGACGGGCCCGCTGGGCTACGGCGGCGCGATCCTCGACGGCTACTACACACGCGCGCGCGTCGAGGACTGCGCGTTCGTCGGCAACTCCGCGCGCCAGGGCGGCGCGACGTTCGACCTGGCCTTCAGCGAGGCGCTGATCGTGAACTGCACCTACGTCGCGAACTCGGCCGAGGAGGGCGGCGGCCTGTTCGTCGGCAACCTGGGCACGCCGCGCTTCACGAACTGCATCGTGCGCGACTGCCTGCCCGATTCGATCGGCGGCTTCGGGGCGGACTTCTCCTACGGCCTCGTGCAGGGCGGCTATCCGGGCCTGGAGAACATGGACGCCGATCCGCTCTTCGAGCGCGCGCCGTCGCCGGGCCTCGACGGCGTGTGGGACGGCGTCGACGACGACTACGGGGATCTGCGACTGACCGCGGGCTCGCCCTGCGTCGACGCGGGTTCGAACGATGCGCACTCCGTCGACGGCCTGCAGGACCTGGGCGGCGCGCCGCGCTTCGTGGACGATCCCGCGACGGCCGACACGGGCGCCGGCACCGCGCCGCTCGTCGACCGCGGTTGCCACGAAATGCAGCCCTGAGGGCCTCCGCGTCGTCCTCACACGCGCCGGGCACCGGCGCGTAGGCTGATCGGGCCATGAGGATCCACTGCGCGCCGCTCGGTCTCCCCGTCCTGTCCTTCGCGCTGCTGACGCTGGCCAGCGCCTGCGCCACGCTGCTGGTGAGCGGCTGCGCCACGATTCTGCTGAGCGGCTGCGCCGACTTGCGCATCGCGCCCAGCTACCCGGGCACGATCCTGCTCGTGGCCGAGGAAGGCGCGTCGGCGCTGGACGAGATCGAGCCGAACGGCGGGCACATCCGCTGGCGCTACGAGACGAACGGGCCGGCGGTCGCGATCGCGGTTTCGCGCAACGGACAGTACGCGGCCACGATCGAGCCGTCGGGTCAGGTCGTCGTCGACGACCTCGGGTTCCAGCGCCGCGACGGCGCGTTCCACGTCGCCGGTCCTGGACGCCCCACCGGGCTCGTGTTCGCCGATCGGCGCAGCACGCTGCTCGCGGCCTTCGACGGCGCGGGCGATCTGCGCGTGATCGAGCGCAATTCGGGCCAGGTCGAGCGCACGATCGCGACCGGCTGCGGCAGCGTGCGCGGGCTCGTGCTCGCACCCGACGGAAAGTCGGCGCTCGCGCTGTGCGATGCACCGGCGAGTCTCGTCGCGATCGACCTCGAGAAGCTGACCGCCGGCCAGCCCGTCGCGACCGAAGGGCGGGTGACGTCGGTGACCGCGCACGAGGCGAGCCTGGGGCGCTGGACCACGTACGAGGGCCTGGGCGACGTCGTGTTCCGCGCGACACCCGAGGGCAAGGACGTGCGCGTCCCGATCGGCCCCCCGCCGCTCTTCGTCGCGTCCGACGTCCGCGGCGGCCACGTCGCGGTGAGCTGCGCGGCGACGGGCGAGCTCGTGCTGCTCGACAAGAGCGGTCAGACGGTCGCCGCGCGCGTCAGCGTCGGGAGTGCAACGGCCGAGCGCGCCTGGCCGGTGCTCGTCGACCCGATCGGCAAGAACGCCTTCGTGTGCGTGCCGGGCGAGGACCGCGTCGTGGTCGTGGACCCCGAGTCGCACACGGTGCGGGGCGCCTACGCGCTCGGCGATCGGCCCGGCGCGATCGCCTGGGCGTTCCAGCGGCTGCCGCCCGAAGTGGGCTCGGTCGACAGCCCGCGCTGAAACAACGGTGTCAGACACCTTGTACCGGGGACAAGGTGTCTGACACCGTTGTTCACTGCCGGAAGTAGTCGACGGCGAGCTGCGCGCCGCGCGCGCGGATCGACTGGACGCCGGGCTGGTACGGGTTGACGTCGACGCGCGCTCCGGTGGCCAGCGCGAACACGTCGACGCCGCGTCCGATCCCGGTCGCCAGATCGCGCACGGGCACGAGCAGGTACGCGGGATCGTTCGTGGGGCGCACGTCGGTGCCGAGGACGCGGAACAGGTTCTTGCCGTTCACGGCGGCGGCGATCGGTGCGCTGGTCGGGTTCTCCAGCGCGCCCAGGTTCTTCTGGTCGTCGAACGCCACGTCCGTCGGCAATCCGCTGAGCTGATCGCTGCCGATCGAACGCTCGACGCGGAACGAGAGCCCGCGCAGGTTCGGGACGTCGGTGAAGGTCAGCGGGATGATCCCGATCGTGGTCGAATCGAGCACGAGGTTCGTCACGGCGCCGCCGCCCAGACCCGTCGGCGCGCCCTGCGCGTCGAGCTGGTTCTCGTGCGCGATCCACACGCCGCCCGCGAGCCGCTTGTGGTCGGGCTGGATCGCCTTCGGGTTCACGAACGTCGCGCGCGCTTGCCCGATGATCGCGTCGAAGCCCCAGCCGTTGACGCCATTGGGACCGGATTCGAACAGCGTCACCTTGCCGGCGCGGTCGAGGATCCAGGCGAAGTACACGCCGCGCTGGTGACCGAACCCGTTCTGCCGCGGCGTGACCGCGACGGCGAACGGCGACGAGAGGCCGCGGCTGACGACCCGGCGCACCTGCAGGTTGCGGGCCGAGAGGATGGACACGCTGCCCTCGAGCTCGTTGCACACGAAGATGTCTTCGTCGTCCGGCTGCCAGGCGATGCCGGACGGCCCGTCGCCGACCGCGGTCGTGCGCACGAGCTGGTGGAACGTCGCGGAGTTCGGATCGATGTCGATGAACGAGACGTTGTCCGTCCCGCGGTTCGTGACGGCCAGCAGGGTCAGGTTCGGGCTCATCGCCAGCTCGGTCGGGTCCGCCACGGCAATGCGCGCCATGACCTCGGCCGTGTTGCTGTTCAGCACCGCGATGTCGTTGTGACCGTGGTCGATCACGTACAGGAAGTGACCGACCTGCTGGCGGATCTGGTAGGGCGAGCAGGCCGGGATCGTCGCCTGCTCGTGGCCCGGGCCGACGAAGAACGCGTTCTGCTCGCTGACGAGCAGACCCGTGGGCGGAATCCCCTGCGACGGGTTCCCGAACGGATCGCCCGGGACGAGCAGGTTCACGATCCCCGCCATCGTCTCGATCGAGCTCGGCTCGATCGCGCGGATCAGCGGCGACATGCACGAGGGCAGGCCCTGGATCGGCGGCGGGTTCGGGTGCGGCGCGAACGAGATCGGGTTGCCGGCGCCGACCGCGATGTGGACGATGGTGCGGCCGGGGCCGGGCGGGTGCAGCGTCGAGCCGCCGCTCCACGCGACCTCCAGCTGTTGCAGCGCGCCAATCGTGCACAGCGAGCCGCCGCCGGCGTCGCAGCCGTAAGGGGCGGGCGCGTTGCTGGCGACGAGGTCGAGCGGATGGCCCAGCATCGCGTCGCCCGGCGACACGAGGATGCCGCGCGCGTGCAGGTCGGCGAGTTGGCTGTCGAGTGCCAGCGTGAAGACGCCGGCCGATCCGCCGTTCAGCGTCGACGACGGCAACACGAGCGGCGGGTTCATCAAGCTGCCCTGCAACCGCAAGTTCGGGTTGTAGGGGTAGTGCGAGTCGCCTTCGGCCAGGTTCTGGAGGGTCGGGTCGTAGTTCGGATTGCCCGTGCCTCCGCCGAATCCGTTCAGGTCGACGATCGAGAGTCCCGCGCTCGAGCCGGTCCTCACGACGTAGATCGCGTCGGGAGCGACCGGTGCGTTCAGCACGGGTGACTGCGCGGAGGCGCACGGCAGGAGTGCGAGTAGGAGCAAGAAGCGGAGCTTCATGTGGATTCCAGAGGGCGGGGAGGCGGAAACGGGCCGAACTCGAGGCCAGAGTGGGCTGGGAGTGCTCGCACAGCAAGCCGTATGCCCGCGACGCCGCTCAGCGTCTGATTGCCCGGCGCATGTACGGCCGCGTCGGCGTCGCGCGCGCGACCTCGCGGAAGCCGGCGCGCAGGAACGCGGACGCCGTGCCGGTCCACGCGAACGCGGCCGGCATCGTCGCGCTGCGCGGCTCGACCGGGAAACCGTCCACGATGCGCGCGCCGTGCGTGCGCGCGTGGTCGACGGCGGCGCGCAAGAGCGCGACGGACACGCCCTGCCCGCGGTGGTCCTTGCGCACGAACAGGCACGTCACGCACCAGGCCGGCTTGTCGTCGGGCGCGCGCGCGACGCGCGAGCGCGCGAGACCGGGAAAGCGCTCGCGCGGCTCGATCGAGCACCAGCCGACGGGCTCGCCGCCAGCGTACGCCACGAGGCCCGGCTCGCGGCCCGCGTCGACGAGCGCGCGCAACGCACGGCGGTTCGCGGCGCCCTTGCCCTTCTCGTATTGCGCGCGCGGGATGCGGTGCAGCAGGCACCAGCAGCCGCCGCATGCACCATTCGCGCCGAACAGCTGCTCGAAATCGTCCCACGTCGCGCGCGAGAGCGGCGCGCAGGTGAGCTTGGGCTTCACGGCGTGGCGCGGGACCCGGAGAGACCGAACGCGGTCGCGCTCTCGATGCGCACGTCGACGCTGCGACCGAGCAGCTCGTCGCCGCCCGGGAAGCTCGCGGCGAGCCCGTGCTGCGTGCGGCCGAGCACCACGCCCGGTCCGCGGTTCGACGTGGACTCGACGAACACGCGCCGCACTGTGCCGACGTGCGCCGAGTGGCGCTTCAGGCCGGATTCCTCGCTGCGGCGCAGCATGCGCTGGTTGCGCTCCTTCTTCACGTCCTCCGGCACGTCGTCGGCCAGCCGCTCGGCCGCACCGGTGCCCGGCCGCGGGCTGTACTTGAAGACGTAGTTCACGGCGAAGCCCTGCTCGGACAGGAAGGCTTCGCTGGCATCGAAGTCGGCGTCGGTCTCGCCCGGGAAGCCCACGATCCAGTCCGAGCCCAGCTCGACGTCCGGCACGCGCGCGCGCAGCATCTCCATGCGGCGACGGTAGAGGTCGGTCGTGTAGCCGCGCTTCATCGCGCGCAGCACCGTGTCCGATCCGGACTGCGCCGGCAGCGGCATGAAGCGCTCGCACTTGTCGCAGTCACGCAGCGCGTCGGCCAGAGCTTCCGTCACGTAGCTCGGATGCGCCGTGATCATGCGGATGCGCACGAGGCCGTCGACGGCCTGCAGCTCGCGCAAAAGGTCGGCCAGGCCGGGTCTCCCCTGCCGGCCGCTCCAGCGCCGCTCGCCGGCGGCCGGTGCGGGCACGTCCTCGCCGTAGCTGTTCACGGTCTGGCCCAGCAGCGTGATCGCGCGCGCGCCCTGCTCGACGTAGCCGCGCGCCTCGCGCACGAGGTGATCGATCGGGTAGCTCAGCACGCGCCCGCGCACGGTCGGCACGATGCAGTACGTGCAGTTCAAGTCGCAGCCGCGCATCACCGTGAGCCAGGCGTGCAGGCCGCCGGCCCAGGGCTCGCCCGCGCGATCGACGGCCAGCTCGTCCTCCATGCCCAGCGCGACGACGCGCGCGCGCTGGCCCGCGCTGCGGCTCTCGAGCACCTGGTTCACAAGTTCCGGCAGGCTCGCGAACTGGCGCGTGCCCGCGACCAGGTCCACGTGACCCGCGCGTGAAAAAATCTCTTCGCCGACGCGCTGCGCCATGCAGCCCATGACGCCGACGACGAGGTCGGGTCGCTTCTCCTTGGCGCGCTTGAGTTCGCCCAGCCAGGAGTACGTGCGCTCCTCGGCGTGGTCGCGCACGGAGCAGGTGTTGAACAGCACGACGTCGGCCTCGTCGATGCGGTCCGTCGTGGCGTACCCCGCGCGAGTGAAGCGCCCCTCGGCCAGGAGCGAGTCGTACTTGTTCATCTGGCAGCCGAAGGTCACGACGTGCACGCGCCGCTGTCCGCCCTGCTCTGGGAGCGGCGCGGGCGCGGTGGACTTCGAGTGGACACGGGTCGTGGTCATGCGGCTGCGCGCCCTCGCGGCACGAGCGCGCCAGTATGGCCGCAGGAACCGGGCGGAAAAGTCCTGATTCACCTGCAACCGTGGCGGGCGGCGCGCGTCCTTGGAATGGAGGCCCTGATGGAACCGAACCCGTATCTGGCTGCGCTGAGGCAAGTCCGCCCTGGCCGCACGGCCTCGTTCGCCGAGCTGGCCCGGCTGGCCGGCCGGCCCCAGGGGGCCCGCGCGGCCGGCCGGGCCGTCGCGAGCGTGCCCGCGGACGACCCGCGGCCCTGGCAGCGGGCCGTAGCCAGCGACGGCGCGCTGGCGCCGGATGCCGCGCGCGCGCAGGTGCAGCTCGAGCGCCTGCGCAAGGAGGGCGCGCGCCCGCGCGACGGCGAGGCGGTGACCGCCTGGGCGCGACGGCGGCGCGCGGCGCTGGTCGGCGCGTGGCACGGGCGGCGTTGCCTGGCGCCGGGCGACGAGCGCTGCGCGACGCTCGATCCGCGCAAGGTCGAGGCGCTCGGCAGCGCGGAGGAGGCGCGCGTGCGCGGCTTCGAGCCGTTCGGGCCCAAGGGCACACCACGCCGCGCGCGCAGCCGGGCGCCGCAAGCCGCGCGGCGTGTTTCCGCGCCTGCCGAAGAGAGCGAGACGGAGGCCAGCGCGCCGCCACGCGGAGAACAACGGGGCTGGCCGATCGACGCGCCGCTGCGCACGGCACTCGATCGCGTCGACTGGGGCCGCGTGCGCGAGGAGCTGTGCCTGAACGGCGCGAGCGTGATCGAAGGCCTGGTCGAGCCCGACACGTGCGCCGCGTACGCGTCGCGCGCGAAGCAGGACGAGCTGTTCGAGCGCACCGTCGACATGGGCCCGCGCGGCTACGGCGTCGGCCGCTACCGCATCTTCTCCGAGCCGTTGCCCGGGCCGGCCTTCGTGCTGCGCGAGCGCCTGTACACCGAGCTGGCCGAGCTCGCGCGGCGGATGGAGCCGAAGCGGCGCGACGCCGCGCTCAGCTCGATCACCGACGCGCTGCCGCAATTCCACCGCCTTTGCCGCGCCGCCGGACAGAGGCGCGGTGCGACGGCGCTGCTCTCATACTCGCGCGGCGGCGTGAACCACCCCCACCGCGATCTCTACGGACCGATCGCGTTCCCGTTCCAGGCCGTCGTCGTGCTCTCGCGGCGCGGCGACGACTTCGAAGGCGGCGATTTCCAGCTCATCGAGCGCGCATCCGGCGGCGGCGTCGTGCCGCGCTCGTTCCCGCTCGACCGCGGCGACGTGTGCGTTTTCGCGACGCGCGGGTTCTGGCGCGCGTCGCAGCGCGACCGGCGCTGGGTCGAGGTCGAGCACGGCATGTCGCTGCTGACGGCCGGCGAGCGGCACGCGCTGGGCATCGTGATGCACCTGGCCGAGTGAAGGAGACAAGGGTGTCAGACACCTTGCACCACCGCCGCGCGCTACGGCAGGCGCAAGGGGCGTGCAAGGTGTCTGACACCGTTGTCCACCGGTGACCTCGCGCAGGGACGCACGCGTCCCTGGCTGGGAACAACGGCCTTCCGAGGACCGGTGGCGGCCTCGCCGGCGGCCAGCCAGGCGGGCACGGCGCTTGCGCTGGCGGTGTGTCCTTTCAGGAACCCCACCATGAACGCTCTCCGCACTGCCCCCGTGCTCGCTCTCGCGCTCGCCGGCTGTCATGGATCGGTCGAGGTCTACGTGCCGCCCGTTCCCGTGTACTCCGAGAGCGAGCCCAACGACGACGCCTTCTACGCCAACGACTTCGGCTACGTTTCGGCGGGCGATCAGATCTGCATCGCGGGCAACGTGCGCGACGACGGCTTCGATCCGCAGGACGGCTTCGCGTTCACGGCTGCGGGACCCGTCGCGGTCGAGTTCACGCTCGACGCGTTCTGCGAGTGCGCCGATCTCGACGTCTGGCTGTACGACCCGCTGCGGGACGAGTTCGTGGCGCTGTTCGATTCGCCGCACGACCCCGAGTGGGGCCAGTTCACGGTCTACTCGCAGGCCTTCCACCTGGTCGTCGTGTCGGCCGGCGGACACTCCGACTACCGGCTCGACGTGCGCGTTTCGGGCTTCTACGGCCAGCTCGCCGACGACGGCCACGCGACGGCCGAGTCGCTCGCCCCAGTCGGTCTGCAGGTCGCGACCGATCGCGCCACGGACCTCGCGCGCGCGCCAGAGGGCTACCGCCGGACGCCGAGCCGCCGCGCCGCGCCGGACATCGTCGAGCTCTTCCGCATCGACGAGCGCACGGGCGAGGTCGAGAGCGTGCTGATCCAGCGGGTATCCGACGGCTGAGACACCCAGAACCAACCGATCGAAGGCCCCCCAGCCTTCCTGGTGGCGCCGCGCGCAAGCGCGCGGCGCGGGCCGACCGCGGGTGCGGACGCGGGGTAGGTTTCGGTGAGGTTCTCTCGCCATGCCCTGCCCCATCCCCCCGGGGCGGGCGGCGCGCACCCTCATCCTGGCGGCCGCGTGCTTCGGCCTCGCTGCGTGTCTTGCGCGTCCGCCGGGCGAGGAGGCGTCCGCCCGTCTCGGCACCGTCCGCGCCGCGACCCGCGAGCGCGCCGAGGAAGTCGCCCGACTCCTCGACGAGCTCGCGCCGCGCGTCGAGGCCGCGTTGCCCGACGCGCGCCTCGAGAAGCTCGAGATCTGGCTGCAGGAGACGCCGACCCTCTACGCGTTCCGCACGTCGGCCTACAGCGACACGGACGGCTTCTGGGCCGAGGGTGTGCGCCGCATCCACCTGCGCGAGCGCGCCGACCAGGTCGAGCGCACGCTCGCGCACGAGCTCGTGCACGCCAGCCTGGGGCCGGTCTGGGACGCACTGCCGGGCACGATCGAGGAAGGCGTCTGCGACCACGTGGCGGCGACGCTCGTGCCCGAGTCCGCGCCGCGCCTGCGCGCCGGACGCCTCTCGACTGCGGCGCTGGCGCTGGGCGGATTGGCGCTCGACGTCGAGCTGTGGCTCGAGAACGAGTCGGGCGTCGTGCTCGCGAGCGGCGTGCTGGCGCGCGTGCGCCTGGTCGGCGATCCGCCCGAAGCGGTCGACCCCGAGGACGTCTTCGTGGTCGAGGCGGGACTCTCGACTTCCCAGGCGAGCGCGGGAGCACGGCGCGCGTTCTATGGTCTGGGTTTCCTCCTGGCCGAGCGCATCGCGGCGCGCGGAGGCCTGGCGGCGCTGCACGCCGCGTGCTGCGCGGCCATCGAGGCCGATCAGGACAAGGTCCCGGTCGAGTGGCTGCGCGCGGCCGCGGGCCTCGAGCCGGGCGTCGAAGCCTGGCGTGCGGCTCTGCTCGACGCGCTCGGGCCGGCCGAGGTGCGCGAGATCCTGCGCCTGCACCCCGAGCTCGTCGTGCGCGCGCTGTGCGACCTGGTCGAGGTCGAGAGCGACGTCGGGGAGAACCCGATGCAACGCATGGCCGAGGTGCGCGGCCGCGTGTCGATCGTGGGCAGCGCGCAGGGGCGGATCGAGCTCCCCGACGTGACCGCCCTGCGGGCGCGCGTGGAGCGCGAGCTGGACCGGCGCAGGCTGCCCCCCGCCCTGCTGCTCGTGAGCCCGGCCATGCCGCCCAGCCCGCCCCCGGGCTCCGGCTGACTCTCCGGGCCGCACGGAAGCAGGCCGGCGCGCCCGACCCGGAACTGGGGAAGGAAGCGGTCCGCGCAGCGTCCCTTCCGGCGCCATGAAGCTCAACCAAGTGCTGCTCCTGGTGGGCCTGGCCGGCCTGGGCGTCGTGGGGGCGACCCAGACGGTGCGCTCGGTCAACCCGGAGGCCGCCACGACCTACTGGGCCAACGGGCAGATGCAGTCGCGCACGGAGCAGCGCGACGGTGTCCCGGACGGCCTGGCCGAGCGCTGGCACGCCGACGGGTCGAAGCAGGCCGAGGGACGCCTGCGCGACGGCCGGATGGAGGGCGCGTGGCAGTTCTGGTCGCCCGACGGCACACCGGACCTGGAGCGGACGGGGACGTACCGCGACGGGAAACGGACGATCGAAGAGAGCGCCGCAAGCGTCGCGGGGAGCTAGCGGCGGGAACGCGAGAGAGGGACGTCCTCGAGCCGGCCCGGTCTCCGTCAGGAGGCGCGGGCCGGTTTCGTGCCGGGCGAACGATCCAGCGCGCCGCGAACGCCAGCGACCCGGCACGGATCGCTCAAGGCGACTCGCTCGCGCCGCTGTCCGCATCCGTCGTGCAGTGGTAGACGCCGCGCTGTCCGCTGGTCTCCTCGATCGCGACGCGCAGCGCGCGCACGTCGACGTCGGGAAAACGCGCGGAGAGCCGCTGCTGCAGCTGGCGGCCGAACCAGGTGGCCAGGTTCTCCGAGCTCGTGTTGTTGATCGGCAGGATGATCACGTCGCTCTGCGGCGCAGCGTAGTAGCGATCGAGGTAGCGCACCTCGACGAGGCCGTCGTCGCGCGTCGCGGCGCGCAGCACGGGGTGCAGGCCCGGGACGAGCCAGTGTTCGTCGAGCTCGTCGCACAGCTCGCGCACGACCGGCTTGACCGCCGTGAAGTCGAGCACGAGGCCGTGCACCGACAGGCTCGCCTCGATCTCGACGAACACGCGGTAGTTGTGGCCGTGCAGGCGCTCGGCCGAGCCGTCGGGGAAGATCAGGAAGTGGGCGGCGGAGAACTTGAAGTTCTCCTTGGCCAGATCGATCGACCAGCGTTCCATCGGGCGCAGAGAATAGTCTCCACGGCCGGAATTGCGGCACCCGCGCCGGGCGTGTTCGCCTAGCGAGTCGCGGCGACGGGAGCAGCCGGGCTGGCCGCGATCGACGTCGAGACGACGCGACCGAGCCGTGATGTGGCCTCCGGCCGGGCCTCGTAGGGGTTGCCCCAGGCGTCCGTGCGGTAGGGCTCGGCGCTCTCCAGGAACCCGGCCTCCACGAGCGTGCACAACGCCTCGCTCCATGTCGGGGGGAGCGGCGTGTCCGCTCCGTGCAGGCCGTCATGTGCTTCGATCGCGCCCTGGATCGTCCCCAGCTCCGCCAATGTCTGCTCGCGCCGGATCGGCGTGAAGTCGACCAGGATGTGCACGTCGTCGGCCGTGTCCGCCGCGGCGTCGGGACCGGCGCTCGTGATCGAGAGCACGTCACCCGAGCGCTTGAATCGGTACGCGCGCGACCACGCGTCGGTTGCGAAGTCCGCGGCCGGTCGACCGGGCTGCGCGCCGTCGTCGGGCAGGTACTGGCCGCGCTCCAGGTCGTCGATCGAAGCCGGCGCAACGCCCGTGTCGCGGAAGCACTCCTGCGCCGCGACGCCGAGCTGCACGAGCTCGGTGCGCGTCGCCTTGCGCGCTGCGCTCGACAACGCCTTCGAGGCCATCGGGATCGCGGCGCTGGCCAGCAGGGCCACGACAGCGACGACGATCAGGCTCTCGAGGAGCGTGAACCCCCGTCGCGAGCGGCGGGCGTCTAGCAGGCTGGGCATGGCTGATCTGGGCCCAGCGCGTCTCGATTCACCGGGCGAGTCGTCATCGGACGAACGGCTCTCGGGGCTTGAGGCGGGCGCGCCAGCCGGTCAGGACCACCCGACGCTCGGCCGCTGGGTCGGAGCCGGGAGGCTTGCGCGAGAGCGACGCAGGTCCCCGGGCCGCGCGTCCGATCAAGACGCTGCGCCTCCCGGCCCGGACGCGCACCGCCCGCCCCCGCAGGCATCCCAAAGGCCCATCGGCATCCGTTCATGAGCATCCATTCCCGTCACGGCTTCACGCTGATCGAGGTGATCGTCGTGGCCTCGATCGTGGCGATCCTGGCCGGCGCACTGATCCCGCGCGTGACGAGCCACATGGCCGAGACGCGCGACGCGCGGCGCCTGTCCGACATCCAGGGCGTGCGCGCCGCGATCGAGCAGTTCTACGCCGACGAGAAGCGCTATCCGGCGCCCAAGGCCAACTCGAGCTACGGCGGCTGGGACGTCAGCAACGACGGCGATTTCATCCCCGAGCTCGTCCAGCACGGCTACCTGCCCGAGACGCCGCGCGATCCGAGCGACGACTACGTCCACTACTACGCCTACTACCTGTACGACAAGGGCACGGCCGGCTGCGAGAGCAGCGGGAAGTTCTACGTCCTGGGCGTGAAGGCCTACGAGACGTCGCAGTTCGCCTCGCAGAAGAAGGGTGTGTTCCGCTGCGCGTCGCGCGACTGGTCGACGGAGCTGGATTACGTGACCGGCGGCGGAGCCAGCCCGAAGCCCTGAGTGAACATCGGTGTCAGACACCTTGTCCCACCGTCGCGCGTCCGCCGGTGGAACAAGGTGTCTGACACCCTTGTCCACCGCGCCGCGCGGCTAGCATCTGGGCCCCATGCCGACCGAAACGCGCAGCGTGCGCCTCGCTCCGAGCGGGCTCGACTTCGAGGTCCTGGCCGGCGACACGATCATCGGACCCGCGATCGAGCGCGGCGTCTGGGAGGAGCACGAGACCCGGCTCTTCCGCGCGCACCTGGAGCCCGGCGCGCGCGTCGTCGACCTGGGCGCGAACGTGGGCTGGTTCGCGGTGCAGGCGGTGCTCGCGGGTTGCGAGGTGCACGCGTTCGAGCCGGTGCCGTGGATCGCCGACGTGTGCGAGCGCAATGCGCGTCGTGCCGAGCGCATCGGGCCGGGCCGCGCGATCGTGCACCGCTGCGCGGCCGGCTCCGCGCCGGGCACGGCGCGCATCGCGATCGCGGCCTCGAACTTCGGCGACAACCGCCTGCTCGATCCAGAGGCTCAGCGTCCGGCCGACATGGGCGCGGGCTCGGAGGTCGAGATCGCCGTCTGCCGCGTCGACGACCTCGTCGAGGGACCGGCGCGCGTCGTCAAGATCGACACGCAGGGTTCGGAGTGGCACGCGCTGCAGGGCGCGCGCGCGCTGTTGGCATCGAGCCCGCGCCTCGCGCTGCTGCTCGAGTTCTGGCCCTACGCGCTGCGCGGCGCCCGGCCCGAGGAGCTGCTCCAGCTCCTGGTCGACCAGGGCTTCACGATCGGCAAGGCCACGGCCGCGCCGTACCCGATGAGCGCCGAGCGCATCCTGGGCCAGGCGCGCGCGCGCGATCCCGTGCGCGGCGGCCTCGATCTGTACGCGACGCGCGGAGTTCCCTTCCACGTCGGCGGACCGCTCGACTACGCTCGGTCGCTCTGGCGCCGGCTGCGCGAACCCTGACATGGCCCTGAAGACATGGCGCTGATCGACTTCCACACGCACTTCTTCTCGAACGTCTACTTCCGCACACTGGCGGCGCAGTCGCCGCAAGCCGGCACACCCGACGAGAAGCTGGCGCGCGTCGCCGCGCAGGCCGGATTCGAGCTGCCCACGGCATCGATCGCCGATCACGCGACGCGCTGGCTGGCCGAGATGGACCGCCACGGCGTCGAGCACCTGTGCACGTTCGCCAGCGTTCCCGAGGAAGTGCCGGCCGTGTGCGAGGCGGCCGCGCTGTCGGGCGGGCGCATGAGCGCGTTCGCGCTCGTGAACCCGCGCGCCGACGGCTCCGTCGCGCGGCTCGCGAGCCTCCTGTCCGAGAAGCGCGTGCGCGGCGCGCTCGTGTTCCCGGCGCTGCACCACTGGCGCTGGGACGGCGCGGAGGCGCGCGCCCTGCTCGAAGTGCTGAACGAGCACGACGCGATCCTCTACGCGCACTGCGGCCTGCTCGTCGTCAAGGTGCGCGACCTGCTCGGCCTCCCGCGCGTCGCCGATTTGAACTACGCCAACCCTCTCGCGCTCGTGCCAGCCGCGAACACGTTCCGGCGCGTGCGCATCGTGATCCCCCACTTCGGCGCCGGTTTCTTCCGCGAGACGCTGCTCGCCGGCGCGCAGTGCGACAATGTGTTCGTCGACACGTCCTCATCGAACTCGTGGCGCGCGGTGCAGTGCCCCAAGCCGTCGCTGGCCGAGGTCTTCGCGCGCACGCTCGAGGTCTACGGCCGCCGCCGCATCCTGTTCGGCACGGACTCGAACACGTTCCCGGCCGGCTGGCGCGCCGATCGCCACGCGGAGCAGCGTGCGGCGCTGCTCGAAGCCGGCGCCGACGCGGAGACGCTCGATCTCGTGTTCCGCGGCAACGCGGCGCGACTCCTGGGCCTCACGTGACCGGTCAGGGTCGATGCCGGCTCACGAACACGCCCTTCTGGTACGTGTCGATCACCGCCAGCGCGCCGTTCTTGTCGTAGCGACGCGTGTCACCGTCGGGTTGGCCGTCGGCGAAGCGCGCTTCGATCGAGCGCTGGCCGTCCTGCCAGAACTCCGTCCACGTGCCGTCGGGGCGGCCTTCGCGGTAGGTGCCCTGGAACTTGGGCTTGCCGTTGCTCCACCACTCCGACCACGGACCGTTGGCGCGACCGCGCTGGTAGTCGGCTTGCAGGAGCAGCGTCCCGTCCTCGGCCCAGCCGCGCCACGTGCCGTGCTCGAGGCCGTCGACGTAGCGGCCTTCGCGCGCTTTCTGCCCGCCTTCGTGCCACGTCGTCAGCGCACCGTTCGGCCGGCCGCCGGAGTAGTGGATCTCGGACCAGGGCTTCCCGCCGGCGTAGTGCGTGCGGCGCACCTCCTCGCCGCACGAGCTGGCGATCAGCGCCAGCGCGCAGATTCCGATCCCCCTCACTTGTCGCCTCCGGCCGGATCGGTCGGTGTCGCGCCGCCCGCGTAGCCGAGCGATTGCAGGCGCTGCAAGTCGCCCGGCGACGGCGCGTACGGGTCGCGCAGCGGGTAGCAACCGGCCCAGCGCAACGCGCGGCCGAGCCGGTGCAGGAGCACGTCCCGCAGCGCGTCGCGGCGCGCGGTCTCGCGCTCGATCAGGTTCGTGCGCGCGCCGGGGTCGTGCTCGAGGTCGTAGAGCGCGTTCTGGTCCGGCTTGCGCTCGGCGCTCTGGTCCTCGACCAGCTTCCACGCGCCGCTGCGCAGCGCGCGCAGGTCCTGGCCGTCGTGCCAGCGCACTTCCGACACGGCTTCGTGCACGGCATCGAGCGCACCGCCGCGGATCGCCGCGAGCAGGCTGCGACCCTCGATCTCGTGCGCGCACTTGGGTCCGCTCAGCTTCGGCAACGGCACGCGGCAGACCTCGAGCAGCGTCGGCAGGATGTCCACGTTCGACACGACGTCGAGAACAGTGCGTGCGCCGGCTCCCGGGACGCGCACGAGCAGCGGGATGCGCACCGCCTCCTCGTGCAGCGAGTAGCCGTGCCGCGTGAAGCCGTGCTCGCCAAACTCCTCGCCGTGGTCGGCGGTCAGCACGACGATCGTGTCGTCGTCGAGCCCGAGCTCCTCGAGCTTGCGCAGCACGCGGCCGACGTAGTGGTCCGTGAACGCGATCTCGCCGTCGTAGAGGTCGATCTCACCAACCGTCCCGAACGTCTCCGAAAAGCCCTCGTGCGGCAGGTACGTGTCGTGCGGATCGAAGTAGTGCAGCCACAGGTACCAGGGCGTGTCCTCGCCGGCTGCGGCCTTGCGCTCGAGGAAGCGCAGGCCGCGCTGCGTGACGCCCGGCGAGCTGATCGCGTCGGCCGCGTCGGCCGGCGGGCGCACGAGCACGTCGTCGACGTGCGTGAAGCCCTGCTGCAGGCCGTACTGCGCCGACAGGAAGATGTGGCAGGCGACCATCGCCGTGTCGAAGCCGGCGTCGCGCAGGATCTCGGCCGCCGTCGTGAACTCGGGCTCGAGGCGCGACGAGATCTTCCAGCAGCCGTGCGTCGTCGAGAGCAGCGACGTCTGCATCGAGGCCAGGCTCGGCAGCGTCCAGGACGAGCTCGAGTGCGCGTTGTCGAAACGCGCCGCTGTCGCTGCGAAACGGTCGATCTCGGGCGACGTGGGCCGCCCGTAGCCGTAGCAACCCAGGTGGTCCGCGCGCAGCGTGTCGATCGTGATCAGGAGCACGTTCGGCCGGCGCGGACGTTCCGGTGCGCACGCGACGGCGGCGAAAAGGCAGAGCGCCGCCCCGAACCGACACACGACCGCGGGCCTCGCCCCCATCGGATCACTTCCGCCTGAGCGCCGCGCCGACGGCGCGGAACTCGCTGCTCGGCTTCCACTCGGGCCAGCGCTCGTCGGAGGCGACGCGCCGCCCGAGCGCGGCGAGCAGCTGCATGTCGAGTACGGCACCCGCGAGGTTCCACTCCGGCCGCGGCTCGTCGCTGGGCTTGTGGTAGTCGCGTTGCGTGTACTCGCGCACGCGGCGCATCCCCTCGCCGGACTCCCGGCCGATCAGCTCCACGCCGCCGTCGGCGTACAGCGCGGGCACTCCGCGCTTCATGAGCTCGAAGTGATCCGAGCGGTAGAACAGGCCTTTTTCCGGCTCGGGATCGGGCTTGACGACCCGTCCGCGGGCGCTGGCGAGCTCGACGAGCAGATCGTCGAGCGTCGAGCTGCCGTGGCCGATGCTGACGATGTCCGACGTCGGCCCCCACGGGTTGAGGCTGTCCATGTTGATCGCGCACAGCGTCGTCTCGAGCGGCCACAGCGGATGCTCGGCGTACCAGCGCGACCCGAGCAGGCCCTTCTCCTCCGCGGTGACGAACAGGCACAACGTCGAGCGCGGCGGCCGTTCGCCCTGCGACAGCTCGCGCGCGATCTCGAGCAGGCCGGCGCAGCCCGACGCGTTGTCGACGGCGCCGTTGAAGACCTGGTCGCCTTGGCGGTTCGGATCGAGGCCGAGGTGGTCCCAGTGCGCTGTGTAGAGGACGTGCTCGCTGCGGCGCGCGGGATCCCCGCCCTCGATGCGCCCGACGACGTTGCGCGAGTCGACGCGCCGCAGCTCGTTCTTCGCCATGAAAGTGGCGCGTGCGGACAATTCGACCGGGCGGAAGCCGCGCTTCGCGGCCTGGGCCTTCAGAACCTCGAGGTCCTGGCCGCAGGCGGCCAGGAGCTCGACGGCCTTGGCGCGCGTGATCCAGCCTTCGATCGCCGGCCGCCGTACGTTCCCGTCAGCCGCGACGAGGTCGAAGTTCTCACGGCTCCAGCTGCCGCTGACGACCTCCCACGGGTAACCCGCCGGGCCCTCCTCGTGCACGATCAGCACGGCGGCCGCGCCCTTCTCGGTCGCGACCTCGTACTTGTACGTCCAGCGCCCGTAGTACGTCATCGCGCGGCCGCCGAATACGTTTTCGTCGAGGCGCGCGGGATCGCTCGGATCGGCGACGGGCGGATCGTTGACGAGCACGATCAGCGTCTTCCCGCGCACGTCGACGCCGGCGAAGTCGTCCCAGCCGTGCTCCGGCGCGACGACGCCGTAGCCGCAGAACACCACGGCCGAATCTTGTACCCGCGACTCGGGCGTCTGGCGCCGGGACACGAGCACGACCTCGTCGGTGTTCTTGGGCTCGAAACGCCGTCCGCCGGCCTCGAACGCCGCGGTCGCGCGCGACTTGAACCCGACCAGCGGCACGGCCTGCACGTACGAGCCGTCGGGGTTCCCGGGCGCGACGCCCAGGGCGCGCAGCTCCTGCTCCAGGTACGCGACCGTCAGCTCCTCCCCGCGGCTGCCGGGAGCGCGGCCTTCGAACTCGTCCGAGGCTAGCGTGCGGATGTGCGCGAGCATGCGCTCGGGTGCCGAGCTGCCGGCGCGCGGGCCATCGACGGCGCTCGTCGTGCACGCGCACAACGCGCTGCAGGCGAGGGTCAGCTTCAGGTAGTCAGGCCGTGCCATGTCACGCTCAATTCGGCACGGGCGCGTCGACCCGCGGCGTCTGCCCGCGCAGCACGCTGTTGTCGTGGTAGAGGCGGCTCTGGTCGACGACCGGCGTGGAGAGCAGCGCCTCGACGTCGATCTGGCCCGATTGCGCGTAGGCGTCGAGCGCGTTCTGCCACGTCGTCAGCTCGACCCATTCGGGCGACACGCCGCGCTCGAGCATCAGCTTCGCCGTCCTGGGCACGCCCAGCGGATCGGAGACGCCCCAGTCGGCCGAGCTGTCGACGATCACCTGCTTGGGGCCGTACTTCTTGACGATCTCGACCATGCGCTCGCTGCCCATCTTCGTGTGCGGATAGATCGTGAACGCGGCCCAGGCGCCGGCGTCGAGCACGTCCTGCACGGTCTCCTCGTTGTTGTGGTCGATCACGAGCTTCGTCATCGGCACGCCGACCTCGCGCGCGACGTCGAGCGAGCGGCGGATGCCGCGCTTCTTGTCCCGGTGCGGCGAGTGCACCATCACGACCATGTCGTTCTGGCGCGCGAAATCGAGCTGCCAGCGGTAGGCCTTCTCCTCGGCCGGCGTGATCTCGTCGTAGCCGATCTCGCCGATCGCCACGACGCCCTCCTTGAAGGCGAAGCGCGGCAGGATCTCGAGCACTTCCTTGGCGAGCGGCTCGTTGTTGGCTTCCTTGCTGTTCAAGCCGATCGCGGCGTAGTGCGCGATCCCGAACTGGCTGGCGCGAAAACGTTCCCAGCCGACCAGGCTCGCGTAGTAGTCGACGAACGCGCCGACCGTCGTGCGCGGCTGCCCGACCCAGAACGCCGGCTCGATGATCGCGCGCACGCCGGCCCGGGCCATCGCCTCGAGGTCGTCCGTCGTGCGGCTCGTCATGTGGATGTGGGGATCGAAGAAGCGCATCGCCGGTCATTCCTCTCCGTGCAGATCTTGCCACTCACCCTGCGGGGCGTGCCCCTGCAGCGCCGACTCCATGGTCGCCCGGACGAGCGGATCGCGCTCGCCCGTCAGCGCGGCGCGCACCGGCGCCCCATGTCCCGCGCGCGCCAGGGCCAGCGCCGCGGCGCGGCGGCCGGGGGCCCAGGTCCCGGCCAGCTCGCGCGCGAGGCTCTGCTCCGCGCGTGGGCCGCCGAACGTCCCCACGCACAGCCAGAGCTCGGGCTGCACGTGGCGGCCAGCCGCGCGCCGCTCGTCGACCAGGTCGAGCGCCATACGCGCCAGCTCGGCGTCCAGGCGCTGGTCGAGCCCGTGCACGCGCCACAGCGGCGCGCCGACGAACACGGCCTTGATCACGAGCTGGCGCCACGCAACGGCGTCGAAGTGGCGGAACGGGAACGGCGTGTCGCACGCGGCCGCCTCGTAGACGGCGCGCAGGCTCGAGCGGCAGCCCTCGCCCGCGCGCCACACGTAGCGCTCGGGGTTCGGCAGCAGCGCGAGCACGCGGTAGAGCGCGCACAGCTCGCCCATGTCGGCGTACTGGAAGCAGTCCTCGAGAGCGGCCGTGCCCTCCGGCGTCGCCAGGTCCTTGCGCGCGAGCACGAGCACGGCGCGGACCGCATCGAGCAGCGTCCAGCGCTCGGGGTTCCAGCCCGGCACGAGCTCGTGCGCCGCCGCGCGCTCGCGCTCGTCGGGCGCGAGCGCGCCGCGCGGGATGCGGCGGCTGGCCAGCGCGAGCAGCGCCGGGAACCGCTGCCCCGGTCCGGCCGGCAGCGCCGCGATCTCGCGCGTGGCCTCGTCGAGCCAGTCCGTCGCAGCCGCGGGGAGGCGCGCGGCGAGCCAGCCGCGCGCGAGCTCACGCGCTCGCGTCAACGCGGGATCCCTCCGCCCGGGATCGTGCCGCCGCCCAGATTTCCACCTCTCAGGCCGGCCTGCAGCGCCAGCGCCGCGAAGCCCGTCGCGTAGGTGTAGCTGTAGAACGAGCCGACGAAGTCGATGAAGTGACCCTCTTTGCCCTGGGCCTTCACGATCTCGGCGCGCAGGCGCGCGTGCCAGGCCTCGCGCTCGGCTTCGGGCAGGCACTCGATCGCCTGCGCGGCGTGGTAGTGCCCGAAGAAGTAGAAGTAGCCCGCGTTGGCGTAGTAGGCCTCGTGCGGGATCGGCCGCATGCGCGCGACGTCCAGGAAGCGGTGGTCGTCGAAGAACTGCTTCAAGCCCTCGCGGATCCGCTCCTGCGTGACGCGCTTGTCGCCGGCCTTGTAGCGCGCCCAGTTGCAGACCTGGATCCGGCCCAGGCTGCCCTTGACGTCGTTGATGCTCTCGCCGCCGGTGATGCGCGGGATCGGCCGCAGGTCGTACTCGTAGGCGCCGTTGGGCAGCGCGCAGCGGCGCACGTACTCGACGGCGCGCGTGAGCATCTTCTCGTCGACCGGCCAGCCGAGCTCCTTCGCGCCGACGAGCGCGGGCACGACGCAGGCCGTCGAGAAGCTGGTCGACCACGTCGGCCGGCGCGAGACGACGATGCCCTCGTAGTAGCCCCAACCGCCCAGCGGATCCTGCTGGTCGCTCAGGTGCTGGAGGTACTCCTTGCCACGCGCCGCGAGGCGGCTCTTCCAGGGCTCGGCCTGGTAGCGCGGATCGCGCGCGACCCTCTCGAGCAGGACGGTCACGTAGAGCGCGGCCCAGTTGTTGTCGATGTCCCAGTCGCTGCCGCGCCGCGGGCGCTCCTCCCCGAGCACGAAGTCGACCGCTTTGTCGAGCGCCTTGCGCCGCTCGGGCGTCTCCTCGGCGCCGAGCAGCGCCAGCGTGGAGATCGCGCCGCCCGCCAGCTTCCAGGCCCGGAAGCTGGCCGGCGAGTAGTTCAGCTCGTAGAGCGACTCGACCGTGTCGGTCCCCCACGACCCGTCCGCGTTCTGCTTCGCGACGATCCAGCCCAGCGCGCGGTTCAGGGACGTGCGCGCCTCGTCCGAGCCGACCGGCACGTCCTGCGGCACGTCGTCGGGGGCCGGATGCGCGCGCGGCCAGGCCCGCGGCTCGGCCTGCGGGTCCTGTGGCGCCGCAGGCAGGGCTCCGGGCGCCGCAGGCAGGGCTCCGGGCGCGGCGGACGCCGCCGCGTGCGCGGCGGCCAGGAGAACGAGCGTCCCCAGCACGCCGTTCACGCCTTCGCGGCCTTCTCGCGCGCCTTGGCCAGGGCCTTCTCCGCGTCCTCGAGCTCGGCCCGCGCCTTGCGCAGCTTGAGCTCGATTTCGTCGGCCGACTTCTGCTTCTCGGCCTTGGCCTCGCGCAGCGCGTTCTCCTTCTCGCGCTTCGTCTGCTCCAGCGTGCGCAGCTTCTTGGGCAGCTCGAACTCGCGCGTCGCGGCGCTCTCGCGCTGCTCGTGGCCCAGGTCGCGCTCGGCGTACTCGACGCCCTTGCGGCCGCGCTGGAGCACGAGTTCCTTCGTCAGCGTGGCGACGTCGTCCTTGGCGTACATCGCCTCGAGCTCGGCCAGCTCCTGCTTCTCGGCCTCCAGCCGCCACGACGCGCGGTCGAGGCCCAGCTGGACCTTCGACAGCTCGAGCTCGCGCTCGTTCTTCGTGAACTGGTCGAGCGCGGCTGTCGCCTCCTTGAGCGCGTTCTCGGCCTCGTCGACTTCGTCCTGCGCCTTGCGCGCCGTCGCTTCGGTCTCGGCCTGGGCGATCTTGAGCTCGATGCGGCCGTTCTCGACAGCGCGCTCGGCCTTGGCCAGCTTGTCCTTGGCCGAGGGTTCATCGCCCTCCTTGCCCGTGTCCTCGGAGGCCGCGGCTTCGACCCCCGGCCCTGCGTCCTTGGAACTCGGCATCGACTCGCACGAGGCGGTCCAGAGGGTCAGGGGAAGGGCGCAGAGGAGCAGGGTTCGTTTCATGGATGGATCAGAGAAAGGGGGTGTTCGGACGGGCATAGGATGCGCGCCGGCGCGCCGCGAAGGAAGCCTGCGCGGGCGGCGCAAGGTCGGGATGTGTTCCAGCTCGCGCACTCAGCGGTCGACTCGAGCCGCGGGCAGGCCGGCCTGCAGCGCGATCGTCAGGAAGGCGGTGCCCGAGACCTCGGCCCAGCCGTTCCCGATGAAGTCGTAGGTCGAGCCGTCCTCGAACTGCACCTTGACGAGGTGCGGGCGGATGCGCGCGTGGTAGGCCTCGCGCTCGGCCTCGGGCAGCTCGTTGACGACGAGCGCCGCGTAGGCGTGCCCGAAATTGTAGAAGTACGCGGCGTTCTGGTACCAGGACTCGTGCGGCACCGGCTTCAGGCGCGCGACGTCCAGGAAGCGGTGGTGCTGCAGGAAATTGTCGAGCCCGCGCCGGATCACGTCGTCCGTGACCTTGGGATCGCGCGCCGCGCGCCGCGCCAGGTTGCAGACCTGGATGCGACCCAGGCTGCCCTTGACGTCGTTGATGATCTCGCCGCCGTTGATGCGCGGGATCACGTTCAGGTCGTACTCGTACGCGCCGGTCGGCAGACCGCAGCGGCGCACGTACTCGACGGCGCGGTCGACGAGCTTCGGGTCGACGCCCCACGGGAGCTTCTCGCGCGCCATCACGAGCGCCGGGATCACCGTCGCCGTGCTGAAGCTCGTGGCCCACGTCGGCCGCCGCGAGACGACCGGGCCCTCGTAGTAGCCCCAGCCGCCCTCGGGCGACTGGTTCTTGTCGAGCAGCGCGTACAGCTCGCGGCCGCGCGTCGCCAAGCGCGTCTTCCAGGGCTCGGCTGCGAAGCGCGGGTCGAGCGCCGCGCGCGCGACCGCGTCGAAGCCGTACAAGCCGCTCCACGAGCAGTCGACGTCCCAGTCGCTCGTACGCTTGGGCAGAGGGATCGAGCACAGCCATGCGAGGCCCTTCTCGAGCGCCAGAGCCCTTTCCGGTGTCGGCTCGGCGCCGAGCAGCGCGCGCGCCGCCAGCGCCGTCGCGCCGTACTGGAACGCGAAGTGCGTCTCGGAGTTGAAGAACGCGACCTGCAGCGAGTCGGTCGATCCGACCGCCCACGCGCCGTCGGGGCGCTGGTTCTTCGTGATCCAGGCCAGCGCGCGGGTGATCGACGTGCGCGCCGTGTCGGCGTCGAGCTTCGCGGGCGTCTCCGTGAGCGGCGTTGTCTTGGCGGCGGGCCGCGCGGCCGGCTCCTGGGCCAGCTCATGGACATGGGCCGCGGCGGGGAGAAGGACGAGGGCGAGGAGGAGGTGGATCACGGTCCAGAGCCTAGCGCACGCGGGCTGCGCGGTGCGCATCGACAACGTCAGACAGCGATTGGATACTCTTCCGCCCCGCTTTCCCCGACCCGCCCGAAACCGCGTGGGATCCACACCATGAGCCTCGGCGCCTTCCGCGTTCCGCCCCCGGTCAACGAACCCGTCAAGGGCTACGCGCCGGGATCGCCCGAGCGCGCGGCGATCCAAGCCGAGCTCGCGCGCACGGCCGAGCGCGAAGTCGAGATCCCGCTCGTGATCGGCGGCAAAGAAGTGCGCACGGGCAAGACCGGCACCGCGGTCATGCCGCACGACCACAAGCACCGGCTGGCGACGTACCACCAGGCCGGAGCGGCCGAGGTCCAGGCCGCCGTGGACGCGGCCGAGGCCGCGCGCCCGGCCTGGACGGCGCTGCCCTGGGAGGAGCGCGCCGCCGTGTTCCTGCGCGCGGCCGAGATGCTGGCGACGACGCACCGCGACCGCGTGAACGCGGCCACGATGCTGGGCCAGTCGAAGACCGTGCACCAGGCCGAGATCGACGCGGCCTGCGAGATGATCGACTTCTGGCGCTTCAACGTGCACTTCGCCGAGCGCCTGTACGCCGAGCAGCCGATCTCCGGGCCGGGCACCTGGAACCGGCTCGAGCACCGGCCGCTCGACGGCTTCGTGCTGGCGATCACGCCGTTCAACTTCACGTCGATCGGCGGGAACCTGCCGACGGCGCCGGCGATCCTCGGGAACACGGCGCTGTGGAAGCCGGCTTCGACGTCGATCCTCTCGAACTGGGAGCTGTTCCAGATCCTGCGCGAGGCCGGGCTGCCGGATGGCGTCGTGAACTGGATCCCCGGACCGGGCGCGACCGTGGGCGAGATCGCGCTGGGCAGCCCGCGGCTGGGCGGCGTGCACTTCACCGGGTCGACCGGCACGTTCAACTCGATCTGGAACACGGTCGCGAAGAACATGGAGCGCTACGGGCAGTACCCGCGCCTGGTGGGCGAGACCGGCGGCAAGGACTTCATCTTCGCGCACCGCTCGTGCGACGTGCGCGCGCTGGCCGTTGCGCTCGTGCGCGGCGCATTCGAGTACCAGGGCCAGAAGTGCTCGGCCGCGAGCCGCGCGTACGTGCCCAAGAGCCTGTGGAAGGCGGTGCAGGCCGATCTGGGCCAGATGCTCTCCGAGGTGCGCATGGGCGACGTGCGCGACTTCTCGAACTTCGTCGGCGCCGTGATCGACGAATCGAGCTTCAAGAAGCTGAAGGCCGCGGTCGACGCTGCCGCGAAGTCGAAGGACGCGCGCATCGTGTTCGGCGGCAAGTGCGACGCGAAGACGGGCTGGTTCGTCGAGCCCACGGTGATCGAGGCGCTCGACCCGCGCTACGACACGATGTGCACCGAGCTGTTCGGGCCGGTGCTGACGATCCACGTGTACGACGACGCGCGCTGGACCGAGACGCTGCGGCTTGCGGACCAGACGTCGAGCTACGCGCTGACCGGCGCCGTGTTCGCCACGGACCGCGCCGCGATCGACCAGGCCACGAATGCCCTGCGCTTCGCGGCCGGGAACTTCTACGTGAACGACAAGCCGACCGGCGCGATCGTGGGCCAGCAGCCGTTCGGCGGCTCGCGCCTGTCGGGCACGAACGACAAGGCCGGCTCGATCCTGAACCTGATGCGCTGGGTCTCGCCGCGCACGATCAAGGAGACGTTCGTGCCGCCGCGCGACTGGCGCTACCCCTTCCTGGAACGTTGAGGCGCGACATGGACTGGAAGCTCTTCGCGACCGTGTTCGGGACCGTGTTCGTGGCCGAGATCGGCGACAAGACTCAGCTGGCGACGATGCTCTACGCCGCCGATCCGGCGCGCGGGCGCTGGACGGTCTTCGCCGCCTCCGCCTCGGCCCTGGTCGTCGCGGCCGCGATCGGCGTCCTGGCCGGAGCGCTGGTCGGGAAGGCCGTCCCGCCGCACGTGATGAAATGGGCCGCGGGCCTGGGCTTCATCGCCGTCGGCGTGTGGACGATCGCGCGGGCCTAGCCGCCGGCGGGCGCGGGCCTAGCCGCCGGCGGGCGCGATGCAGCGCTCGAGCTCGACCGTCAGCGCCGCGGCGCCGTCGATCTGGAAGTACTCGAGCAGGAATCCGTGCCGACCGGCCGTCAAGTCGATCTCGGCCACGTCGCGTGTGGGCGCGTGCCAGGTCCAGTTCTCGAGCACGGCGCGCCCGTCGATCTGCACGCGCACGCCGTCGTCCGAGACGACGGAGAGGCGGTAGCGGCCCGGCGCAGCGAGCTCGATCGTCGCCGACGCGACGAGGCCGAAGTGCGCGTTGCCGATCGTCCGCCGCAGCTCCTCGTCGCCGGCCCACGGGTTCACCCACGCGCCGACTTCGCGTTGCGCGAGCGGGCTCCCGGCCAGCGCGCGCCAACCCGCGAGGTCCACGCGCGGGTCGCTGGCCTTCGGCTCCGCGGACGGTTGCGGGACGCTCGACACGGGCTGCCAGCGGAACCACGTCGCTTGCCAGCGCGCGCCGCTCAAGAGCCCACCGGGCTCGCGTTGCTTCGGCCGTGGCTCGCCGCTCTCGAAATCCCACGGTCCCCACTCGCCCATCACGATCGTGTCGAGTCCCTGGGCCGTGCCGCGTTCCGCCGCGAACGGGTTCTGCTCGCCGAGCAGCTCGGGCGGCACCCAGGCGCGTGCGCGCGCCAGCCACTCGGGCTCGTCGCCTTCGAAGGCACGCACGGTCGAGTCGGCGACGACGCCGCTCGGCAGCGGGCCGAACTGCAGGAAGAACGGCCTCACATCGATCGGCTTCGCGCCGGGCGGCACGAGCACGGCCGAGCGCTCGACGGAGAGCGACCGCGATCCCGGGCCGATGTCGTTGGGTCCGAAGGCGACGTTCGACGTGCGCCGCACGACGAAATCCTGCGCGTTCTCGGCCAGCTGGTTCCCAACGACGAGGTGGTCGCGCGAGGCCGTGTCGCGGTTCTTCCCGAACGGCCCGCCGACGAGGCCCTCGTCCTCGTCCCACCACAGCTCGACGCCCATGTCGTTGCTGGTCAGCTCGTTCTCGACGATCGCGCACTCCTGGCCGTGCTCGATCGACACGCCGCCGCCGCGCGTGTCGCGGATCGCGTTGCCCAGCACGACCATGCGCCGCGAGTAGCCGCCCCACACGCCGTGCTGGTGGCAGCCGTCGAGCACGTTGCCGATGGCCCAGTTGTCGCTGGAGAACGTGGCCTCGATCGCGTTGGCGACCGCGTACGAGAAATCGTTGTGCCACCAGACGTTCCGGTCCGAGCCGCCGGCGTCCATCTCGCCGCGCTCGAAGGCCAGCCCGTCGACCGTGTCGCGCCCGGCGAACAGGAACAGGCCGTCGCCGCCGTGCGTGGCGCTGTTCTCGGCGAACACGTTGTCCGAGCAGCGCTCGAACATCAGGATCCCGGCCGAATCCTGGCCGCGCCAGTACACGCCGTGGCTGTAGCCGCGCACGCAGTGGTCGAAGCGGTTGCGCGACACGAACGAGCCGTTCGTGCGGTAAAGCGCCAGCCCCCAGCCCGAGAGGAACGAGAAGTCGCAGTCGTAGACGCGGGTCCCCTCGCAGCGCGTCAGCAGGATCCCGTTCTGCCCGTGGCGTCCGCGCGAGCCGCGCACGGTCACGTCGCGACAGTCCTCGAGCGCGATGGCCGCCCCGTAGTTCCACATCCACTCGCGCTCGTCGTTCTGGTGCGGGAAGATCCAGTCGCTCTCGTTCTCGGCCAGCGCGGTCGAGAGGAGGCGCGCGCCGTACCAGCCGTCGAACTGGAGCCCGTCGAGCACGAGGCGATCGCAGCCGAACGCCGCGACGCAGACCTTGTAGCCGCCGAAGCGCCCGCCCTTGACCGTGACGTCCTGGCAGTCGCGCAGCACGACGCCCCAGCCGGCGTTGCGGTCGAGGTCGGTGCCGGCGGCGGTCCCGCGCAGCTCGAGACCCTCGAGGTCGAGCGTGATGCCGCGCGCGCCCTCGACGACGATGACGCCGCGCGTGCCGTCCTCCCCCAGCGGCGGTCGCACGATCACGTCCGGTCGCACGCGCAACACGTTGCCCGGCACGTTCGCGAAGTCCCCGCGCACGACGAGCGCTTGCCCCTCGGGCACCGCGAGGCGGCTCGGGTCGCGGCCCTGCTCCGCGTCGAGCGTGCCCACGGTCGAGCCGCAGGCCGCGAGGGCGACGACGGGAGCCAAGCATAGGGCAGCGCGGATCATGAGTCGGCTGTGGCTCGCCAGCCTAGCGCCCGTGGCTGCCGACCGTTCCGTGCAACCGCGTCCGGTTCGTGCCCGCTCGTCGTCCGGACGGGGCCTCCGGCACGGACTGGCCCGAGCAGGGCTATGCTGGCCGTTCTCCCCGCTCATCCGCGGGACGTCGATGGCCCCTCCCGAGCCTCGCTCGACCAGCCCGCAACCCGACGAGCCTGCGTCCCTCGGCGAAAGGCTCGAGCGACGCTTTGGCGCCGGCATCGACCCGGAGGTCTCGCTCGACTCGGCGCCCGGCGAGACCACGACCTCGGCGACGAGCGACCTCGTGCGCCGGCTCGGCCAACACCGGCAGAAGGCCGCGCGCTACCAGCTCGAAGGCGAAGTCGCGCGCGGCGGGATGGGCGCGATCCTGCGCGTGTGGGACGGCGACCTGCGCCGGCACCTGGCGATGAAGGTGATCCTGGGCCGCGACTCCGGCGCGAGCGGCGCGACACCGCAGATCGAGCCCGGTCAGCTGGGCCGCTTCCTCGAGGAGGCGCAGATCACGAGCCAGCTCGACCACCCCGGCATCGTGCCCGTGCACGAGCTGGGCCTCGACGGCGAGGGCCGCGTCTACTTCACGATGAAGCTCGTCAAGGGCCGCGACCTCAAGACGATCTTCGACCTCGTCTTCCGCGGCGCCGAAGGCTGGAACGAGACGCGCGCCCTGGGCGTCCTCCTCAAGGCCTGCGAGGCGATGGCCTACGCGCACGCCAAGGGCGTGATCCACCGCGACCTGAAGCCGGCCAACGTGATGGTCGGGAACTTCGGCGAGGTGTACGTGATGGACTGGGGCCTGGCGCGCGTACTGGGCAAGCGGGACCGACACGACATCCGCATCGCGACCGAGTTCCTGACCGCGATGACGTCGGTGAAGACCGAACGGCGCGAGGATCGCGAGGAGCTGAGCGATTCGCCGGTCGTGACGATGGACGGCGACGTCGTCGGCACGCCGGCCTACATGCCGCCCGAGCAGGCGCGCGGCGAGATCGAGAAGCTCAGCGGCAGCTCGGACGTGTACGCGCTCGGGGCCATGCTCTACCACCTGCTGGCGCAGCAGGTGCCGTACGTGCCGCGCGGCGCGCGCATGTCGAACCGCACGGTGCTGGGCCTCGTCGTGCAGGGACCACCGACGGCGCTGTCGACCTTGCGCAAGGACGTGCCGGCCGAGCTGGTGGCGATCGTCGAGAAGGCCATGGCGCGCGACGCCTCGCTGCGCTACGCGGATACGCTGGCCCTGGCCGAGGACCTGCGCGCGTTCCTGGAGAACCGCGTGGTCGGCGCGTACGAGACGGGCGCCTGGGCGGAGACGAAGAAGTGGCTGCAGCGCAACAAGCCGCTGGCGGCGTCGTTGGCGGGCGCCGTCGTGCTGCTCGTCGCCGGATTGACGACCAGCCTGGTCTTCGAGGCGCGGGCGACGGAACAGGAGCGGCTTGCGACACAGAAGGCGAACGACGTGCTGTCGCTGTCGGCGATCCAGGAGATGAAGGAGCTCGTCGACAGTGCGGATCTGCTCTGGCCTCCGGATCCGGACACCCTGGATTCGTACGAGCACTGGTTGGCCGACGCGCGTGTGCTGATCGATGGACGCGCCGAAAACGCCGCGCTGGGCGTGACGGCGCACCCGGGTCTGAGGGACCACGAGGCGAAGCTCGCCGAGCTGCGTCGGCGCGCGACGCCGCTCTCGCCGGAGCCAGCCGCGGCGGATCCCGCTGGACTCACGCCCGGCATGGGAGAGCGTGCGACCTGGGAGTACGAGGACGCGGAGGACCGCTGGTGGCACGCGCAGCTCTCGCAGCTCGTCGCGGATTTGAAGGCCTTCACGGACGCGAAGGTCGGCGGGCTGTTCTCGACCGGGACGTCGGTGGAACACGGCTGGGGCATCGTGAAGCGGGATGAGTTCGCGCGTACGATCGAGGATCGGTCCGTGAAGGGCGCGGAAGCGAAGCGCCGATGGGACGAGGCGATGGGCTCGATCGCGAGGAGCCCCGAGTACGCCGGCGTCGCCCTGACGCCGCAAGTCGGGCTGCTGCCGATCGGCGCGGATCCGGTCTCGCACCTGTGGGAGTTCGCCCACCTCGCGACGGGTGATCCGGCCCAGCGCGGAGCGGACGGAAAGCTCCTCCTGACCGAGGAGACGGGGCTGGTGTTCGTGCTGATCCCGGGCGGGAGGTTCTGGATGGGCGCACAGGCGACGGACGAGGACGCCCCGAACCACGACCCGCAGGCGCAGAGCGGGGAGTCGCCCGTGCACGAGGTGCTGCTGAGCCCCTACTTCCTGTCGAAGTACGAGCTGACGCAGGGACAGTGGCTGCGTTTCACGGGCCGAAACCCGAGCCAGCACGGACCCGAGACGCGGATCGCCGGCCGCCAGCACACGCTGCTGCACCCGGTCGAGCAGGTGAGCTGGGCGCAGTGCATCGACGTGATGTCGCGCCTGGGGCTCGCGTTGCCGAGCGAGGCGCAGTGGGAGAACGGCTGCCGAGCCGGGACCGGGACGCCGTGGTCGAGCGGAACGGAGCGCGAAAGCCTGCGTGGCGCGGTGAACCTCGCGGACCAGACGGCGGCCAACGCCAAATCGGCCTGGCAGGACATCAAGGATTGGCCCGACCTCGAGGACGGCTGGGGCCTGCACGGCGCCGTCGGGAGCCTGCGCGCCAACCCGTACGGCCTGCACGACGTGCACGGCAACGTGTGGGAATGGTGCCTGGATGGATACGACGCCAGCGCCTACGGGAAGAGCGCCGAGGTGGATCCGGTCGCGCCCTGGACCGACGCCTCGTTCCACGTGCTCCGCGGCGGCAGCTTCAGCCTCGCCGCCTCGAACGCGCGGTCGGCGGTGCGCCACAACAACACAGCCGCCTTCCAGCACAATTCGCTCGGCCTGCGGCCCGCCCGAGCCTTGCGGCGCTGATGCGCGGGTCCGGGAACGCCTCGTGCGAGCCCCTCTCGTTCCGCCCTGGCGCGCCGCAGGCTAGGTTGGACGTGTGAGCTCCCCCACCTCGACCACCACCGTCCGCTCTTCCGGCATCGTCCTGCGGCCCGATCTCCCGATCTGCCAGACGGATCTGCCGCTCGACTGGTACCAGGAGGAGTTCAAGCCCTACGCCGAGGAGTACCTGGCGCTGCCCGACCGCAAGCCCGCCAGCGTGCTGCCCTGGCTCGACCGCTACGCGATCCCGGCGCAGAAGCACTTCGGCGATTCGCTGCTCCTGCTGGCCCACTTCTACATGGGCGGCGAGGTCGTGAAGCTCGTCGAGCGCTACGGCGGCACCGTAGCCGACAGTTACCGGCTGGCTCGGCAGGCCGCGCTCAACCCGCAGAAGCGCGTGATCGTGGAGTCGGCCGTGCACTTCATGGCCGAGACGATCGCGATCCTGGCCAACGACGACCAGAGCGTGTGGATCACGAACCCCAAGGCCGGCTGCACGATGGAGATGCTGGCCAAGGAGTGGATGGTGCTGCCGGCCGCGGAGCAGCTCGTGAAGCGCTACGGCGACGAGCTGGCCGTCGTCGCCTACATGAACACGGGCGGGCACCTCAAGGCGCTCGCAGGACGGACCAACGGCGCGGTGTGCACGAGCTCGAACGCCGACAAGATCGTGAAGCAGATCCGCTCGGAGAAGAAGAAGATCCTGTTCGTGCCCGACCACCACCTGGGGCGCAACACGGCCTGGAAGCTCGGGATGGACCTGACCAAGGTCGTGCAGCTCGCGGAACCGCGCGAATGGGCGCGCGGCATGAAGCTGGGCGACGCGTCCGCCCCCGGTGGACTCGCGGCGCTCGACCGCGCCGAGATGATCCTGTGGGGCTCGTACTGCGGCGTGCACACGGTCTTCCGGAAGGAGCACGTCGACTGGTGGCACGCGCACGGCTGGCAGGTGCTCGTGCACCCCGAATCGCCGCTCGAAGTCGTGCAGGCGGCCGACGGCGCCGGTTCGACGGACTTCCTGTGGCGGGCGCTCGCCGAGGCCAAGCCCGGTGCGCGCATCGCGGTCGGCACCGAAGGTCACTTCGTGCGCAACGCGCGCGAGACGGGGCGCGCGCGCGGCGTCGAGATCGTGCACTTGACCGAGATCCCCGAGCCGGGCTTCCCGGCGGCCGGCTGCGGCTGTGCGACGATGAGCCGCAACGACCCGCCGCACCTGGCGGGCATGCTCGACCTGCTGCGCAAGGGCACCCCGCCCGACCTGAACCACGTGCTGGCGGGCGACGTCGTGGACGAGGGCAACGGGCGCCGCACGCGTCTGGACGAGGCCGAGCGGGTCGTGCTCGTGCGCGACGCGCGCCGGGCGCTCGAGCGGATGATCGAGATCACAGAGTCCGCTGGCTGAACCGCGTCGGACCGGGTCTTCCGGAAGCACTTTCCTTGGGAAGGCAGAGAGCTGGCCGAGTTGCCCCACGAATCGCAGCGGTGGGGTAGCTTTTCGCTGGTCCCTCCCAAGGCACTCTCCTCCCGGTCCGCACCATGAAGATCCGCCAATCCCTCCTCGCGCTCGCCGGCGCCGCCCTCGCGGCCGTGCCCGCCTCGGCCCAATCGCTGAACATCGACCTCGGCACCAGCAGCCCGGCGCAAGTTCCCTCGAACGGCTATGGCGCCGCGGCCAACCAGACCGGCCCCTGGAACCCCGTCAGTGGCGGCAACGCATCGACCACGAACCTGGTCGACGTGAACGGCGCCGCGACGACGGTGACGATCGCGCTCGTCGGCGGCTTTGGCGACTTCGCCATCGAGAACCCGGCTTGGAGCGGCGACGACGAGAAGCTGATGGAGCGGGCCGTCGACGTCGGCGGCAACTGGCAGGGCGCGGGCACGATCACGTGGACGATCTCGGGGCTCGTGGCCGGCGGCTACCAGGTGTACACGTACGCGCTGGCGCCGGATCTGCCCCAGACCCTCCGCACGCGCGTCGCGGTCTCGAATGCGAACGAGTCCGCGCAGGTCGTCGGTGGCGCCTGGCCCGGCTCGCCGCACGTCCTGGGGATCAGCTACGCACTGCACACCGTCACTGTGGGCATCGGCCAGAGCCTGACGATCGTGACGAGCGATCCGGGCTTCCCGGGCGGCAACCTGGCGACGGTGAACGGCCTGCAGCTCAAGCGCACGGACGCCTCGTACATCGGCAATCCGTTCTGCTTCGGCGACGGGACGGCCACCGCCTGCCCGTGCGGCAACGCCAGCAACTTCGGCGCGAACGAGGGCTGCCTCAACTCGCTCGGCCAGGGTGGCAAGCTCCAGGCCACGGGCGTCGCCACCCTCTCGAACGACAGCGTCGTGCTGCGCGGCAGCCAGATGCCCAACTCCTTCGCGCTCTACTTCCAGGGCACCTCCCAGCAGGCCGGCGGCATGGGCGCCGTCTTCGGCGACGGCCTGCGCTGCGCCAGCGGCTCGATCGCGCGTCTGGCCACGAAGAGCAACGCGGGCGGCATCTCGCAGTACCCCGCACCGGGCGATGCCTCGGTCTCGGTGCGCGGGAACGTGACCGGCGCGGGCACGCGCGAATACCAGATCTGGTACCGCAACCCGGCGGCCTTCTGCACGGCCAGCACGTTCAACCTGACGAACGGGTTGCAGCTGAACTGGGCCCCGTGACGGGAGCGTAGAGACCGCAGAGAAGCGGATCCTGCCCTCGCGGCACAGCGTGCTGCGCGCAACGCGCATAGGATGGGCGGATCGAGTCGTGGTGCGGTGCAGGATCCGCGCCCGGCCTCGATCTGCTGATCCCCTGCCCACGCGCTCACCGATGCTCCGCACCGTCGTCGTCCTCCTCACGCTCGCCAGCGTCGCGACCGCCCAGAGCTTCAACCTCGATGTCGGTGCGAACCAGACGCACCCGCTGCCCGCGAACGCCCACGGCGCCGCAGCGAACCAGCCCGGCGCGTGGGTCGGCGTGTCGACGACGGGTCAGTCGGCGGTCTCGATCACGGACATCGCCGGCGGGAACACGGGCGTCACGATCACGCCGATCGGCGGGTTCGGCGACTTCGCCGTGAACAACCCGACGTGGGCCGGCGACGACGACCTGCTGATGGAGGACGCTTCCGACGTCGGCGGCATCGCCCAGGGCCCTCCGGGCGGCTCGGTCACGTGGACGATCCAGGGCCTCGCGGCCGGCGACTACGCCGTCTACACCTATGCGCTCGCGCCGGATTTCCCGGCCTCCTACAACACGCGCATCACGGTCGCCGGCGCGAGCCAGGGCCCGCAGGTCGTCGGCGGCGCGTGGGGCGGCTCGCCGCACGTGCCAGGCGTCAGCTACGCGCGGCACGACGTCACGCTCGCATCCGGCCAGACGCTGACGATCGTCACGGACGACCCGGGCACGATCGTGGGCAACCTGTCGACCGTGAATGGCTTCCAGCTCGTGTACACGCCCGGCTCGATCGGGACGACCTTTTGTTTCGGCGACGGCAGCGGCACGGCCTGCCCGTGCGGCAACGCCAGCGCGCCGGGCGCCGGCGAGGGCTGCCTCAGCTCGCTGGGCGTCGGCGGTCGGATCACGGCGGCGGGCAGCGCGAGCTTGTCGAACGACACCGTCGTGCTGACCGGCAGCCAGATGCCGAACTCGTTCGCGCTCTACTTTCAGGGGACGTCCCGGCAGAACGGCGGCCAGGGCTCGGTCTTCGGCGACGGCCTGCGCTGCGCGGGCGGCTCGATCCAGCGCCTGGGGACCAAGAACAACGCGGGTGGCACGAGCCAGTACCCGGCCGCGGGCGATCCGCCCGTCTCGGTGCGCGGCCTGGTCACGGGCCCGGGCACGCGCACGTACCAGTGCTGGTACCGCAACGCGGCGGCGTTCTGCCTGCCCGCGACGTTCAACTTGTCGAACGGCGTCGAGCTGAACTGGACGCCCTGACCGCTCCGAGGAGGTCCTGCGACGGAGTCGTCCCGTTGCATTCGGTCGTGGCGCGCGTTCTCGTCTGACCCCGTGAACCGGCGCCCGGCCCTTCTGGCACTCCTCGTCTGCGCGCTGGCCTTGCTGGCCTACGCGCCGGCGTTGCGCGCCGGCTGGATCTGGGACGACGACAGCTACGTCACGGAGAACGTGCTCGTGCAGAGCCCGGGCGGGCTCTCCGGCATCTGGAGCCTGACGCGCGATCCGCAGTCGGGCGAGATCGTCTCGCACACGCCGCAGTACTACCCGTTCGTCTTCACGAGCTTCTGGATCGAGCACGCGCTGTGGGGCTTGCGGCCCTTCGGCTACCACGCCACGAACCTGCTGTTGCACCTGGCCAACGCCTGGCTCGCGTGGCGGTTGCTGAAGCGCCTGGGCCTGCCCGGCGCGGGGATCGCGGCGGCGCTTTTCGCGCTGCACCCGATGCACGTCGAATCCGTGGCCTGGGTCACGGAGCGCAAGAACCTGCTGTCGGGCACGTTCTACCTGCTCGCGTTCCTCTCGTACCTGCGCTTCGACGACGAGCGCCGGGCGCGCTGGTGGCTGCTCGCTTTCGCGGCATTCGCAGCCGCCCTGCTCTCGAAATCTGTCACCGCGACGCTGCCGATCGTGCTCGCCGTGGCCGTGTTCTGGCGGCGGAAGAAGCTCGGTTGGCGCGACCTCATGCCGCTGCTGCCGTTCGTTGCGATCGGCGCGCTGTCGGGCTGGTTCACCGCCCACCTGGAGCAGGTCAAGGTCGGCGCCGTCGGCGCAGATTCCTGGCGCATGACCGTGATGCGCTGGGGCCTCGTCCCGCCGCGTGCGTGGTGGCACTACGTGCAGACGACGTGGTTCCCCCACCCGATCCAGTTCGTGTACCCGCGCTGGGAGCTCGACCTGCGGGACGTGGTCGGCTTGCTCGCAGCGGGGAGCATCGCCGTCCTCGTCCTCGTGCTGTGGCTCACGCGGCGGCGCCTGAGCTGGGCGCCGATCCTTCTCGTGTTCGCCAGCGCGGTGACGCTCGCGCCGGCGCTGGGCTTCGTGCCGGTGTACCCGCACCGCTTCTCGTGGGTCGCGGACCACTTCGCCTACCTGGGCAGCTTGCCGCTGATCGCACTGGCGGTGCTGGTCGCGGACGCGGTCGGGCGGCGCTGGATCCTTGCGCCGTCGCGCGCGCGCGCCGCGCTCGCCGTGGCCGGCGTGGTCCTGGTGGTCTTCGCCGCACGCGCGCACGTCGCGGCGCGCACGTACCACGACGCGCGCACGCTGTGGGAGCACACGCTGGCTGTGAACCCGCGCGCGTGGATCGCCGCGACGAACCTGGGCATCGAGCTGATGAAGGACCCGGCTCGCACACGGCAGGACGAGGCGCGCGCGAAGAGCTTGTTCGAATCGGCGACGCAGAGCGTCCTGGGCCGCGAGCAGGCCTGGTCGAACCTGGGGCAGTGGCACCTCGTGCACGGCGATCCCGTGCGCGCGGCGGAGTGCTTCCGCGCCTCGCTCGCGGCCGATCCGACGCACCGCCGCGCGCACGGCGGGCTGGCGCAGGCGCTGCTCGCGCGCGTGCAGGCGCTGGGCTCGACGCGCGCCGCGCTCGACGCGATCCAGGCTGCGCGATCCGAGATCGGCCAGGACCCGCGCTTCGCGCAGCTCGAGGCCTGGGTGCTGGCAACCCGACCCGATCCGCGCGCGGGCGACGGACAGCGCGCGCGCGCGATCGCCACGAAGCTCGTCGCGCAGCGACCGGATGACGCGGGGCTCCTCGACACGCTGGCCGCGGCCTGCGCGGCGAGCGGAGACTACGCGGCGGCCGTGGGTCATGCGGAGGACGCGCTGCGGCGCGCTTCACCGGCCGTGCAGGCGCCGATGCGCGCGCGCCTCGAGCTCTACCGCGCCGGAAAGCGATTCGTCGCCGCGACCCCCTGACCGCCGAAGGCGCGCTGGCCTTCCGCAGCGCGGGATCGTGCCCGGAACGGCCGTTCCGGTGCGCGGTTTTCGCCGATTCCGGGCGCAGTTCTGCCCTTCGGGCGCCGATGCAGTTCGGCAGCGGGACCGCCCTCGCAGGCGGATCGCCCGGAGCCCGTCCAGCCCCATGACCCACCCTACGCACTCCGCCGGCGCGCACCGTTCCCGGCGTCGCGCGCACCTCCTCGTGCTCCTCGGCCTGCTGGCGACGACGGCAGCGCTGTGGGCCTGGACGTGGAACGCGGGCGTCCTGCCGTCCGGACTCGCCGGCGACGCGCGCACGATCCCGACAGCAGCGCTGCCGGCGACGGCCACGTCGCGCGCGGTCTCCGAGCCCCTGGTGATCCCGGCGCTCAGCTTTCAGCTCCGCGAGGCGGAGACCGGCGCGACGGCCCGCCTGCGCGGGATCGTGCTCGCGAGCGGCTCGCCGTGCGCGGCCGCCGCTGTGGTCGTGTCCGCGATCGGATCCGACGCGCTGCCGGTGAAGTCCGGCCGTTCCTGGCGCCTCAGGAGCGATGCCGGCGGTCGATTCGCGGTCTTGGACGGCCCGATCGGCGGGTTCGTCCGCGTCGAAGCAGCGGCCCCCGGTTTTGTGCGCGCGCGCCGCGACGTCGCGATCCCCGCCGCCGGAGACGCGGACGTGATCCTTCTCGAGCTCGAGATGCTGCCGGAACCGTTCGCGCGCGTGCACGGAACGGTCGTCGGGCCCGACGGCGTGCCGGCTGCCCGAGCGCGCGTCGCGCTCGGCGCCGCGACGACCGCCACCGACCGCGACGGCCGCTTCGCCTTGCAGTGCGCGGAGGCCGACCCGGAGGCCGACCTCGTCGTGGTCGCATCCGGCGCGGAGCCGCTCGTGCGCGCGGACTTCGGCGCGACGCTCGCGCCCGGCGCCGATCGCAGCGTGCACCTCGTCCTCGAAGGACCCGGCGGATCGATCTCGGGGACGGTGCTCGACGGTGCTGGGGCTCCGCTCAAGAACTGGAAGGTCGCGCTCGACGGCCACGATCCGGCCGGCGCGGCGATCGGCCGCGCGCCGGCGCGAACGGACGCGCGGGGCGCGTTCACGATCGTCGACGTGGGGCGTGGCACGTACGCGCTGCGCGCTTGGAGCGGGCGGCGCGAGGGCATCCGCGTGCAGGGCATCGACGCGGGAACGAGCGGCGTCGAGCTGCGCGTGCCCTGACCGCGTTCGTGCGCCGTCGGGTGCGCCCACGCGTCTGGGTTGAGAGCGTGCCGTTTCCGGGAAGAGTCGAGCACGCGCGCACGCGGGCCTCATGCGCCACGCAGCGCCGCCCGACGAAGACAGCGTTCCTGTCAAACGACCACCACCCCCGTTTCCGGCAATCCATGCACAAGACGATCCTTCCCCTGCTGATCCTCGTGACCGGCGCGGCCTTCGCCGCCTGCAGCAACAACGACCCCGTGCCTTATTCCGCACCGGCCACGGTGCAGAACGAAGTCGAGCCGAACGGCGATACGCTGACTTCGGCGGCCATGACGCTGGGCCGTCCGGTTGCAGGCGACGTGACCACGATCGGCGACGCCGACTTCTGGTCGATCGCCCTCGCGATGAACGAGACGCTCCAGGTCGAGGTCTTCGGCACACGGTTCGACCATGCGACGTGGGACGCAAACGCGAACACGCCCAAGGTCACGATCCTCGGCACCGACGGCACGACGGCCTGGCTGGTGCAGGACACGATCAACAGTCCGGGCCTGGGCTGGGGCGAGATCGACGCGGACATCCCGCGCTTCGTCGCGCCCGCTGACGGCACGTACTACGTCGTGGTCGAGCGCTCCGACACGACCGTGGATGGAGGCGCGTATGCGCTGGTCGCATCGCTCGTCACGCTGCCGGGCACGCTGCAGTTCGAGGTCGAAGCGACCGCCGTCTCGGGCGTCAACGACAGCGCGGCCACGGCCGAGACCGTCACGCCGGGCACGATCGCCGGCTTCCACGTCGACGGCGAGGAGGACTGGTACAAGTTCACCGTCACCGCGCCGAGCGAAGTCTCGTACGTCATGTGGGGACACCGCAACGGCGTGTGGAGCAGCGACGACGATTCCTACGACCCCGAGGTGGAGATCGTCGACGCCGACGGCACGACGGTGCTCTCGAACATCGACGACTACTACTTCTACGACTCGTCGTTCAAGTACGTGATCACGACGCCGGGCGACTACTACATCAACGTGTTCGAGTGCTGCGGATCAGGCGACGCGGCCTACCAGCTCGACCTGATGGTCACGCCCTGGACCACGCGCGCCGAAGTCGAGCCGAACGACGACACCGCGACCGGTGACCCGCTCGTGTTCGACGAGTGCGTCGCGGCGCAAGTCGACAACTCGGCCGCGGACGTCTACACGTTCTCCGGCACGGCCGGCGACACGGTCCGCCTCAAGTACTTCGACAGCGACTCGCTGGAGGGCTCGACGAGCACCGTGAGCATCGACATGCGCGACGCGACGGACGCCACGATCGGCTACGCGTTCAGCTCGGACGCGACGACGCTGCAGGCGATCCTGCCCGCCACGGGCACGTTCAACTTCATCGTGACGACCGGCTCGGTCACCCCGGTCGACTACGCCCTGTGCCTGAACCGCGTGCGGCAAGCGACGTGGGAAGTCGAGCCGAACGACGACATCGTGACGGCCATCGCGCTCGACGCGAACGGTCGCGGCGCGGGTCTCATGGACACCGGGACGGACGTCGACGCGTTCTCGTTCACGGCCCAGATGGACCACCTCGTCACGATCTCGTGCTACGCCAGCGCAAGCGCGATGAACGCCGGCGGCTTCTACAACGAGACCGGCAACGGCTCGAGCGTGACACCGCTCCTCGAGATCAAGGACGGCACCGACACGGTCATCGCGTCGTCGACGGCGGCGTGGGCCAACTGCTCCGCCGAGGGCATCGTCGACGGCAAGGTGACGATGGCGGTCAGCTTCGTCGCGCCGGCCGACGGCACCTACTACGTCGAGATCAGCGACACGCTGGGCCTCTTCGACCCGACGAGCTACTACGTGATCGAGCGGCGCTGAGCCGGTTCGATCGACACGCCGGGCCGCGGGGACTGCTCCTCGCGGCCCGGCGCCGTTTCAGGCCTTTGTCGCGACCACGTACACCACGTTCGATTGGGATCGTCGTAGCAGTCCGCCGCCGCGTCCTACGTGGCAGCCGCCTTGGCTTTGCCCTCGTCCGGGGTCGCCATGGACCACCGCGCGCCGATCAGTCCAGCCCGGCGCGCAACCCGGTGGCCTCGCGCACGGCTTCGCGCGTCGGGAAGTGGGCCGCCATGAGCACGAGGAGGACGGCGATCGGCGCGAGGAACCAGCGGTTCCCGCCCAAGAGGAGCGCCACGCACCACAGGAGCGCCGGCCCTTCCAGGAGCGCCACCGCCACGATCTTCCCGTTGCGGTACGCGGCCAGCTTGCGGGCCGGATCGTCGGAGGAGATCGCGCCGACGAGGCGCCCGGGAACGACGAACGACATCGCGGCGCAGGAGATCGTCAGCAGCGTTGCGACGATCGCGATCGGATCGAGGCCCGCGGCGAGGGGCTCGAACGGCGTGCCCAGCGGGCCCAGCGTCGCCGCGATCGCCGCGAAGACGACCACGCCCAGGATCAGGGCGACGACCGTCATCTGCAAACTGCGCAGCTGGCTCTCGGGTTCGGCCGCGTCGGGTTGCATGGCTAGCCTCGTTCCGTCTCCCACACCTGCGCCCCGAAGTGATCCCACGGCAGACGGCCCTCGTCGCACGTCTCGTCGGTCGAGAACTGCACGTCGACGAAGTACAGGATCTGGCTGGCCTGCGCGGTCTTCAAGTTGCGGCAACCGTGCGCGACGCCAGGGGGAATGCGCACGAGGCGCGAGGTCCCGTCGCCGAGCGGGAAGCGCATGACCTGGCCTTCCGTCGGCGATCCGGCGCGCACGTCGGCCAGCACGAGCAGGATCTTGTCCGTCGGCGGCACGAACCAGACGTCGGTCTGGCGCTTGTGCAGGTGGAAGGCCTTGATCGCCAGCGGCTCGAGCACGCTGTAGTTGACCTGGCGCACGACGAAGCCGGGCAGTTGCGCGTGCAGGCCCTCGTTCAGCCGGCCCAGCTCGCACATCGAGCCGCCGTCGTCGTGGAAGCGCTTCAGCTCCACGATCTCGACGCCCTCGATGCGGCGTCGAGGAGCGTAGTCCTGCTTCGAGTAGGCCGCCTGGGCCTTCGGGTTGAACTTGGTCATGGCGTGGATCGGCGCGCGGAGGATCCCCGAGAGTGCGTGCGGGTGCAAGCCGCATCTGTGCCGGAGCGCGGGCGCGCGCGGTTCCTCTTCGGCCGCGCGACGTCCGGCCCTAGACTCGGACGCCATGGGGACCAGGAAAGACCAGAGGAGCCACTGTCTGCCCGGTGGCGGCGACGGAACGTCGCGCGAGCTCGTGCACAAGCCCGTGACCGAGGTCGAGGGCCTCGACGAGCTCCTGGAGAGCTGTCTGCCGAGCTTCGGCGGCGGCTACGTGCGCCGGCTGTGGACGCTGCTCGACGAGGCGGTCGGACAGGGTCTGCCGATGACCCTGGCCGCGTCGGGGCCGGTGACGGCGTCGGGACAGCACTACGCGTGGCTCAACCCGCTGCTCGACACGGGCTGGTTCGCGTACATGTCGACGACCGACGCGGTCTGCTACCACGACGGGCACCGCGCGCTCGACGACGCCAAGAAGCACCCGTTCCACAGCGTGGCGATCTTCGGCGACGACGCCGCGCTGCGCGACGAGCGCACGATCCGCATCACGGACATCGGCTTCGACGAGGACGTGCTGCTGGGCCAGGACCAGTTCATCACGGCCGTGCTGCAGGAAGAGGAGTTCCAGCACAAGATGACCGGCACGGAGATGCGCTGGCGTCTCGGCCGGCGCTACGCGGCGCAGGAGCAGCAGAACGGCGCGCGCGAGGGCCTGATGGCGCTGTGCCACAGGAAGGCGATCCCGGTCTTCGTCGGCGCGCCGGGCGACGGCTCGATCTTCCTGAACTCGATGAAGCTCTGGGCGCTGTCGCAGCTCGACGGCACGCCGTACCGCTTCGAGCTCGACATCCACAAGGAAGTGTTCGAGAGCTGCGCCTACCACCTGTGGGGCCTGCGCGAGAGCGACACGAAGGCGCTCGGCACGCTGATCCTGGGTGGCGGCGTGCCCAAGAACTTCAACCTGCAGCCCGAGCCGGCGCTGTCACAGGTGCTGGGCCTGCCGGAGATCGCCGGATACCTGTACGACGTGCAGATCACGACGTCGCCGATCACCGACGGCTCCTTGTCGTCGTGCCCGCCGGCCGAGGCCGTGACGTGGGGCAAGGTCGACAAGGACAACTTCCGCTCGACGACCGAGAGCGTCCCGGCCGACTACTCGATGGTGATGCCGTTCATCGTGAAGGCGCTGCTCGAGAAGCGCGCGCGCTTCGAGCGTTGGGCCGAGAAGATGGGCCGCACCGCGCTGTTCGCGAAGCACCCGGCCGCGCGCGGGTACTTGCGCGATTCGACCGGTTACCGGCTGTACGACCGGCGCGAGGAGCTGCTCGTGAAGCTCTTCGCGGCGGTGAAGAAGGAGCTGCCGCGACTGCGCAAGGAAGGTTCCTACGCGCTCGCGACGCCTGCCGCAGGGAAGTCGCGCAAGAAGGCCGCAACGGCACCGAAGCCCGCGCGCAAGCGCTAGCGACGCGCGGTGGAGCGGGAGCGCCGCTTCCCCGCTCGCCCGCGCGCTGGCAGACTCTCCGCGCATGCCCCCCCTCTGCGCCGCGGGACTGTTGCTCCTCGCCGGCCCGTGGCGCGCCTCGCCGCTCCCGTCCGCGACGAATCAAGATCCCGCCGCCCCCCCGTCGCGGCCGCGCATCGGCCTCGTGCTCTCGGGCGGCGGCGCGCGCGGCGTCGCGCACGTCGGCGTGCTGCAGGAGCTCGAGCGCCAGCGCGTCCCGGTCGACTTCGTCATCGGCACGAGCATGGGCGCGATCGTCGGCGGCCTCTACGCCGCGGGCCTGTCCCCCGACGAGATCGAGAAGACGGTCACCGAGCTCGACTGGGGCTCGCTCCTCGACGACGACCCGCCGCGCGACCAGCGCGCGTGGCGCCGCAAGCAGGAGGACCTCGACTTCCTGATCCCGCTCGAGATGGGCTGGAACGACGGGGGCTTGAGCCTGCCGCGCGGTTTCGTGCAGGGCCAGAAGATCGAGCCGTTCTTCCGCGGCTTGACGATGCGCGCGTTCGACGCGACCGACTTCGATCGACTGCGGCTCCCCTTCCGCGCCATCGCCATGGACCTCGCGACGGGCGAGCGCGTCGTGCTGGGGCGGGGCGACCTGGGCACCGCGATGCGCGCCAGCATGTCGATCGCCGGCGCGTTCGCCCCGGTCGAGATCGACGGGCGCGAGCTGGTCGACGGCATGTACGTCGAAAACCTGCCGATCGAGGTGGCCCTGCAGATGAGCGCGGACGTCGTCATCGCCGTCGACGTAGGCACTCCGCCCGAGGTCGACGTAGGCAAGCTGGGCTCGCTCCTCTCCGTGTCGACGCATGTGCAGGACGTGCTCGTCGAAGGCGGTCGCGCGCGCGCGCGCAAGCTTCTGCGCCCCTCGGACGTGCTCGTCCTCCCGCAGCTGGGCACGATCACCTTCGCCGACTTCGGCCGCGCGGTGGAGGCCGTCGCCGCCGGCACGTCGGCCGGGCAGGCCTCGGCGCCGGCGCTCGCGCAGCTCGCGGTCGACGAGGCGGCGTGGCGCGACTACCTCGCCCGCCAGCGGGCCGAGCCCCGTTCCGCGCCGGCCATCCGCGCGTTGCGGATCGAGAACAACTCCCGGTTGGACGACGCGATCCTCGAGGCGCACGTCGAGGCGCGCGTCGGCGATGCGCTCGACTCCGACGTCGTCGCGTTCGACCTCGCGCGCCTGTACGGATTCGGCGTGTTCGAGCGCGTCGCGACCCGCGTCGAGCCACAGGCGGACGGTGCGGCGGTGACCTACGAAGTGGACGAGAAGGGCTGGGGTCCGAACTACCTGCGGTTCGGCCTGGCTCTGTACGACGACTTCCACGGCTCGGGCATCTTCTCGCTCGGCGTCGGCGTCACGGTGACGCCGCTGAACGCGCGCGGCGCCGAGTGGCGCACGGCCGTCGGCATCGGGACGCCGCTGCGGATCGGGACCGAGCTGTGGTACCCGCTCGACGACGGCCTGCGCTGGTTCGTGTCCCCGCTGGCCAGCTACGAGCGACACAACTACGATTTCGACGAGGATCCCGAGATCGGAGCCGAGGTCTCGACCGAGACCTGGCAGGTCGGGGCCGACGTCGGACGCGTCTTCGGCACGTGGGGCGAGCTGCGCATCGGCGTGCGCAGCGGCCAGGACCGCGAGTCGATCGAAGGCGGCCCGGACACGGACGCGCTCGACGTCGTGGGCGGCATCGCGCGCTTCGCGTGGGACACGCTCGATACGCCCGACTTCCCGCGCTCCGGCGCCGTCGGTGAACTCGAGGGCTTTGCCGCCGGCGAGGTCCTGGGCGGCAATGCCGAGTTCGAGATCGTGCGCTTGAAGGGCAGCGCGTTCTCGAGCTCGGGAGCGAACACGATCGGGCTCGGCGTCGACGTGGGCACGTCGTTCGACGACGCGCTCCCGATCGCGCAGCAGTTCCGGCTGGGCGGGTTCACGCGCCTGTCGGGAACGGACGTCAACTCCCAGACCGGCGACAGCCTGTTCCTGGCGCGGCTGATGGCCTGGCGAGCGCTCTCGCCGGAGAGGCCGCTCTTGGGCGTGCCGCTCTACGCCGGCGCGACGGCAGAAGCCGGCGCGGTATGGAGCCAAGGCGACGCCCACACGTGGAGCGACCTCGATCCGGCCGGGTCGATCTTCCTGGGCGCGGACACGCCGCTCGGCCCGGCCGTGCTCGGGTTCGGGATGTCGGACGACGGGCGCAGCTCGCTGTTCCTCGCGTTCGGACGCATCTACTGACGCGTCCGTAGCAACGCGTTCAGGGCACCCACACCGCCGTCAGCCCGTTCGCCAGGTTGAACGTCGAGCTCGTGCAGAAGCTCGCCGCGTTGCGGTACCAGACCTGGTAGTGCCGCGTGCCGCCCGGTGCCGGGATCGCGCCGCGCACCGAGATCGGCGGGTCGCCGGCAGCCGGGTACTGCGACGCACCGGCCGCGTTGGTCTTCGTGCCAAGGCGGATCACGCCTCCAGCCGGGCAGCGCAAGCCGTCACCAAAGATCGCGCCGGCGCCGCCTCCCGCCTGTCCCGTGCCCTGGAAGTAGAGCGCCGAGCTGTTCGGCATCCCGCTGCCCGACAACACGAGCGTGTCGGCAGCGACGCTCGGAACGCCCGCGCCGACCAGACGGCCGCCGGTGCCGAGCGAGTTGAGGCAGCCGGACTGCGCGGCCGGGAGGCTCGCGTTGCCGCACGGGCAAGCGGTCCCGCTGCCGTCACCGAAGCAGAACGGCGTGAGCGCTCCGGTGCACTCGTCGGGCACGCCGTTGCCGTCCGTGTCGAGGCTCGTGCCGCTCGTGATGTCGCAGGCGTCCGGGATCCCGTTCTGGTTGCAGTCGGGCGCGCCCGAAGCGAGCTCGCACGCGTCGCCGAGTCCGTTCGAATCGCAGTCGGCCTGCGTCGGGTTGGGGATCGCGTCGCAATTGTCGAGGCAGTTGGCGATGCCGTCGCTGTCCGTGTCCGTGTCGGGCGTGCCGCAGCCGCACACTCCCGGCGCAGTCTTCGCCGGATCGCTCGGGCAGCCGTCGTTGCAGTTCGCGGTGCCGTCGCCATCCGAATCCGTGTCGGGAATGCCGCAGCCGCACGCGCCCGGAGCCGTCTTGTTCGGATCGTTCGGACAGCCGTCGTTGCAGTTCGCCGTGCCATCGCCGTCCGTGTCCGTGTCCGGCACGCCACAGCCGCACTGGCCCGCCGCGACCTTCAGCGGGTCGTTCGGGCAACCGTCCGTGCAGTTCGGAGCGCCGTCGCCGTCGCTGTCCGTGTCGGGCGTGCCGCAACCACACAGACCCGGCGCCGTCTTGTTCGGATCGTTCGGGCAGCCGTCGTTGCAGTTCGCCGTGCCGTCGCCGTCCGTGTCCGTGTCGGGCACGCCGCAGCCGCACACACCCGGCGCGATCTTCAGCGGGTCGTTCGGGCAGCCGTCCGTGCAGTTCGGCGTGCCGTCACCGTCGCTGTCCGTGTCGGGCGTGCCGCAGCCGCACAGACCCGGCGCCGTCTTCAGCGGATCGTTTGGACAACCGTCGGTGCAGTTGGGCGTTCCGTCGCCGTCGCTGTCTGTCTCCGGCACGCCGCAGCCACACGAACCCGGTGTCGTCTTGTTCGGATCGTTCGGGCAGCCGTCGTTGCAGTTCGCGGTGCCGTCGCCGTCCGTGTCCGTGTCGGGCACGCCGCAGCCGCACTGCCCGGCTGCGATCTTCAACGGATCGTTCGGGCAGCCGTCGGTGCAATTCGGCACGCCGTCGCCGTCGCTATCCGTGTCCGGAGTGCCGCACCCGCACAGGCCCGGCGACGTCTTGTTCGGATCGTTCGGACAGCCGTCGTTGCAGTTCGCCGTGCCGTCGCCGTCCGAGTCCGTGTCGGGCACGCCGCAGCCGCAGATTCCGGGCGCGAGCTTGAGCGGGTCGTTCGGGCAACCGTCCGTGCAGTTCGGCGTGCCGTCGCCGTCGCTGTCCGTGTCGGGCGTGCCGCAACCGCACAGGCCCGGCGCCGTCTTGTTCGGTTCGGTCGGTCAGCCGTCGTTGCAGTTCGCCGTGCCGTCGCCGTCCGAGTCCGTGTCGGGCACGCCACAGCCGCAGATCCCGGG
>JANNQS010000058.1:0-7858 GCA_031400875.1 Planctomycetota bacterium | reverse complement strand
CTCGTCGCCGCGGTAGGGCGTCGGCAAGCCGCCGCCGGCCGAGATCGTGCGCAAGTCCGGACCGGCGACGGGCGCGAGCCGCCGCACGGTCGCGCGCACCCGCGCCCGGGTGTCGAACAAGCGGCCGGCGCCGAGGGGCGCGTGCAGGCCGATCACAGCCAGGCCCAGGGCGCGCGCGCGTGCGCGACGACCGCGGCCAGCTCCTCGTGCCAGATGCCGTGCTTGCTGGACTCGCCGCCCGTGTTGACCTTGCGCCCGTGACCGTGGCCGAAGCCGGGGTTCACGCGCAGCGTGATCTCGCGACCGACGTCGAGGGCGGCGTACTGCTCGAGCTGGAACGGGGAGCCGAGGTTCACCGGGCAGCGGTGCCGCTTCAGAGCCTCCATCGAGGCGCAGTCGAACAGATCGGCCGTGAAGACGATCTCGCGCGGGTCCCAGCCGGCACGGCGCGCGCGCTCGATCTCGCCGGCGGACGTGGCGTCGACGCGCGCGCCCGCGCGCCGGACGACGCCCAGGAGCGCCAGGTTCGAGTTGGCCTTCTGCGCATAACGCACGGCGTCGAAACCGGAGAGAGCGCGGATGCGCTCGACCACCGTCTGCGCGTCGTAGACGTACAGCGGCGTGCCGTGCTCGCGCGCGGCGCGCGTCAGGAGGGCATCGGTCAGGACGGCGGGTCTCATGGCGTTCGCGCGAACTCCTCGAGTGCGCTCTCGAGCCGCGCGATCGCGGCCGCGTCGTGCGCGGCGCTGACCGCCAGGCGGAAGTAGCTGCCGAGCCCGTCGGGATAATGCACGTGCGGGATCAACACGCCGCGCTCGCGCAGGCGCGCGTGGATCCGGTCGCCGTGCGCGTCGGTGGCCGATTTCCAGGCAAAAACGGGCAACGGCAGATCGTGCGCGGAGATTCCGGCGCGCTGCAGGGCCGTGCGCACGCGTCCGACGTTCGCTTGCAGGCGCTGGACGAGCTGCGGCTCGCGCTCGATCAGCGCGATCGCGGCCGAGCCCGCGCTGGCGAGCGCCGGCGGGACCGGGGTCGAGCCGACGTACGCCCGCGATCGGCTGCGTGCGAGCTCCACGATGTCTGCACGTCCGGCGACGAAGCCACCGAAGCACCCCAGCGCCTTGGACAGCGTGCCGGTCACGACGATGCGCGGATCGTCGAGCCCGTGGTGCTCGAGGCTGCCGCGGCCCGTGCGCCCCAGCACGCCCGTGACGTGACAGTCGTCGACGACGAGCACGCCGTCGCGCGGCAGGAGGGCCAGGAGCGCGCGCAGCGGCGCGATGCCCTTCATCACGGGGTACGCGCCGTCCGTGAACAGGGCGAAGGCCTTGCCGGCCAGCGCGCGCGCTGCGAGCGCCGCGGACGCGGCGTCGCAGAAGCCGTACGGGATAAAACGAATCGAGGTCGCCGCCAGCGCGTCGAGCACGCTGACATGCGCTTCGCGGTCGACGAGCGCCGCGTCGATCTGCGGCGCGAGCGCCTGCGCCACCACCAGGTTCGACAAGTACCCGTCGGGTACGAGCAACGCCGCTTCGGTCCCCAGGAAACGCGCCAGGTCGCGCTCCAGATCGTCGTGCGCGCGCGCGTTGCCTGTCGTCGCGCGCGAGCCGCTGGACGAGACACCGTACGTCTCGAGGCCGTTTTTCAGCGCCGCCGCGACCTCGGGAGCGTGCGACAGGCCCAGGTAGTCGCAGCCCGCGAACACGACCAGATCCCGACCGTCCACCCGCACCTGCGCCGCGCCCGCGCGCTCGACCACGATGCGCGACATGCGGGTCAGCTCGACGGCGGCGTGCACGAGACGAGCGGGATCGAGGCCATCGTGTGCAGCCCCGGCGCCGCCGCGCGCAGCGACGCGATGCTGTTCAGCGTGATCGCCGACGTCGCCACGTCGCCCTGCACTCCGCCCTTCCAGATCAGGTCGATGGGCGGCACGCCGTCGACGATCACGCGGTCGTGCGGGTCGGGGTAGCCGATCGACGCCTGGAACCTGAGCGTGACGACCGGACGGTTGCCGTCGTACCCGCGGCCTTCCTGGCGCACGCCGCAGATGCGGCCTTCGGGGACGGGTCCGAGCCCGCTGGCCAGCTCGCGGTCGGCGTACACGGGCGCGATGTCCTCGTCCCAGCGCGTGACCTTCAGGCCCAGCCGCGCCGCGATGAAGTGCAGCGACTCGCCCAGCCCGACGTGACGCAGCGTTCCGGCCGCGACTTGCGCGCGGAAGCCGGCTTCGTCGAGCCCGACGCCGATCTTCTTCTGGAACGGGATGCGGCGCGACGAAGCGTCCTGGTAGCGGTGGACCTCGACGGCGCGCACGGAGCGCGAGATCGCGGTGGCCGCGACCGGGAACGCGTCCATCAGGAAACCGGGGTTGACGCCGGTGCCGAGGAGCCGGCCGCCGGTCTTGCGCGCGAGCCCGTCGAGATCCTGCGCGAGCTGAGCGTGTCGCAAGTACGGCCACGCCAGTTCCTCGCACGTGCTGACGATGGTGGCGCCGCGCTCGAGCAGCGCGCGGAACGTCGGCGCGCACTTCGCCAGGTCCGAGCTCGTCGTGACGATCGCCGCGTCGTACGCGCGCGGATCGGCGTCGAGGTCGCCGCGCACGACCACGTCCGACGCGATGCCGGGCACGACGTCACGCAGGCGCTTGCCGGTCAGCGCCGGCGACACGTCGACCGCCGCGACGACCGTTCCGAGCCGTCGCTCGTGGAGGTCCGTGACGATCTTGACGCCGAGAGGGCCCAGTCCGACGTGCAGGATCCGCAACATGGGCGAGCAGGATATCCGCGAGCGGGTGCAGCGGCCAGACCGGGCCCGCCCGTGTGCACCTCACGGTGCGCGCCAGGCTTCACCCTTCTCGTAGCGCGCGAGCTGCTCCCGCCACGGCACGCCGGCTCGCGGTCCGCCGCGTTCCTCGGCGGCGCGCACGAGCGCGCGCACGACCTCGGCCGCCTCGGCCGGACGCCCGACTTCGGCCAGCGCGGCCGCGAGCACGGCGCGCACGCGCGCGTCGGCACCGCCGCTCTCGCGGTCGACCGCCGTAGCCAGCTCGAGCGCGCGCGCGCCGTCGCGCACACGGTCTTCGGGCGCGGTCGCGAGGATCCACGCCAGCTTGAGCCGCGCCTCGCCGTCGTCGGGGGCGATCTGGACGAGACGACGCAGCGTCGCGACCGCGTCGGCGCGCCGTCCGAGCTGCACGAGCGCCGTGACGCGGTATCCCAGGGCCTCGCGGTCGTCGGGTCGCAGCGCGAGGCTTGCGTCGATCTCCGTCAGGCTCTGGTCGAGCCGACCGGCCTGACCCAGCGCCAGTCCGAGCCGCAAGTGCGCGCGCGCCGTGTCGGCCGGCCGCAGGTCGAGCGCGCGCTGGAACGCTTCCGCCGCCGCGTCGAACTGCTTCAGCGCCAGCCACGAGAGGCCCGCGTTGCTCCAGTACTCGGACGAGCCCGGCTTGAGCGCCAGCGCGCGCCTGCCGAGCACGATCGCGTACTCGTGATCGCCCTTTCGAGCCTGCACGACCGCGGAGTTGGCCCAGGCTGCCGCGAGAGAGTGATCGCGCGGCCAGGGCGTCCACGCGTTGGCGGCGACGGCGGCCAGCGCCGCGAGCGCGATCGGCATGGCCAGCTCGCGCCAGCGACCGGCGCGCGCGCGCACGAAGGCCTCGACCAGCCCTGCGCCGGCGAACGGCAGCAGCACGGACACGACGGGGTAGCGGTAGCGCGCGAACACGAAGAAGAGGACGACGCCGGCGGACAGCGTCGCCAGCACCGCGTGGAGCACGGCGAGCTCACGCCGCCGCTGCCATGTCAGCGCGATGCCGAGCACCGCCAGCGGTACGAGCACGCCCATGTGCCACACGGCGAAGGGCACACGCAGCACGGACGCGTAGCGGGCGTAGAAGTAGATGTCGTCCGCGTCGGAGACCTCGTACGCGTTCACGAGCAAGCCCGCCTTGCGCACGAGCAGCGCCAGCCAGGCGCGCGGCTCGGCTCGGATCCAAGCCAACGACTTGGCGGTCCAGAAGCTCGAGACCTCGCGCGGGGTGAGGCTGCGGCCCGACTCGGCTGCGGCCAGATCGAAGGCGTCCTGGCGCTCGAACGCGGGGTTGTGGCGGCCGGGCCGCAGCGGCACGTACGTCCCGTCCGCGCGCGGGTTGTTGCCGATCCAGAAGTTCGGGCCGGCCTGCGACGTCGTCAGCACGAGCTCGCCGCCAACGGCGCGGTTGCGCAGCGCGACGGGCGCGAGCAGCAGCGCGAGACCGACGCCGTAGGCCGCCATCCAGCCTGCCCGCTCCGTGCAGGCGGCATCACGGAACGCGAGGATGCCCCAAGCGGCGAGAACCGGCGCGAGCAGGACCGACTCCTCGCGCGTCAGCATCAACGCGCCGAGCGCGAGCCCGACCGCGAGCCAGCGCGCGAATCCGGGCCTCGCGCGCACGGCCGCCAGCGACAGGAGGAGGAGCGCCATCCACAGGAAGCCGATGGCGGCCTTCTGGATGCAGCCGTCGAAGAAGATCGCCGGCGGGTAGAGCGCCGCGAGCACTCCCGTCGCGATCCCGGCCGCGCGTCCGAAGAAGCGCACGCCGGCCAGCGCCAGGATCCCGCACGCGACCGCGCCCAGTGCGATCTGCACGACGCGCACGTTCCACAGGTCGGCGCCGAGCGCGAGCTTCGTCAGCGCCAGGAAGTAGGGGTAGAGCGGCGCCTGGTAGAAGATGCGGTCCCCGACCCAGTTGCCCGCGACGATCTCGTCCGACCAGGTCCAGTACGATTCGCCGTCGACGACGACGCCGTCGAACATGGGACAATCGCGCGCTTGCAGCAGGTAGACGAATCGGACGGCGAAGGCCAGCAGCACGACGCCCACCGCTCCGATCAGGTCGCGACGCCACGCGCGCGGATCCGCCGGCGGAGTCTGCATCGCAGCGATCCTACGAAACACGCCGCGACGATCACGCCCTGGTCGGCGCCGCCGCGAGGCGGCAGACTCCGAGCATGCTGACCCTGGACGATCTCCAGAGCGACTGGCTCGCGCCGCGGCGCGAGGAGGACTTCGCGCTGCCCACGATCACGAACCTGCGCGGCATGGTGCAGGCCGCGTGGGACGTGGCCGGCGTGCGCAACTGGATCGTGCCGCCCACGGGGCTTGCGACGCCGACCGCGTGGTTGTACGAGCGGCGCGGCGAGCGTTCGCGCCGGCTCGACGGGCCCGTGCGCTTCCGCTGGAAGGTGTACGAGATCGAGCGCGAAGCGGACGGCGTGCGCACGGTGACGCGGCTCGCGCCCGACGGCGCTCTCGTGCAGCGCATCGAGTTTGCGCGGGCTGGACGGTTCCAGCTTGGCATCGGCGGCTTGGCGCGCACGTGGCAGTTCACGGACTACTGGAACCTCGTGCCCGAGGACGTGCCCGACCTAGGCGTCGCATGCGACGGCGAGCGCGTCGTGCTGACCGACGTCAAGACGTTCGGGCGCGCCGATTTCGTCCTGCCGGGATCCGTGCGCGTGTTCCGCGACGTCGCCGCTTGGCTCGAGGGCCGCGATCCGGTCGAGCGCGGCGGCGTCGCGATCGCCGAGTTCGAAGCGCGCGCGGGCGACGTCGTCACGTGGACCGCGGCACAGGGCACGCAGGAGCGCATCGACGTGCCCGACGCGCGCGCCGGCTGGGAGAGCGCGCGCGAGGAGTGGGAGACGACGTGGCGCGACGCGTTCAGGCCGGGAAACGCGTCGTTCGGCGGACACCTGCCGTACCTGCGCGGTCCGCTCGAGCGGCTGTACGCCATGTCGGTGCTGACGCTGCTCTTGTGCCGCCGCACGATCCCGGCGCCGACGGCGCGGTCGGGCATCGCCACGGGCGGCCAGTGCATCTGGAACTTCGGCGGCGCGCCGACGCCGTCCTCATCCACGCGTGCGAGCGGCGGCGGACCGCCGCTCGGACGCGCGTACGTGTGGGGCGGACCCGAGGGCGCGCCGACGACGCTGTTCCTGTGGGAGCTCGAATTCCAGGCTCCGCTGCTGGCGCGCCTCGACCCGGCCGTGCTGCGCGACCTGCTCGAAGCCATGTTGCGCGTCGACCTCGCGCGGCACTGGGGCGTCGAGACGCTGACGGGGCGCGGCGCCGGCATGGCCTACGGCGTGAACCCGGGCGCGATCCTGTCGTGCTTCGCGGACTACGTGCGCATCACCGGCGACCGGGCGTTCGCGCTGCGGCACGTCGAGGCGCTGCGCGGCTTCGCGCGGCCGGGGCTGACCGACTGCGGGACCTACGAGAACGTGCTCGAGTGCGTGCCGTCGTACGAGCACACCCTGGCGGCGTTCAACGCGCTGAACGCCAAGGGGCTGCGCTTCCTGGGCGAGCTGACCGGCGACAGCGCGTTGACCCGCGCCGGCGACGGACTCGCGCGCGACGTCGTGGGGCTCTACGCGAGCGGGCCGTTCGCGTGCGTGCAACCCGACGGGTCGCGTCGCGTCGTGCGCACCGTGCTCGACTTCAACTACGTCGGGCTCTCGATCACGCAGGATCTGCCGGCCGACGTGAAGCGCGGCATGGCGGAGTACTTCGAGCGCGAGCTCCAGACGCCGGACTGGCTGCGCGCGCTGTCGCCCCACGACCCCGACGCGCTGACGCCGTCGCTGCCGCGCTTCCAGCGCTTCCGGGCCGACCACCAGGCCACGGGCAGCTACGACGGCTGGCCCGCGCGTGCCGCGGCGGTGCTGTGGCGCTTCGGGGAGCGCGAAAAGGTCCTGCGCTGGCTGGCTGCGATCCAGGAGCTCACGCGCGAAGGCCCGTTCGGTCAGGCGCACTTCATCCACGCGGACGGCGCGCGCAAAGCCAGCTTCTTCAACGGCAACTGCTACTTCGAGAGCGCCGGCTGCGGCTTCGCGACGACCTTGCTCGACGAGGTCGGCCATGCGTGAGATCAGCGTGATCGGCGGCGTGAACATGGACCTCGTCGCGCACGTCGACGCGCTGCCGCGCCCGGGCGAGACGGTTCTCGCGCGCGGCTACGAGGCCTCGTGCGGCGGCAAGGCCGCGAACCAGGCTGTCGCCGCGGCGCGCATGGGCGCGCGCGTCCGGCTCTTCGGCTGCGTGGGCGACGACGCGTTCGGCCGACAGGCGCGCGCGGCGCTGGCCGCGCAGGGCGTCGACGTGACGGGCGTAGCGACGGTCGACGCCCCGACAGGGCTGGGCTTGATCTCGGTCGACGCTCAGGGTCAGAACCTGATCACGGTCGTGCCGGGCGCCAACGCGTTCGTACGGCCGACGGGGGAGCACGACATCGTGCTGACGCAGCTCGAGACGCCCTTCGAGCGCCCGCGCGCGAAGCTCTGGATCCTCAACCCGGCGCCGGCGCGCTCCGTGCCGCTCGACGGCGTCGACGTCGTGATCCCGAACGAGATCGAGGCCGAGATGCTGACGGGCCAGCGCGATCCGAACCGCGCTGCCCTGGCGCTCGAACGCATGGGCGCGGCGCGCGCGATCGTCACGCTGGGCGAGCGCGGAGTCTTCGCCGACGGCCGCCTCCAACCCGGGTTCCGCGTGACCGCCGCCGACACGGTCGGCGCCGGCGACGCGTTCTGCGGAGCCTTCGCGGCTGCGCTGGCCCTCGACCTGCCCGACCCGATCCGCTTCGCGCAGGCTTGCGCCGCGCTGAAGGTCACGCGGCGGGGCCCGCAGTCGCTCCCGTCGCGCGCCGAGGTCGACGCGTTCCTCTCGAGCGCCGGCTGAGAGCCCGTCACGAACGAGCGCGGGCCCGCCGGGAGTGCGGGCGCGGGGGGCGGCCACGGCCCGCGCCCCCCCCCCCCCCACCAAAGGGGGGGCCGGGTCAACGGCGCCCCCCACCCCAGCCGCAGCAATAAACAGA
>JANNQS010000057.1:0-32396 GCA_031400875.1 Planctomycetota bacterium | reverse complement strand
CCCGGCGCAGGCGGGGACCCGCAGGCGGGCGGCGCCCGCGCGGGCAATCCGGATGAGCCTGTGGACGCCGACTTCGAGGTCAAGACCTAGCCGCGCGCGTACGGTGCGTCCACACGCCGCGCCCTGGGGCGCGGCCACCCGTACGGTTCGATTCGGGGCCGCGCCTTCGGATGCGGCCCGCTCGTTTCCGTCTCTCGTCGGCTGAGGCCGGCCTGGGAATCGAACCCAGTAGCGGCGTGCTTCGCGCCACCCGGCGGGTTTGCAGTCCGCACGGAGCGCCCGCCTGCGGGCGCGACCGCAGGTTCGGATCGGTCTGTGTGCGGGCGCGACCACCTGAACTGAGCGGCCCCGCACGCTGCGGCGCGTCCAGCCCGCTCCAGGATGCTCTGCTGCCCTCCGCACGGCCGATGCGTCGCAGGTGCACGGCTGGTACAGGCCTTGCTCACCCTCGCACGGGAAACCCCAAGGACGCCGGAGAGTCTTCGTCTGCCAGGTCCAGCTCTCCGGCGTCCCCGTTCCCGCCCGCGGTGGTCGAGCCACCACCCGGAGCGGATACTCTCCGCCCCGTGATCTCGGTCTCCCACCTCACGCGCACGTTCGGCGCCCTGCGCGCGCTCGACGACGTCTCCTTCGAGGTCCAGCCGGGCGAGGTCGTCGGCTTCCTGGGCCCCAACGGCGCCGGCAAGACGACCGCGATGCGGATCCTGACCGGCTACCTGCCGGCCAGCTCCGGGGCCGTGCGCGTCGCCGGTTTCGACGTGCTGCGCCAATCCCTCGAAGTGCGCCGCCGCATCGGCTACCTGCCCGAGAGTGTGCCGCTCTACCGCGAGCACCGCGTGGTCGAGATGCTCGAGTTCCAGGCGCGCCTGCACACGATCCCGAGGAAGGAGCGGTCCGCCCGCATCGACGAGGTGCTGGCGCAGGTCGGACTCACCGATCGCAAGCAGGACCTGGTCGGCAACCTCTCGCGCGGCCTGCGCCAGCGCGCCGGCCTGGCCGTCGCGCTCCTGCCGCGGCCCGAGGTGCTCATCCTCGACGAGCCCACGAGCGGCCTCGATCCGATCCAGCGGCTCGAGGTGCGCGCGCTGATCCAGGGCCTCGGCCGGCGCCACACCGTGCTGCTTTCGTCGCACATCCTGCCCGAGATCGAGGCCGTGTGCCCGCGCGTGATCATCGTGCACAAGGGCCGCATCGCGGCCGACGGCACGCCGGCCGAGCTCGTCGCGCGCCTGGCCGGATCGAGCCACGTGCGCCTCGAGGCCGTCGTCGGCCACGACGTCGCGGCGGCGATCCGGATCCTGCGCACGATCCGCGGCCTGCGCGACGTCGTGGACCGCGGCCGCGCCGGCGTGCACCACCAGTTCGACCTGATCTGCGACGAGGACCTGCGCGAGGAGGTCGGCGCGATCGCCGCCGCGAAGGGCTGGGCCCTGCGCGAGCTGTCGTGGCGCCGCCCGACGCTCGAGCAGATCTTCGCGCGCATCGCGCTCGGCACGGGCGAAGAGGTCGTGCAGCCGACTCAGCCCGCGCCCGTCGTTCCGTTCGAGCCGACGGACGAGCCGGTCGCGATCACGGCGCTTGCGCCCGCGAGTACCGTGCTCTCCGTCGCGCCGCCCGCGAGACCGGCCCAGCCGGCGCGCGTCGTCTACAACCTGAACCCCTTCGACCGCGGCGCCACGCGCGACCTCTCGACACCGAAGAGAGTCGAGGAGACGCCCGGCTCGCAGGCGCCGCCGCCGCCGGCATGAGAGGCCTGTTCGCGATCGCGCGCCGCGAGCTGGCGGGCCTCTTCATCGGGCCGCTCGCCTGGCTGTTGCTCTTCATCGCGCTGCTGTTGAACGGCTGGCTCTTCGTCCTCTACCTGAAGACCTCGAGCGGCGACGTCGACGTCGCGTTGCGCTGGTCGCTGGGCGAATCGTGGGTCTTCTGGGTGCTCGTGATCCTCGTGCCGCCGCTCCTGACGATGCGCATGATCAGCGAGGAGTCGCGCAGCGGCCTGCTCGAGTTCCTGCTGACCGCGCCGGTCACGGACGCGGCCGTCGTCACCGGCAAGTTCATCGCGGCCGTCACGTTCCTGGCGCTCCTGTGGAGCACCGTGTTCGTCTACGCGCTCGTGCTGCAGAGCCTCGGGATGCCGCCCGACTGGGGCTCCGTCGCGGGCGGCTGGCTCGGCGCCGTGCTGGTCTCGGCGCTCTCGTGCGCGATCGGCCTCCTGGCCAGCGCGCTGACCTCGACGCCGATCGTGGCTGCGTTCGCGGCCGTCGTCGCCAACCTCGTGCTGGTCGCGGCGCCGCTCTTTGCCGGCCTCTCCGACCAGGCCTGGGTGCGGCGCGCGGTGGCGCGCATCGACGTGCTCGACCACCACAAGGGCGCGTTCCTGGCCGGATCGCTGGACACGGCCTACGTCACGTTCTTCGTGGCCTGGACCGTGTTCTTCCTGTTCTTGGCCGTCCGCGCCGTGGAGGCCCGCCGGTGGCGCTGAACAACGCGCGTGCGCAGAGCTTCGACTGGCGCTCGCGCCTCTCGATTGGCGGGAGTGTTCTATTGGCCGCAGCCCTTGCGCTGGCAGCGACGTTGCTTGTCACGTGGCTGGCAGAACGACCCTCACTGCGCTGGCGATCCGATCTCACCGCCGCACAGGAGAACACGCTCGACCCGGCCACGCAGCGCGTGCTGCGCGAGATGCCGGGCGACGTCCAGGTCGACCTCTTCTTCAGCGCGCCCGAGCCGCCGTTCCACGTCGTCGGTCGCGAGGTGCAGGGGCGCATGGCGCGGCTCCTGCGTCTGGCCGCGGACCAGTCGGGCGGCCGGCTGACGGTCGAGGACCACGATCTGTCGGACCGCACGAAGCTCTCCGCGCGCACGCAGTCGCGGCGGCAGGAGCTCGGGATCATGACGATCGAGCCGGGCGGGCTCGTCGTGGTTTCCTCGGGCGGCCGCCGCCAGATCCTGCGCCTGCGCGGCGATCTGGCCGACCTCGATCCGGGCAACGCCGACCAGCGCCAGGGTCCGGTCGCGCCGCCGCGCGTGGCCAGCTTCCGCGGCGAGGAGGCGCTGCTCTCCGCGATCCTCAAGGTGTCGGAGGACCGCGTGCCGGTCGTCGTCTTCACGTCCGGTCACGGCGAGATCGACCTGGACGCGCCGGGCGAGCGCGGCGGGCTCGAGTTGAAGCGCGAGCTCGTGACCCAAGGTTTCCAGATCGCCGGCTGGGACGGTTCCCGCGGCGATTCCCTGCCGGCGTGCGACGTCGTGGTCGTGCTCGGCGCGGCGCAGCGCTTCACCGAGGGCGAGTTCGCCGAGATCGCTCGCTTCGTCGAGTCCGGCGGGCGCGCCCTCGTGGCGCTCACGCCGACCGGGGTCGGCGGCGAGCACGCAGCCGAGTCCCTGTTGGCGCGGTTCGGGATCAAGGTGCGCGAGCGCGGCATCGTGTGCGCGCCCGTGCCCTCCGTGACCGGGGCCCTTCAGACCGGGATCCCCCAGTGCGCGATCTCCGTCGTCGGGATCGACGGCATGCCGGCCAAGAACCCGATCACGGACTCGCTGCGCACCGCCGGACGGCGCGTGTACCTGTTCTTCTCGCGCGCCCTGGATCGCAGCCCAGCGCCGCCGGCCGCGCGCGTCCTCGAGCTGTTGCGCTCGGCGCCGGAATCGTGGCTCGAGTCGCCTGCGGCGGAGGGCGAGGAGAGCTTCGACTTCGAACCCGTCATCGCGTCGGAGCGGGGACGCTTCGCTCTGGCGATGCAAGCGGCCTTCCCGCCCCTGCGCGACGCCGCACCGCGATCACCGGCGCAGGACGCGGCCCGCCCTGAGGCGCGCGTGCTGGCGTTGGGCTCCGTCGACGCGCTTGCGAACCAGCTGTTCGCCAACAACCGCGATTTCGCCGTGAACGCGTTCGACTGGCTCACGTCGCGCGAGTACCGCGTGCGCGTCGACTCGAAGGACCGCGAAGCGCGCCGACTCGACCTGTCGAGACCCGAGCCGATCGGGCGCGTGCACACGGTCGCGGTGCTGCTCCTGCCCGGCCTGTGCCTGCTCGCCGGTTTCGCCACCTGGTGGCGGAGACGGCGCGTGTGAACGCGCGCACGCTGATCGTGCTGGCGCTCGCCGTCGGCGGGCTGGCGTTCCTGGCGCTGCGACAGTCGCGGAAGGACGACGCCCTGCTGGCCGAGCGCGACGTGGCGCTGTTCGAGGGTCTGGACGAGAACCTGGTCGTGGCGCTGCGCATCGAGAACGTGCAGCGCGATCTGCACATGCGCTTCGAGCGCGACGGCCGCGGCGGCTGGCAGCTCACGGACCCGCTCGCCGCTCCGGCCGAGCGCGCGCCGCTCGACATGATCGTGCAGGCCGCGGTCGCGCGCCGAGGCGCCGCCGTGCCGGAGGAGGAAGCGCGCGATCTGGCCAAGCTGGGCCTCGATCCGCCGCGCTTCGTGCTCGACGTCGAGAGCAAAGTTGCCGGCCAGCGCTCGCGGCAACGCGCCGAGTTCGGCGCGGTCGACCTGGACGGACAGCGCATTTTCGTGCGCGCGCGCGGTCGGGTCTTCCGCGTGCTGCGCGACCTCGAGCCGCTGCTGGACATGGAGCTGCACGAGCTGCGCTCGAGCGCGGTCAGCGACCTCGACCCGCGCGACGTCGTCGAGGTCCACCGCAGCGGGTCCGTGCCGGTCGAGGGCGTGGGCCCCGGCCTCGACGCGACACTCGACGCGGTCGCGGAAGGCGGGGTCTGGCGCGCGACGGCGCCCGTCACGGGCGTGATCGACCCGGCCGCGATGGCGATCTTCGTGCAGTCGACCGCGGCGTACCGCTTCGAGAAGGTGTTTGACGAGGGCCAGCGGTCGCTCAGGAGCATGGGGCTCGATCCGCCCGAGCTGACGATCCGCCTCGAGTCGATCCGCAACGAGACCGTCGAGCTCGTGTTCGGGCGCACCGGCACACAGCGCCAGGGCGGGTGGCTCGGCACGCGCGTCGGCCACGGCCCGGTGTGGCCGATCTCGGGCGATGACGTGCGCTACCTGGCCGCGCCCGTCGAGAACTTCCTCGACCACAAGCTCGTGCGATTGCGTCGCAGCGCGATGCGGCGGGTCGAGCTCTCGACGCCGTCGGGCGAGGTACGGCTCGTGCGCGGACCCAAGGGTTGGACCCTGGAGACCGCGCGCGCCGGCTCGGCCGTGTTCGGTCCGCCCGCTGCGGCCGAGACGGGCGCGGTCGAGGACCTGATCGGCCAGCTCGAGCGCTACGAGCTGGCCGAGTTCCGGCGTTCGCTCGACTGGGACGCGGGACCGGCGCCGCACCGCTACCGCATCGAAGCCGAGGACGGCGAGACCGGCGGCACGTTTGGCGCGCCGTACACGGACGCGGCCGGCTCGACCGCCGTGCGCTTCCAGCGCGCGGGGGAGACCGCCGTCGCGCTGGGGCCGGCCGACATCCTGGCGCATCTGGCCCTGCCGCCGCAGCGCTTCCTTTCGCTGCGCCTGCTCGACACGGTCGAGGCCGAGCTCGCGTCGATCACGCTCTCGGGCGAGAACGGCGAGCGCCGCTACGTGCGCACGGCGAAGGGCCAATGGGTCGTCGAGGGCGGCGAGATCGAGGCGCGCGAGCTGCGCGGCGTGCTCGACGCGCTCATGTTCCTGAAAGCGCACGAGCACGTGCCCGACGACGCGCTGCTGCAGCCGCTGCGCTCGCCGATCACGGTCGTCCTGTCGGCGCCGGGCGTCGTGCGCGCGACGTTCACGATCGGGCTCGCGGACGGGCCGGCCGGAGAACGCACCATGATCGAGCTCGACGGGCGCCGTTCCGTGCTGGCCGACGCCAAGCTGCACGCACGTCTCGCTGCGATCCTGCGGTAGACAGAGGTGTCAGACACTTTGCACCACGCCGGCAGCGCGCGAGGCGGTGCAAGGTGTCTGACACCGGTGTTCACCCGCGCGCCGCGACGAACTCTTCCAGCGCGCGCCGGTCCTTCTCGCCCATGTCGTGCAGGAACACGGCGACCTCCCAGTGGTCGACGGCCTTCGAGATGCGCTCGCAGCGCACGACCGCGCCGTGCGCTTGCACGCGCGTGCGGCCCTTCTCCGCGCCGAGGTCGAAGGTGACGCCCAGGACCGTCATGAGCGGGATCGGCCGGTCCAGGAAGAAGCACACGCCGGCGCGCGAGACGTCGCGCACCTTGGCCTCGCTCGAGCCCTGCGGCCCGAGCACGGTGACGGGCATGTCGGCCAGCGCGCGCGCCCAGCGGCGTCGTTCGCGGCCGCTCTCGCGGGATGTCGGCAGGGGCTCGGGCGCGGGACGACCGGGGCGGGCAGGTGTGGGGGGCATGGCGGGGCTTTCGTCCCGCGATTCTACGCCAGGCGCGCACGGCGATCCCGCACGCTCCGGCGTTCCTCCGACCTCCGGCGGGCGCTACACTGCGCGTTCCGGGCGCCCCACGCGCTCCTCCCTCAAGCCTCCTCCGCGGCGCGCGCCGCTCCCCCGCACCCATGTCGAGCTTCAACAAGGTCATCTTGATGGGGAACCTCACGCGGGACCCCGAGCTGCGCTTCACCGGGGACAAGATGGCGATCTGCAAGTTCGGCGTGGCCGTGAACCGCCGGTTCAAGGACAGCGCGACGGGCGAGTGGAAGGAGCAGCCGACGTTCGTCGACGTGACGATCTTCGGCGCGCGCGCCGAGCCGTTCGCGCGCTACCACTCGAAGGGCAAGCCGTGCTTCCTCGAGGGCGAGCTGCGCCTGGACACGTGGGAGGACAAGAACGGCGGGGGCAAGCGCTCGAAGCTCTACGTCGTGGCCAACCAGTGGGAGTTCGTCGGTGGCGGCCGCGGCGAAGGCGAACCGGGTCGCGCCGGCGGGAACTTCGAGCGCGGCGCGGCTGCTGGCTCCGAGCGCATGACCGCCGATGCGGATGGCGGCGGAGCGGGCGGCAGCGGCGGCGGGGATTCCGGCTCCGATCGTTCGGCCGAGTACCAGGCGGCGGACGACACGCCCTTTTGAGCGCCGGACGCGCCGCGCGCGGTTACGCGCGGCGCCACCAGAATAGGAGAGGCCGTATGCTCGTTTTCCTCTCGGCCTCTCCGTTCGTGCGTCCGTGAACCTCTCCGTGCGCCTCTTCGCCAGCCTGCGCGAGCGCGCCGGTGCCGACCGCCTCGAGGTCCGCGACCTGCGCGACGGCGCGACGGTCGGCGAGCTCAAGGCCGCGCTCGAGCGCGCGCGCCCCGACCTGGGCAGCCTGGCCCACGTGGCCGGCGTCGTGGGCACCGCCTACGCGGCCGACGCGCGCGTCCTGCGGCCGGACGCCGACGACCGCCTGCGGCCGCCCGTCGCGGGCGCCGCGCCCGGACCGGACGAGCTCCTGGCGCGCGGCGTGTTCGAGCTTTGGCCCGAGAGGCTCGACGCGTCGGCCGCGCAGGCGCGCGTCGCGCACCAAAGCTGCGGCGCGATCGCGCTCTTCACGGGCACGACGCGCGACGAGAACCGCGGTCACAGCGTCGTGCGCCTCGACTACGAGGCCTTCGAAGCCATGACCGGGCCCGAGATGGAGCGCATCTTCGAGCGCTGTCGCGCCGAGCTGTCGCGCGCCGCTCCCGCGGATCGCGCGCGCGAGACGTTGCGCATGCTCGTGCAGCACCGCGTCGGCACGGTCCTCGTCGGTGAGCCGTCCGTCGTGATCGCGGTCGCGAGCCCGCACCGAGACAGCGCCTTCGCCGCGGCGCGCTTTCTGATCGACGAGCTCAAGCGCTCGCTGCCGATCTGGAAGAAAGAGGTCTACGCCGACGGGCACCACTGGATCGGCGATCGTTCGTGACCCTGAAGAGCTTCATCGTGCCCGTGACGGCGTTCCAGCAGAACTGCTCGCTGCTCCTGGACGAGGAGACGGGCGAGGGCGCGATCGTGGATCCGGGTGGCGAGGTCGAGCGTCTGCTCGCTGCCGCCAAGCAGCACGGCGTCACGATCCACCAGATCCTCCTGACGCACGCGCACTGCGACCACGCCGGCGGCACGGCCGACCTGGCCGAGCGCCTGGGCGTGCCGATCGTCGGCCCGCACGAGGCCGACCGCTTCTGGATCGAGAGCCTGCCCGACCAGGCCGCGGCGTTCGGCCTCGAGCCGGCGCGGAGCTTCGAGCCCGATCGCTGGCTGGTCCAGGGCGACGTCGTGCGCGTCGGCTCGGCCGAGCTCGAGGTGCGCCACTGTCCCGGTCACACGCCCGGCCACGTCGTGTTCGTGCACGCGCCGTCGCAGCTGGCGCTGGTCGGCGACGTTCTCTTCCACGGCTCGATCGGCCGCACCGACTTTCCGCGCGGCGATTACGCCACGCTGATCGCGTCGATCCGGCGCGAGCTCTTGTCGCTGCCCGACGCCGTGCGCTTCGTCCCGGGGCACGGGCCCATGTCCACGATCGGGGTCGAGCGGCGCGGGAATCCCTTCCTGATTGCACGCGCAGCGCGCTAGCGCACGGCGCCACCAGGATCGGAGAGCCCGTATGCTCCACTTCTCTACGGGCTCCCAGCGCTACGGGAAGCTCGGGTGAACGGAGGAGGCCGCGACGGTATCCTGCTCGGCCCTCCGATGACCGCTCCGCGCCAGTACAGCCTGAATCTGCCCGACGTCGAGCGCGAGGAGCTCCCGGTCGACGTCGTGCTGGTCGGCGCCGGACCCGCGAACCTGGCCTGCGCGATCCACCTGCAACGCCTGCTGCAGGCACAGGGTCTAGCCGACAAGACGATCCTCGTGCTCGACAAGGCCGAGGAGATCGGGAACCACACGCTGTCGGGCGCGGTGATGAACCCGTGCGCGATGGCCGAGCTGTTCCCCGACTGGCGCGAGCGCGGATGCCCGATCGAGGCCGACGTCGGGCCCGACGCGCTGTGGTGGCTGACGGAGAAGAAGGCGCTCCGTTTCGAGGGCGCCCTGACGCCGCCGCAGCTCAAGAACCACGGCAACGTGATCATCTCGCTGAACAAGGTCGTCGTCTGGCTCAAGGAGCAGGCCGAGGCGGCCGGCGTGCAGGTCTACCCGGGCTTCGCGGCAGCCGAGATCCTGTTCGAGCAGAACGGCAGCGGCGAGCGCGTCGTCGGCGTGCAGATGCGCGACAGCGGCATCGACAAGCACGGCCGCAAGAAGGACTCGTACCAGCCGGGCATGAACGTGCGCGCGGCCGTGACCGTGTTCGGCGAGGGTCCGCGCGGGCACTTGGCCAAGCACCTGATCCAGCGTCTCGCGCTGGACGAGGGCAAGAACCCGCAGACCTACGGCACCGGCATCAAGGAGATCTGGGAGGTCCGCCCCGAGGTCGGCGCGCAGTGGCGCGGCCGCGTCGTGCACACCGGCGGCTGGCCGCTGGGCATGGACGGCTACGGCGGCAGCTGGATCTACGGCATGCCCGAGAACCGTCTCTCGATGGGCTACGTCGTCGGGCTCGACCACCACGACGCGCGGCTCGATCCGCACGCGCTCTTCGTGCGCTGGAAGCAGCACCCCGAGATCGCGAAGCTGATCCAGGGCGGCAAGATCCTGCGCTACGGCGCGAAGGCCGTTCCGGAAGGCGGCTACTTCGCGATGCCGAAACTGCACGGCGACGGGTTCGTGCTCGTGGGGGACTCGGGCGGATTCCTGAACGCGAGCACGCTCAAGGGCGTGCACCTGGCGATCAAGTCGGGGCTGCTCGCGGCGGAGGCGATCGCAGCCGCCCTGGCTGCAGGGGACGCGTCGGACGCGAAGCTCTCGCGCTACAGCGAGCTCTTCGAGGCCTCGTGGGCGCGCGAGGAGCTGTGGCAGGTGCGCAACTGGCGCCAGGCCTTCGACCAGGGCTTCCTGGGCGGCATGTTCGACGCCGGCCTGCAGATGGCGACCGGCGGACGCGGCCTGGTGAAGCGCCGCGCGGGACACGCCGACCACACGACGACGCGCCCGCTGGCGCAGTCGAAGATGGAGAAGCCGGCCTACGACGGCGCGCTGTTCCTCGACAAGCTGACCGACGTGTACCACTCGGGCACGATGCACGACGAGGACCAGCCGGCGCACCTGCTCGTGCCCGACACGACGATCTGCGTCGACCTCTGCACGCGCGAGTTCGGCAACCCCTGCCAGCATTTCTGCCCGGCCGCGGTGTACGAGTGGCCGAAGGAGGGCACGCCGAAGGGCCCGATCATCAACTTCAGCAACTGCGTGCACTGCAAGACGTGCGACATCGCCGACCCCTACGCGAACATCGAGTGGGTCGTGCCCGAGGGCGGCGGCGGACCCAAGTACTACGGCATGTGACCGCCGCCACGGCTCGCAACCATTCCGACCGACGCGGCACGTGCCCGCGACAACCCCAGAAGATCGACACCGCATGAAGCTCGTCCACCTGGAACCCCACGCGCGTCTCGACGCGCACGAGATGGTCGTCGTGCTCGTGATCGAGGGCGCGAAGCCCGAGCTGTCCAAGGACCTCGCGGTGCGCGATTGGGCCTGGAACGGCTTCCAGGGCGAGTTCCGCGAAGCGCGGTCGGCCGACTCGGCGCACCGCCGCGTGCTGGCGATCGGCGCCGGCAAGCTGTCGGCGCTCGACGCCGAGCGCGTGCGCCGCATCGCCGCGCTGGCGGTGCAGAAGGCCGAGGCCGCCGGCGCGAAGACCGCCGCGCTGGTCGTGCCGCGCGCGATCGTGGACAAGCTGGGCGCACCCGTCGTCGGCCTGGCGCTGGCCGAAGGCGCGGTGCTGGGCGCGTACAAGTGGGAGAAGGGCAAGACCAAGACGAAGCCCGCCAAGCTCGAGACGTTCGCGCTCGTGGCCGCGAAGGACATGGGGCCCGCGATCGAGAAGGGCCGCGCGCTGGCCGAGGCCTGCGCGTTCACGCGCGACCTGCAGAACGAGCCCGCCAACCGCCTGACGCCCAGCGACCTGGCCGATTCCGCCAAGACGCTGGTGAAGCCCGGCCGCATCACGTGCAACGTGATCGACGAGAAAGCGATGGCCAAGCTCGGCATGGGCCTCCTGCTGGGCGTCGCCGCCGGCTCGCGCCAGCCGCCGCGCCTCATCCACCTGGTCTACAAGCCCAAGGGCAAGAGCCGCGGCAAGGTCGCGCTGGTCGGCAAGGGCCTGACGTTCGACTCGGGCGGCATCTCGATCAAGCCGGCCGCGAAGATGGACGAGATGCGCTTCGACATGTCGGGCGGCGCCGCCGTCCTGGGCCTGTTCCACGCGCTGAAGACGATGGACGTGCCGTTCGAAGTGCACGGCCTCGTCGGTGCGACCGAGAACATGCCGGGCGAGAACGCCACGAAGCCGGGCGACATCCACACGGCGATGAACGGCACGACGGTCGAGGTGCTGAACACCGACGCCGAAGGCCGGCTCGTGCTGGCCGACGTGATCTGCTACGCGGGCCAGAAGGTGAAGCCAGACGTGATCGTCGACCTGGCGACGCTGACCGGCGCGGTCGTCACGGCGCTGGGCCACGAGGTCGCGGGGATGTTCGCGTCCGACGAGACGCTCGAGCGCGAGCTGCGCGCGGCTGGTGACGATACGGGCGAGAGGCTCTGGCCGCTGCCGCTGCTCGACGCGCACAAGGACGCGATGAAGGGCACCTTCGCCGACCTGAAGAACATCTCGGGCGGCGATCTGGGCGCGGGCTCGAGCGCGGGCGCGGCCTTCCTGGCGCCGTTCGTGCCCGAGAAGACCGCCTGGGCGCACCTCGACATTGCCGGCGTGGCCTGGGGCGGGGCGAACCGCGATTGGGTCGGCGGGGCGATGGGCTCGGGGTACGGGCCGCGCCTGCTGATGCGCTGGCTCGAGACGCGCAGCTGAGCGCGGTGGTGGGGGAAGGGGGAGTCGAACCCCCATGCCCTTGCAGGCTTCGGATTTTAAGTCCGATGCGTCTTCCGGTTCCGCCATTCCCCCGGCGCGCCGCGGAGTCTAGCCCGTTTCGCGTCGCGTCGGCTTGACCGCTACTCGTGCGCCGCTACCCTTCGGAACCCCGAAGCGGGCGGCATAGCCAAGTGGTAAGGCAACGGATTGCAAATCCGTTATTCCCCGGTTCGATCCCGGGTGCCGCCTCCAACCCTCTCGATGCGGAACAGCAAGGGGTTGCGTCGGAAGCTAGTGCATCGCAGCACGACGATCCGAGTGAACGTCTTGGCGCGCTGCTTGGCCTTCTCGAACTGGATTCGCCCGAGTTGGCGCTCGTCGTGCGCTCATGGGCCACGCTGCCGGCGCCGATGCGTTCCGCCGTCCTGGCGCTCGTGAAGACGTACACCGGAGGTTCCGATGAGCCGCGCTGACGATGAAAACGCGGAAAGCTGCACCGACTTGGTGCCGTTGACCCCGATTGGTGACGGCCGGGACGGCACGGGCCGATTCCTGCCGGGCAACCGCGGCGGACCTGGGAACCCGCACGCGCGACAGGTCGCGGCACTCCGGAGCGCTCTGCTCGCCACCGTCACAGCCTCGGACCTACGCGAAATGACGACCAAACTCATCGCGCTGGCCAAGTCCGGCAACGTCATGGCGATCAAGGAGGTCTACGACCGAACGCTTGGGAAGCCGGTCGAGGCCGACCTGATCGAGCGCATCGAGGCGATGGAGGACAGCGTCGCAGCGCAACACAGCAGGCGCTCGGCATGAGCGTCAACGGCCGACTCCGCGACCTGGAGCGAGCGGTGCCCCGCCGGATGCGCTCTGGCTGCTCGCGGTGCGACGACCTACGACGAAAGTGGGTCTGGATCTACCTCGTCCTCAAGGCGGACCTTCGAGCCTGTCCCGAGTGCGGGGGCGATGTTGACCTCGCTGGCAATCCGATCGGCCTGCACGGGGATCGGTCGAAGGCCATCGTGCTCGTCATCGAGCCGTCGAGAGGCTGCACGTGGAACGCTCCTGCGATCGACGGACCGGTGGCAGTCTCGTCGGACTCTGTCGAGCCCTCGTCGCGGGCGATCCTCTAGGGACCCCACTCGATGCGCAGGGCGTTCGTGAGGTTGAACCCGCTGGGTGCACAGAACGCGGCCGCGTCCCGATACCACGCCTGATAGAAACGCGTCACGCCGCCCTGAGTCGGGATCTGACCCTTCACCGAGATGGCCGGATCCCCGGCGTTGGGGAAGCTGCTGGCTCCGCCTTGGTTTGTCTCGATGTCGAGTCGGATGACGAAGCCTCCTGCGCAGCGAAGTCCATCGCCGAACGTGACGCCGGCGCCGCCGTTCTGGAGGGAGGTGCCTTGGAAGTAGAGCACCGAAGCCACGGGCGGCATGCCAGTGCCGCGAAGGATCGCAGAATCGAGCGCGACGCTGGCGACACCATCGGCGTGCAACATCCCGCCCGAAATGTTCGCGGAGTTGGCGCAGCCACGAGCCAACGCTCCGAGGTTGCCGCAAGGACACGGAGATCCGGAACCATCTCCCGCACAGACGATCGTGCCAAGAGACGAGCACTCGTCGGGCAGACCATCTGAATCCGTGTCTTGGCTCGACCCCGACGCGAGGTCGCAGGAATCAGGAATCGCGTTCGCATTGCAGTCCGATGACGTGCCGACCGCGATGTCACAGGAGTCCGGCACGCCGTTGCCGTTGCAGTCGAGAGCCGCCCCGCTGGCGAGGTCGCAGCTATCCGGAACGCCGTTGAGGTTGCAGTCCGTGGAAGCTCCACCTGCGATGTCACAAGAGTCGGGTACTCCGTTGGCGTTGCAGTCCGGCGACTGCCCGCCGGCAACATCGCAGAAATCGGAGACCCCGTTTCCGTTGCAGTCCGTCGCGACGCCCGATGCTAGGTCGCAGGAATCGGGCACACCGTTCAGGTTGCAGTCGGTATCCCAACCCTCAGCGAGGTCACATCCGTCCGGGAAGGTGTTGCCATCGCAGTCTTGCGCGAGCCCCTGACGGATTTCCAGATCATCGAGAATGCCGTTCCCGTTGCAGTCGGACACAAGTCTCGCCGCGGAGTGCCGATTCCCGGCGGCGATCTGAACGAAGCGTAGGCCGGGCGGAGGTGCTGGTACGGTCGCTTGTCCGTGAGAGTTGCCTCCCCACCCGAACAGCGTGCCGTCATCGAGGAGACCAATGACATGCGTACTACCGGCGGCCGCTTGGGTGAAGCGTCTGCCCGCGGGCGGAAGGAGCGTCACGTTGAGCGAGCCCCAGACGACGATCGCACCGTCGGAGCGGACGGCCGCACTGAAGTCGATGCCCGTCCCGGTCTCTTCTCCTCCTCCCGCCGCCACAGAGAGGTAAGTGGTTCCCGGCGGTAGCGGCGGCGCGACGCAAGCACCCGTGGCACACGAGCCCCAGCCGATCGCGACTCCGTCGGATCGAAGGGCTAGTGCGTGACGGTAGCCGGCGCTGACATCAACGTACGCCGTGCCCGGAGGCAGTCCGGGAATGCTGTCGACTCCCGTAGGCACTGAGCCTGCTAGGCGGAACGTGCTGTCAGATGCGAGCGCGAGCGCGTAGTCGTTGCAGAACCAAGTGGAACCGACCGCCACCTTGAGCCAGCGACCACCCGCTGGAGGCGCGTAGTGGCCACCGCTCGCTCCGCTCCAGGTCACTGCATGCCCGCCCGTTCGAATCGCGGCGCCCAGTCCGCAGCCGATTGCAGTGGTTCGGTAGCGTTCGCCAGCGGGAGGAGTTGGTGGGCTGCCGGCGTATCCCAGGTTCCCGATCGTCAGCACGGCTCCGTCGGATCGGACGGCCAGCCCACTGTCCTGCCCGAGTGCGACGCTTCGATAGTGGAGCCCAGAAGGAAGTGGAGAGAGAGTACAGAGGTTCGGGTCGCCGAAGCGGACGATCGCCCCCGGACCGGGAGTCTGTGCCACCGCGTGGTACGCGACCGCGGGCAGGATCGCGACGAGGGCGACGGCACGAGCTAGCAGCTTGCGCCCAGATTTGGCTCGCCAATGATGACGAACGACGGTGGTTCGATCTTGGGCATCCATGCTCACTCTCGGGGGGGCCGTAGCCTAGACCGCCGGCTTGGTGCTCGGCTGGGCGTAGACAGTCTTGCGAGACGCACAATCGGACCAAGTCACACTAGCACGGCGCAACGATCCGCGGCCGAAGGCCCCCAGAGCCTGCCGCAAGGGCGCATCGTGGAGGTTGACCCAGGGTCGTAGACTGGGGGTCATTCGACCGACACCATCTCCTGCTACCGCGCCTTCTCCCGAGGCGCCGTGCATCACCCTAGCAGAGCACCTCATGCTTGTCCGATTGCTCGCACTGTGCGTCTTCAGCGCCGCGGCTCACGCGCAGCTAACGCTCACGGGGCCCGAAGGGGCAGTGAACAACGACAACCAGTCCGGCGCCCTCTTCGGGCACTCGGTCTGCGCCCAGGGTTCGCTCGTCCTGATCGCTGAGCAGCATTACACGGGCGCTTATAGCGAGCAGGGCCGCGTGCGGCTCTACTCGGCCGGCGCCGGCTTCGTCGGTAACCTCGAAGCACCTGCGCCTGCGTCGGGGGAGCAATTCGGCCAAGCGCTGGCCATCTCCGGTGGTCTGATCGCCGTCAGCAACGCGACGCAGACAGCCGTGCATCTCTACGAGCAAACAGGATCGTCGTGGTACTGGTCGGCGACGCTGAACCCGTCGTCACCCATGCCTGGATTCGGCGCATCACTCGCGATCGTAGGGAACACGGTCCTAGTCGGTGCCCCATCAGGGGCAGGGCGTGTCGCGCAATTCACCAGCAACGGGCCCTTCTGGTTCCAGGGACCAGACATCCTTCCACCGAACCCCGTCATCGACGGAGGTGGCTTCGGTGAGTTGATCGCTGTGAGCGGCAACATGGTCGCAATCGCCGCCGCGCGCACCACGAGCACGTTCAGCGAGGACGGCGCGGTCCACCTCTACGCAAATTCAGGGTCGGGGCTGGCGCTGGTCCAGACGTTGACATCTCCGTCGCCGACACCACAGCAGAGGTTCGGTTACTCGATTGACATCGATGCGGACACGGTCGTCATCGGCACGCCGAACGACGGCGGACACGCGTGGGTCTTCGTGAACTCGGCCGGTTCGTGGCAACTCGAGAGCGCGCTACTCCACCCTTCGGGCCTTCCGCAATCGAACTTCGGCTCGTACGTCCAGTTGGTGGGCAACATCGCCGCAATCTGGAACCCAGCTCCAGGCGGCGCCGCGCTGTTCCGGCGCGAGGAGGGGTACTGGTCGTGGAAGCTGAACGCAGCCGTCAGCACCGACCCGTGGCGTGCGATAGCCCTCACGTCATCCGTGCTCGCGCTCGGAGACCCCGGCCAGGGGCAAGCAGGCATCGTCAGCGTCTACGGTGTCAGCGACCCGCCGGCGGCGACGACGTTCTGCGCGGGCGACGGGACAGCGAACGCTTGCCCGTGTGCGCCGGGGGCTCAAGGGCATGGTTGCGCGAACTCGTGGCCGACAGGGGGCGCAGTGCTCGTCGCCCGTGGCGACGCGTCGATGGGCCACGACACCGTGTTCCTCGATGCCTTTGGGACGCCACCGAACGCAACCGGCCTCTTCTTCCAGGGGACCGCGCAGGCGGGAGCCGGCAACGGCGCACAGTTCGGTGACGGGCTGCGTTGCGTTGCGGGCTCCGCGATCCGTCTCGGTGTCAAGACCGCTAGCGGAGGCGCCTCGACCTACCCAGGGCCGAGCGATCTGCCCGTCAGCGTGAAGGGCATCGTGCCGCCAGGAGGAGCGACGCGATACTACCAGCACTGGTACCGCGACGTGGCTTTCTACTGCACGCCGAGCGGCTTCAATCTGACGAACGGTGTGCGGATCGCTTGGACGCCCTAGCTCACCATCACCCTGATCGCAGGGAAATGCGGGCGCCTGGCCTGAGCCGCACATGACCTCGGCCGGTACGCGGTGGCTCGGCATTCCATCCTTTCTTGTGGCTGCTTGAGCGGTCATGGCGGCGGCGCTAGCGTGATGGCATGGTTGATCGCCGCCCCGGACTTTTCGCTCGGCTCAAGGCCTTCCGGAGCGGGAATCTCGATCTGCTGGAGGTAGATGGCCCCACATACGGCTTCTGGCTCTGGATCCGCCAGAGGAGCGCCTCCCATGCCGTTCGTGCCGCCATTGCGGCACTGGCCTTTCCGTTGGCCCTTTGGGTCTTCTGGGGAAGGAAGGAGGCCGTGGAGCAGATGAAGTACGTCTGGGCCGCGCTCATTGGCGCAGCGTTTACGGAGAGTCTGAGCGTACTCTGGTTTCTGCTGGTCGGATCAACCAAGCAGCGCGACGCGCTTCGTGAGCAGATGCGCGTCGATGCGGCGAGGGCGCACCCGCTAGAGGAACTTTGTGCCGCGCTGAGGGAACGTGCGGAATTCGCGGAAACCACCGCCAAGGCGGATCGCCCTAGGATGCAAGCCTTAGAAACACAGATCGAATCTCAGCGCCGGGAGATCGAGGGGCTAACGGTCTTGAAGGACAGCCAGAAGCGTGAGAGCGATGCAACCGAGCGGCTCGCAATCGCGAAGGTCTTAATAGGTGGCTGCGTTCACACGCTACACACGCGTCTCTTCGAGCGTCGCACGTCCAGGGCAGAGTTCCTGAAGTGTGCTCAGCGTTATGGTCTTGATGTTGGGATCGCACTCCATCCTAGGAAGCAGGATGAGTGGTACAGAATCGTCGATCTGTCGGGCTGGTCAACAGTTGGCGACGATTGCAGCTCTGTGATGAGGTCGTTGGCCGACGATATGGTCAGGTTCTCTGCCAGTCTTACTCCCGGCGACGTGAATTCTACTTTCGGTCAGGGGATCCCCGGCGCACCGCGCGCTCGGATGACGGTGGGTGGTGACGCTGACGAGGAGTGAATGCAGATGCCCAGGGAAACCCCCAAGCCCGCTGATGTGAACCGCGATGCTTGGCGAGTCGTTCAGCAGGCGACGCAGGCCGCGAGGGACTCGCCACACAAGAATCCCGCCGCGGTCACACTCGGCCGCCTTGGAGGCCTCAAGGGAGGCGTCGCGCGTGCCGCGACGCTTACGCCGGCAAGGAGGAAGGCAATCGCTAAGAAGGCCGCCATGGCGCGCTGGAACGGCACGACTAGATCGCGCTGAATTCAGGTCTTGCGCGGGACTGAGGACGGTTGAGCGGATTCCTGCGCGCAGTAAGCTCGGCACCGGGTAGCCGGCTGATCCCCGGCGTGCGGCCCGAGCCTCGCAGCGCGTTTCATGCCGCGTCGCGCGGTTCGGGTCGGCCTCATCCACGCATGAACGATTCTCCGCCTACCGGCGCCTCCCATCCCGAGCACGGGGCCGCTCTATCGCCCAACACTGATACGGCGGACCTGTTCGACGTGCTCGCCGCCGCGGGTTGGCATCCACTCCGCCCGACGGAGCATCAGCATCCGGTGCGTCGACCAAGTTCGATGCGCCAGATGGAGCGGCAGGATGGCAACGGCTTGCACTTCATGCTCGTCCTCTACGAGCTTCTGAGGAGGTTCGCCCAAGGAGCGGCACCGATCAGAAGGCGCAAGACCGCCGTCACCGAGGCCGCAGTCTGGTTCGTGCTTCTCGAGGATCCGGCACACCCTGTGCTGTCGCGCGAGGCAGCAGGCATCCTCGCTCGCGAGATAGCCAACTGGTTGGAGTTCAGATGGGAACCTCTGACCGAGCGCACACACCAAGGCTTGCACTCCAAGGACGCCGGTCGGTTTGTGATCGAGCACACTTACGACTGCGCGCTCGCACTTCACTGGGCAAGGCTACGGCGGGAGCGCGGTTTCTTGGATGCGGCCGGCGTTGTCGGCCGGGTCGCCAAGGGTCTCGCGATGCACGAGCAGGGCTCCCTGCGTCCGGAGCGACCTTTCCCTGAGACAGACGCCGAGAGCGCGGGCGGTTGGATCGACGTGTTGACGAAGGACGGACGAAATATCGGCACGTTCGAGAGCGATGGCGTGTTTCGCCTCAGCCCGCTTGCGATCAAGACCGCCTTGGATCACTACTTCCAGAGAGCGGACAGCTCGGCGGAGGGCGAACCCGAAGGTGTCGCGGCAGACGTTGCGACCAGCCGTGAGCTTCCGGCCGAGGAAGCTGAGTACAACGAACTCCAAGAGGCGTTTCAGGCGGCGCAGGTCGCCGAGGGCGTAGGGAGAGAAGACACGGCGGCCCGGCGTGCAGTCCGACAGTTCCGAGTCGCTCTCGATGCCAAGATCCTGTCGGTGCGTCAACTGGCATCGCAGATCAAGAAGGACCGGAAGACCGTGGCGGCTGCCTACGAGGCCGAGAAGCGCATCCGTCCGAATCCCTGACGAACGCACGGCCAGATCGACGTCGCCGTCGAGATCGAGGTCGCCCGTGGCGATCGACTCTCCATACGCCGCCGTTCAGAACGATCCGGAGGCGCGAGGCGCCGTCTCCGGCGTTGGTCAGGACAAGCACGATGTCCGAGTGCGTGCTCGTCACGGTGATGTCGAGGTCGAGGTCGCCGTCGAGGTCGGCCAGCTCGACGGCCGCGCGCCCGTCGAGTGCGCGACGAACGGGGCGAAGGCGCCGCCACCGATTCCGCGCAGCACAGCGAGGTTGTCGGCCAGGTGGGTCGAAGTGAGGACGTCGGGAATCCTGTCGCCGTCGACGTCGCCGATCGCGACCCAGGTGACGGACGTCGGCCCGGGATGGACGACCGTCGCCGCGAATGTGCCCTCGCCGTGTTGGGTTAGCTCAGGTGAGGGGCTGTAAGGCGCGCTACGAGTTGCTGAGCGTCGAGGCGCGTGCAGCTGCGTTGCGGCGCTTTCTCTGCTCCAGTACGCGGCCGAATACTCGTGATCGGCAACGCGGCAGTCCCGCCGACCTGTACAGGCTGTAGATGCCGCCGAACAGCTGCACCGCGAGGGCGGCGACGGCAGAGAGCAGGCCGATTCCGCCCATGACGGCCTAGCATGCCAGTCCTAGCAGGATCCCGATCAGCGTCTCCGGCCGACCGGAATGTGGTGACGCTCCATCTCGCGTGGGTCTTCGCCACGCCGGTCGAACCTCCACAAGATCGTCGGCAGATTCGACGCTACGCGTTCGACTAGCTCCGCCTGGACGAACGGAGCACCCGCGGTGTTCTGATGCCTGTACGAGTAGTCGCGCGAGTACCACCCGTCGCGCCTCTCGTTGTCGGTCAGCATGTACTTCGACATGCCCCGCAGCATAGCCCTCGCCGTGCCGCCAGTGCCTTCCCGGGCAGGCATCGGATAACTTGCCCGCGCATGGCGCGCCCGAAGCCCGACCCGAACGAGGAGACCGCCCGCATCGTCCCTGCGACGACGGGGCGGCCCGATGATCTCCCGGCCGATGCCGAGGCTGCGTGGGAGGCGTTGATCGCGCGGATCCACTCTTGCGACGACCGTACGCGGACATTGCTGCGCGCAGCGTTCGAGGCAGGCGTCGACGCCGGGAAGCTCGTGTCTCCCGGTTCCGCTCTTGGCCGTCTCGGCGCGAGCAAGGGCGGACAGGCACGCGCCGCGAGCCTGTCCAAGAAGCGCCGCGTCGAGATTGCCAAGAAGGCGGCGAAGAAGCGTTGGGGTGACTAGACGATCCCCGTGGGGTCGTAGTCTTCGTCCTCGTCGATGTCGTCCTCGTCGTCGTCGTCCGGCTCCTGGTACGTCTCCGGGTGACGGGCGTCCTCAACGTCCTTCGTGAAGTCGAACGAGAGCGCGATCGGCTCCTTCTTGTTGTAGTTGTCGTTGTAGCTGTCCAGGTCCTTCGCGAGCTGCTTGCAGTCGCCGGAGGCCTGATCGCGTCGGAACTGGAACGCGGTATGGATTTGATCGCGGTCCGCGTCCTGGATGTCCACCCACAGGACGTATTGCGTCACGACGCCGTCCGCCGTCACACGACTGCCCGGGATCGCGTGCTTGCGACGGACGCGGCGACCCTGCGGGTCGCGGAACATCTCGTCGCGCATCGCGCGTGAGAGCATCTTTGCCAGCCGCCGCTCTACGGTCTCGGGGCGAGGCGCCCACTTCCTCTTGGCGATGGCCCAGCGAGCAATTTGGTCGGACTCCGCAGGCCAAGGAAGTCCCGACTCGCGGTACTCCCGAACGAGCTCTTGGAGCTGCTCGCGGTAGCTCTTCTTCTTCATAGCCATAGCTAAATCCCTGGCGAATGGCCGAACCCGTCGGTCATCGCGCGCTCGGTAACGGTGTCGCGCACCTTGACCAGCATGTCGCGGTGGGCGTGGTATCCAAGTCCGCCACGTCGCTGGAGCTGACCAACCACGATCCCGGGGTGGATCTTCATGCGGTTGGCGAACTGATTGATCTTCGTCTTCGAGTAGAGCGGCTTGATGCGGAAGATGAAGTCCTGCATCTCGCTCGCGGGTACGAGGAAGGACGCCGCCTCCGCATCGGCGCGGATCTCGACATCCGGCCGCACGCTCCACTGGCGATCCTCTTCGTCATAGAGGTCGACGTCGATCATGACCTCGCCGTCGTTGTGCAGAACGTGATTGATCTCGTGGAGAAGGGTATGCCAGAAATTGTCGATGCGGTCGTAGCGCATCGTGAGCGCCACGATCGGACTTCCGTGCACGAAGATGGCCGCGCCATCCATCCGTGTGCGCGCGATCTTCTCGACAACGACGAATCGGACGCCGACTTCGGCCAAGTAGCGCGGCACTCGCCGCGCGGAGTCCCCCGACCGCGCTAGCTCGCGAAGACCGGGGAGCGCGGCGACGAGGCGGTCCCGGTCGTACGGTGCTGCTTGGATACAGCGGGCGAGTTGCGCCGCGCGGTAGCACCACGCGACCTGCGCTGAACTCAGCGCGTCCGTGCTGACCGACTGCCTCGCGGCCAACCGCAGGAGCGGCGTCGATTCGATGCTGTCCAGCGCGAAGAACCGGCGCAACTCCTTCTCAAGCGCCGCGTCCGTCTTGACCGGCGCGATCCAGCCGCGCCGTTCCATTTCCTTCACGGGCGCGTGCTCGAACAGGAGCGCACGTCGACGCACGTCGTCCGCGTCCGGCTCGATCTTCGCGAGGCTGTAGCTGCTTTCGAGGGCGAGCCAGTAGACCGGCGTTTCGCCGAGCGCTGCGGCGAGGTCAACCGCCAGCTCCGGAGTGATCCCACGGGCACCGCGCAGTACGCTCGTGACCCCAGGTCGGGGGCGTCCGAGGACACGAGCAAGGTCATCGTGCGTCCAGCCGCGCTTGTCCAGGGCGGCCTGGATGGCCGAGCCCGGGGTCGGGTCGGGGGTGATGTCGCTCATCGAGTCAGAGGGTGCCGAAGGGCATTGTTGGCGTCAAGTACCGTTGTACCGTACATCGGTACATTCCACCCGAACCTCCTTACGCGGGCAAGCATAATCGGGAAGCCGAAAGCTCCCCAGAAGGAAGCGAGACCTGATCCTCAGCGCCCTGACCTGCGCCATGGGCGTGAACGCGACCGCCCGCCTCTGCGGCGTCTCGAAGCGGACCGTCCTCCGCCTGCTCGCGAACGCGGGCTCCCTCGCGCTCGACTAGCACGATCTCACGGTCCGAAACCTACCGACCGTCCGCGTCAAGGTTGACGAACGGTGGTCGTTCGTCGGGTGCAAGGAGATGACGAAGAAGCTCGGCTCGCTCGGCCACGGCGAGGCCTGGGTCTGGGTGCGATCGACGCGGACAGCAAGCTGTGCATCGCGCACCTGTGGGGTGCGCGATGCGGACGAGTCGGAGCGCGCCGGCGAAGCCCGCTAAAGCCCGCCGAAGTGCACGGGCTGCTACACGCGCCCCGTCACGGGCTCGCCCGTCCCCGAGCTGCTCAACCTCGTAGGTCGAGTGCAGCAACCTGACCACGCCGCGTGAGCGCGCGCCGCTTCACGCGCCTGCCCACGGGCTGCTCGCGCATCCTCGCGAACCACGACCGCCGATTCCGGAACCGAGCGCGACCAGGCACGGCCTGCCAAGCAACGTCCTCATGAGCGACCACGCAGAGCGGGTGGTCAGGCTTGTCGCGCTTCACGAACTCAAGCCGACCCGGCACGTCGCTCGTAGGCGTTGATTCTGACTTCCGTTCGTTCTCACAGAATTACAGGGCCAGTTTGCCCCCAGGTCTGCCGTGGCAGGCATGGGCAAGACAACCTACGAGCGCATCCTGCGGCGCTCTCTCCTTCCGCAGGTCCTCTTCGATTCGGACATCGCCGTCGCGCTCGCCGTCAGCCAAGCGGAGGCGAACTCTGGCTTGTCCCGCGGCGCCTACGGCCGGGTCCTCGCCGTCGGTCAGCGGCAGGCAGTGCTGCGCGAGGACTTCCTCGACACGCTCGCGGAGCGCGCAAGTAAGCCCGAGGTCTGTCATGGGACCCTCTGAAAGCGCGCCGGCCCGTGCTGGAGGGCACGAGCCGCGCGGAGATAGCCGCCCGGGTGCGAACCGCAACGACGCGCAAAGCGTAACGCCTGCGCGTCAGGCGAGCGAGCCGAGCCTCCTGCTGTCCGTGGTCATGCTCGCGGTGCTCCTCGACCTCAGCCGCGCGACAGTATTCAAGTTGCACGCGAGCGGTCGTCTGCCAAGGCCTGTCAGGATCGGCGGGCTGCGACGCTTGCAGTGGTCTCGCGCGGAAATCGAAGCGTGGATCGAGGCCGGGGCGCCGGGGCGTGACCGCTTCGAAGTGATGCGCGGGAGGGGCCGATGAGCCTGTTCCACGAGTTCAGCCGCGTCAGCAAACGCGGACCCTGCTCTATCTGCGGCAAGCCGGACTGGTGCTTGCGCGCCGCTGATGGCTCTGATCGGGCCGTCTGCGCCCGTATCCCATCTTCCATCCGCTGGGGTGACTCCGGCTGGCTGCACGGCGGCGTCAAGCACTCCGAGGGGCCGCGAGTCGCGACGATCGAGGATGCACCGGACCTCGAATGGTGGAAGAGCATCGCCAAGACGTGCCGGCTGCGATTGCTTGAGCAAGGCCAGCTGCGCGGGTCAATCGCCATGAAGTTGGGTGTGACGGTGGAGAGCATGGACGCGCTCGGCGTCGGCCTCGACCGCGACCTGAGCACCACCACCTGGCCGATGTGTGACCACTTGGGCCACGTGATCGGTATCAGGCTCCGCACCTCGATGGGGAAGCGGGCCATCAAGGGCTCTAGGAACGGGCTGTTCCTTCCTGAGGGTTCGGAGCGGGAAGTCGCCTTGGCCTGCGAGGGTGAGTCCGATACAGCCGCCGCGCTCACGCTCGGGTTCTTTGCCATCGGAAGACCCGGCTGCCGAGGCGGGACGCAGCACCTGTTGAGATGGTTGGCGGTTCGGCCGGGTCGGCTACTGATCGTCGTGGCCGACGCGGACGTGGCCGGCCGACAAGGCGCTCAAGACCTTGCCGATCTACTCGCCCCTCTCGCGATGGACGTGCGCGTGATCGAGCCCCCGCTCGGAGCGAAGGACCTTCGAGCCGCCCTCATCGCCGGCGCGACCTACGACGACGTGCTGCGGTCGATCGAGGCCGCGCCTCGCGTCATCCCGACTCTCCAGGTCCGGAGGACGACATGAGCGTCCAGCTGGAGTACGCCCACCGGCCTGATGGCCAGTACGTCTTGTCGGTCTACAACGGCACCCGGCGCGTCGGTCGGTTCGTGTCCGACCCTGACGATCCGGCTCAGCGCGAGTACGCGTGCGCCCAGATCCAGAATCTCCTGCCCGGCCTACCCGCGGACGAGATCCGCCACAGGCTACTCGAAGCAGCACCGAGCGCTCTCAGCACGGTCCGGCCTTCCACGAGCGAGGTCGGAAAGGACTCGGGGCCGCGTGAACGGAACGCGAGTCGGCGCTGGCCCAAGCCTCTCGAAGTGGAAGCGTTCCATGGCCTAGCCGGTGAGTTCGTCCGTGTCGTTGAACCGCATTCGGAGGCGGATCCCGCCGCGCTCTTGGTGCAGTTCCTCGTCTCGTTCGGAAGCGTGATCGGGCGAACCGCGTACGCGGTAGTCGAGGACGCCCGGCACTACTGCAACATCAACGCGACCTTGGTGGGGGAGACGGCGAAGGCACGGAAGGGCACCTCATGGGGCAGAGTGCATCCGCTGTTCCGGCGTCACTTCGAGCAATGGGCGAGCGTGTGCGTCGTCAAGGGGCTCTCTAGTGGCGAAGGGCTGATCTTCCAGGTCCGTGACGAAGGAGATCGTGGCGGCGACGACGGTGATGCACGAGGACAACATCGTGCCCGCGGCGGGGACGACGAAGCCGCCGAGGATAAGCGCTGTCTCGTTGTCGAGGCCGAGTTCGCCGCCGTCCTGAAGGTCTTGAAGAGGGAGGGCAACATTCTCTCCACCGTCATCCGCGACGCGTGGGACACCGGCGAGCTGCGAACACTGACGAAGAACACCCCGGTCAAGGCGAGCGGCGCACACATCTCCATCCTGGGTCACATCACCGCCGAGGAGCTGATCCGGACGATGAACCAGACCGAGGCCGCCAACGGTTTCGGCAACCGGTTCCTGTGGGTGTGCGCGCGGCGTTCCAAGTCGCTGCCCGACGGCGGTGAGCTGCCTGCCGATCAGCTTGACCAGCTTGGCGTCCAGCTTCGCGGTGCCGTGGAGTTCGCCGTGGCGCAGGGTGAGATCCGACGCGACGCGGACGCCAAGACCTTGTGGCATGCCGTGTACCAGACGCTCTCAGAGGGCCGTCCAGGGATGCTTGGGTCGATGACGGCACGGGCGGAGGCTCAGGTCCTGCGCTTGTCCGTCATCTACGCGCTGCTCGACCAGTGCTCGCAGGTGCAGGAAGTACACCTGCGCGCTGCGCTGGCGCTGTGGAGGTACTGCGAAGCGTCCGCCGCCCACGTATTCGGCGACTCCCTCGGCGATCCGGTCGCGGACGAGATCCTGAGCGCCCTTCGGGACAAGCCCGAGGGCATGACCCGTACGGAGGTCCGCGACCTGTTCCACCGCAACCGCCCGGCGAGCGCGATCAACGGGGCACTCGATTCCCTGGAGAGGTTCGGTCTTGCCCAGCGCCAGACCGTCCCGACAGGAGGGCGAAATGCCGAACGCTGGGTAGCCCTCACGACCAAAGCGACCGAAACGACCGAACCGCCTGCGACGACAACCGCAGAACACGATCGGTCGTTTCCGTCGTCTCTGTCGTACGTCGAGGGAGGTCGCGATGGCGTGGAGCGGACTGAGACCGAGGAGTGCCAAGCAGGACTCTCATCGGGGACAAGGCCTTGAGCCCCACGACCCGGTCTCCATTCTTGGGCCTCGGCGCCCGTGCTGCGAACGATGCGGAACGGGACCATCGAAGTAGCGCGAAGCCGTCTAACGCATCGTTCCATCGCGACTGTCTCAGATGGGACCCTATCGCTGAGCGCAGGGCCGAACGGACCCGCGATCCATCGTCGGCATTCGCGCCGTCCAAGCACGACAGACGGCCCGCACTCGACAGCACGAACGCAGCCGACGCCGCCACGAGCGAGAGCAGCGCAGGGACTCAGCAATGTCTAACCGGGACGTGGCATTGACTAATAAGCAACTACACACGATGATGCGCAAGATGGGCAAGCGCCTCGATCTCAGCGAGCAGCTACGACGTGCGATCGACACGAGCGGATCGAGCCGTTACTCGATCTGTCAGGCGATCGGGCTCGACGCTGCGGTGATGTCGCGGTTCATGTCGGGCACTTCCGGCCTGTCGATCGAGACAATCGATCGGCTCGGCCGGCACCTAGGACTCCAGATCACCAAGACGAGAAAGCCGCGGACGGCCCCACGGGCCAAGGCGAAGCGGCGCAAGGGAGACAAGTGATGCGACTCTTCAAGACGACCTACAAGGACCGCAAGGGAGAGACGCGCACCGCTCCCCGCTGGTACGTCGCGTTTCGACACCAAGACACCGTTTGCCGCGTGCCGGCGTTCACTGACAAGGCTGCCAGTGAGGAGTTCGGGCGAAAGCTCGTACGGCTCTCAGCGTGCCGGACGGCCAAGGAGCTTCCGACCGCCGAGCTGACACGGTGGATCGAGGGCCTTCCCGCCATGACCCAAGCGAACCTCGCTCGCATCGGCCTCCTCGATGCGCGCCGGCTCGCAGCCTCGAAGGCAATCGAGCACCACATCGAGGACTTCAGACTCTCACTCGTGGCGAAGGGCTCCAGCGCGGGCCATGCCACGCAGACCGCGAAGCGGGTTCAGGTCCTGGTCGATGCCTGCGGCGTGCGGTTCTATTCCGACATCACGGGCGACAAGGTCCAGATCAAGCTCCAGGAGATGCGCGCGGACAAGGTCCCGATCAGCATCCAGACCTCGAACTACTACCTGGGCGCGATCAAGCACTTCTGCCGCTGGATGGTCCAGGAGCGGCGCGCGAGCGAGTCGGCTCTGGAGCACCTGAAGCCGTTGAACGCCAAGCTCGACAAGAACCGGCGGGAGCGTCGCGCTCTGACGGCGGACGAACAGCGGAAGCTGCTGGGCGCTGCCGTCGGTGGCGGCACCGTTCACGGCATGACCGGCCCCGAGCGAGCGATGCTGTACCGGGTCGCGCTCGAAACCGGCCTCCGGGCCGGGGAGTTGCGGAGCCTTCGCTGCAAGAGCTTCCAGCTCAAGAACAAGCCTCCCACCGTCAGCGTCGAGGCGGGCTACAGCAAGCGTCGGCGCGAGGACACCCTCTACCTCAAGCCCGGGACTGCGCGCGAGCTGGAGAGCTTCCTGCGGGCCATGCTGCCCGCTGCGCATGCATTCCCGATGCCTCACCCGATCAAGGTCGTGGAGATGATCCGCACGGACCTGACTGCGGCCGGCATCAAGCACAAGACGGACGAGGGCGTCGTGGACTTCCACGCGCTGCGGCACACGTTCATCACGAACCTCACCCGCGCCAAGGTGGACCCGAGGACCGTGCAGACGCTCGCCCGGCACTCGACCATCACGCTGACCATGGACCGCTACGCGCACTCAGCGCACAGCGACGAGGTTGCGGGCATCCAGAGCCTCCCCGATCTGTCGTCGCCCACCGCGTTCCCGCTGCGTGCCACCGGCACGGAAGGCACGGATGTCTTGGCGTCCTGCTTGCCCTCTATGGACGGATCCGGGCTGTCTTCGACAGACTCCGGTAGTCCATCGCAGTCACGCCAGGGCCGTTCAGCGGCTCCTGCTGGGGCTTCCTTTGGGATTGCAAATCCGTTATTCCCCGGTTCGATCCCGGGTGCCGCCTCCAAACGCGCTGCGTTGCCCCGCGACGCGAGGTTGCGAGCATCGCAAGCAGTTCGTGTCGGTTCCCGGACGCGCAGTTCGCTAGCGCAACGTGGTGAATCGGGGGTCGAGCTCGATCTCGGCTAGGATCGATGCGCGTGGATTCTCTGCCCCCCGATCCTGCCGGGGACCCCTCGATGGGAAGCCCGGCGACGCGCGAACTCCTGCTCTGGACTGCCGGCGATCCCGCGGCGGCCGAGCGGCTCCTGCCGCTCGTCTACCAGGAATTGCGCGCGCTGGCGGGCGGCGTCTTCCGCGGTCAGCGCGCGGATCAGACGCTGCAGCCGACCGCGCTCGTCCACGAGGCGTACCTGCGCCTGATCGGTCGCGACGGCGTCGGCGTGCGCGATCGCGCTCATTTCCTCGCGCTGGCGGCCACGGCCATGCGCCAGATCCTGACCGACCACGCGCGCCGTCGCCGCGCGCAGAAACGCGGGGGCGGCTGGGGACGCGCGAGCCAGATCGACCAGCCGACGCCGTCGGAGGGTGAACCGCTCGACCTGCTGATCCTCGACGAGGTGCTGGACCAACTGCAGCGCGTCGATCCGCGCCAGCACCGCATCGTCGAGCTGCGCTTCTTCGCCGGCCTCGACATGGACGAGGTCGCGCACGTGCTCGACCTCTCGAAGCCCACCGTCGAGCGCGAGTGGCGCGCGGCGCGCGCCTGGCTCGGGGCGCGCATCCGGGAGCGGGAGTCGGCGTGAGCGCGGTCCGCCACGCGCAGGTGAAGGAGCTCTTCCTGCACGCGTGCGGGCTCGAAGGTGCAGCGCGCGACGAGTTCCTGGCCGAAGCCTGCGCGGGAGACGCGGAGCTGCGCACCGCCGTCCTCGAGCTGCTCGTCAACGACGCGGGACCGCCGGCGTGGCTCGACGCGGCCGACGCGGGCGGTGCGGCGCGCTGGCTGGCGCAGGATCTGGATCAGCACGACGAGATCGAGGCGGCGATCCCCGAGCGCATCGGCGCCTATCGCATCGTGCGCCTCCTGGGGCGCGGTGGCATGGGCGCGGTCTTCGAGGCCGAGCAGGAGAACCCGCACCGGCGGGTCGCGCTCAAGATCCTGGCGGCGGGCCTGGGCACGGCCGGCCATCTGCACCGTTTTCAGCAGGAAGCGCAGCTCCTGGGCCGGCTCAAGCACCCGGGCATCGCGCACGTCTACGAGGCCGGCGTGGCCGAGATCCAGGGCGCGAAACAGCCCTACTTCGCCATGGAGCTGGTCGAAGGCGCGCACCTGCTCGAGCACGCGGCCAGCGCGCAGCTCGGCCTGGGCGCGCGCCTCGAGCTGCTCGTGCAGGTCTGCGACGCCGTACAGCACGCGCACGACGAAGGCGTCCTGCACCGCGACCTGAAGTCCTCGAACATCGCGGTCGACGCCAGCGGCCGCGCCAAGGTGCTCGACTTCGGCGTCGCGCGCCTGATCGAGCGCGGACCCGGCGACGTCGCCTCGACCGTGTCGGGCGTCGTCGTCGGCACGCTCACCACGATGAGCCCGGAGCAGGTGTCGGGCAGTCCGAGCGGGCTCGACGAGCGCTCGGACGTCTACTCGCTGGGCGTGATCGCCTACGAGATGCTCACCGGCCGGCCGCCGCTGGACGTCGCACGACTGCCGCTGCCGCAAGCGGCGTGGATGATCTGCGAGACGATGCCGGCGCCGGCGGGCTCACATGACAGAGCACTGCGCGGCGACGTCGAGACGATCCTGACCAAGGCCCTGGCCAAGGACCGGGCGCAGCGCTACCCGTCGGCGCGCGATCTGGCGGCGGATCTGCGCCGGTACCTGGGGAACCAGCCGATCGTCGCGCGTCCGCCGAGCACGTTCTACCAGCTGCGCATGTTCACGCGGCGCAACCGCGCGCTCGTCGCCGGCGTCGCGGTCGCCGCGGCGGCGCTCGTCCTGGGTGCCGCGGCCGCGGGCTGGTTCGCGTGGCGCGAGAACGCGCTGCGCGTCGTGGCCGACAGCGAGGCCTACCGCGCCAACGTCGTCGCGGCGCACCTCGAACTGAAGAGCGGCAATCCGGCTCACGCGCGCGTCCTGCTCGACGCTTCGACCTCGTCCACCCCGGCCTGGGAATGGCGCCGCGTGCGGCGGGAGCTCGAGTCGTGGATCACCCAGTTCCCCGGGCCGCGTTACGTCGTGCAGGCCGGCTTCCTCGACGGCGGCCGCGCGGTCGTCGCGATCGGTTCGAGCGGGGAGATCCGGATCTGGAACGTCGCCTCGCAGCAGCTCGAGAGCGAGCTGCCGGCCGATCCTCGCCGCGCCGACGTGCTCGGGCTGAGCGCGGACGGAGCGCAGTGCGTCTCGTTGCACGGCCAGGACCTGTGTCTGTGGGACACGCGCACCGGAGCGGAGCGCGGGCGGCTGTCGGCTCCGACGGGGACGCTTTCGGACCCGCGTGCCGTCGCGTGCTTCTCGCCCGCGGGTCGCTGGCTCGCGGTCCACGGGCAGTGCTTCGATCTGCGGGATCACGATCGGCCGCCGCGCGTGATCGGCTGGGGCCCGACCGCCTTCGACGGATCCGACCGGACGTTGGCCGTGCTCGCCGGAGGCGTGATCCGGGTCGAGGAAGCCGACACGGGGCGCGTGCTCCACCGATTCGAGTTCCCCGGGGAAGCGCGCGCGCTCGCGCTGGATGCCAGCGGGCGCTGGCTGGCGGCGGCCGACCGCAGTCGCGTGCACCTCTTCGATCTCACGGATGGCAGCGCGCGCGTGCTCGCGGCGGTGCACACGGACGTGCCCACCGCCCTGGCCTTCCAGCCGGACGGTCTGCGGATCGCCGCCATGCAGGAGGACGGCTCGCTCTGGATCCACGACGGTGCGCTGGATCGCGTGGTCCAGCGCTCGTGGGTCGGTCGCTCGTCGTGGAAGAGCTCCCTGGCCTGGAATCCCGGCGGCGATCAGCTCGTCAGCGCAGTGTGGACGCACGGCACGGTGCGCCTGTGGGACGCGCGCGAGGATCGCGAAGTCCTGCGCGGGCACACGAGCTACGTCTACCCCGTCGCGTACACGCCCGACGGCGCGCGCATCGTGTCGGGCGGGTGGGACCGGACCGTGCGCGTGTGGAGCGCGACGACGGGCGCGCAGCTCGCGACGCTCGCCGGCCACGGCGGTCAGCGCGTGCACGACCTCTCGATCGCTCCCGACGGCGCGCGCCTCGTCAGCGCGTCGGACGACGGGGCGCTGATCCTGTGGGATGCACGGACCGGCGCGCAGCTCGCGCGGACCGAGTCGGAGGGCGCGTGGCTCGCCGTGGCCTGGAGCCCGGCGGGGGACCGCATCGCCGCGGCGTCCACGTTCGAGAACGGAGCGATCCGGATCCTGGATGCGCGGGACCTCGCCACGGTGTCGACGCTCGCGGGAGTCAGCGGAGATGTCACTGCGCTGGCGTACGCGCGCGACGGGCAGAGCCTGGTCTCGGGCAACGAGACGGGCACCGTCCTGCTCTGGGACCTGGAGCACGGACGCGAGCGTCGGCGCCTCACGGGCAAGGGCGTCGTGCAGGCCCTGGAGTTCTCGCCCGACAGGCGTGAGCTCGTGGTCGCAGGCTGGGGACGGCTCGCGCTGTTCGACGCGCACACGCTTGTGCAGCGCGTGGCGCTCGTGGGCCACCCGCGCGAGGTGTTCGCCGCCGCGTTCTCGCCCGACGGATCGCGGCTCGCCTCGGGCGGCCGGGATGGGCGACTGTGGCTGTGGGACGTGGCCACGGGCGATCGGGTGGGGACGTTCGACGGGCACGGCGACTACATCTGGTCCGTGGCTTTCCACCCGGACGGATCGCGCATCGCGACGGGCTCCGGAGACGGCACCGTGAGGCAGTGGGAGTGCGAGCCCGCGCCGATCACGCACGCGCGTCGGGTGGAAGGCGAGCGGTTCGCGCACGAAGCCGGTCCGCTGGTCGCCGCGCTCGTCGCGGAGCTGGCTACGCACGGGGCCGTGGCCGAGCGGCTCACGACCGATCCGGCGCTCGCGCCCGGCGCGCGTCAGGCTGCCCTCGACGAGCTTCTGCGCCTGGCCTGCGCGGGTCAGTGAGAGAGCGAGAAAAAATCGATCCTACGCTCTCTCATACCCGAGTGGCGCCGCGCGGAACCGCGCGCGGCGCGCAGAGACTTCGAATTCTTCTCAGTCTCCGAGCGGCGGCTCCGGCACAGCGGGATTCCCAGGGGCTCGCGCACACGGCGTTCCACAACAGGAGCTATCGCCTGGCCTTCACGCGGTCGCGGCAGGCCTGCCAGTTGATGACGCGAGATCCGTAGGGGCGCGCGCTTGAACCGCGCGCCCCATTCCAGTGGGGGCGCGGGGGGGGCCGCCCGCCGGGGGGCCGCCCGGCCGCGAGCCGCCGGGGG
>JANNQS010000056.1:0-11674 GCA_031400875.1 Planctomycetota bacterium | reverse complement strand
GGCCGTCGACGCCGGCCAGACCGCGCGCGAGCTGCTCCCCCACGATCTTCTCGGTGGCATGCCCCTGGCGCTGCTCGAGTGTCTCGCCGACGCACAGGATCGGAGAGAGGCCGCACTCGATCGCGAGGCGCACCTTTCGGCCGACGAGCTCGTCGCCTTCGCCGTACACGTGACGGCGCTCCGAGTGCCCGATCAGCACGTACGTCGCGCCGACGTCGACCAGCTGCGCGGGCGAGATCTCGCCCGTGAACGCGCCCGAGAGCTCGTCACAGCAGTTCTGCCCGCCGGCCTTGACCATGGATCCCGAAAGCGCGCGCGCCACCTCGTCCAGGTAGACGTACGGCGGGAACACGGCCACGTCGACGTCGTCGCGGCGCCCGACCGCGTCGCGCACGGTCAGCGCGAGCCCGAGCGCCGTCTTGCGCTCCAGGTTCATCTTCCAGTTGCCGGCGACGAACGGCTTGCGCGAGCTCATCGTTCCACGTGCGTGAGGGACGGCCCGACGACGCGCCGGCGATCGAGGCCCGCGATGACGCGCGTGTCGGCCACGATCTCGCCGAACGTCGCGGGCAGGACGGCCTGCGATCCGTCCGAGTGCACTTCGCTGGGATCGGGGTGCACTTCGACGATCAACCCGTCTGCGCCGGCCGCGATGCCCGCGCGCGCCAGCGGCCGCACGAGGTCGCTGCGGCCCGCAGCGTGGCTCGGATCGACGATGACCGGCAGGTGCGTGGCGCGCTTCAGGTGCGCGACCGCGCCGACGTCGAGCAGGTTGCGCGTGCTCGAATCGAAGCTGCGCACGCCGCGCTCGCACAGGACGACCTGGTCGTTGCCCTGGGCCAGCACGAACTCGGCCGCCATCAGCAGCTCGCGCACGGTGCCCGAGAACGAGCGCTTGAGCAGGACCGGCTTGCCGTAGCGGCCCACTTCGCTGAGCAGCGGCGTGTTGTGCATCGAGCGCGCGCCGATCTGGAACATGTCCGCGACGGCGCCGACGGTCTCCACGTCGCGCGGGTCGAGCACTTCCGTGACGATGCCGAGGCCGGTCTCCGCGCGCACGCGCCGCAGCAGCTCGAGACCGTCCTCCTTCAAGCCCTGGAACGAGTACGGCGACGTGCGCGGCTTCCACGCGCCGCCGCGCAGGAGCGTGGCGCCCAGCCGCTGGACCTCGCGCGCGATCTCGAGCAGGCGCGGCCCGCTCTCGACGGCGCACGGGCCCGCGATCAGAGAGACGGAACCGCCGCCGAAGCGCGCTTCCCCCACCGTGACGACCGTGTCGGGACGGCCGGCGCGCTCGTGCAGCTCGTGCGCGCCGCCGACGTCGAGCACCGCGGCGACCCCCACCAGGTCCTCGAAGCGCGAGCGGTGGTCCGGGCGGCCGGACCCGTCGAGCTGGAGCATCTCATGACGCTCGTCAAGGAACCGCGCGGCGTAACCGAGCTCGCGCGCGACCTCCAGGACGGCCTGGAGTTGTTCGGGCGGCAGAGCCTTGCGCAGGCGCAGGAGCATGGCGTCGGGTGGCTCCGCGGGGATCCGAGGCCCCTGGCGGAATCCGGGGAGTATGGAACGGGCGGGAGGGAGCGTCAACGCGGGGGCGATCTTGGGTCTGGAGCGGCCTTCCGTCACCCGCTGGGCCCTCACTTTGACCCTGCCATGGACCTCGCGAATCGGTCCGCCTTGTGACAAGGCAAGCAGCCTCAACCGTGCTTGCGTAAAGGCAAAGCGCCCCGGGCGTTACTCAACGGAGTGGTCGCCCAGCTCCAACCTCGCGCCCATCAGCGATCCAAGGAGCGCTTCGGACGCCGGGTCTGCGTCCGGGGGGCGCACCCTTGCGCCCTTACCTGCTGCGGATCGAATCCCGCACGACGTCGGAAGTCAGCAGCGTCTCGCGGTCGATCGAGCGCAAGACGGATCCGTCGGCGCCCGACACGATCGACAGCAGACCCAGCTCGCAGCGGCGCGGCGACAAGCGTTTGTCGGAGGTCGAGACCTGCGCACCCACGAGCAGGTCAGCGATCAAGTCCCCGTCGACGTCGCCGACGTCGCAGGAACCGGTCGCAGCCGTCACGAAGCGCGCATTTCCCAGCGAGATCTCGCGCAGCAGACTGTTGTCGCGGCCCGACACGATCTTGACGCGCGGCGGCTTGTCGCAGAGCGTCATGCTGTCCAGGACGCCGTCGGCGTCGAGATCGCCGCAGAGGTTCAGCTCGGTCGAAGGAGCCGCATCGCCTGACGGCGGGTCACCCCAGTCGACCAGCCTCCACGAGCTCGAATCCCCCGCCTCGAGCACGTACGCGTTGAGCCGCATCGGCGAGGTTGGCGCGGGCATCTCGTCCACTCCTGGACTTGCCACGGGGCTCGAGCTCGCGTCGATCTCCCATTTGGCCCGCATTCCGCCGCTCGGGTCCGGTTCCAGCTCGACGACCCGCCACGCGACCGGAACATCGGGACTCACTGTCGAGAGGGGCGGCAATGCTGAGGCAGGGCCAGGGCCGGCACCCTCCACGCGGCACTTCACCTGGAGGTCACGGCTCGAAACGACCCAGGCCGTGCTCGGGAGCGCCTGTCCGTCGGCGAAGACGACGACGTCGCTCACACCATCACCATCGAGATCGCCGCACGGCGCCGCGCTCCACGTGCCCAAGTCGAGCAGCAGGGAATCCAGATGGGCCTCGAAATCGAGATCGATCCCCAGGTCGATGCACCCGGCCAGCACGAGGCAGGTGAGCGCGCCCGATGTTGCGGCGCGGGATCCCCAACGGCCTCGCCCAGTCGATCCCGCACGTTGCGCCGTGCTCATGTTCCCAGGTTAGCACCGGCTACCATCCTCGGATGAAGTCCGCGCCCGCCCTGCTCGACGCCCTACTGGCCCCTCGAGCCGCTCCACGACCTGCCGCGGACCGGGTGGATCCTGCGCGGCGTGCGCGATGCGGAGTCGATCGGCGACCACGTCCTGTCGACGTGCTTCCTGGCGTTCGCGCTCGGCCCGCGCATCGAGCGGCGGAGGCGCTTTCGGCGGGTCCTGGTTGGCCCTCGGGGCTTCAACCAGTCGACGTCACGCTGGTGCTCCAACGAAACACCCCGCCACGGGGGTTGAGCAGTTTGTCTGCAGCCTCGCGGGCTTCCTTCATCTCGCGCTTGGACTCCTCGTCCAGCTCACGGATCAGACGCGCACGAATCTCGGCGTCGGACTCCGTCCCGTTGTTCTGGTGCTTCGTGCTCATCGAGTGTCGGCGGGGGTCTGCCCCCCTTCCCGAGGTACTTCGGTCGTTGATATCGGCTTCGGAGAGGATCCTAGGAGAGGATACAGAATGATCGAGACAGCTGCGCTGAGGGCGGCGAGGAAGAGGAACCGCTGACCCAATTCTATCCGCTCCTTGCGCTTGATGTTACGAGCGCTGAGGGAGTTGGCCGCCTTCGTTACCCGCTTGTAGGCGATCTCATACGCCTCACTGGCCGCCTCGAGGTTCGTCGGGTGGAGCTCGGGTATCCGCGGCCAAGCGAGGTGTTCACTCGCGTAGATCCTTGGTTGGTCATCCTCCGCCCCTTCTCCGGCGGTCGTACTCGTCACTCGTCCTCCCTCTTTCCCCTCTTTGCTCTGCGGGATCCACAGAACCGAGCGAAGGGCAAGCATCAGCAGAACGAGGGTGAGGACCACAAAAAGGCCGAGCAGGAAGAACAGGCTGTGCAGGTGCCGCGTTCCGAGGTCTCCCGCCTTGAAGAATCCGAGCCCCAGAATCGTCGCAATTACCGCAAGAATTCCGTTCTCGCGGTGCGAGAGGCGCGAGGCGTTTTCCGTCTCGGCGTTCCAGCGACGAACGGCATGCTCGAGGGCGATTGAGACGGGCGACCTTGTCTCTGCATTCACGACTCCCATCTTCTCATCGCAGGGCTCGACGGTGACCGGCTACCATCGCGGTGATGCAGTCGAAGTCCCTCCTCGACGCCCTGCTGGCCCTCGAGCCGCTCCACGACCTGCCGCGGACGGGGTGGATCCTGCGCGGCGTGCGCGATGCGGAGTCCATCGGCGACCACGTCCTTTCCACGTGTTTCCTGGCGCTCGCACTCGGGCCCCGCGTCGAGCCGCGCATCGACGTCGAGCGCGCCGTCGCGCTGGCGCTCGTCCACGACGTGCCCGAGGCGCTCTTCGGCGACCTGCCGCGCACGGCGGCGAAGCTCCTGCCGGCCGGCGCCAAGGCCGAGGCGGAGAAACGTGCCGCGGGCGAGCTGCTCGCACCGCTCTCCGACCACTCCCTGCGCCTGTGGGAGGAGTACCAGGCGGGCGGCACGCGCGAAGCCCGCTTCGTCAAGGTCTGCGACCGACTCCAGCTCGGCTTGCGCCTCCTCGGGTACGTGCGTTCGGGCCACACCGGCCTCGACGAGTTCCGCGACACCGTCGCCGCCGTCGACTGCTCCGAGTTCCCGCCCGCGGCCGACTTGCGCGACGCCCTGCTCGCCGCGCTGGGACCCGATCCGCGGCGCGAGTAGCCTGCGCGGCGATGGCCAGCCCGATCCAGCGTCCCACATGGCGACACTGGAGCTTCATCGTGCCCCTCCTGGCGCTGGCCGCGTTCTCGATCGCGCTCCTGACGCACGAGCAGCCGACGCCGCGCGCGCTCGACATCCAGCTCACGCCGCCGCCGCAGGCCGAGCTGTCCGAGATCCAGATCGCGGCGCGCGTGCGCGTGCTCGAGGGCACCGTCGTCGACCGCGACGGAGAGCCGCTCGAGGGCGCGCTCGTGTGGCTGCTCTCGGGTGACGAGCCGCGCTGGGCGCACACGGATGCGCAGGGTGTGTTCCGCCTGGATGCGCTCCAGCGCGCGCCGTGGGACGTGCGCGTCGTCGCGCGCGACCACAGCCCGCTGGCGCTCGTCCTGCGCGACACCGGCGCGGCGCAGCAGATCGTCGTGCCCGACGAGCGGCGCACGGCGCCCGTCGTCGCGCCGCTCGTGCGCGCGCAGCTCACGGGGACGGTCCTGGCGTCCTCGGGCGACGACGTCGACGGCGCCGAGGTCGTCTTGACCCCGCTGGCGCCGCCCGAGCAGGTCGACGCGGCCCTGCCGCGGCGCGCGCGAGCCGATCCGCAGGGGCACTTCTCGTTCCCGGAGCTGGTCGCGGGCGAGTACCGGGTCGAGGTCCTGCCGGCCTGGGCGCGCGGCGGGTCGTGGCCGGATCTCTCCGCCCCGCTGGTCACGACCGCGATCCGCTCGTTCACGCACCTCTCCGACGGGTCGGCGCCGCTCACGATCGGGCTCGTTTCCGGCAGCGTGCGCGGGCGCGTCCTCGACCCGGACGGCCGGCCGCTGGCGGGAGCATTCGTGCTGCTCTCGCCCGCCGATCGCCCGGACCGGCCTTGGCCGCCGGCGGCGACCGACGCGCGCGGGACGTTCACGTTCCGCGGCTTGCCGCCCGGGCGATATGCGATCGAGGCGCGCGCCGGCGCTTCGACCTGGGTGCACGCGCTCGAGCTCACGCCGCGCGCGGACCTCGACACGGGCGATCTCCGCCCGCAGGGCTGACGGTGCGCGAAGACGCGCTCCGCGTGAGGCCCGACTGCGGTAGGCTCGCGGCCCGATGAACCGCGGCATCGCGCTGTTCGTGGCGCTCGCCATGCTGCTGGCGCACGCGCTCGCGATCCACGACGACGGCGAGGGGCGCTTCGCGTTCCCCTACGACCAGGCCTACGTCGCGCTGCGCCTGGCGCGCAACCTGGTGTTCGAGAACCAGCTGGCCTGGAACCCGGGCTGGGCCGCGTTCGAGAGCTACCCGTCGGCCGCCTGGGTCGTCGTCTGCGCGGTGGCCGAGCGCATCGGTCCGCCGCTCGGCATCTCGACGAACCTGAGCGTCCAGTCCCTGGGCATCCTGTCGTCGCTCGCCATCCTGGTGGTGATCTCGCGCTTCCGCGCCGAGCGCAGCGCGTCGCTGATCGCGCCGCTCTTCCTGGCGGCCAGCGGCGGCTTCGCGGCGGCGGGCGCCAGCGGGCTCGAGATCGCGCCGTTCACGTTGTTCGCCGCGGCCGCGTTCTATGCGCTTGAACGCGGCCGTTCCGTCTGGTTCGCGGCCTGCGCGTCGCTCGTGTGCCTCACGCGGCCCGAAGGGATCGTCCTCGTGGCCGCGTTCGCGGCGCTGCGCGCGTTCGGGCGCCCCAACGACGACGAGGGCGCGCCGCGGTTCGTCGCCTGGGCCGCGTTCACGGCGCCCGTCGGCCTGTTCCTGGGCGTGGCGATCCTGCGCACGATCGGGACGGGGTTCTTCCTGGCGCCCGACCTCCACGCGCTCCTGTTCCCGGCCGAGGGACAGTGGCGCGAGGGCTTCGCGTCGCTGCGCGAGTTCGCGGTCGTCGCGGTCATCCCGCTCCTGCTCGTGTTCCCGGCCGCGTACCTGGTGCGCGGCCAGCTGTCACGCACCGGCGCGCACGCAGTGTTCCTGGCCCTGGCTTGGTGCAGCGCCACCGCGCTGCTCGGGCGCGGAACCCTGCCCTTCCACATGGCCTTCGTGCCGGCGCTGCCCTTCATTGCTCTGGCGGTGCAGGAGGGCATGATCACGGCGCTCGACGGCGTCTCGACGCTGCGGCGGCGCCTGACGCTGTTCGCATTCGGCGCCGGGCTCGTCGGATCGGGACTCGCCAGCCGCATTCCGGCCGACCTGGGGCCGTTGCCGATCCAGCAGGTGCACGAGGCCTGGGTCCGGCCGCGGGAGTCGGCGCGGTTCGACGGAGAGCAGCCCCTGGCGCGCATGGGCCTCATGGAGGAGATCGAGGTCACGCGCCGTCTGCGCAAGGCCGGCATCTTCCTGCGCGACAACGTCGACCAGTCGGCCAGCGTGCTGACGCCCTGGCCGGGCGCGATCGGGTACCTGTCGCGCCTGACCGTGCACGACGTCCTGGGACGCACGGATCCGCTCCACCCGCTCGACCGGCCGCGGCCGTGGTCGCGGCCGGGCCACGTCGACATCGTGGCGGTGCTCGGGCGCGAGGCCGACTTCGTCGTGCCGTACTCGACGCTGCGACGTTCGCCGCCGACGCTGGGCGAACTGGCGCGCACGTGGATGGAGGGCCTCGACTCGCGCGCGTCCGAGCCGGGACGGATCAAGGAGGTCGAGCGCGCGCTGGCCGGCTACGAGCTGATCACGGTGCCGATCGAGGACTACACGCGCGAGCGCGCTTCGATCGGCCGCGAGCCGTTCCTCCTGCTGCGGCACTCGCGCCTGCGCCAGCGCCCGCAGCTCTCGATCGAGCGCGTCGACGACGGCGTGCGTGTCTGCGTCAAGGGCGCGCGCCACGTGCAGCTCGCGGAGCTCGAGATCCGGCTCCAGGACGACGCCGGGCGCGCTTTCACGCTGCGGCCGACGGGCGAGCTGGATCCGACCGCGACGGCGCGCACGCGGCTCGCGCTGCTGCTCTACGACAGCGGGACACGCGAGATGGAGCTGTGCCGCATGACGCTGCCGCCGCACCCGGCGGGCGGGCGCTGGGTCAGCGCGACGGCGCGCCTCTTGAACCCGGGATCCCACGGCGAGGGCGATCCGTGGGAGGCGGTCAGTGATCGGGCGTCGGTTCCGTGGTGAAACCAGAAGAGAGGGAGAGAGAGAACCGGAACCAGAAGCACTGGTGGTTCCGCGCCTGACGGCGCTTCACGTAATGCTGTACCGCTTCAACTTGCGGTAGAGCGTGCTCTTCCCGAGCTTGAGCAGCCGCGCCGCCGCCAGCTTGTCGCCGCCGCACTCCGCGATCGCGCGCAGGATGGCCTTGCGCTCGTAGAGCTCGAGGCTGACTGGCTCGGAGTCCGCGATGTCCCAGGCCTTGCTCTCGCGCGCACCGACCGTGACGCGCGCCGGCGGCACGATCATCTCGTGTCCCGGAAGTCCCGCGGGCACGTGCGTCCCGACCACCGGAGTCGTGAGCGGCGGCGGACGCGGCACGATCTCGTCGCGCTCCGTGGAGCCCGTGTGCTCGCGCACCGTGCGCGGCAGGTCGTCGATCGCGAGCGTCGGACCGCGCGCGTGCGCGCAGGCTCGCTCGAGGCACGACTCGAGCTCGGCCAGGTTGCCGTGCCAGTCGTGCTCGCGCAGCGCGCCCAGCGCAGCCGGGCCGATGCTCGTCACGCCGTACGCGCCGCCGAAACGGCGCACGAACGCCGGCGCGAGCAGATCGATGTCCTCGGGACGCTCGGCCAGGCTGGGCACGCGGATCGTGTGCGCGCTCAAGCGCCCCATCAGGTCCGCCAGGAAGCGACCCTCCGCGACGGCGCCCGAGAGCCCGGTGCCGGTCGAGGTGACGATGCGCACGTCCAGGCGCTCCGAGCGCGGCGACCCGCGCCGCTCGATCGATCCGGTCTCCAGGAAGCGCAGGAGCCGCGCCTGGAGCGCGGGCGGCATCTCGTTCACATCCTCCAGGTAGAGCGTGCCGTCCTGCGCCTGGTGGAACAGGCCCGGACGCTCGACTGACCCGTTCGCGCGCGCCGTCCCGAAGAGCTCCTGCTCGAGGTGGTCCTCGGTGTGCGCGCCGCAGTTCAGCGTGACGAAAGAGCCGGTCGCATTGCCCGACCAGTGGATCGTACGCGCGGCGCGACCGCGGCCCGAGCCGCGTTCGCCGAGCAGGAGGACCGGATCGTGGCCGGCCGAAGCGTGCGCGACTTCCTCGCGCAGGCGCACGGCCTCGGGGCTCGCGCCCAGGAGGTTGCACGGCCGGTAGAGCTCGCGCGCCGCTTCGATCAACGGCGTGGCTTCGCTGCGCGAGAGACCCGGCTCGCCCACGCGCAGCGCTTCGGCGGCCAAGCGGCGGCGCAGGCCGTCATGCAGAACGACGATGCGCAGCGCCGGCCCCTCGTCCCGCGGCTGCGGCAACAGGGGCACGACGACGGCCAGCATCGTGCGCGCAAGCCGGCCGCGGCGCGGCGGCAGGTCGAAGCGCAGGCCCTCGCGCGCTTCGACGCGGGCGTCGCGCACGAAGGCCTCGAGCCCGCTGGCCGGAACGAGGCTGCCGAGGTGCGCGCCCTCGACGCGCCCGCCGAGCAGTTCGCTCGCGCCGCGGTCGGCGTGGCGCACGAGGCCCTCGGCGTCGACGAGAAGGACTCCGTCCGGTCGGCCCGACGCCAGCTCGCGCAACGCGGCGGCGTGGTCCGGGCTCAGCGCCGGCTCGGCCTCGCCGCGATCTGCCGCTCGGCGCTTCTGGTCGGCAGCTGTGCGTGAATCGCCGGCCGTGGGCCGAGCCGCGTCGGTCGCGGCTCGCTGTGGCTCGCGCGCCGCGGCCACGGCCGTCACCTGCACCATCAGCTCCTCGAGCCGCGCGCGGTGGCGGGCCAGGGTGCGCAGCACGTGCTCGAGCGCGGGCAGCTCGGGGCGCGCCAGGAACGCGTCACAACCGGCGTCGTAGGCGCGCGCCATCTCCTCGGGCCCGGACGAGTCGTCGACGTAGACGATGACCGGCACGTGCGCGCGCTCGGGCACGGCCTTGAGGCGGCGGCAGACTTCGGACCCGTCGATCCCCAGGCTCAGGCGCGCGTCCACCAGGACGGCGTCGAACGAGCCGCTGCGCGCTTCGACGAGCCCGCGTGCGCCGTTCTCGGCGAGCGTGAGCGCGTGCCCGGCCTCGGACAGCCGGCTTCGCAAGATCAGGCGGCGGCCTGAGTCTTCGTCGATGACGAGCAGACGGGCCATGAACGGTTCCTCGAGAGCGGGCATGCAGCGGGGGTTGCACGTCGCGCGCGGTGGCGAAGCGTCGGGAAGTGACGGCGGAGCGTCGCGCGTTCCGCGTCCCGAGGGTAGCCATCCTGCTCCGAACTGAGAAGCGGGGATGCAAGCCTCGTGCGTGCGCGGCGCGCACCGTGCACTCTCGCTGCGCGCCCGCGCGCGGCGCCACCGGCATGGATGCCGGCAATTGAGAGTCCGTAGATCGGGCGTCGCGCGGTTCCGCCGTCTGTCCCGTCCCAGGGTTTGGGTCGTCCGGCTGTCCCTGCCGCCCGCGGGCCTCCGCTCCAGGCGCGCGGGACTGGTGGGCGATGAGGGATTCGAACCCCCGACTTCCTCCATGTAAGGGAGGCACTCTACCGCTGAGTCAATCGCCCTCTGCGCAGCGCGCGCACGGCCCGCTATCCTGCCGCGCCCGCCCGACGCCGGCGACCCCCTGCCTCCAGGCTTCGCTCCCCACCGTCTCCGGACCCCCTCAGCTCCTATTCCATGCGCATTGCCGTCGTCGGATCGGGCTACGTGGGACTCGTCGCGGGCACTTGCTTCGCCGAGAGCGGCAACTCCGTGGTCTGCATCGACATCGACCCGGAAAAGATCGCCCAGCTGAAGCGCGGCGTCGTTCCCATCTACGAGCCGGGCCTGCAGGAGCTCCTGGAGCGCAACATGCGCGACGGGCGCCTGACGTTCACGACCAGCTACGCCGAGGGCATTCCGCGCGCGGAGGTCGTCTTCATCGCCGTCGGCACGCCGCCCGGCGAGGACGGCTCGGCCGACCTGAAGTACGTCCTGTCGGCCGCGCGCGAGACCGGGCGGCACCTGACGGGGTACGCGGTCATCGTCGACAAGTCGACGGTGCCGGTCGGGACCGCCGCGCGCGTCACGGAGGCGATCCGGGGCGTCACGCAGCAGCCGTTCGACGTCGTCAGCAACCCCGAGTTCCTGAAGGAGGGCGCCGCGATCGACGACTTCCTGAAGCCCGACCGGGTCGTGATCGGCAGCAACAGCAAGCGCGCGGCCGAGGTCATGGAGGAGCTCTACGCCCCGTTCGTGCGCACCGGCAACCCGATCCTGCACATGGATGTGGCCTCGGCCGAGCTGACCAAGTACGCGGCCAACGCGATGCTGGCCACGCGCATCTCGTTCATGAACGAGATCGCCAACATCTGCCTGCGCGTCGGCGCCAACATCGACCAGGTGCGCAAGGGCATCGGCTCGGACGCGCGCATCGGCTCGCGCTTCCTGTTCGCGGGCGTCGGCTACGGCGGATCGTGCTTCCCGAAGGACGTGCAGGCGGTCGTGCGCTCGGCGGCCGAGCTGGGTTACGACTTCAAGATCCTGAAGGCGGTCGAAGCGGTCAACGAGCTGCAGAAGCACCTGCTCGTGGAGATGGTGCAGAAGCACTTCGGGAAGGACCTCAAGGGCCGCCGGCTGGCCGTGTGGGGCCTGTCGTTCAAGCCCAACACGGACGACATGCGGGAAGCGCCGGCGGTGGTCGTGATCGAGGGCCTGCTGGCGGCGGGCGCCAAGGTGACGGCCTACGACCCGGAGGCGATGGACGAGTGCAAGCGACGCCACCTGGGCGATCGGATCGACTACGCCGACGTGCCGATGGCGGCGCTGGACGGCGCCGACGCGCTCGTGCTCGTGACGGAATGGAACGAATTCCGCCGCCCCGATTTCGAGGCCGTGAAGTCGGCCCTGAAGAACCCGGTGATCTTCGACGGCCGCAACATCTACCCGCGGCCCACGCTCGAGCGCCTGGGCTTCACGTACTACGGCATCGGCTGCTGAAGCAGGTGGACAAGGGTGTCAGACACCTTGCACCGACTCGCTCGCTGCCGGGCGCGGTGCAAGGTGTCTGACCCCGGATGATTCACGAAGAACCGGGATAGTAGGCCCGTTGGGGGCGTTTCTCGCCGAATGGATTTGTTGTCGGACAAACCATCACGAGGGCCCCCAATGGGTGAACGGCAGCCTACTGTTTCCA
>JANNQS010000055.1:0-47523 GCA_031400875.1 Planctomycetota bacterium | reverse complement strand
GGACCGTAGATGCCAGGGACGCGCAAGCCGGCCTGGCGCATGACGACCGTCATCTGCCCGCGGTGGTGGATCTCGTGGAAGAGGAAGCGCTCGAGCACGTCGTGGCCCGACCAGATGCGGCCGTACATCGGGACCTCGCGCGCCAGGTCGGCGTCGCGCCACGCGCCCAAGAGCGCCGGCGACACGGAAGCCGCGGCGGTCGCGTAGGCGCCGGTGATCTCCCGCGCGCGCGCCGGAGCCGGCGCGTCGTAGCTGGGGCCTTCGGTCGGGATGCCGGCCAGGTTCAGCATCTCGCGGATCGTCGTGGAGAGGTGCCACGCCAGGAACCCGAGCGAGCGGCCCTCGGGCGTGACCCGCTGTCCGAGCGACGCGTCGGTCAACGCACCCAGGATCAGGTGCGTCTTGGCGCTCTCGTGGGCCCAGATCACGACGAAGTCCTCGAGGTGCTTCAGCACGTCTCAGCTCCGCGCCTGCCCGGGCTTGTCCTGCATCAGCAGGACCAGGATGGCCTTCTGCACGTGCAGACGGTTCTCGGCGATGTCGTAGACGATCGAGTTCGGCCCGTCGATGACGCCGGCCGTCACTTCCTGGCCGCGGTGCGCGGGCAAGCAGTGCAGGAACAGCGCGTCGGGCTTCGCGAGCGCCATCATCTCCTCGTCGACGCGGTAGTCGTTGAAGACCGCCGAGCGCTCCTCGATTTCGTCTTCCTGGCCCATCGAGGCCCACACGTCCGTGTAGAGCGCGTCGGCGTCCTTCACGGCGCGTTCGGGGTCGTTCGTGATCACGATGTCCGAGCCCGTCTCGCGCGCGATCAGCATCGCCTCGCTGACGACGCGCGCGTTCGGCTCGTAGCCCTCGGGCGAACAGACCGTGATGTGCGCGCCCAGCCGCGCCGCCGTGTGCAGCAGCGAGTGACACGTGTTGTTGCCGTCGCCGACGTAGACGACGCGGCGGCCCTTCACGTCGCCCCAGCGTTCGGTGAGGGTGAAGAAGTCCGACAGCGCCTGACACGGGTGGACATGGTCGGAAAGCCCGTTGATCACAGGGATATTGCAATTCGCGGCCAGCTCCTCGAGAGCGCGCTGCTTGAACACGCGCGCCACGATGCCGTCGACCCAGCGCTCCAGGTTGCGCGCCATGTCCTTGAGGGACTCGCGCGAACCCAGCCGCACGTCGCGGTGGTCCATGAACACGGCGCTGCCGCCCAGGTCCTGCATGCCCACGTCGAACGTGAAGCGCGTGCGCAGCGAGTCCTTCTCGAAGATCATCGCCAGGCGCTTGCCCTTCAACGCGGTCGAGTAGGCCTGGCGGTCGGCTTTGATCGCGCGCGCCGCCGCGAAGACGATCTCGACGTCGCCGGGACCCAACTGGGCCACGGTCAGGAGGTCCTTGTGCGGCAGCGTGCCGAAGCCGGCCGCGGGCAGTGCGAGTGTGGTGGTCATCGTGTCGTGCCGTGAAACGGGAGTGCGTCAAGAAGAGCTGCGGCCGAGTCCGGCCGCAGCGCGAAGGGGGGACTACGCGCTGGCGGCCGCCGGATTCGAGCGGTTCGCCGGAGCGTCGAGTGCCGACAGGCCGTCGGCCAGGATCGAGAGGCCGCGCTGGATCTGCGCGGAGGTGATGACGTAGGGCGGCAGCAGCCGCAGCGTGTCGCCGCCGGTGCGGTTCGTGATCAGCCCGCGCCGGTAGAGGTCCTTCTGGAGCTCCTCGGCGCCCTGCGAGAGCCGCACGCCCTGGATCAGGCCGCGGCCGCGCAGCTCGGTGATGCGCGGGAACTCGCCCGCGAGGCGCGTGAGACCGGCGCGCAGCTCGGCGCCGCGCTCGCGCACGGCTTGGAGTAGTCCGCGTTCCTCGAGCTCTTCCAGGAAGACCAGCGCGCCGCGGCAGACGAGCGGGCCGCCGGCGAACGTGGAGCCGTGGTCGCCGGGCTGCAGCACGCCCGCCAGCGGCTTGGCGACGACGCACAATCCGAGCGGCAGTCCGGCGCCGATCGGCTTGGCGAGCGTAGCGATGTCGGGCTTCACTCCGGCCGCGTCACCGGCCAGGAACGTGCCCGTGCGCCCGCATCCGGCCTGGACTTCGTCGTGCACGAGCACGGTGCCGGTCTCGTCGCACAGGCGCCGCGCGGCGCGCAGGAAGTCGAACGAGACGTCGCGCACGCCGGCCTCGCCCTGGATCGGCTCCACGAACAGCGCCGCGGGCTGGACGGTGCGCAGCGCGCGCTCGAGGCCGGCGACGTCGCCCGGAGCGACCCAGGTGCACGCGAGCAGCGGGCCGAACGGCTCGCGGTACTTCGCGGTGTGCGTCAGCGCCAGCGCGCCCGTCGTGCGCCCGTGGAACGCGCCCTCGAGCGCGACGAACGCCGTGCGCTCCGGCCGGCCCTGCAGGCGCTGGAACTTGCGGGAGATCTTGATCGCCGCCTCGTTGGCTTCGGCGCCGCTGTTGGCGAAGAACACCGCCTCGAGGCCGGTCAATCGCGCGACGCGGCTCGCGACCTCCTCCGTGTACGGATGGCGGAAGAGGTTCGAGACGTGGATCAGCTTGCCGGCCTGGTCCGCGATCGCGGTGCGCAGGCGCTCGTGGCCGTGACCCAGCGCGGAGACGGCGATCCCGCCCAGGAAATCGAGCCACACGCGACCGCTCTTGTCGCGCAGCTCCGCGCCGTGGCCCTCGACGAAGACCTCGTCGGCGCGCAGGTAGGTGTTCAAGACGTGCTCGTCCATGTCAGGCCGTCCGCTCCATGCCGGGAGTCGATTCCGTTCCAGAAGTTTCTCCGAAACTCGTGCCGAACTGAGCCGACAGGCCGTGCAGCACGGCGTCCGCGCCCGCAGCCGGCGCGATCTTGACCAGGGCGCGCCCGTTCACTTTTTTGGCCGCCAGCGCCGCCTCGACCTTGGGGATCATGCCGCCGTGGATGACGCCGGCCTTGCGCAGCGCGGCGCAGCGCTCGGGCGTCAATGCCGCGATGCGCGTGCCGTCCGCGTCGAGCACGCCGCTCACGTCGGTCAGGAAGAGCAGCGCTTCGGCCCGCACGGCGCGCGATAGCGGCCCGGCGGCCAAGTCGGCGTTCACGTTGTAGAAGTGGTCACCGGGCGCGTCCTCACCGGGCTGCAGCGGCGCCGAAGTTGCGATCACGGGCAGCACGCCGTCACGGAGGAGCTGCTCGACGAGGCGCATGTCCGTGCGGCCGACCTCGCCCACGTAGCCCAGGTCGACCTGCTCGTCGCGCCGTTTCGTCGCCAGGAACGTCTGGCCGTCCGCGCCCGAGAGACCGCAGGCGCGCACGCCCTCGGCCGCCAGCGCGTGGACGAGCTCCTTGTTCACGAGGCCGGCCAGCACCATCAGCACGACGTCCGCCGTCTCCGCGTCGGTGACGCGCAGACCCTCGTGGTACTCCTCGTCGAGCCCCAGCCGCCGCACGAGGTCGCGGATTTGGTTCCCGCCGCCGTGAACGAGCACGATTTCGTGCCCCGCCGTGCGCGCCGCGGCGACGGAGCGGCACAGCTCGGCCCGCGCGGACGGCTGCTCGAGCTGCGCCCCGCCGACCTTGACGAGGATCCTCATGAGAGCCCTGCCGCCTCGTCGAGGCCCAGCACGAGGTTCATGTTCTGCAACGCCTGTCCGCTCGCGCCCTTCAGCAGGTTGTCGATCGCCGACGTCAGCACGACGAGGTCCTGGTTGTCGGCCACCGCGATGTGGCAGGCGTTCGTGTTCTGCACGCGGTTCAGCTCGGGCTGGCCGCGGTCGTAGACCTTGACGAAGCGCTCGCGGGCGTACGTCTCCGACAAGCACGCGCGCATCTGCGCCGCGCGCGCGCCGCCAGCGGGCTTCACGTAGAGCGTGGCCAGGATCCCGCGGAAGACCGGCAGCAGGTGGGGGACGAAGACGAGGTCCTTCAGGCCCGCGTGCCACTGGATCTCGGGGGCGTGGCGGTGACCGCCGACCGCGTAGGCCAGGAAGTTCTCGTGCGTCGCGCCGAAGTGCGTGCGCGCGCTCGCGTTCTTGCCCGCGCCCGAGACGCCGCTCTTGGCGTCGACGACGACCGTGTAGCGCGTGTCGACGAGGCCCGCCTCCACCAGCGGCTTCAGCGCCAGCAGCGTGGCGGTCGGATAGCAGCCCGGGTTGGCGACGAGGCGCGCGCCGCGCACGGCGTCGCGCGCCAGCTCCGTCAATCCGTAAGGCGCCTCGGCCAGGAGACCCGGCGCCGGGTGGGCGTGCTCGTACGTGCGCTCGTAGAGCTGCGCGTCGGGCAGGCGGAAATCGGCCGAGAGGTCGACGACCTTGGGGCCGAGCTTCAGCACGCGCTGCGCCAGCTCGGCCGACAGCGTGTGCGGCGTGCACAGGAAGACGCCGTCGCAGGCCGCGACGCGATCCCAGTCGAGCCGCTCGACCGGTGCGTCGAAGGGCAGCTCGGGCGCGTCGGGCGCATCGCCCTCGCGAGCGCTGAACGCTCCGGCCAGGCGCAGGGTCGGATGGCCCGCCAGAAGGCGCACCAGCTCGCGGCCGGTGTAGCCGGACGCGCCCAGGATCGCAGCGGTCTTCACGAGCTGCGCGGTTCCTTGAGGGCCAGGATGCGGCGCACGAGCCGGCGCGCGTGCGCCGCGTCGGCCGCCGCCACGAAGACCGTGTCGTCGCCCGCGATCGTGCCGACGACGCCCTCCAGGCGCGCGCGGTCCAGCGCGATCGCCAGCGGGTTCGCCCCGCCCGGCGGCGTCTTCAACACGACGAGAGAGCCGGCCGCGCGTGCCTCCGAGAGCCACGTGCGCGCCGCCGCGAACAACGCCATCGCCGCGCCGCCCGAGACCGGCGGCGTGCCGCCCGGCAGCTCGTAGCCTTGCGGGCCCTTGAGCAGGCCCAGGTCGCGCAGATCGCGCGAAAGCGTGGCCTGATTGACCTCGATGCCGCTCTCCGCCAGGCGCGTCTGCAGCTCGAGCTGGTTCTTCACGCGCTCGGCGCGGACGATCTCGAGGATCCGCGAGCGGCGCGTGTCGCGCGGCGCGGTCTCGGCAGCGGGCTCTGGCGCGCGGATCGGGCGGCGCGTGGCGGGACGGGTCGGCATACTCATGCGCGGATGCGCATAATCATGCTACAAGCCGCCCGCGATGCAAGAGGCAAGCTCTCCACAGGTGTACACGAGTGTCAGACACCTTGCACCGTGTACGAGGTGCAAGGTGTCTGACACCCACGTCCACCCGCCTTCCCTCCGCAGGGCCCCGGCGCAAGGGTCGAGCGGCGTCGCCGAGCTCCGGGAATCCGATCTGTCGTGGAGCGAGCGGGTCGTTCCGCCGAGCCTCGGGCGCTAGCATGCCGCGCCCCTCCGCGAGCCCCACGTGAACGATCTCCTCACCTCCGAGAACCTGATCGCCCTGCTGACGCTCTCGCTGCTCGAGATCGTCCTGGGCATCGACAACATCGTCTTCATCTCGATCCTGACCGGGAAGCTGCCGCCCGAGGAGCGGAAGCGCGCCTGGCGGATCGGGCTGTCGCTGGCGATGATCATGCGCATCGGCCTGCTGCTGGCCCTCTCCTGGGTCATGTCGCTGACCGCGCCCCTGTTCTCGATCACGCTGGTCAATCAGGAGATCTCGGGCCGCGACCTGATCCTGCTCCTCGGCGGCCTGTTCCTGATCGCCAAGGCAACGTGGGAGATCCACGACAAGCTCGAGGGCGGCGCGAGCCACGGTGGTCCCAAGCGCGCCGCCGCGTCGTTCGCGTCCGTGCTCGTGCAGATCCTTCTGCTCGACATGGTGTTCTCGCTCGACTCGGTGATCACCGCCGTCGGCATGGCGCAGCACATCTCCGTCATGGTCGCGGCCGTCGTGATCTCCGTGATCGTCATGCTGATCTTCGCGCAGAAGATCGGCGAATTCGTCGACCGCCACCCGACGATCAAGATGCTGGCGCTCTCGTTCCTGATCCTGATCGGCGTCCTGCTCGTGGCCGACGGCTTCGGCAAGCACATCGAGAAGGGCTACGTCTACTTCGCGATGGCCTTCTCGCTGGGCGTCGAGATGCTCAACCTGCGCCTGCGCAAGAAGGTCGCCCCGATCGAGTTCAAGCGTCCGAGCCACATCGAACCGCCGCCCCTGGACTGACGAGCAGTGGGTGTCCATGTCGGAACCCCTCTGCGTACGAGACGCGGGTCTGGTAGATCATCGAGGCATCTCCGTCGGAATTGGGGCGAAGTGTCATTTGTGGAGATCCGATCAGCAGCCCGTCGAAGAGGTTGCGTAGCAAGGCGAAGCATGGGTTCGTGAGGCAAGGGAGCAGAGAAAGGGCGGCGGAAGCGCCGTCCTGGCCTCCGGGAACGGCCCGCAGCGCCCGACGCCTCGGCATGAAGGCGCGCGAAGCCGGTGCAGCGACCTCTTCAGCTGGCTGCTCATTCATTCATGGTCGAACGGGGCGCCTCTTTCGCTCGGGCCTCCAGGATCGCATCAAGTTCGCGGACGAGCTCGCGTAGACGCCTCTCGGTCGTCTCCGGTGCCAGCGAACGGTTCTGCTCGATCTCCTGCACCTTCTGGTAGTTGTTGATGACGGCACCGACGATGAGGTTCACCAGCAGGAACGTGGCGACGACGATCCATGAGACCTGGAAGGCCGTGAAGGACGCGACAGATCGGCCGGACTCAGCGAGTTCGTAGCGCATCTGGGTCCAGTCGTCGCCGGTGAGGATTCGGAACAGCGTGAAGCACGCCTCGTGAATGCTGGCGAAGTGGGGCTGCATGGGGTGGCCGTCGAGCCCGAAGAGCTTCACGCCGATCACCGCGTAGACGTAGAAGAGGATCATCGCCAAGAGCGCGACGTACTTCATGCTGGCGACGGATCGCACAAGCACGTTGACGATGAGCCGCAGCTCAGGGATGGTCTTCACAAGCCGCAGTACGCGGAAGACTCGCAAGATGCGCAGGATCGGCCCGATGCCGTTGGACGCTGGGATGATCGCCGAGACGACGATCACGAGGTCGAAGATGTTCCACCCCTCGCGAAAGAAGGCCGTCGCGGACTCGCGTACCACGAACCTCATTCCGATCTCGACCAGATAGATGCCGACGCACACGCTCTCGACCGCAGCGATCGCACGGAGAGCGGACGCATCGGACAGGTATGTGCTCAGGCCGATCAGCACCGCGTTGAGCAGGATGACAGCGAGGATGAAGGTGTTGAAGGCCGCGGACTCGACGACCCTTCGGAGACGCACGCCGGTTCCCGGGCTGGCTTGTCGTGTCATCACTGCCGCGCTTGGGAGTCTGGGGTTGCACGAGGAGCGCCGCGGCCACGCCTGTGCCGAGCATGCGGAGCACGATCTGGAGCGACACAGTGGGGGTCCACGTTGTAGGGCGTGTGGACCAGCATCATCTTCATGCCTACGCTCCTATCGCGAACATCCCTCCGCGCATCACCAGCGCGCCGATGATGCCCCAGAAGAGCACCCGGTGCTGCTACAACGACGGGACCTTGAAGTACGTGAAAATCGTCGCGATGACGAACATGTTGTCCATCGCCAGCGACTTCTCGACGACGTCGCCCGTCAGGTAGAGCTTTGCGGCCTTCAGCCCATTCACGTCTCGAACCGTGCCGTCCAACTGCGGACCATCGAGGTCGATTCCCAGCCAGTGGCCCTCGTACGCGAAGCAGACCCACACGTTGAGGGTCATGGCGGCAAGGAGTCAGACGACGGTCCAGCCGATCGCCTCCTTCATCCGGATCACGTGGGCGAGGAGGGAACACGCCCAGGTCGAGCGCGAGGAGGACGCACACGAGTGCGACGAAGCCTACGTGGAACCAGGCCGCGGAGTGGATCCGCGAGGTCAGTCCGGCGACATCGATCAGCATTGAGGTCCATCGAGGCGTGTGGCGTGCCGCGTGTCGCGGTCACCTCAGCAGACGATGTCTGCCCTGTTCAGGCAACGGTCGGCGACGCGGCGTCTCACTCGGGCTGCGTTCCCGTGCTCCGCCGGCGCGTACGCTCGCGATCGAGTTGTGAGCTGACGCAACGTCCCAGACGAGCCGCGGCGCGGCTCACGGCCGCGTAGGCATCGGAGTCGCGCACCTGGGCGTACACGGTCCCGGCCCCGAGGAGCCGCGCCTCCATGAGACAGCGCTGGTCCATCCCGCCCTTGGGACCGTTCTCGTCCCTCAAGCGCACCTTCACGGCTCGAACCCGGGTGTCGAACTGGCCCAGCGCGAACAGGAGGCGCGACTCCGTCCACTCCCGAATGCCCTGCGGGAGCCCGCTATCGAGGCTATGAATGTCGATCTGCATCGAGGGTCCTCCGTATCTGGTCTCTGTTCCGGATCGCTCGCACAGGAGACGTGTAGGGCACCCTCCACTGATCAACAAATAGAAAGATGAACAATGAAGTATAGAGAAAACCGAAGTATGCTCCTGGAATGGAATGGATCAACTACCATCACCTGCTCTACTTCTGGACGGTCGCCAAGGAAGGTTCCGTGACCGCCGCGTGCAAGCGGCTCAACTTGGCTCAGCCCACGATCTCGGCCCAGCTCCGGACGCTCGAGACCTCGCTGGGGCATAGGCTCTTGGAGCGATCGGGACGTGGCCTCGTGCTCACGGAAATGGGGCGCACCGTGTTCCGCTACGCCGATGACATCTTCTCGATCGGGGCGGAACTCCTGGACACGGTTCGGGGTCGGTCCCCGAGAAGCCAGCACCGACTTCGGGTTGGCGTGGCCGACGTGCTGCCCAAGCTCGTGGTCTACCGGATGCTCCTGCCGGTTCTTTCTCTGCCCGAACAGATTCGGGTTGTCTGTTACGAGGGCAAGCCCTCCGACCTCCTGGCGCAATTGATCGTCCATGACCTGGACGTGGTGCTCGGCGACATCCCGGTGCAGCCGCAGGCGGGCGTTCGCGCGTACAACCACCGTCTGGGCGAGTCGGGGCTCGCGGTATTCGGGACAGCGGCGCTTGCGTCCAAGTACCGTCGCGGGTTCCCTCGCTCGCTGGATGGGGCGCCCATGCTGCTCTCCACGACGAACACCGTGCTGCGCGGGACCCTGGACCACTGGTTCGAATCACAGAACATCCGGCCAGCCGTGACGGGAGAGTTCGAGGATAGCGCGCTGCTCAAGGTCTTCGGCCAGCGAGGCAGTGGCCTCTTCATCGCGCCGACCCTCATCGAAGCGGAGATCAAGGCACAGTACGGCGTACGCCTCGTCGGTCGGCTCCCAGGCGTGAAGGAGCATTTCTACGCGATCTCCATGGAGCGCAAGATCAAACACCCGGCGGTGGCGGTGCTGACGGATACCGCACGTGCGCAGCTCGCGGTCTCGTCCTGAAACCGGGCTCCGCGTCGCAGCCGCGAGACAGGTCCCTCAGGAAGGGGATGTTGGCGCGCGTCACGGCCGGCGGGCGACCTTCGGCAACGCCTGGAGCCCAGACTGCTCGTGGGCAGGTAGAGAGTGATCCTTGCAGCGCGTGAGGCGCCGTGGAGCAGGATTCCACGAAGGGAGCTCGAGTTCTCGAGGACGACAGCTTCGCAAGTCGTGGATCGCAGGAACTTGACGCTCATTCGAGGTGGCGGGATCTGCACGGCCTGATACCCGACCCACTCCCTCGGCCGGCACCCGCGCTCCGGTAGGATCGCGCCCCTCCGGAGTCGCTCCCCGAGGACCCTACATGATCACCGGCACGTTCCTGGACGAGATCACGCACGGCCTCGCGGCCGCGAACTGGGGGCCCGACGAGTGGCGGCGCGATTTCGCGTCGATGCGGGCCGACGGCATCGACACCGTCGTCCTGAGCTGCGCCGGCTACCGCGATCGCGCCGCGTTCGACTCGCAGGTGCTGCGCAAGCTGCACCCGCGTCTGGTCGGACAGGACGACCTGGTCGCGATGTTCCTCGGCCTGGCCCAGGAACACGGCATGTCGTTCTGGTTCGGCACGTACGACTCCGGCGAGTTCTGGAGCACGGGCCAGCACCAGAAGGAATGCGACCTGAACCGCGCGCTCGTCGACGAGGTGTGGGAGCGCTACGGCCGATCGTCCGCGTTCCGCGGCTGGTACTTCGGTCACGAGCTCGAGGCGTCCGACGAGCAAGGGCTCCGCGCTCACACCGAGCTCGCGCGCCACGTGCGCGAGACGTCAGGTCTGCCGATCCTGGCCTGCCCGCGCTTCGGCCCGCCGCAGCCGCAGGAGAAGCCCGAGCGCCAGCCGGAGGAGTGGGAGCGGATCCTGATGCGCGTGAAGGGGCTCGTCGACGTCGTCCTGTTCCAGGACGGACCCGGAACCGCCGCCGCTGCGCAGGATCGCCTCGCCGCCAACGCGGACCTCGCGCGGCAGCACGGCGTCGCCTGCTGGTCGAACGTCGAGACGTACGACCGCGAGCTGCGCGAGCGCATGCCGATCGCGTGGCCGCGGCTGCGCCACCGGATGGAAGCCACGCTGGCGGCGGGCGTCGACAAGCTGATCACGTTCGAGTACAGCCACTTCCTCTCGCCGCACTCGATGTACTGCTCGGCGCACTCGCTGCACCGGCGCTACCGCGAGTGGCTGGCGACGCAGCGGTGAACTCCGCCAGCCATCGACCTGGCGCCGCGGTCCTGCCGTGAAGGGCTCGCGCGTCGCGATCGTCGGCCTGCTCGTCGCGGCCCTCGCTTTCCTGGTCGGACGGATGAGCGCGCCGCGCGGCTCCGAGCCTGCAACGCGCGCGATCGGGCCGGATCGCAGCGCGGAACGACGCGAACCCGACCGGAGCCCGGCGTTGAGCGCGGCCGAGCCTCAATCGGCGCGAGTGCGTGTCGAGCCCGGCGAAGTCGCGACGCCGCCCGCTCCGCCGACAGCAGCGGGGGAGCGGGCCGACCTGGTCTTCGTGTACGGCTCGATCACCGGCTCGGACGGCAACGTGCCGACCGACGGCGAGCTGCGCTTCGAAGCCGAAGATGGACCGGCGTTCCGTTCGCCGTTGCGCGGGGAGCCGCATTTCTCCGTCGCTGGCCTCCGGCCCGGGCCCCTGGTGATCCGCGCGCTGGATTGCACCGGCTACTACCCGCTGGAGCGGACCGTCGTTCTCGCGCCCGGACAAGAAGCACAACGCGTCGATCTCGAGCTGCAAGCGGCCGTGCGTCTCGGCATCCGCCTGCGCACGAGCGCTGGCAAACCGTTCCGAGGTGCCTCGGAGAAGAGGGTCTACTTCGGGATGGCTCATTGCCCGACGGTGATCGCCACGCGCAGTGCACCGGAACTGCGCCTGCGCCCGAGTGAGGCCCGGTACCGCAAGTGCTACGGCATCGGCCAGTACGCAAGCGCCGCGCACGGTGACGCGGCAACGCCCGCCGGGGCACCGCCGGATTGGGCCGGTTGGCTGGAGCTCGACGAACCGCCGCCGGCGTACGTGAGCCTCGTCGCGGCCGATCTCGTGCTCGAGACGCGACGCATCGACGGCACGGAGAGCGAGATCGTCTTCGTCGTCGACGTCGAGCGCCTGGAAACCCAGCTCGCCACGGTGCGCTTTCGAGTTCTGGATGGAGTCACCGGACAGCCGGACGTCGGGATCAGCGCCAGCTTGCTGCCGGTGGAACATCCGACGGTCACCGCGGGCGTCACCTTCGAGCCAAGCGGCGTAGCCGTCTTCGAGAACGTCGTGCCCGGCGCGTCGGTCCTCACCATCCGCAACAAGCAACTCCACACGATCCAAGCGCGCGTAGACGTGCGTCCCGGAACCGTGCACGAGCTGGGTGATTACACGTTCGGCCCTGACTCCGGCCGAGTCGGCCACGTCTCCGACGAATCGGGTCAGCCTGTCTCCGTGCGCATCGTCTCGGAAGACGAGGCCGACGGCGGCCGCGCCGGCGTGCGGCGGAGCTTCGTCTCCTTCACAGACGGCATGTTCGTGCTCGAGGGCGCGCCGTCAGCCTGGCTCGTGCAGATCGACGACCCGCGATTTGCGCGGAACGTGCTGCAGATCTCGCCGCCGCTGACCGAGACGGAGAAAGTGAAGTTGATCGCCAGGTCGGGCACTGCGGTCGCCATCCGGCTGCTGGGCTCGGCGGGCGAACACCGCGACGTGGTCGTGGAGGACGGCGCGGGCAGGATCGTGTGGCGCGAGCTCGGCGCAGGCACGCGCAGCTACGACTTGCGCCTGCTGCCCGGCTCGTACCGCGCCCGGGCGCAGGGTGACACCGGAGTTGAGCGCGAGACGGCGTTCGAAGTGGGCGACAACCAGCCCACGCGCATCGAAGTTCCGTGAGCGTCGGTGGGGCTGCGCGTCACCTTCAGCTCGAGCGATGCAAGGTCGGCTTCTGGTTGGGGTGGCTGCCCGGCGGCCCGCGGCCGCCGGAACTACAACTCACCGCCGTTCCTTCCAGACCACGTCTGCCGACTTCTTGCGATCGAGGATCAGCACGACGCGTCCGACCGCCATGCGGCCGCGCTCCTGCGCCGGCACTTCGATGCGCACCAGCTCGCGCTCCTTGCCGCTGGAGACCTGAACGGAGCCGAGCGCGAGCAGGCCTGGAGCCACGTTGATCGGCGAGCTCTCGACGGAGCCCTCTGCTCCCACGAAGTGACGCGTCACGCGCTTGGGCAGGCCCTCGGCCTCCGGCACCTCGAGGTACGCCTCGAACCACGCGGTCACCGGAGCACGCAGCACGTACGTCAGCTCCGCCGCCCCGTCCGCGTCGGCGCGCACGAAGCCCGCACGACCCTCGATCGGCGTCCACGCGCCCGTGCGCGCCGCATCCGAGGGCAGCTCGATTCCCGGCGGACGCCAATGCTGCGAGCGGTGCGGCACGCGCGCGCGCTCGGCGTACGGACCGCGGCGCAGCGCGCGCGCCAGCTCGCCGTCGTTCGCGCGCAAGCCGGCGTACGAGTACAGCACCTCGCCGTGGAACCCGCGGTCGCGCCCGTGCTCGACCATCGCGACGAGGTCCTGCGCGCTCACGCGCCAGTCGGCCGTCTGGATCAGGATGCCGGGCGCGAACTTGGCGCCGCCCAGGCGCGGCATGACCGCGAACTGCTCGTCGGCGACGTCCATGTACGCCGCCGCGTCACGCCGGAAGCACGCGGGGTGGACGAGGTCGACGAGCCCGCGCCGGACCCACGTGGTCGAGTCCTGCAGCGACGCGTCGAGGCCCGCGCGCCACGGGCTCGGCGCCGACGACAGGAGCATGCCCGGCGACACGGCGCGCACGTCCTTGCCCAGCCGCGCCAGGAAATCCGTCAGCAGCCCCGCGCGCCACGCCAGCCAGTTCGGATCGGTCGGATCGGGCGCGTCCCTGTCGCGCTCGCTCTCCCACAAGCTCGTCGTGTGCGCGTCGTACCCGGCCGTCGACGGCAGCGCCGGCAACCGCTCGTCGCCCTGCACGCCGTCGACGTCGTAGCCGCGCGCGACCTCGAGCATGAGCCCGGAGACGAACGCCTGGACGTCCGGATCGAACGCGTTCATCCAGGTGGAACCGTCGCGCTGGGTCGTCTGCCCCTTGCGATCCTTCGCGGCCCAGCCCGGCTTGAGCTCGAGCAGCCTCGTCGGATGGTCGACGTGCGACGCCACGAAGCCTTGCTCGAACCAGGGGATGACCTCGATGCCGCGCCGGTGCGCTTCGACGACGAGCTCCTGCAACGGATCGCGTCCGCCGAAGCGCGGGTCGATGCGCGTGCCGAACGTCTTCTCGACGAGCGCGCTCGGGTAGAGCGTGACGCCGCGGTACCACACGTCGGGGAACACGACGTTGACGTGGTTGCGCGAGAGGAAGTCCATCGCCTCGGCGATCGACGCCTGGCTGGCGAAGACGTCCGTGTCGGCCGTGATCCAGACGCCGCGCAGCTCGCGCACGTCGGCGGCGCGCAAGGGCGCCGCGAGCGCGACGAACGCGGCCGCGACACCCAGGAGACTGCTCCCGGTGGACATCCGCGCATTGGACGGGATCGCCAGCGCGCAGGGAAGCGTCATGCGGGCGTCAGGACGGGCGCGGGAAGCTCTCGGTGTAGTCCGCCATCGCCGCCTCGATGACTCTTTCGGCGTGCGCGCGTCCGTACGTCGGCCCGAGGACGACCGGATTGGGCCGGCCCGGCAGCGCTTTGTACGTGCCCAGGTAGTGGACGAGACGCCGCAGCAGGACCGCCGGCACGTCCTCGATCTCACGCACGCCGGAGTAGAGCTCGTCGCTGGCGAGCACCGCGACGATCTTGTCGTCGGCCTGATCCGCATCGCGCATCGGAACGCCACCGACGACGCGCGCCTCGAGCAGGATCTCGGAGCGCGAAATCGGCCGCTCGGTCAGCACCACGACGTCGAGAGGATCCCCGTCGCCGCTCTTCGTGCCCGGCATCAGCTTGGCCACGCGCGTCGTGCAGTACGTGCGCGGGATGAACCCGTACGGCCAGGGCGGCAGCGACGACGAACCCTGCGGCCGGTCGACCTTCAAGTACCCCGAGCGCTTGTCGACCTCGTACTTCACGCCGTCGAACGGCGTGATCTCGATGTAGGCGTAGACGCGCCGCGGCGGATCGGGCCCTACGTCGAGCCCATGCCAGGGGTGGGGGCGCCAGGGAGAGAACGGCTCGAGCATCCGCGCGGAGTCTAGCTCGGGCCAGCGAGATGACCTCGCGGCCCGCCCGCGAAGCCACGGCTCGTCAAGGAATCCAGGTCATTTCCAGGCCGTTCGTCAGGTTGAAGGTCGCCGCGCTGCAGAACGTCGCAGCGTTGCGATACCAGACATGGTACGTGCGGTTGCCCGGCACCGTCACCAGGCCCCGCACGGAGACGGGCAGGTCGCCGGCTTCCGGGTACCGCGAGGCGCCGTTCGCGTTCCCCTTCGTGCCCAGCCGGATGATCGCGCCACCGACGCAGCGCAGACCGTCGCCGAAGACGATGCCGGCGCCGCCCGCGGCGCGCGTCGCGCCCTGCAGGTAGAGGGCCGAGCTGTTCGGCATGCCGGTTCCGATCAACCGGAACGTGTCCACCGTGGTGCTCGGCGTCCCGCCCGAGTCCAGACGGCCGCCGTCCGCGTCGACCGAGTTCGGACAGCCGCTGTCCGCGGCACCCGGGCCACACGGGCAGGCCGTTCCCGTCCCGTCGCCGAAGCAGTACGGGCTGGGCGGGGGACCGTAGTCGCGCGCGAAAACGTCCATGAACCCGTTCGTGTCCCCCGGGACGAGGTTCGTGGCGATGCTCTCGAACGCCACCGAGCGGCCGTCGGCCGAGATCGATGGCTCGACGCCGCCGAAGTTCGCTGGAGCGCTGTCCGTGGCCACGCTCACGCGTTCGGTCGTTCCGCTGTGGAGGTCGTGCAAGAACACGTCCGCCTGCGCGTTCAAATCGTTCGGGAAGAGGTTCGTGGCGCCGCTCTCGAACGCGACCATCCGGCCATCGGCCGAGATCACCGGCACCCGGCTGCCGAAGTCTCCCTGGGCCCCGTACGAGGAGACGCTCACTCGTACGGTCGTCGCGTTCACTCGGTCGCGCACGAAGACGTCGGAGAATCCGTTCGTGTCGCCCGCGACCAAGTTCGTGGCGCTCGAGACGAAGGCCACGAACCGACCGTCGGCCGAGAGCGAGGAATGGTCACTGTCGGCGTTCACCTGCACCGCGCTCGAATCCAGGCTGACGATCTCGGTCGTCCCGTTCAGCCGGTCGCGCACGAACACGTCCTGCCAGCCGTTCCCGTCGCCTGCGACGAGGTTGGTCGAGGCGCTGTCGAACCCCACGAAGCGGCCGTCGGCCGAGATCGAGATCTCTTGCCTCACGCCGACATTCGCTAGCGCCCCGCCCGTGGCCACGCTCACACGCTCGGTCGTCCCGCTCGAGCAGTCGCGCACGAAGATGTCCGGGTACGCGTTCGTGTCGCCCGCGACGAGGTTCGTGGCCTCGCTGGAGAACGCCACGTAGCGGCCGTCGGCCGAGATCGCCTGGAACAAGCCCGAGTCGTCGTTGCCCTGGGTGCCGCCCGTGGCCACGCTCACGCGCACGGTCGTGCCGGTGAGACGATCGTGCACGAACGTGTCCTCGAATCCGTTCGTGTCACCGGTGACGAGGTTCGTGGCGTGGCTCGCGAAGGCCACGAAGCGGCCGTCGGAGGAGATGGCGGGCCAGCTGCTGTGGGCGTTGCCCAGAACCCCGCCCGAGTCCACGCTCACCAGCTCGGTCGTCCAGCTCGCGCGGTCGCGCACGAAGACGTCCCAGGCCACGTTCGTGTCGCCCGGCGCGAGGTCCGCGGCCGCGGAGTGGAACGCGACGTACCGACCGTCGGCCGAGACCGACGCGGCCGCGCTGAACGCGCCGCCGGGCGTGCCGGAGCTGGAGACGCTGACGAGCTCGGTCGACTGAGCGCGGGCCATGTCGCCCGTCACGCTCGCGAGCAGTGTCGCAAGCGACCAGCGGAGACGGCGATAATCGTGACGACGCAAACTCACAGCGTCCAAGTCACCTCCAATCCGTTCGTCAGGTTGAAGGTCGCCGTCGTGCAGAAGTTGGCCGCGTTCCGGTACCAGATCTGGTAGGTGCGGGCACCGGGCATCGTCACCTGTCCTCTCACGGACACCGAGAGATCGCCCGCCTCCGGGTACTGCGAAGCGCCGCCCAAGTTCTGCTTCGTTCCCAGCCGCACGATCGTGCCGCCGATGCAGCGCAGACCGTCGCCGAAGACCACGCCGGCGCCGCCGGCGAGCTGCAGCGTGCCTTGAAGGTAGAGGGCCGTGCTGTTGGGCATGAGCCTGCCTCGGAGCACCAGCGTGTCCGCCCCCAGGCTCGACAGGCCATGCTTGCGCAGCTGGGCGCCGCCCGAGTGCACCGAGTTCGGACAGCCGAAGTCGCCGACGTTCCCGCTGCCGCAAGGGCAGGCCGCGCCGCTTCCGTCGCCGAAGCAGAACGGTGCGCTCGGAGAGCCCCGATCGCGCACGAAGACGTCGTTGACACCGTTCGTGTCGCCCGCGACGAGGTTGGTCGCGAGGCTGTCGAAGGTCACGAATCGACCGTCGGGTGAAATCGAGCTCAGATAGCTGTGGTTGTTCGCCTGCGACCCGTCCGTTCGCAGGCTCACGATCTCGGTCGTCGCGGAGTGTCGATCTCGAAGGAAGGCGTCCACGCGGTTGTTCTGGTCGCCGTAGACGAGGTTCGTGGCACTGCTGTGGAACGCCACGAATCGGCCGTCGGCCGAGATCGCCACTTCGCCGCTGCGGTTGTCTGCCGACCCGCCCCAGCTGGCCGCGCTCACGAGTTCGGTCGTCGCGCTCAAGCGATCGCGTACGAACACGTCGTCGACTCCGTTCGTGTCGCCCGGAACGAGGTTCGCGGCCGTGCTGGTGAACGCCACGAAGCGGCCGTCGCCCGAGATCGAGCCCCCGTAGCTGTACCCATTCGCTTCTGCGCCACTCGCGGCGACGCTGAGGCGCTCAGTCGTTCCGCTCAGGCGATCGTGCACGAAGACGTCGCAGAGCCCGTTCGTGTCTCCCGCGACGAGGTTCGAGGCCTGGCTCGAGAAGGCCACGAAGCGGCCGTCGGCCGAGATCGACGGCTCGAAGCTGGCGTTGCTGCCCTGCGCCCCGCCCGTGGCCACGCTCACGCGCTCCGTAGTCCCGCTCTGGCGGTCGTGGACGAAGACGTCCTGGTAAGCGTTCGTGTCGCCGGCGACGAGGTTCGTAGCACGGCTGGAGAAGGCCACGAAGCGGCCGTCGGCCGAGATGGCGGGTTCGGAGCTGGCACCGTTTCCCTCCGCTCCACCTGAGTCCACGCTGACCCGCTCGTTCACCCCGCCGACGCGGTACCGGACGTAGACGTCAGGGAGTCCGTTGTTGTCGCTCGCCACGAGCCTCGACTCGCTCCAGAACGCGACGGATCCGCCGTCCTGCGAGATGGAGCCCCCGTAGCCGCCGGATACGGCCTGCCCGCCGCCGACGCCTTCGGTCATGTGCTGGGTCGTATGGAATTGGAGATCGCGGACGAAGACGTCCGTGATGCCGTTGGCGTCCGGGGCGAGGTTCGACGCATTGCTGTGGAACGCGACGAAACGCCCGTCGGCCGAGATCGAACCGCCGCCGCTATATGCGTCGGCCTGCGACCCGTCGTTCGCCACGTTGACACGCTGGGTCGATTGCGAGTGCGCGAGGCTGTTCACGATCACGGTGGCCAGCGCGGCGGGAATCCAATGCGAGTTTCGTTTCATGGGGAGCGTCGTCGAGCCTCGGGTAGGGAAGCTCGTGTGCGCTCACGCACAGCAAGGACCGCGCCGCCAGAAGTCATCCGTGCCGGAAGTCCCGCGAAACACCGGTTTTCGTGGTCCTCGTCGAGACGGAGGAACCGGCAAACGTCGGCCTGCGCGCGTCAGGGCCTGGAACCGCTCGCCAACGTGCGCTTCCGAACCAGGGCAGTGACGCCCCGACTCAGGGCACTTCGGCCCAGGCCGGATCCGACGCGGAGCGTGCGCCGCTGACGTGCTCTACGACCTCGTCGGCCAGCGAACGGAAGTCCGACGCGGCGGCGCAGCGCGGATCGACGACTTGCACGGGCGCGCCCAGCGCGGCGCACTCGCGCAGCCTCACGCTGGAGCGGATCGCGGTGTCGAACAGCATCTTGCCGAGCTGCGCGTGCATGCCCACGAGCAGCTCGCGCGCGATCCGCATGCGGCGGTCGAACATCGTCGCGACGGCGCGCACGGCCAGCGGTCGCGCGCGCTGGCCGGCGACCTCCTTCAGCAGCGTGCGCGCCCGCAGCGCGCCCTGCAGCGCGAACGCGCCCGATTCCACGACCAGCACGGCCGTGTCGGCCGCGCGCAGCGCGTTGGCCGACAAGACGCCGTCGGTGCGCGGTGGGCAGTCGAGCAGCACCAGGTCGTAGTCCTCGCTCGCGCTCCACAACGCCGCCGCGAGCCGCGATTCCGGCGCGATCTCGCGCTCGGCCTCGGCTTCGAAGTCCGACAGCGCTGGCGTCGCGGGCACGAGCCGGATGCGGCCGGGTGCGTCGACGACGACGCCCTCGATGCCGCGGATGCCGCGCAGCACGTCCAGCGTCGTGCGGTATTCGTCGGGCGCGTGGCCCAGGCCCATCGTCGCGTGCCCTTGCGGGTCGAGGTCGACCAGCAGCACGCGCTCGCCGCGTGCGGCCAGCGCCGCGGCGAGGTTCACGGCCGTCGTCGTCTTGCCGCAGCCGCCCTTCTGGTTCACGAACGCGAGGACGTGCATCCGTCAGGTCTCCTGCACGGGGAACGGCTGGAACGCGCCGCGGTGGCGCGCGGCGAGGTCGGGGAAGGCGGCGGGGTGGATGCAGGCGGCCAGGATCTCGGCGCTCTCGACCAGCCGCGGTCCGGGGCGGTTGAAGTACGCGTTGCCGTCGGCGACGAACACGCGGCCGGCGCGGATTGCGGGCCAAGGCATGCGTGCGAGCAACTCGCGCAGCACGTCGGCTTCGACCAGCGTGCGCTCGAGCGCGAAGCCGCAGGGTTTCACCAGCACGACGTCGGGCGCCGGATCGAGCTGCGCCAGCTGCTCGGGCGAAAGCGTCGGCGCGTGATCGCCGGCGCTCGTCACGAGCGCGCGGCCGCCGGCGATCTCGACCAGTTCGGGCATCCACGTGCCGCCGATCATGACCGGGTCGATCCACTCCAGGGTGAGCACGTGCGGGCGCGTCGCGAGCCGGCTGGCGCGCAGGCGCAGCGCCTCGATGCGCGTCTCGATGTCGCGCACGACATCGGCGGCCTCGCGCTCGCGTCCCACGGCCGCGCCCACGCGCCGTACGTCGGCCCACACGTCGGCTAGTCGTTGCGGGTGCAGGTTCACGATGCGCGTGTCGGGCCGCGCGATGCGCTCGACGGCCTTGCACACGTCGTCGAAGGAGACCGCGCACACGTCGCACAGGTCCTGCGTCACGATCACGTCCGGCGCGGCGCGCTCGAGCGCGTCGACGTCGATGTCGTATACCGCGAGCGCGTCGCGCAACACGAGACGCACGTCGCGGTCGATCGCCTTGCTCGACCAGGAGGGGCGGATCTTGGCCGAGGTCAGAACCGTGCGCCCGACGACCTGCGGCGGCCAGTCGCACTCGTGGGACACGCCCACGAGGTCGCGTTCGAGCCCGAGGGCGCAGACCATCTCGGTCGCCGACGGAAGGAGGCTCGCGACGCGCATGGGGGGGGCAGGGGACCCACGCGCCGGCCTTGATCGAGGTGCGCGGCCGGGCGGCGCGTGGATGGCCCGACTCGCGCCCGCACCGTACCAACCGCAGCGCGCGGTTCCACGCCGCCGTGCCGAGCGTGGCGGCCGGTTCCACGCTGCCGAGTCCCGTGCGGAGGCCCGGTTCGACGCTGCTCCGGTATCCCGACCGGGCAGGCGGGGTACCCTGTCGCGTCTTGCGACGCCACATCCTCCTCTTCCCGCTCCTGGTCCTGGGAACGACCGCCGCCCCCGTCGCCGCGCGCCAGCTCAAGCTGCCGGGCAAGCTGCGCGAGGTCGCGAAGCCCGCCGACGGCAACGTCGCGGCCTACCGCGTGTGCCTCGTGTGCGACGCGCGCAACTACACGCATCCGCCGAGCGGTCGCGTCGACGAAGCCGGGCGCGAGCTGGCCTGGTGCGACACGTGCCAGCGCGACACCGCGCAGGAGTTCCCGGGCGCCGCGGACGCGGCCCCTGGTCTGTCGGCCGCGCCGCGCCAGGGCGGCGACCTGAAGCTGCCGCGCCCGAAGCCCGTCGCGCCGGCGCCGGCTCCGGTGCCCGCGCCGGTGGTCGCGCCCGCGCCCGTGGCGCCGGCGCCGACCCCGGATGCTCTGCGCGGACTCTCGCCCGCCGCCATCTTCATCCTGACCGAGGTCGGCAAGCTGCCCAACGCCGACGAGAGCCTGGCGCAGCGCGCCGTCGAGAGCCTGCTCGCGCTGCGCGAGGACGGACTGGCCGCCGCGCGCGTGGCGCTGTTCGACGAGAAGCCCGTGGCGACGACCGTCGCCGCGCGCGTGCTCTTGCGCGGCGGCGTCGCGGCCGACGCCGACCTGGTCGTGCGCCGCCTGCGCGCGAAGCTGCCCACCGGCGCCGGATCGCCGCTCCTGCGCACGCTGGTCGAGAACGATCCCGTGCGCGCGACACCCGAGCTCTTCGCCGAGCTGCTCGACCACCCGCAGGCGCAGCTGCGCAACGCGGCCGCGCGCGAGCTCGAGAAGCGCCTCGTGCCGGAATCGCTGGCGCTGCTCGAGCCGGTCCTGGCCAGCTCGCGCGCCGACACGCGCATGCTGGCCTTGCAGCTCGTCGCGCGCCTCGAAGGTCCGAAGGCGACCGCGGCGATCCTGCGCGTGCTCGACGATCCGACTGCGCGCGTGGCCTCGGCCGCCGTGCAGGCGCTGGGCACGCGCGACGAAGCCGGGCTCGACGAGGAGCTCCTGCGGACCGCCTTCCGCCAGCGCTGGATCCTGCGGCCGGGCGCGTACGCGCTGCTCGCGGTGATGGAGCGCGAGGACGCGCTCCTGCGTCCGATCCTGCGCGACGAGCACGTCGACCCGCTGCTCGAGGCCATGTCGTCGAGCGACCCGTTCCTGTCGGGTACGTGCGCCGCGGCGCTGGCCGGCCTGGGTTTCCGCAGCGGGCGCGCCGACGTCGCCGCGTGGCTCGACGGGCCCGTCGTCGACCGCCTCGTGTTCTGCGTGTCGGGCAAGGTCTTTCACACCGACTACTCCGCGCTGTCGGGCCCGGCCGTGCGCCGCTTGCGTCTCGCGACCGGCCAGCCGTTCGGCCCGGACGGTCCGGCCTGGGTCGACTGGTGGGTCAAGGCGCGCACGGGGTTCCAGGCGAAGCGCGCGGCGTTGGCGATCCAGCCCGGCGAGGAAGGCGCGCTGGCATTGCGCGCGATCGCGCCGGACTCCGGTCTCGACCTGCAGCTCGAAGGGCCCGACTTCGCGGCACCCGAAGCGATCGGCCCCAGCGCGGTCGCCGCGGCGCCGAGCGCCGTCGAGCGCATCCACCTGACCGCCGCGCAGTCGAGCGAGCTGGCCGCGGCGCTGGCGCGCGAGGGCGTGCTGGCGGCCGAGCGTCTGCCCGGCGCGTACGCCAGCGAAGGCCGCGGCGACCGCACGCTCGAGATCGCCGTGCGCGGACGCTCGAAATCGTTCACGGTCGGGCCGCGCGCGAAGGAGCCCTGGTTCGAGCGGCTCCTGTCGCTGGCCGAGGCGCTGCGCGACGCGAATCGCTGGCAACTATTCCTAGTGGAGCCCGTCGCGCGCGGCGATCGCACGGCCTGGGACGCGGAGGCCGCCTGGTGGGCCGCGGCGCGCACGGATACGGAGCGCGCTGACCGGCTCGCGCACCTCGCGCTGGCCTCGCTGGTGGGCGGCACGCCGGCACGGCGCGAGCGCGCGCTCACGGAGCTCGAGCGGGCCGGCACGCGCGGCCCCCTGCCGGAGGAATCGTTCGCGACGATCCTGGCGGCGCTGCGGCGCGAGACGAACCTCGGCGCGCGCGCGCGGCGTTTGACCCTGCTCGCCATCGCGACGGGCCGCGGCGTCGAGAAGGATCTGCGGGCCGCGGCCGCGCAGCGCCTCGCCGACGTGCTGCTCGAGGGTTTCGGCCCCGCCGGTCGCGAGCTCGTGGTCGAGACGCTGGCGCGCAGCGAGCGCGCGTACGTGCGCCGCCTCGCGGCCGACGAGAACCCGCTCGTGCGGCGCGCGGCGACGGAAGCACTGGGCCGTTCCCTGGCCGCGACGCCCGGCATCGCCGACGAGGAGGACGTGCGCGCGCTCCTGGCATTGCTCTCCGACCGCGACAGCGACGTGCAGACGGCCGCGGCCGAAGCGTTGGGCGCGGCCAAGGTCGAGGCGGCGCGCGACGACCTGCTGGCGCGCGCGCGCCTGGGGCAGGGTCCCGTGCGCTGCGCCGCGCTGCGCGCTGCCGGCGCGCTGGGCGGCGCGCACGTGCTCGACGCGCTGGTCCTGGGCGTCGGCGATCCGAACGCGGAGGTCCAGCGCGCGGCGGTCGACGGTCTGGGTCGTTTGCGCGATCCGGCCGCGACGCAGGTGCTCGTCACGCTCCTGGCGGAACAGAGCGACGCGCCGCTGCGCGACGCGGCGCGCGCCGCGCTCGTGCGCGTCGGCGAAGCCGCGATCCCGGCGCTGCGGCGCGCGGCCGAGCTGCCCGGCAGCAAGTCGCGGCGCGAGGCCGCCCTGGTCCTGGCCGGGCTCCTGTCGCACGACGCCGTGCCGCCGCTCCTGGCGATCGTGTCGCAGGACCGGCAGGACACGCGCGCGGCCGACGAGCTCGCGATCCTCTCGTGCGTGGACCCGCGCGGCAGCGTGCCCGATCCGTCGACGGCCTGGTGGAACTGGTGGGAGGGCGTGCGCCACGACGACGCGCTCGTGTGGTTCCGCGCCGCGATCGAGCGGCTCGAGATCCCGCAGCCGCCGCTGGGCGCTCTCGAGGGCGGCGGCACGATCGAAGGACAGGTCTTCCTCCTGTCGCTGCTCGAGCGCGAGGAGAAGTGGCTCGTCGAGCGCGCCCGGCGCGAGCTGGGACGCCTGCTGCAGGAGGACGTGGGCGAGCTGCCGCCGCGCGGACCGGCGCGGATCGCGTGGGTGCGCGAGCGGCGCGCCGAGCTGCAGGGCCTGCCCGAGAGCGCGACGCGAGGACCGGAGCGGCGGTGAGCGTGGAGGCGCGCCGCAAGCGGTTCGGTGGCGTGCGCAAGCCGGCCGCCTGGGCGCGCGAGCACACGTGGCTCTCGCTGCTGCTGCTCGCGGCCGTGCTGTTCCTGGCGTTCGAGGGCGTCGTGCACGGACCCAAGGTCGCGCGCCAGGTGTGGGGCGAGGTCGGCGTGCGGCGCGTCGAGGAGCACGCGGCGATCGTGCGCGAGGCGGCGCAGGAGAGCGGCGTCGATCCCTGCCTGCTGGCCGGGATCATGTACGTCGAGAGCCGCGGGCGCGTCGACGCGGTGTCGAGCGCGGACGCGCTGGGCCTCTTCCAGCTCAAGGTCGCGGCCGCGGGCGATTCGGCCAAACGGCTGCGCCTGCCGCCGCCGACGCGCGAGGAGCTCTTGTCCGATCCGCTCTTGAACACGCGGCTCGCGGCCAGCCACGTGGCCTGGCTGTACCGGCACGAAGGGCCCGACCTCGAGCGCGTGCTCGTGGCCTACAACGCCGGGCGCGGCCGGTTGAAGGAGTGGGTGCGCGACGCCGGCGGCTGGACGGCCTGGCGCGACCAGCGCATGCGCGACGGCCGCAGCGAGACGCTGCAGTACGCGCGCGACGTGCTCGACTTCGCGGCGCGCTTCCGTGAGCGCGGCACGGTCGCGCGCGCTCCGGCAGCCCCGACCGCCGATGGAGTGAAGGCCGCGCCCTCCTCATCGAGCCCGACCCGCGCCGCGCAGGCGGCCGGGGAGTGAGCGGCCCGAATCCCCACCTTGCCATCGTGAGAGTCACGGGCGCAAACCGGCCCTCGAGGTGGTATGGCCGACAGTTCAAGCCTGGGACCTCAGCTCCGGGGGTTGGCAGCCGAAATCAGACATGAGTCTTACGGCGAGCACTGTTCAGCAAGAGAAGCCGACCCTATGGTGCTTGCCCACGAGCCAGACGGGAAAGTCACGTCAGAACAGTTCTCGCCTTGAAAACATTCTGACAAGGATCTTCGCATTCACTTTACTCGTCGTGCTGGCGATTCAGCCCGCTTCGGCGCAAGCCCCCGGAACCAACGTTTGTCCAGGTGCATGCGTTCAAGGGATATGCAATGAACCCGGCACTCCCGTAGGAAATGTAGAGGGGCCCGCGGTTGCAGGCTATGTCTGGCGACAAGTGGGCGGACAGTGGTGCCTTTTTGAAATACTCGTCTGGGAGCGTTGGGTGTGGAAACGCTATTGCACCGGTAGCGGGGTTTTCAGAGTGCGACTGGTCGTCGGGTGGAATGAGATCAACATCGGCTGCGTCAGCACCGCTCCGGATCCCGCTACAATGCCACCTACGGTCATGAATCCCTGGATCCCGGGCCAGACGCCGCCCAGTCTCGGCCCGCCCGGGACCGTGCCGACCGGTGCCTTCACTAACTGCTACAGCAACGTGACTGGCCTGGGTCCGGGCGCTGAAGGCCCTTCGGATACCCCTCCGCCTGGGTCCGAGCCGACAGGTCCAGCGACAGGTCCAGGGCCCGGCTTCTGGGATCCCTCTGGGCTTTCCATAGTAAGGAACCCCTGCTTCCGTGCTGTGGACTGCCCGGCTTCTCCTGCGGACCCGCCTGACGGTACTGTGGTTGTGGTATGGGAAGCCCCTACCAAGGGAGGCACTGGCGCTGATGCGGGCCAGCCGGACACGGGAAAGGCAAAACCTGTTCATGCCGCGAAGTCAAATGGGAACGGTACGTACGACACCAAAAATGGCACAGCACCCAGGAACCCGGCAGCGACGCGACAAGAAGCCGTCGACAGGTACACCCAGGGATTGCCGACGGGAAGAAAGGCCTATACGGTCTGTTACGAGCCTATCCCCGATTGTCCTGCTGAATAGCTGGCCGCGTAGTGCAATTGAAGACGACGAATGAAATGAAAAAAACACTTTCAGCTTCGATGTATGTTGCCGCGGTGGCGGCGATCGGATTCTTCGCGCAAGGCTTCTTTGCGGCCTTTCAGCAAGTGCCGCCAACTCCGCAAATCCTTCATGATGCCTCGGCAGCCGTTCGTGACCAGCAAAACGCAGCCGACGATCAATTGGAGTTGAACATAATCACGAATGGGATGGAGGCTGGGAAGGCAGGGTTCCACCTTCTTCGTCCCGTCTCGGATCCGCTCTGGTCGGCCCAATATGGGCGACTCCAGCCACACTACGATTACCGATGGTACGACATCCCCGTTCGTTACGGGGATGTGGAGTACCAGCGACGTCTTCCCCTTTCATCGTTCCCTGGATTCATTGCTCCACACGCCGCTCTAGTTTCTCAGAAGCGCAATATCTCAAACGCCTTGGGCTCTGCCTCCACTCAAGCGGACTCCAACGGGTTGTATAAGGTAGTGTTCACCCTTCAACCCCGAGGTGTTGCAGCACTTCAGGCCTTGTTGCAACCAACGACTACGTTTCCGGCCAGCAGTGAGTTTGCTGATTGGTACCGAATGACTCTGCCTAATGGTGCTGCATCTACTCCTATGGTTGTTGCTGTGGTTGCTAATCACATCGCATATCTGCCCATCGTTGTGCAGGATGTAATCGCTAGCGCCACGTCTGCAGGGGCAGCGGTCGTCGTCGCTAACAGGTTGACTGCAACAGAGGCGGCCGATCTGACATCGAAGCTCAATACTCTCTAGCAGCTCATCACGGGCTAATCGCAATTGCATTGATGTGGAGTGATTTCCGAAAAGGTGTCGTCTAAGGAGCGCATTCTTTTCACTTATTCCAATCCAATCCGCGACGATTCGCCCAAGTCAGGGCTTCCCCCGAGGAGTCCGACGTGGAATCTCTTGTCATAATCCGTACCGAAGGCGCCGAGTTCGACTCGCCCCGGTCCACGCGTCCAGGGTAGTGAAGGACAGCGCCGAACTAGCCGTGGGTGAGCGTGTGGCTGGTACGCGGCGCACCGAGTCCTTCCTGTGCAGGATTGGGGTTGCGCCCGCGCTGACGGGGTAGGCCTTCTTGGAAACTTCGGCAATCGTCGCAGGGTCATCCCAGGGGTCCGCCCCGCTATTCTGCGCGGCCAACACTGGCGGCCCGCGTCCCGTAGAGGCGCAGCTCGCGACCCAAGAAGGCTCACCGGATGACCCCGACCCTGACCGCTCCCGCCGCCGAAGACGTCCAACGCCACGCCGCCTGGATCCAGGACCTGAAGGGGTCCCTGGGCGAGGTCGTCGTCGGGCAGGAAGGGCTCGTGCAGAGCCTCCTGCTCGGCCTCCTGACCGGCGGTCACGTCCTGCTGGAGGGCGTCCCCGGCCTGGCCAAGACCCTGGCCGTGTCGAGCCTGGCGCGCGGCGTGCGCGGCTCGTTCGCGCGCATCCAGTTCACGCCCGACCTGCTGCCGTCGGACCTGGTCGGCACGGAGATCTACAACGCGCGCGAAGGCTCGTTCACGGTGCGGAAGGGGCCCGTGTTCACGAACTTCGTGCTGGCCGACGAAGTCAACCGCGCGCCCGCGAAGGTGCAGTCGGCGTTGCTCGAGGCGATGCAGGAGCGGCAGGTGTCGATCGGCGGCGTGTCGTACCCGCTGCCCAAGCCGTTCCTCGTGCTGGCGACGCAGAACCCGCTCGAGCAGGAGGGCACGTACCCGCTGCCCGAGGCGCAGCTCGACCGCTTTGCTCTCAAAGTGGTCGTCGGCTACCCGGGGCGCGAGGACGAGCTCGCGATCCTGGAGCGCATGGCCAGCACGGCGCCGAAGCTCGACGCGCGCACGGTCGTGGGGCTCGAGGAGATCCTGGCCGCGCGCGCCGTTGTCGACCGCGTGACGCTCGACAAGCGTCTGGCGGAGTACATCGTCGCGCTCGTGCTGGCGACGCGCGAGCCGAAGCGCGCCGGGTTGCCCGAGCTCGAGGGGCGCATCCAGTACGGCGCGTCGCCGCGCGGCACGATCTGGCTGGCGCTGTGTGCGCGCGCGCACGCGCTGCTCTCGGGCCGCGCGTACGTCACGCCGGGTGACGTCAAGGGCGTCGCGCTCGAGGTCTTGCGCCACCGCGTCACGCCGACGTACGAGGCCGAGGCCGAGGGCTTGACCTCGGACGCGCTCGTGCGCCGCGTGCTGGAGACGGTGCCGGTTCCCTGACCATGATCCTCGGGATCGTGAAGCCGGGGGAGGATCCGCGCTCGGGTCGGCAGGGCGGACCGCGCGGCGGGGCCTTGCTCGAGCCCGATCTGGCCGCGCGCGTGCACCGGATCCGAGTGCGCACGCACCGCCTCGTCTCGACGGCGCTGTCGGGCGGATACCGCAGCACGTTCCGCGGCCAGGGCCTCGAGTTCAGCGAGGTGCGTGCCTACCAGCCCGGGGACGACGTGCGCCGCATCGACTGGAACGTGACCGCCCGCACGGGCGAGCCGTTCATCAAGACGTACGCCGAGGAGCGCGAGCTCTCGATCGAGCTGGTCGTCGACACGAGCCGCTCGATGGACTTCGGCACGCGCCTGCGCACGAAGCGCGAAGCCGCGGCGCAGTTCAGCGCGCTGATCAGCTTCGTCGCGCTGCGCAACCAGGACCGCGTCGGCCTCCTCCTGCACGGTGACGAGCCGGGCCTGCACCTGCGCGCGCGCAAGGGCTCGCAGCACGTGCTGCGCATCGTGCGCGAGGTGCTGGCCGCGCCGCCCAGCCCGAGCGGCGGCGGTCTGGCGCTGGCGCTCGAGCACACGGCGCGCACGCTCCGCCGCCGCTCGGTCGTGTTCGTGATCGGCGACTTCGTCGGTCTCGAGGCCAGCCGGCCGTGGGTCGAGCCCATGCGGCGCCTGGCGATCCGCCACGACGTGATCGCCGTGCGCATCACGGATCCGCTCGAGCGCTAGCTGCCGCGCGCGGGGCTCGTCGAGTTCCAGGAGATCGGCTCGACCGGGCGCGTCGAGATCGACACGGATTCGCGCCGCGCGCGCGATGCCTGGAGAGAGCGCGCCGACGAGCGGCGCCGGCGCGTCGACCAGGACCTGGCGCGGGCGCGCGCCGACGTGATCGACCTGGACGCGGGCGGCGAGCTGGGCGAGCCCGTCGCGTCCTTCTTCCGCCGGCGCATCACACGGCGCGGGGTGGGGCGATGATCTCCGCCGTCTGGATCGTCGCGCAGCTCGCGACCCCAGCCGCGTCGGCGTCCGCCGTGGCGGCGCACCTGGCCGCGATGCCCGAACGCGCGCAGATCGGCGAGCCGGTGACGCTCGTGCTCACGGTCGAGAGGCCTTCCGCGCTCGCCGTCGAGCCGCCGCCGATCGAGCCCGGCGTGCGCGGCGCGTGGATGTTCGTCGAGACGCTCGCGAGCCGTCGGGGCGTGCCCGCCGATCGAGCCGGCTTTGTCGTCGACACGACCAGCTGGAGAGCGTTCGCGCTCGAGGGCGGCGCGGCGCTGCCGGCGCTCGCGGTGAAGTGGACCGAGATGGGCGTCGAGCGCACCGCCGTGGCCGAGCTGCCCGGGACCGTGAGCGTGGCGCACGCGCTGGCCGAGGGCGAGGACGCTCCGCGCCCGCCCAAGGGCTTCCGCGAGCCGATCGATTGGACCGGTGGTGGCTCGCGGCTCGAGCTGGCGGCTGCCGTCCTGGCCGGGCTGATCGTGATCGGAATCGTCGCGTGGTTCGTGCGCCGGCGCTCGCGGCGGACGGCGCCGCCGTCTCGGTTCTCGGCGCGCGCCCAGCTGGCCGCGATCGAAGCGCGCCCGCGCGACGACGCTGCGGCCGCTCGCACGGCGCTCTACGACCTGACGCGCCTCGTGCGCGGCGCGGTCGACACGCACGTGGGCGAGGAGCGCGCGGCGCTGACGGACGAGGAGTGGGTGCGCTGGGTCGCGGGCGAGACGCGCGTGCCCGAGGGCGTGCGGTCGGGCGTGCGACGTTTGCTGGAACGCGCCGAGCGCATCAAGTACGCGGGCGAGACGCCGACGCGTTTCGCGGTCGACGAGGCGCTGGCCGACGCGCGCGCGATCCTCGAAGCGCTCGAGCCCGCCGACCGGAGGAACGCGGCGTGATCGCGCTCCTGCCGCAAGGCCTGCCCGAGCCCGTGAAGAGCGCAGCCGAGGAAGGCTGGAAGCTCTTCGGCGCGTACTCGCTCTCCGACCCGTGGTTCCTGCTGCTCGTGCCGGCCGGCATCGCGCTGATGATCTGGGGTCGGCGCGGCCGCGTGCGCGCGCGCGTGCCGCAGCTGCCGGCCGGCGAGATGCCGCGGTCGCTGCGCCAGCGGCTCACGTGGCTCGTGCCCGTGCTGCAGGTCGCGGCGCTGTCGCTCGTGGCGATCGCGCTGTCGCGTCCGCTGCGCGGCAGCGTCGAGTCGGCCACGGAGAGCGAAGGCGTCGACATCGCGCTCGTGATCGACCGCTCGGACTCGATGCGCGCCGAGGACCTGGAGCCGGGCACGTCGCGCCTCGAGGTCATCAAGAGCGTCGTGCGCGATTTCGCCGTGCGGCGCATGACCGACCGCGAGGGCGCGGCCGACAGCGTCGCGCTGGTCGTGTTCGCGATGTACCCGCAGCTCCTGTGCCCGTTCACGCTCGACGTCGACGCGGTCACGGGCTTCCTGGCCAACATCCAGGTCGCGCAGAACCCGGCCGAGAACGGCACGGCGATCGGATCGGGCCTGGCCAAGGCCGTGCAGCTCCTGCGCCAGACCGAGAGCCGCTCGAAGGTCGCGGTGCTGCTGACCGACGGCGAGAACAACGTCTTCCACGTGCCGCCGCTCGAGGCCGCGGATTTCGCCGCGCGCGAGAAGGTGCGCGTCTACACCGTGTTCGCGGGGCGCTATGCCTACCGCCCGGATTTCCTCGGTCGCCCGGGCTACTCCGACCGCGAGATCGACACGACCGAGATGCGCACGATCGCCGAGCGCACCGGCGGACGCTTCTTCCGCGCGCGCGACAAGGCCGAGCTGGAAGCGGCCTACGCCGAGATCGAGAAGCTCGAGCGCACGAAGCGCGTCACGCGCCGATGGAGCGAGACGTTCGACTTGTACCCGTGGTTCCTGGCGCCGGGGATCGCGGCCTACGTGCTGTGCTGGCTCATCGGCTCGACGTGGCTGCGGAGGCTGGCATGATCGCCATCGTGCGCGTGCTGGGCTTCGACGTGCTCGCGCCGCAGCGCATCGTCTGGGCGCTCGCGGCGCTCGTCGTCGCGCTGGCCGGAGCGTGGGCGTTGAGCCGGCGCTCGCGCGACCGCGCGCGGCTCGTGGTGCCCTGGCTCGAGCAGATCGTCCTGCCCGGATCCTCGCGCGGCCGCGTGGTGGCGCGCGTGGTGCTGGGGACCCTGGCCGCGCTCTTCGCGGCGCTGGCGGCCGTGGGGCCCGTGCGCGGCTACACGCTGCGCGACGTGCAACGCAAGGGCATCGACATCGTGATCGCGCTGGACACCTCGCGCAGCATGCTGGTGCAGGACGTCAAGCCCGACCGCCTGTCGCGCGCCAAGCGCGAGGTGCGCGGCCTGCTCGACCGCTTGCGCGGCGACCGCGCGGCCTTGCTGGCTTTCTCCGGCGACGTGCGCGAGGTCGCGCCCCTGACGCACGACCGCGACACGATCAAGAGCTTCATCGACACGCTGTCGCCGGGGGACAACCTGCGCGGCGGCACGGACCTGGGCGCCGCGATCGACAAGGCGCTCGAGCTGTTCGACGGCCGCACCGGCGCGCACGAGGCGATCGTGCTGGTGACCGACGGCGAGGACCTCGAAGCGCACGGTCTCGAGGCCGCGCAGCGCGCCTCCGAGCGCGGTATCCGCGTCTACGTGCTGGGCATGGGCACGTCGGCCGGCGGCAAGATCCCGGACGACGCGGCTGGTTTCATGCGCGATCCGACCGGCAAGGAGGTCGTGAGCCGCATGGATCCCGAGAGCCTGCGCCGCATCGCGGAATCGGCCGGCGGCGACTTCGCGACGATCGAGATGTCGCCGATCCCGCTCGAGGAGCTGTACGAGAAGCGCATCGCGACGCTCGAGGGCCGCGCGCTGGAAGGCGGCAAGGAGCGCATCCCGCACGACCGCTACCAGTGGCCGCTGGTCCTGGCGGCGGCCTGCATGCTCGTCGAGCTGGGCTTGCGCGAGCGGCGGCCGTTCTCGGCCGGAGGTGCGGCGTGATGCTGGCGCTCTTCCTGCTCCTTCAAGTGCCGGGCTCCGTGCCGCTGCCGGCCAACTCCGCGCCGCCTGTCGCCGACGCTGCGGACACGCCCGCCGTGGAGGCGCCGCGCGTCGAGCCGTGGGAAGGCTCGTACGCGGACGGCCTGCGCGAGATCCGGCGCCTCGCCGAAGCGGGCGAGACCGACGCCGCGGTCCTGATCGCCGAGCGTCTGATCGCTCCCGGATCGATCGCGCGCCAGGTCGAGGACCTGACGCGCGCCGAAGGCTGGCGCCCGCGCGTCGGCCGTGCGCTCGAGTCCGTGGCCGATCGGCTCGAGCTGCTGGGCCCGCCGCCGGCCGTGCGCGCCGAGGCCCAGTTCGCGCGCGGCGTCGCGCTCGACCTGGCGGCGCGTGCCGCGCAGGACGAAGCTGAACGGGCGCTGCGCCGCGAGCAGGCGCGGCTGGCCTTCGAGAGCGCGCGGCTCTTGGCCGGTCCGGGCGCGCTGCGCCTCGACGCGACGTACGCACAGGGCTGGATCGCGCTCGCCGCGGCCGAGGAGCAGCGCGCGAAGATCCCCGAGATCTCGGGCCAGCCCGTGCCGCCGCCGGCCGCAGCGCCCGTGCCCGATCCCGCCGGCGCGCCGAAGCCGCCCGATGCGCTCGCGTTGGCCCGCGCGGCCTACCTGGGCGCGCGCGAGCGTTTCATCGAGCGCCTGCGGCTCGCGTGGCGCGACCCGGACACGCAGGCCAACGTCGAGCTGATCCAGAGGCGCCTGCGCGAGCTGGACGAAATCGAGCAGAAGCGCAAGCAAGAGCAAGAGCAGCAGAAGCAGGACGAGAAACAGGATCCCAAGCAGGACGAGAAGCAGGATCCCAATCAGGACAAGTCCAAGGATCCGCAGAAGTCCGAGGAGCCCAAGCCGCAGGATCCGGGCGAGGACAAGCAGGAGCCCGATCCCAAGGAGTCCGAGCCCAAGCCGGACCCGAAGGACGAGAAGACCGAGCCCAAGCCCGCCGACGCCCAGAACGTCCAGGCCATGAGCAAGGAGGAGATGATGCAGCTCCTCGAGCGGTTGGAGCGGATCGAAGAGGTGCAGCGCGAGCTGCAGGAGAAGCTCAAGCGCATGAGACGCGCGGCTGTGGAGAAGGATTGGTGACGATGACGAAGATCCTCCAACGAGGCCGCGGGCTGGCGGGCGCGGTAGCTGCGATCGCGCTCTCCGCGTTGGCCTCCGCCCAACGCGCTCCCGAAGTCAAGGCGCGCTTCGACCCGGGCGTGGTCAAGCTGGGCAGCGCCGCGCACCTGTTCGTCGAGGTCGAGAACGCGCAGACCGGCGACATCCCGGCTTTGCCGCAAGTCCAGGGCCTGCGCTTCGGCGCGATCGGCCCGTTCGGCACGTCGAGCTACACGGAGATCGTGAACGGCCGCGTGTCGAGCCGCTTCTCGATCACGTGGCGGATCCCGGTGCAGCCGCTGGAAAAGGGCGAGTTCGCTGTGCCGCCCTTCACGGTGCGCGCCGACGGCCGCGACCTCACGACGCGCGAGCTGCGCCTGCGCGTCGTCGAGGACCTGAAGGGCGAGGAGCTGGGCCTCCTGGAGATCGACGCGCCCAAGGAGGTCTGGCAGGGCCAGCCGTTCATCGTCGAGATCCGGGTGGGCTTCGAGGCCGGCATCAGCGGCCGCCTCAACTACTACAACCTGGTGTTGCCGTGGCTCGACGAGCTGGGCGGTCTGGTCGAACTCGACGGCCCGCCGATCCCCACGGGCAAATCGCCCGGGAAGATCTACCTGAACTCGCGCCACGGCCTTGAGGTCGAGAGCCACGGGCAGCGCAAGGTAGGCGAGTCGACCTTCCTTCTGATGCGCGTGCGCAAGCGTTTCGTCGCCACGCGCTCCGGGACCTTGACGTTCCCGACCAGCCACTTCGAGTTCGGTCGCAAGCAGGACAGCCTCACGAGCATCTTCAACCGCGGCGGCGAGGAGTTCGTCTACTACAAGCGATCGCCGCCGTTCGACGTCCTGGTCAAGCCCGTGCCCGAGGAGGAGCGCCCGCTCGACTGGTCCGGCGCCGTGGGGCACGTCGAGGTCAACGCGATCGCCGACCGGCGCGACGTCGTGGCCGGCGACTCGATCAAGCTGACGGTCGAGTGGACCGGGGACGCGAACCTCGAGTTCTTCGACGAGCCGGATCCGGCGCGCCTGGACGCGTTCCGCTCGTTCCGGGTGTACGGCACGCAGGACCGCAAGACGTGGGACCGCCGTTCCGTCACCTACGACCTGGCGCCGATCGATCCGGCCGTGACCGAGATCCCGGGCGTGCCGCTGTCGGTCTTCGACACGCGCAGCGGGCGCTATGCGATCGTCAGCACGAAGCCCATCCCGATCCGCGTGCGCCCGCTGGAGGGCGCGACCGGGCTCGCGGCCGCGGCGACGGCCGGCGGCACGACGGTCGACCTGCGCGACATCCAGACGCGCGACGCGGGCGGCGGCGACCTCGCGGCGCGGGTGGCGCCTGCGGGTCGCATGCTCGCCGGCCTCACGGTCGCGATCGTGGCCGGTTGGCTCGCGCTGCGCGCGTGGGTGCGCCGGCGCGGCGATCCGGACGCGCCGCGGGCGCGCGCGCGTCGGCGCGCACGGCGCGAGCTGGAGCGCGCGCTGCGCACGGCGCGAACGCCGGCCGAGCAGGCCCGCGCGGTGCACGCGTTCCTCGCGGCGCGCACGGGCGAGACCCCCGAGGCCTGGACAGGACGCGATCCCGTGCGCTGGTCGAGCGCGCATCCCGAGGACGCGCCCAAGCTCGAGCTGAACGCCGCGCAGGAGCTGGCCGGGCTCTTCGCGCGACTCGACGCGGCGATCTGGGGTGGAGCAGCCGGCGGGAACGACGGCAAGGTCGAGGACCGCGAGGTGCTCGCACTGGCGGACCGCGTCGCGGCGGGAGGTCTGTGATGCGCTCGTTCTTGGCTGGACTCGTGGTCCTCGCGTGCACGGCGCTGGTCGCGCTGGCGACGCCGTCGGCGCGCGGCGACGAGGCGCCCGACGCGGCCGCGGTCGCGGCCTACCGCAACGGCGACCTGGCGCGCGCGCGCGCCGAGTGGACGGCGTTGCTGGCACCCGAGCACGGTCTCGAGGGCCGCGAGCGCGCGCGGATCCTCTACAACCTGGGCAACGTGGCGTTCCGCGAAGGCCACCCGCTCGAGGCGGTCGGCTGGACCACGTCGTCGCTGCGCCTGCGCCCGCGCGACGCGGACGCGTGGGCGAACCTGGAGCACGCACGGCGCGAAGCGCAGCTCGCGCCGGCGGACCGCGGCGACCTGCAGGCGACGCTCGAGCGACTGCTGGGCGCGTTCACGTCGGCGGAGGCGCGGCTCCTGGCGTTGGCCGGGTTGCTCGCGTGGGCCGCGACGCTGGTGTTCGAAGCGCTGCGCGGAGGGCGGTCGAGCCGATGGCTCGCGTGGGGCGGTGCACTGCTCGCGCTGCTCCTGGCGGCGCCGTGGCTGCACGGCGTATGGACGCGTGCCGTTCACCCGCACGTCGTCGTCGAAGAGGGCAAGGCCCTCGTCCGCAGCGAGCCGCGCGTTGACGCGGCGGTCGTGGCCGAGGTCATGGCCGGCGAGGAGGTCGAGGGCCTCGACGCTCTGCCGGCCTGGGTCAAGGTGCGCGCGCCCGACGGCACGGAGGGTTGGGTCGGCGCCGGGTCCGTGTTCGCGCTCGAGCGTTGAGAGAGCGAGCAGAAGCTGATCGCACGCTCACTCGGACCGGTGACGTGCGCGCGAAACCGCGCTGTGGCCGCCGCAACCAGGGACAAGGTGTCTGACACCCGTGTCCACTTGCATCTCCCGGCGCGAAAGGGGAGCGTCGTGACCATGTCCCGTGCCCTCATGTTCGCCGTGGGCGCCGTCCTGATGCTGGCCGCGTGCGGGCCGCGGCCCTCGGACGCGCAACCCGGCCGCGGGCTGCTCGTGATCGTGGTCGACGGGTTGCGCGCGGATCACGTGTCGGCGCTCGGCTACGACCGGCCGACGACGCCGGTGATCGACGCGCTGGCGGACAAGGGCGCGATCTTCAGCGACGCGTGGTCGGCTTCGCCCGAGGTGCTGCCGTCGCACACGGCGCTGCTCACCGGTTGCGATCCGGGCCTCGCGCACCGGCCGAGCACGGCGCTGGGCGGTCCTGCGACCGACTTGACGAACTGGCTCGTGCCCGAGCGCCTGCCGAGCCTGGCGCAGGAGCTGCTCGCCGACGGCTTCGAGACGGCCGCGTTCGTCGACCACCCGGCGGTCGCGCCGATCCGCGGCGTGGCCAAGGGCTTCCAGACGTTTCAGGGCTTCCGCGAGTTCGGCGATGGCCAGGAGCAGGAGCTGGCGTTCGAGGGCGTCGGCACGAAGTTCATGAACTGGCTGCAGGGCCGCGCCATCGACGCCGACTGGTTCGCTTACGTGGAGGTCAACGACCTGGAGCGCACGTGGGGCCGCCCGTCGCTCGACCCGTTCTTCGAGACCTTCGCCAAGCCGCGCGCCGAGCTGGCGCAGGTCCCGCCGGTCGCCGAGGGCGAGCACGCGTTCTTCGCCGTACCGCGCCCGCGTTGGTCGCGCGGAGCGAAGACGCTGGGGGAGTACGAGGCGCGCTACGACGGCGCCGTGCGCGAGTTCGACCTGAAGCTGAAGAAGCTGCTCGAGCGTCTCGACCGCAACGGGCGTCTGCGGACGACGACCGTCGTGCTGGTCGGTGCGTTCGGCCTCTCGTTCGGCGAGGGCGGGCTGATCCTCGACACGGGCGCGCTGACGGCCGCGGACCTGCGCGTGCCGTGGGTGATCCGGCCGGCCGAGAACCTGTCGATGCGCCGCGGCGCGACGATCGACGGCGTCGTTTCGCTGGTGGACCTGGCGCCGACGCTGCTCGAGCTCCACGGCCTGCCCGTGCCGATCGGCATGCAGGGCGTCTCGCACGCCGCGAGCCTGGTGAGCGGCGCACCGAGCGCGCGCGCGATCGCCTACGCGTCGGGCGGCTTCCAACGCGGCATCGCCGCGATCGAGCCGGGCTGGATCCTGGCGCGCGAGCGTCCGGCCGACGCGCCGACCGAGCTGCTCGTGCGCAGCTGGTACGGCGGCCCGCCGCCGCGCGCCAGCGATGGTCAGAGCGTGGCGATCGAGCGACTGGTTCCACGCGCCGCGGCCGCGCCCGGCGGCGATCCGCCGGCGGACACGGCGGCTGCGGCCCGCGAGCGCATGGCCTTCGCGCTCGACGCGTGGGGCGACTGGGTCGAGCGCTCGCGCGCGCTGCTGCACGGCCGCGTCTCGCCCACGGCCGATCCCAAGACCGCCGCGGACTTGAGGAGACGCGGGCTGCTCGGGCCGGCGCGCTAGGCTCCAGCCTGCGCACCAGCCTATCTCCGCAAGCAGGTCAACGAGCGGCTGCACCTCGATACCATCTCCGCGGCCGTCGAGCCCTCGGCCACGAATTCTTCATCGGGGTCGTGAGCATGTCGCGCCGTTCAACCCCGTTCCCTCGCGCATGGGTTCGCGCTGCATTCGCCTCGACGGCACGGCACGCGCTCCGCGTGAGCTCCCAGGATCCTCCCACCTACCCGCGCTCGAAAGGCCTCCACATCCACATGCAGATCCACCATCGCCCGCCGCGCCATCCGCGGCGTCAACTCGGTCCTCTGGCCCTCGGAGCCCTGCTGCTCCTCGCCTGTGCGTCACCGCAGCCCGCGGCGGCCGCGAGCTCCGAGAGCGCGTACATTCCCGCGGCCCAGGCCAAGAAGCCGAACATCCTGATCCTCTGGGGCGACGACATCGGCCTCTGGAACGTCAGCGCCTACAACCAGGGGATGATGGGATACAAGACGCCCAACATCGACCGCATCGCGAAGGACGGCGCGCTGTTCACCGACTGGTACGGCCAGCAGTCGTGCACCGCCGGACGCGCGTGCTTCATCACGGGCCAGACGGGATTCCGCACGGGGATGCTCAAGGTCGGCCTGCCGGGTGCGAAGGAAGGCCTGCAAGCGCGCGACGTCACGATCGCCGAGCTCCTCAAGGCGCAGGGCTACACGACCGCGCAGTTCGGCAAGAACCACCTGGGTGACGCCGACTCGACCCTGCCGACGGCGCACGGCTTCGATGAGTTCTTCGGATCGCTCTACCACCTCAATGCCGAGGAAGAGTTCGAGAACCCGGACTACTTCAAGGACCCGGAGATGATCAAGCGCTTCCAGACGCGCGGCGTGATCCACACCTGGGCTCAGCCCGATGGCACGCAGAAGATCGAGAGCACCGGTCCTCTGGGCAAGAAGCGGATGGAGACCATCGACGAGGAGGTCACCAAGGCCACGCTCGACTACCTCGACAAGGCCAAGAAGGCGGACAAGCCCTTCTTCCTGTGGTGGAACTCGACGCGCATGCACATCCACACACACCTCAAGTCGGAGTCGGAGGGCAAGACGGGCCTGGGCGTGTATCCCGACGGGATGGTCGAGCACGACGGCCACGTCGGCCAGATCCTCGCCAAGCTCAAGGAGCTCGGTCTCGACCAGAACACGATCGTCATGTACTCGACCGACAACGGCGCTGAAGTCGCCAGTTGGCCGGACGGCGGCACGACGCCGTTCCGCGGGGAGAAGAACACGAACTGGGAGGGCGGCTATCGCGTCCCGTGCGCCATCCGCTGGCCCGGCGTGATCACGCCCGGCACCGTCCACAACGACATCTTCGCGCACGAGGACATGCTGCCGACCCTGCTCGCGGCCGCCGGAGTGCCAGACGTCAAGGAGCAGCTCCTGAAGGGCATGAAGGTCGGGGACAAGACCTTCAAGGTCCACCTCGACGGCTACAACGTCACGGATGCGCTCGCCGGCAAATCGGCCAGCCCGCGCCACGAGTTCTTCTACTTCAATGACGACGGCTCGCTGGTGGGCTTGCGCTACAACCAATGGAAGATCGTCTTCGCCGAGCAGCGCGCTCACGGTTTCGATGTCTGGCAGGAACCGTTCGTGGCACTGCGCGTCCCCAAGGTCTTCAACATCCGCGCAGATCCGTTCGAACACGCCGACAACAGCTGGGACTATTGGCGCTGGCGTGCCGACCGCCTCTTCCTGCTGGTGCCGGCACAGCAGTACATCGGGAAGTTCCTGAGCACGTTCAAGGAGTTCCCGCCGAGCCAGAAGGCCGGCAGCTTCAGCCTCGACCAGGTCATGGCAACGCTGACCAAAGGCGCGGGCGACAAGTAATGCGGCGCCAGCGGAGACGCTGATTCAACACGCAGGGCCGCACCCGTCGCGACGACCGGTGCGGCCTTTCCTCTCGAACCACGCCGAGCACGCAGGACGCGAGCATGCACACTTCAGACTCGATCGGGATCGCAGCACTTCCGGCGCACGACACCTTGACCCGTCGCGACTTCGTTCCCGGCCCGCGGACGATCCCAAGACCGCCGCGGACCTGCGGCGGCGCGGGCTGATCGGGCCGGCGCGCCGAGACCAAGCGCAACGCGCGACGACCAGCATCCACTGGCTCGAGCGCGCCTCGCCTCTGCACGGCCGGGAGGCCGGGACCGTGCTGCCCTAGCTGCGGAAGAGGTCCCCCACGAGGTACTTGAGGCCCGTGTCGACCGCGATCGTCAGCACCACCGCCTCAGGCGGCAGCGCCGCGGCGACGCGACGCGCCGCGACGACGTTGAGGCCCGTGCTCGTCCCCGCGAAAATGCCTTCCTCGCGCGCGAGCTGGCGCGCCATCGCGCGTCCTTCGGCCTCGTCCACCGCGTGCACGTCGTCGTAGAGAGCGCGGTCGAGCAGCGGGGGCTTCGGCACTCCCGCGGTGCCTTCGACACCGTGCGAGCCACCGCGCCCCTCCGAGAGCCACGGGGACGACGCCGGCTCGACGAGCGTCACGCGCACGCCAGGTCTTGCAGCGCGCAGCGCGCGCGAGATACCCATCGAGGAACCGCCGGTGCCCACGATCTGGACGAAGTGCGAGACGTCGGGGCACTCGCGCAGCACCTCGGCGGCGAGCGGCGCGTACGCGTCGAGCTGGTGCTGGTTGTTGAACTGATCCGTCCAGATGGCGCCCGTCGCCTTCACGATGGCTTCGACGCACTTCCGCATCTCGGGGACGAGGCCGGGGTGCACCTTCCCTTCCGGAGTCCGGATGACTTCGACCGCGGCGCCCAGCGCGCGCGTCATGTCGATCTTCTCGCGCGCGACCGCGTCGTTCGTGACGATGCTGAGCGGGTGGCCGAGCGCGCTGCACACGAGCGCGAGCGAACTGCCCGTGCTGCCGCCCGTGAGCTCGACGACCGGATGGCCGGGCGCAAGGCGCCCCTCGCGGCGAGCGCCTTCGACCATGGCGAGCGCCATGCGGTCCTTCATGCTGCCCGTGGGGTTGCCGCCTTCGATCTTCACGACGATGCGCGCGCCGCCGGCCGGGCGGAGCGACTGGAGCTCGACGAGGGGGGTGTTGCCGACCGAACGGAGGATCGTGGGGCCCATGTGGGGAGCGTGGTCGAGAGCTCGCGCGGGAGCAATTCGTCAGGGTAGCGACGTCGAGGAATCCCGAGGCATCTGGCCCTCCCGGCGCGGCAGGTAGCGCCTCGTCGGTGCGACCGCGTCGGACCCGCGCCCGACATTCCCCATGCAACCGCGATGCCGGAGATCACCCTCCAGCCGGTCGGCGGCCCTGGATTCAGGGCAGGTCGAGCGCCGGATCCGGCACGTCGCGCGCCACGAGCCGCCAGCCGTCGCGCGCGTCGACGAGCAGCGTCGCGTGCGCGGGCCGGTTCTTGAACGCGAAGCTCTCCTTCGCGTTCAGCCCCAGCGCGCCCGACACGAGCGCGCGGATCAGGTTGTAGTGGCTGGCCAGCACGACGCGCCCGCCGCGCGCGCGCTCGACCGCGCTCGCGAGCACGGGCCAGGAGCGCGCGAAGAGCTCCGCGTCGCTCTCGCCGCCGTGACCCTTCCAGCGCCACGGATCGCGCACGAACTCGGCCCGGTCGGCCTGCCAGCGTGCTCGGAACTCTGTCGTCGGCAGGCCCTGCCAGTTCCCGCGGCTGACTTCCTTCAGGCCCGCGTCGAGCTCGAGCTCGGCGCCCGTGGCAGCCGCGATCGCGCTCCCCATGGCCTGAGCGCGCGCGAGCGGCGAGGCGACGACGAGCGTGACGGAGAGGCGCGAGAAGTGCCGCGCCATGACGCGCGTCTGTTCCTCGCCCTGCGTGGAGAGCGGGACGTCGAGGTCGCCGTACGCGCGCGCGGCCCAGTCGGCGTGCACTTCGGCGTGTCGCACGAGCCACACCCGTGCGCCGGTCCCGAGGGAGGGCGCGGGCGCCGGTCCGGCCGCAGCCAGATCGGGCGGGAATTCCGGATGGGGAATGGGGTGGCGCATGCAACCGACAGTGTGCACGACAGCGGGCGTGGTTCCTATGGCCGAGCCGTTTCTGGGACTCCACGGACCGCTTCTGGCTCCGTACACTGCCGCCCAGCCATGCCCAAGATCACTTTCCTCCGCGACGGCACGACGATCGACGTCCCGCTCGGCGCCTCGTTCCTGCAGATCTGCCAGGACAACGACGCCCCGCACGATTTCGGTTGCACGGTCGGAAGCTGCGGGACGTGCGTGCTCGTCTTCACTTCCGGCGCAGAGAACGTGCCGCCGCCGTCGAAGGACGAGAAGGAGACGCTCGACATGTGCACGGACGTGAAGGGCGCGCGTCTGGGCTGTCAGCTGCACCTGAACGGCGACATCGCCATCAAGCCGCTCTGAGGTCGGGACCGTGATCGCCGCGGCAGCCTGACGATCGAGCACCACCAGACCGGGAGGACCGTGACATGGTTCGCGAGGAATCGATGCGGGTCGGAGTCGTGCTCTCGGGCTGCGGGTTCCTGGACGGCGCGGAGATCCACGAGTCGGTGCTGACGCTCTTGGCGCTCGACCGCGCCGGCGCGGCGGTGCAGTGCTACGCGCCCGACATGCTGCAGACCGGCGTCGTCGACCACCGGCTGCGCCAGCCGGTCGGGGAGCGCCGCAACGTGCTGGCCGAGTCGGCCCGCATCGCGCGCGGCCGCATCCGCGACGTGAGCGAGGCGCGCGCCGCCGACCTGGACGCGCTCGTGCTGCCGGGCGGTTTCGGCGCGGCCAAGAACCTGTGCGATTTCGCGTCGGCCGGCGCCGAGGCGCGCGTCGAGAAGAACGTGGCACGCCTGCTGATCGAGATGCACGAGGCCGGAAAGCCGATCGGAGCGTGGTGCATCGCGCCGGCCGTGCTGGCGGCCGCGCTGCGCGGCATGCGCGCGCGCGTCGAGCTGACGATCGGCAACGACGCCGAGACGGCGACCGCGCTCGAGGCGATGGGCGCGAAGCACGTCGACTGCCCCGTGGACGAGGCGCGCGTCGACCGCGAGAACCGGATCGTCACGACCCCGGCCTACATGTACGACGCGCGCATCGCCGACGTCGCGCGCGGCATCGACAAGGCCGTGGAGGCCTTGCTCGCGCTCACGCGCTAACCGGCGGGCGTGGCTTCGGCCACCGGCTCCGGTGCCGCGACCGGAGCAGCCGGCGTCGTCTGCCGTCGACGCGCACGCCACGTGCTGGGGCGCAGGTCGTCGAACAGGCTGTAAGCGACCGGCGTCACGAGCAGCGTGAGCAGCAGCGACAGGCTCTGCCCGCCGATGACGACGACCGCGACGGCGCGGCGCTCCTCGGCGCCGGGCCCGGTGCCGAGCCACAAGGGCAGCATCCCGGCCACGAGCGCCAGCGTCGTCATGAGGATCGGCCGCAGACGGTCGCGGTTCGCGCGCAGGATCGCCTGGTGGCGGTCGAGGCCGCGATCGCGCAGCTGGTTCGTGTGGTCGAGCTGCAGGATCGCGTTCTTCTTGACGACGCCGAACAGGACCAGGATCCCGAGCGCCGAGTACATGTTCAGCGTGTTCCCGCTGGCCTCCAGCGACCACAGGGCGAACGGCACCGCCAGCGGCAGCGAGAGCAGGATCGTGAAGGGGTGGATCAGGCTTTCGAACTGGCTGGCCAGGATCACGTACATCAGCACGACGGACAGCAGGAAGGCCCACAGGAACTCGCCGATCGTGCGCTCGAGCTCGCGCCCGCGGCCCGAGATGCGCGTCGTGTACGTCGGCGGCATGTTGAGCTCGGCCGCCGCGCCGCGCAGCGCGACCAGCCTGTCCGACAGCGCGTAGCCCTGACCGACCGACGCGCGCAGCGAGACCTGCCGCTGACGGTCGAGGCGGTCGATCCGTGACGCGCTGGTCGCCGGCACCAGCGACGCGACGGCCGACAAGGACACCAGCCGGCCGCTCGAGGACGGCACGTACAGCTCGGTGATGCGGCCCACGTCCGTGCGATCCTCGGGCTGCAGGCGCAGCTGCACGTCGTAGTCCTCCTGCAGGCCGGGATCGCGGAAGCGCGACGCGCGGTCCTCGCCGCCGACCGCCAGGCGCAGCGCGGACGCCACGTCCGCAACCTCGACGCCCAGGTCGGCCGCGCGCTCGCGGTCGATGATGGCGCGCAGCTCCGGTCGGTCGAGGCGCAGCGTCGTGTCGGCGTCGACGATGCCGCCCAATTCCCGGCTCTTGGTGCGCAGCTCCTCGCCGTAACGCGCCAAAGTCTCGAGATCGGGCCCCAGGATCGAGAAATCGAGCTCGAACGGCCCGGCGCCCAGGTTGAAGGCCTGCATGTTGCGCACCGCGCAGCGGAGCTCCTTGAACGCTGCGAGACGCTTGCGCACGTCGCGCATGACGTCGCCCTGCGAGTAGTTGCCTTCGAAAGCGCGACCGGGTGTGAAGTTCTTCAGCTCGCGCAGGAAGCGCGAGATCGACAGCACGCGCTCGTCGTGCGGCGCGATGCGCACGAACGCCTCGCCGCGGCTGACTTGCGAGATGAAGCTGCCGCCCACGCTCGACAGCACGGTGCACACGCTGGGCGTCGAGCGGATCACGCCCTCGACCGAGCGCATCGCCACGTCCATCGCCTCGAGGCTGGCACCCTCGGGTCCGGTCACCGAGACCTCGAACTCGGCCTCGTCCACGTTCGTGGGCGTGTACTCCTGCTTCACGCGCGCATAGAGCGGGATCGTCGTCGCGATCGTCAGGATCGCCAGCACCGCGACGGCCAGCCGGTGGCGCAGCGCGAACCCGAGCATGGCCATGTACGCGCGCTCGAGCACCGCGTAGAAGCCCGAGCGCGAGCGGGGCGAGCCCCTTGAACGGGCTCGCCCATCTTGGGGGCTACGCTCGCTAGCTCGCTCCGCGGCCGCGCCGCCGTGGGCACGGAGGAGGCGCGCGCTCATCATCGGCGTCAGCGTGAACGACACGAGCAGGCTGACCATCACCGCGGCCGCCGCCGTGATGCCGAACTGGTAGAGGAACCGGCCCGAGATGCTCGACATGAACGAGACGGGCACGAAGATCACGACCAGGCTCAGTGTCGTCGCCAGCACGGCCAGCGCGATCTCGGCCGTGCCCTCGCGCGCGGCCTCGAAGGGCGACATGCCCTTCTCCTCCACGAAGCGGAAGATGTTCTCGAGCACGACGATCGCGTCGTCGATCACGATGCCGACCATCAGCACGAGCGCCAGCATGGTCACGCTGTTCAGCGTGAACCCGAGCGCGTCCATCAGACCGAACGTGGAGATCACGGAGCAGGGGATTGCGATGGCCGCGATCAGCGTCGAGCGCCACGAGCGCATGAACACGAGCACGACCAGACTGGCCAGCAGGCTGCCCAGCACGAGGTGCGTCTCGATCTCGGACAGCGCCGCGCGGATGTAGCGCGACTGGTCGCGCAGCACCTGGATGCGCAGGTCGGCCGGCAGGTCGGTGCGCACGGCCTCGATGCGCCCCTTGACGCCCTCGATCACTTCGATCGCGTTCGCGCCGGATTGCCGCCGGATCTCGATCGCCACGCAGGGCATGCCGTCCAGCCGCGCCAGCGAGCGCACCTCCTTGGTCCCGTCCTCGACGCGCGCGACGTCGCGCATGCGCACCGGGACGCCGTCGACGGTGGCCACGACCAGGTCCTCGAACTGCCGCGGATCCGTGAGGCGGCCCATGGTGCGCAGCACGGCCTCGTTGCCCGGTCCGGTCACGTTGCCGCCCGGGACCTCCACGTTCTGGCGCTCCAGCGCCTCGCGCACGGCCGAGATCGGCAGCCCGTAGGCGCGCAGCCGATCGGCGTCGATCCAGAGCGAGATGGCGCGCTCCGCACCGCCCACGATGCGCACCTCGCCGACGCCCGTCGAGCGCTCGAGCTGCGGCTTGACGATCTTGTCGGCCAGCTCGGTCAGCTCGCGCACCGGCCGGTCGGCCGAGAGCGCCAGCGAGAGGACCGGCGACTGGTCGCTGTCGAACTTCGAGATGATCGGCGCCTCGGCCTCGGGCGGCAGATCCCGCAGCACGGTCGCGACGCGGTCGCGCACGTCCTGCGCGGCGCCCTCGATGTCCCGGTCGAGGCGGAACGTGATGATGACGACCGACGCGCCGGTCGTGGAGATTGAGCGCAGCTGGTCGATGCCCTCGATCGTGTTGACGGCCTCTTCGATGCGCTGCGAGACGAGCGTCTCGACCTCCTCGGTCGACGCGCCGGGCAGGGTCGTGCGTACGCTGACGGTGGGCAGGTCGACGGACGGCACGCGGTCGACGCCCAGGCGCATGAAGCCGGCGATGCCGATCACGACCAGCGTCGCGATCAGCATCGAGGCGAAGACCGGCCTTCGGATGCAGACGGCGACGAGGCGTTGCACGCGAGGTCCCGCTCTAGCGCGCGACGCGCACCGGTGCGCCGCCGCGCAGGTTGCCGGGGGAGAGCACGACCTCCGCCCCGGGCTCCAGGCCGGAGAGGACCTCGACGCGCGCCGAGTCGCGGCGGCCGATCGCGATGCGCACCTCGACGGCGACGCCCTCGCGCACGGCCATGACCTTGTCGACGCCGGCGAACGTCATCACGGCCTCGGCCGGGATCGTCAGCGCCTGGCGGTCGGGATCGACGACGATGTCGGCTGCCGCGAACGCGCCCGGCCGCAGCGTCAAGTCGGGGTTCCCGAGCTCGATCTCGACGAGCAGCGTGCGGTTCTGCGGGTCGAGAGCCGGGCTGATGCGCGCCACGAGCGCCGCCGCCGGCGTCACCAGGCCGGCGGTCTCGATGCGGGCCTCCTGGCCGATGCGCACGAGCACGGCGTCGCGCTCGGGCACCTCGAAGCGCACGCGCAGCGGATCGAAGCGTACGAGCCGCGCGACGGGATCGCCGGGCGTCAGGTAGTCGCCGGTGCCGGCCAGGCGCTCGGCCACAGCGCCCGCGAAGGGCGCGAGCACGCGCGTGTCAGCGAGCGCTTGCCGCGCCAGCTCGAGGTCCGCGCGACGCTGCGCGACGAGTGCGCGCCGGTTCGCGACCATCTGGCGCGCATCCGCGACCTCGGCCTCGGCCGTGGCGAGTCGCGCCTCGGCGCGGTCGAGCAACGACTTCGACGAGACGCCGCTGTCCGCCAGCTTCGAGACGCGATCGCGCTCCAGCCGCGCGTCCAGGAGCTCGGCCTGCGCCGCGCGCACGACCGGCGTCGTGTCCGGATCGATGTCATCGCCGGGCGTGCTCTCGTCGAGCCCGAGCAGCGCCCGTGCGGCGGCCAAGGCCGCTTCGGACGGGGCGATGCGCAGCTCGTAGTCGCGCGACTCGGTCCGGGCGACCAGGTCGCCGCGCTGCACGCGCGAGCCCAGGTCGACCGCGAGCTCCTCGATGCGGCCCGCGACCTTGGCCGAGAGCGTCGACTCCTCGAACGCGACGATCTCGCCCGTCGTGCGCACGGAGAGGGGCCAGCGTCCCGGCTCGGCCCGCGCGGTGCGCACCTCGCGCGCTTCCGGCGCGGCCGCAGCGGCCTGCGCGGACGTGGCGGTCGGGACCGGCGGACCGCAACCCGCGATCACCGTGGCCACGACCATGGCGCCCAGGACGAGGAACTTCATGAGGCACCATCATGGAAGGCGACGCGCCGCGGGGGTAGCGGGGAATCGGCCTTCTGTCGGGCCCGGGGCTCGTTCTGGCCGTGTGTCGGCCGAGGACCGTTGCGCCCCCGCTACGATCCGCCGCGATGACCGACACCCTGCGCCTCAACGTCTGGACGGGGCCGCGCAACGTCTCGACCGCGCTGATGTACTCGTTCGCACAGCGGGCCGACACGCGCGTCGTCGACGAGCCGCTCTACGCGCACTACCTGCGCGTGACCGGCGCCGACCACCCCGGCCGCGACATCGTGCTGGCCGCGCAGGAAAACGACGGCCGCGCGGTCGTGCGCGACGTGATCCTCGGACGCTATGACCGGCCGGTCGTCATGTTCAAGCAGATGGCGCACCACCTGATCGACCTCGACCGCGGGTTCCTGGGGCGCTGCACGAACGTCCTGCTCACGCGCGAGCCGGCCGAGATGCTGACGTCGCTGGTCGAGAACATCCCCGAGCCGACTCTGCGGGAGACGGGCTACGGCGCGCAGACCGAGATCCTGGCGTACTTGCGCGCGCTGGGTCAGGACCCGCCCGTGCTCGTCGCGCACAGGATCCTGCAGGATCCGCGCGGCGTGCTGACGCGCTTGTGCGAGCGCCTGGGGCTCACCTTCGATCCGGCGATGCTCGCGTGGCAGCCCGGTGCGCGCCCCGAGGACGGGATCTGGGCGCCGTTCTGGTACGCGAACGTGCACCGCTCGAGCGGGTTCCAGCCCTACAAGCGCAAGGACACGCGCGTGCCGGCGCGGCTCGCGCCGCTGCTGGCGGAGTGCCAAGCCCACTACGCGGAGCTCGCGGCCTCCGCGCTCTGACCCGCGCCGCGCGGGAGACTGTCGATACGGTGCCAGCAGGATCACAGAGGCCCTAGGTGCGGGTCCCCCCCGGCCGGTGAGGGGTCCGTGAGCGTGGCGGGCCGCGCGGCCAGCACCCCCATCGC
>JANNQS010000054.1:0-92768 GCA_031400875.1 Planctomycetota bacterium | reverse complement strand
CGAGCGGGAAGACCTCGTCGAGGCACTTCGTCTCCTGCAGGCAAAGGACGTCCGGGCGCACGCGTTCCAGGAACTCGAGCAGGCGCGGGAGCCGCGCGCGGACGGAGTTGACGTTCCAGGTGGCGATGCGCATGCGATCAGTGCTGGAGCCAGGGGATGAACCGGTTCACGTCCATGCTACTCCCGGAGCGCCGCACGGTTTCGCGCGATGGGTCAGGTCTCATCCCGCGTCAGGGCCTGGATCTTCAGGATCGTGGTCCAGTTCCGCGACGTCACGCCGCTGCCCAGCGCGCGCCCGACCGCCTCGGCCAGCTTGCTCGCGAGGACACCTTCCGAGCACCACATGTAAGCGGCGCGCGGGCCGAGGGCCAGGGCGTCGGCGCCGAAGGCCTGCTTCTGCAATGGCACGATCTTGGTCCGGTCGCGCGCGTCCTGGAGCACGGCGACGAGCAGGCGCGACGGGTCCCCAGCCACGTCGAGCAGCGGGTTCGCGTCGACGATGCGGTCGAGCTCGGCCGCGCTGATCACGGTGACGCGTGCGGCGACGCCCAGCTCCTCGACCAGCGCCTTCTCGATGCGCGCCGCGGCGCCCTTCGCCGTGCGGCCCGGAGCGGTGAACACGACGTTCCCGCTGTTCAGCAGCGTGCGCGCGTCCTCGAACCCGAGGCCCTCGACGAGCGCGCGCAGGTCCGCCATGGCCACGCGCTTCGCGCGCCCGACGTTGATGCCGCGCAGCAGGGCGACGTGACGGGCCTTCATCAGGGATCGGCCCGGGTGTCCCTGTGCGTCGGACTGTCGGTCGTCATCAATGCGGAAGGAGGGCGCTCGGCGGCCATCCGCCGCGGTCCGAGGGGCGCGCGGCCGGGTTTCCCAGGTGGTCGGCTTGTGGAGCCCGACCGAGGCCTTATCCTACGAGGGTTCCAATTCATCCAGCATGAGATCGATTCCAAGTTGACCCAGCAATTCCAGCGCGGCCGTAGCGGACCATCCCGCGGCCGCCGCCCCGCCGCGACCTCCAAGGGCGCGAGCACGAAGAGTTCCGAGGCGATTCGCCCCCTCGACCCGACCCTCACGCCGCCCGACATCGCCACCTTCCGCCATTGGGCGCTGGGCGAGGAGATCCAGGGCGCGATCGAGGGCATGGGCATCACGATCCCGACGCCGATCCAACGGCTCGCGATCGGTCCCGTGCTCGAAGGCAAGGACGTCATCGCCAAGGCCGAGACGGGCACGGGCAAGACGCTCGCGTTCGGCGCGCCGATGATGGCCAAGATAGATCCGCAGCGCGCATCGGTGCTGGGCCTGGCCCTGTGTCCGACGCGCGAGCTGGCCGAGCAGGTCATGAAGGTCCTGGCCGAGCTCGGGAAGCCGCGCGGCATCCAGGTGGCACTGATCGTGGGCGGCGAGCCGGCCGAGCCGCAGGTGCGCGCCCTCAAGGCCGGCGCCCAGGTCGTGGTCGGCACGCCGGGCCGCATCCTCGACCTGTACAAGCAGAAGTTCCTGTCCTTCCCGTGGACGGAGTTCGTGATCCTCGACGAAGCCGACGTCATGTTCGAGATCGGCTTCATCGACGACGTGAAGGAGATCCTGTCGCTGACGCCCGACGAGCGTCAGACGCTGCTCTTCTCGGCCACGTTCCCGCCCGAGCTGCTGAAGCTGGCGCGCGCGAACACGCGCGATCCGGCCGAGGTGGCGACGGCCGCCGGCTTGAAGACGGTCGACACGATCGAGCAGAGCTTCATCCGCGTCGACGACGACGACCGCGGGCTGGCGCTGATGCGCCTGATCGAGAACAGCGACCCGGACGACGTGTTCCTGGTGTTCTGCTCGCGTCGCACGGACGTCGACAAGCTGTTCCGGCGCCTCGAGCGCATGCCGTACTCGATCAAGGCGCTGCACGGCGGCTACGACCAGGCCGCGCGCTTCCGCGTGATGAGCGCGTTCCGCACGGGCGAGGTCAAGGCACTGATCGCGACCGACGTGGCGTCGCGCGGGCTCGACGTGCTGCACGTCACGACGGTCGTGAACTTCGGCTCGCCGCAGGACATCACCGACTACACGCACCGGATCGGGCGCACGGGCCGTGCCGGCCGCAAGGGCCGCGCAGTCACGCTGGTCGGAGGGATGGACCACCGCCGCTGGACCCAGATTCAGCGGGAGGCCACATGGCAGATTCACGAGGCCGAACGACCGATGCGCGGCGACCGGCCGCTCCTCGTGCGCGTCGAGCGGTCCACGGAACCCGAGCCGATCGACGAGCACGACGCTCCGCGGCGCACGGAACGGTCGGACGGACCGCAACGTGCGACGCGCGCTCCCGCGCAGGCGCGCGACGAGCGCCCGCGCCGGACGGAACGCCCGGCTGGCGCGTCGGGCCCGCGGGCGATGGGTCGGACTTCGAACGAGGATCTGCGCGGGGAGCGCGCACCGCAGGCCGAGAGATCCGGGCACGTTGACCGCGGTCCGCGCCGATCGTGGCCGCGCGACGAGCACGCGCCGATCGACTACGCCGCGCCGATCGCGGCCGAGCCGTTCCAGGTGGAGCCGCGCCCGGACGATCCGATCGACCGCCGCGACCGCCCGCTGCGCAAGCGCCCGGACGTGCCGCAATGGCCGATCGACGACGACGCGCCCCCGCCCGAGCGGCCCACTCGTCGCGACCCGCGCCCGGTCGCCCGCGTCGACGTGCCCGATCCTCGTGTCGCTCGCACGGGGCCGGCGCGCTCCGATCCGCGCACGGATCGCCGCACCCAGCCCGACGTCGAGCGCGACGTACGCCCCCGCGGCCCGGACGCGCCGCAGCGCGGCGCGAGCTCGAGCGGGCGCGGCCCGGAATCGACCGGACGTCGCACCGAGCGCGCCGCGCCGGCGCGCGACGCCAACACCGAGCGCGCCGCGCCGGCGCGCGACACCAACACCGAGCGCGCCGCGCCGGCGCGCGACACGAGCGCCGAACGCACGGCACCCGCCCGCGATCGGGATGCCGGGCGTGCAGCTCCTCCGCGCGACACGCGCACCGAGCGTGCAAGCCCCGCACGCGAATCTCGCAACGAACGGACGGGCCCCGCGCGCGAAGAACGTCCCGCGCGCAGCGCCGAGCCGCGCTCGACGCTGCCGCGCGAGCGCACGGAACGCGACGCCCCCACGCGCCGCAGCGCGGACGCGCCGCGTGCCTCTCCGTCGCGCAACGAGGAGCCGCCCCGTTCCGCGCCGCGTCGCACGGCCGACGCACCGCCGTCGCGTCGACCCGAAGGGCCAGCTGCTGCGCCGAGCGCACGCGGACCGCGGATGCCCGCGCGCGATGCCATGGACGAGCCGCGTCGCGAGACCGGCCCGCGCCGCACATCTCCGCCGCCGCGCGCGCCCGGCCACGCGCCGCGTGCATCGGATCGTCCCGCGGACGAGCCGCGCGGGCGGGAACACGGACGCGGCCGCTAGACTGGACCCGGGCCCGCCTGCGTGGGCTCGACCAGGACGACCATGGGCGGGCAGAACCCCTTCCTGAAGAGCACGACGGCCGGCAAGCCGACGAAGCCCTACACGATCACGTTCCTGCCGAACGACGTGAAGGTGGAAGTGAAGCCGTCCGAGCTCCCCTACTCCCGCGACGGTCTGCCCGGTTCGGTGCTCGAGATCGCGCTGGGCCACGGCGTGGCCATCGACCACGCCTGCGGCGGCGTCAGTGCCTGCTCGACGTGCCACGTCATCGTCCGCGAAGGCTTCGAGTCGATGCCGCCCGCGACGGAGGACGAGGAGGACCAGCTCGACAACGCGCCCGGCTTGACGCCGACGTCGCGGCTGGCGTGCCAGGCGGTGCCGAACGGGTCGCGCGACGTCGTGGTCGAGATCCCGAGCTGGAACCGCAACATGGTGCGCGAGGACAATCACTGAGCGGCGCCGCTTCGCGGCGCGAGAGGCCTCGATTTTTTCTCGGCCTCTGAGAGAGCGAGAAGAAATCGATCCTACGCTCTCTCATACCCTGTTGGCGCCGCGCGGAACCGCGCGCGGGGAGCCCGAACAGAACCTATCGTACGGGCCCCCTGATCCAGTGGCGCGGCGCGACTCGTCTTCACTCCAGAGACGATCGCTGGCCTGAGATCGCAGGGCAGGCACACCCGTCCTCGGCCGACCCCCGGGGAAACCGGGAGCTCGCCCTGGCGCTTCGAGACGAGGGCTCGGCGCCTGCGCAGCCCCGTACGCATCAGGACCGTGACCCCGGCATCCGATTAGGGGCCGGGTCGTGTCCTCTCCCCAGAACTTCGCGGATTCCGGAACCCCGGAGGCGCCCGACGCGTCTTCAACCGAAGGTATGGTCACGCTTCGAACCGGCCCCACGGGCGACAGTCCCGGGCCGGTCGGCGCGACGCCGAGCTCGAGCTACATCCCGACCCTCGACGGCTGGCGCGCGATCGCGATCCTGCTCGTGCTGGTCGCCCACGGGCGCTTCCAGTTCGTCGGCCCAGGGAGCGGGCATCCCAACGAGTGGCTGGACAACCTGCTGTCCTACGCCGTGGTCGGTGTCCCGATCTTCTTCGGGATCAGCGGGCTCCTGATCTGCTCGCGCCTGCTGGACGAGGCGCGGCTCACGGGCGCGATCAACCTGCGCGGTTTCTATACGCGCCGGTTCTTCCGCATCCTCCCGCCGTACCTGCTGGCCATCGTCGCGATCGTCGTGATGGCCAACCTCAACTCGGTGGACATCCCGTCGGGCGACGTCGCGAGCTCGCTGTTCTTCTACCGCAACTACTGGCCCACGTCGGCGGCCAGCGGCTGGTACACGATCCACTTCTGGTCGCTGGCCGTCGAAGAGCACTTCTACTTGATCCTGCCCGGCCTCCTCATCCTGTGCGGGAAGCGGTCGCTGGCCGCGATCCTGTGCCTCGCCGCAAGCGTCGCGCTGTGGCGCGCGATCCAGGGCCACACGGCGATCCTGTCGCCCGGCGTTCGCTTTCTGACGTACCGAACGGACATCCGGATCGACGGGCTCTTCTTCGGCGCCGCGGCCGCGTTCGTGCTCGTCTCGCCGACCATGATCCCACGCTTCCGCCGGTTCTTGACCTCACCGTTCGTCGTGGCCTGCGGCCTCGTCATCGTCATCGGGACGTGGAAGAACCTGACCTCGATCGACACGATCGTCGCGATGCTCGTGCCCCTCATCCTGCTGGGCACCGTGCTGCGCCCGACGGAGTTCCTGGGGCGAGTGCTGGAGTGGGGACCTCTGCGCTGGATCGGTCGGATCTCGTACAGCCTCTACTTGTGGCAGCAGCTCTTCTTCGCGCCCATCCAGGTGCCGCTGGAAACGCGGTTGATGCCGCACCTCCTGCCCGAGTGGACGCAGTGGATGCCGTGGAACCTGGCCCTCGTCTTCGCGTGCGCGACGGTCAGCTACTACGTGCTCGAGCGTCCGCTAACGCGCTTGGGGCGAAAGCTCGCGCGGCCGACGACCGAGGGTCGCCCCGTCTGACCCGCCGTCGGCCTCGCCGCGCCCCGGGCTCGCCGCGCGGGCACGGTCGACCCGAAGCTCAGGGGCGAGCCTGACTCACTTGTCGCCGATGGCCGCCTTCAACCCCTCGTCGAAGTCCCTCAGCACGGGTGTTGCGACGTCTCGCTCGTAGGCGTCGCTGGCGCCGTTCCTCTCCACCGCAGCGATCGCTCCGAGAAGGCCGGCGTCGATTCGGCGCAGGGCAGGCGCACGCAGGCTCGCGACGTAGGCTTCACGAGCCTTGTCGAGCGTGTGAACCAGCGACTCACGTTCCGCTGTCGAACGGAGGCGGAGCTGCTCGCGCGCGCTCGGATCGTTCCGGACCTGCTCCCTGAACTTCTCGGTCCACTCCTGGATTGACGCGGCCGAACGACGCTTGGTTTCTTCGATCCAGTCGCCGTAGTGTCGGATCAGCACGACGGCGTGCAGCTCTCGGAACACCGTCTGCATCTTCGCTCGAAGCGCTGCGTCCTCGATGCCTGCAGTCTCCGTGCGCTTCGCGGCCCGGACGTAGACCTTGTTCCGCGCCATCGCGCTGGCCATGCGCAGTTGCTGCAGACTCAGCTCCGCGGACACATCGCGTGCGCCCGGTTCGGCAGAGGGCACGACGAACACGGATTCCGGCACATCCTCGTTCACGCGCAGATCCACGAGGCGCATCGACTTGCTGAGCCGGATCTCGTCGACGAAGCCCGACTCGAGGGACAGCCCGATGGCGGCGTCGCCCCCCACCTCGCGCACGAGCCGCTTCTCGTACCGGCTGGCCCCGGTCCAACCCTCGACGTTGCTCAGCCAGGTCAGCACGTGCGTGCGCCTCGAGTTCCAAGCCAGGCTCGCATTCACGGCGTATCCGCTGGGCTGCGATTCGTCCGGAACGACATCGAGGCCGAAGACCGGACCCGCGCCGAGGTCGTCCGAACCGTCCTCGGCAACGGGGAACGCCTCGCGCAGCGCCGTCTCGAATCCGTCGCCGAACGTGAAGATCTCGTCCAGCTCGATCTCGGCCTTGATCCCGCCCTGGCCGAACTCTCCCCGCATGTACATGCGACCGTCGAGGAGCCACAGGTTGTTCGTGACGTCCGGCCTGCGGCTCTCGAGGCGAGCTCGGTCTGGCGCGTCGTACGACAGGACCATGACGTGCTCCTGCCCCTCGTCAGCCTCCTCGACACGATAAGTCGCGACGAAGCTGTCGATCGCGCCGGCCTTCTGCGCGAGCTCCGCAAGCAGTCGGGACACTTCGGCCTCGGAGATGGACTCCTTGGGCGAAGCCGACGGTGCATCCTGGCCAGCCGGTTTCGCGGCGGGAATCACCAGACACGCGAGCGCGACGATCCGAACGATCATGTCGACCTCCAGACGGAACGTTCAGGGGAGTGTAGCGGCCGCCGGAATCAGGGAACGAGTGAAGACCAATGACTCCAAGTTCGTTCAGCGCTGCTTCGCGTCGAGCAGCGCCTCGGCCCCGTGCGCGCGCGCCGGGCTCTTCTCGGCGAGGCGCAGATCGCCCTTCGATGCATCGCGGAAAAGCGGATCGGCGCCGCCTGCAGCGCCCTTCTCCGCGACGGGCAGCTTCGGGATGCTGCGTCCCGGCGCGTCGATGCAGTACCAGTAATTGCGGGCGAACTGGAACGTCTCCGGCGCCGCGTGCGGGCCGACGTTCACGGGCGTCGAGACCTCGTCCGAGCGCCACACCACGATGTTGTCCGTGAACGTCCCGTTGCGACACGGCACGAACCCCGGCTCGCGCGTCTCCTGCAGGATGCGCAGGAACCACCTGAGCGGCCGATAGAACGTGTTCCAGCGCACGGTCGCACCGTCGACGCCGACGAACGCGATCGGCGCCTCGCTGCCGATGAACGTGCAACCCTCGATCGTGATGTCCTTGGCCTCGAACGTCTCCGGCTTCGGACGAAAGTAGGCCAGCGCGGTCGAGCCTCCGACGTTCACGGCGCGCTGGCCGGCGTTTTCGAAGCGACAACGGCGAATCGTGACGTCGCGCGTGCCGCCCTTCGTCTGCACGCCGGTGGAGGCCGGATCGTCCTCGCGGTCGCGGAACGTGCAGTCCTCAATGACGCCGCGGCGGCACCCGACCATGTCGACCGCCGAACCGCCGCGCCCCCACGTCTCCACCGTGCAGGACTCCAGGCGGAAGTCGTCGATGCCGGAGAGCTTGATGCCGTCCTCGTTGCCACGCTTTCCACAGTTGCGCACGGTCACGCCGCGCAACACGACGTGGTGCGACGGCGTGTCGAACGAGCCGCCGTCGTCGATGTTCAGGCCGTTCTCGGGCGCGCTCTCGACGTGCAGCCCGTGGATCTCCACGTACTCGACGTCGGAGAGTTGCATGCCGAGAAACGTCGCGGGCGAGGTGGCGTCCGCGTTGGCCAGGACGATCGGCTTCCCAGGCGCGCCCTTCAGGCCGACGATCTGCACGCGCTCGTACGAGCCGGGTCCCACGGCGATCGTCGTGCCCGGGACGGCGACGGCAATCGCGGCTCGCAGCTCCGTGGTAGTCGACACCGAGACGATCTTGTGCTCGGGAGCGACCTGGGGCGCGAGCAGGAGGAACACCGCGGCGACGTGCATCCCGGGACGATAACCGCACGCACAGGGTCAGGCTTCAAGTGTCCGACCGTCCTAGGCCGATAGGACAGTCAGCACGATGGACGCGCGTCTCCACATCGAGATCGACCCGCGCGCGGACCTGCCTCCGAGCGAGCAGCTTGCGCAGCAGGTCCGCTTCGCGGTTGCATCCGCGGAGCTGCGGCCGGGCGACAGGCTGCCGTCCGTCCGCGTGCTGGCCGTCGAGGCGCTCGTGAACCCGAACACGGTCGGCAAGGCCTGGCGCGACCTGGAACGCGAGGGCGTGCTCGAGTCTCGCCCCGGCGACGGCGTGTTTGTCGCGCGTGGGGCCCTGAAGGTGTGCGTCGCGGCGCGCGACGCCGTGTTGCGCGAGCGCGTCGAACGGCTCGTCAGCGACGCCCATTCCGCGGGGCTTTCGCGCGGTGACGTGCAGACGTGGGTCGACGCTGCGTGGACGCGCCGGAGCGGATGGAAACGTGCGGGAGGCTTGTGATGAGCAGGAATGACGAAGGTCCGGTTGTGAGCGTGAAGGGTCTGGGCGTGCGATTCGGCCGCCAGACCGTACTCGACGGCCTCGACCTCGACGTGCGGCGCGGCAGCGTGACGGCGCTCGTCGGTCGCAACGGCGCGGGCAAATCTACGCTGCTGCGCGTGCTCGTGGGCGCGCTCGTGCCGCAGGCTGGCAGCGCACGCGTCCTGGGCCTCGATCCGGCGCGGGAAGGGCCGCGCGTCCGTGCGCGCATCGGCTACGTGCCGGATCACATCGACGTACCCAGTTGGATGCGCGGTCGCGACTGGCTGGCGTTCGTCGGGCGCTTCTATGCGACGTGGAGCGCGGCCGAGGAACGCCGCTGGATCGACGTGCTGGAGCTGGACGAGCGCACGAAGGTTGCGGAGATGTCGAAGGGCGCACGCACCAAACTGGCGCTCGTGGCGGCGCTCGCCCACGCGCCCGAGATGCTGCTGCTGGACGAGCCTTTCTCGGGACTCGACGTCGGCGTACGCCACGCGATCACGACAGCGGTGCTGACGTCCTTGCGCGACGAAGCGCGCACGGTGCTGCTCGTCAGCCACTCGATTCCCGACGTCGAGCGGCTCGCGGATCGCGTCGCCATCCTGGCCGGAAGCCGGATCGAGCGCACCGGCGACATCGAGGTCGTCGGTCGTGCGGAACGCGGCGGCGTGGACCTCGAAATGACGCTGCTCGCCCTGCCCGCGACCGGAGGATCCCGATGAGCACCCTCATGACCCTCGTGCGCCTCGAGGCGCGTGAAGCCCGGACCTCGCTCTTCGCCGCCGCGTGCGTCACTGCCGCCGTGCTCGCGGCCGTTCACACGTTCTTCCCCCCCGACTTCGCCGCGGCCAACGCGGCCGCGTACAGCGTGGCGATCCTCCTCGCGCTGTGGACGCTCTACTTCTCCGCCGATTCGTTCGCGACGGATTGCGCCAGCGGGCGCATGCGGACGAAGTCGCTCCTGCCGGTGAGCGCGCTGGCGTTGTGGCGCGCCAAGGTCGCGTTCCTCGCGCTGACGATCTTCAGCCTGGCCGCCTGGGCGATCGCGTGCGAGTACGCGTTGCAATCGGCCCACGGCACGCCGCGCTCGCTCGCTCACTTCGGGGAAGTCCTGGGATCCATGTGGACCGGACTGCCGTTCCTGGCCCTCGTCGCGGCGGCGGGCGTGCTGTGCTCGCTGATCGTCGAGAGCGCGTTGGTCGCCATGATGCTCGCGGCGATCGTCGGTGGAGCGCTGGCCGGCCTGGTGCTTCTTCTGTCGCGTGGCCTGCAGCTCGCGGGCGTCGAATGGAGCCCGACCTACTGGCTGTTCGCGACCAGCTCAGGAGCCGTGCTCGTGCTCGCGTTCGGCGCGGTCGCGTTCGCGCAAGGCCAGCGCCAACTCGGCTTGCGCCGCGTTCGTGCGCGCGTCGTCCTCGTGACGCTCGGCGCGCTCGTCGTGACGGGCGGGTTGGGCACGGCCACGGAGCTCTACCGGCGCGCGGTCGCCGGGCTCGAGCACCCGCGCACGCGCTTCAGGGCCGCCACGGCGTCACCGGACGGCCGCTACATCGCGCTCGAGGTCGAGGCGTCCGTGCCCTACGGGGCCGAGGCTCCGCACTCGGTGTTCGTCCTCGACCTCGAGACGCGCGAGCACGAGGTCGTGGCGTGGCCGGGCATGCTCTTGCGCGACCATTGGACGGGTTACCCGTCGCCGTGGGACGGGGCGCGGACGCTGCGGGTCGCGCGCTTCACCCTGCGCGATTGGAATGCGCTCGACGAGGTCGTGAGCGTCGAGGCGTCGGAGGACGGCCTGGACATCACCTCGACGGACTCTCTGCCGACCAGCCCGTCGCGTCTCGTGCCCACATGGGCGGACGGGACGTCGTCCAGGAAGCGCCCGGACGGCTCGAACGAGCTGCGCGTGCGCTGGCCCGCGCGCGGCCTCGAACGATCGTTTGCGGGCGACATGCCCGCCACCATCCTGGGGCACCGCATCTTCTTGTCCGCGCACGCGGGCCGCGTCCTCGCGGTGCAGGACGGCACACTGCGCCTCTTCGACTTGGAGGACGAGAGTCGAGCGGATGTCCTCGCCACGGGCGTGACGAACGTCTCCCCTTCCCCCGACGGTTCAGCGATCCTCGTGCGCTGCGAGGACACCACATCGGCGCTCTCGACGGCCGACGGCTCGCCATTGCACGAGCCCTGGTCCAACGAGCGCCTGAGCGCGTCGTGGGTCGAGAGCGAAGGCAGCTCGCGCACCGTCGTCCTCCGCGAGTTTGGCCGCGGTGGGCGCGAGTTCGTGAAGGACCTCGACACCGGAGTCCAGTTCGAGCTGGCGCTCGGGGGGCACGAGCTGCTCCACCGCCTCGGCGACCGCGGCTTCGTCTTCGTCGATTGCGGCGGCGACCTGCTATGGGTCGACCCGCGCGGCGAGCGGATCGCGGTCCTGGTCGATCGCTAGGCGGGTCGCGCGCGCAGCGGGATCGGATCGGGTGCTCGGGCGTTAGGCTTCCGCCCATGCAGCGATTCACGATCACGATCCTGTGCCTCTCCCCTCTCCTCGGCAGCTGCAAGAGCACGTCCAGATCGCCGAGCGTCGAAGAACACGCCGCGCCGTGGTCCGCGCCGCCGCTCGAGCACGCGGTCTCCGTGCGCGACGGGCGCAGCGGCGAGCGCGTGAGCTTCGACGCGATGCTCGACGAGCTGGCGCAGGCCGACGTCGTGTTCCTGGGCGAGACGCACATCGACGAGACGACGCACCGTGTCGAGCTCGCCACCTACGCTGGGCTGCTCGAGCGCCGCGGCGGGAACGTCGTCCTGGCGATGGAGATGTTCGACCGCGACGTGCAGCCGGCGCTCGACGCGTACGTGCGCGGTGAGATCGACGAGGCTGCATTCCTGGCCCGAGCGCGCCCGTGGTCGAACTACCGCACGGCCTACCGTCCCATGATCGAGCTCGCGCGCGAGCAGCGTCGCCCGGTCGCCGCCTCGAACTTCCCGGCGCCGCTGCGCCGGCGCGTCGCCACGGATGGGATCCAGGCGCTCGATGCGCAGGAGCGTGCCACGACGCCGGCCGAGCTCAAGGCCAACACGCCCGCGTACTGGCGGCGCGTCGACAACGCCGTGCGCGGTCACGCCGCGATGATGGGACCGACTCCGACGTCGCCGGACGAGCGCCTGACCTCGGTGCAGTCCTTGTGGGACAACTCGATGGGCGAGTCGTGCGCGCTGGCGCTGAAGCGCCATCCCGATCACGTCGTGCTGCACGTCAACGGCGGGTTCCACAGCGAGTTCTGGGACGGCACCGCGCGCCAGCTCGCGTTGCGCGCGCCGGATGCGCGCGTCCTGACGGTGGCGGTGGTGCCCAGCGCGAATCCGGGCGTCGGGGAGATCTCGGGCGCGCCGTTCGCCGACTTCGTCGTGTTCGCCGAGGAGCGTGCGCAGGACGTCGACGAGGGCACGTACGCCGTCTTCGTTCCGCGCAAGCTCGAGTACCGCCTGCACGTGCCGCCGCAAGCCACTTCGACGGCGCACGTGCCGCTGCTGATCTGGCTGGCGGACGAAGGCGAGACCGCCAGCGACGCGTTCGCGCTGTGGAAGGACCGTGTCGGCGCCGAGAGCGCGATCGCGGTCGTCGAGGCACCCTACCGCGAGCTGCAGGACGATCTGGTCGCGGGCGGGCGCTGGTTCTGGCCGGCTTCGTTCCACGAGGACGTGAGCGCGCTGCGCGAGGGCGTCGAGCGCGCGTGCGGGTTCATCCTGCGTCACCAACCCGTCGACCCCGAGCGCGTGTGCCTGGCCGGCGAAGGCACGGGTGCGACCACCGTGGCGGCGGTGTCGTTGCTGAGCCAGGAGCTGGGCGCGCGCGCGCTGGCGTTCGAGCCGCGGCGCTACGCGAAGATCAAGGACTTCCCGCTGCCGTTGCCGGAGTACCGCGGTTCCGAGCCGTCAGTCGCGAAGTCGCTGCGCGTGATGGCGGGCGAAGCCGACACAGAGTGGTGGACGGGCGAGCTGGCGGAGTACCGCGGCGTGGAGTTCGACGCCGACCTGGCCGCGGCCGAGGGCGGCCCGTGGGATGCGGAGCTCGGGCGCGAGAACGCGGTGCGGGCCGCGCTGGGCCTCGCGGCGCGCGACGTGCCGGCGGATGCGCCGCGGGCTCACGTGCGCGTCGACGGGCCGCGTGCGCGCAGCTGGGCGCGGCGCATGGCGGACGCACGCTCGCGGCGCGATGGTGTGCGCATCGCGATCCTCGACGAGTCGTCGCCCGACGCAGCGGGCTCGACCGAGATCGCGTTGACGGTCAGCGCCGCGGAGTGCGCGCAACCGGGTCGCCTCCCCCAGTGCCCGGGTTCCTTCGGCGGCTCGACCGTCGTCGTGCTGCCCGACGATCTGGCGGCGGACGAGCGCGAGGCCTGGCGCGCGCTGCAGGCGGACGACCCCCTGGCGAAGACGAGCCGCTTCCACCGGCTCGTCCTGGCCGACGCGTCCGGCGAGCGCAGCCTGCCGGCCGTGCTGGCCGAGCTGGCCGCGAAGAACCGCACGAACGTGCTCGTCGTGCCCGCGACGTGGTGCGCGGACGGTGCCACGATGCGCGCGCTGCAGCGCTCCGCCCGCGACTTCGAGGACCGCATGACGCTGCAGTGGAGGCCGGGTCTGGGCGGGCTCGAGTCGCGCTGACGCGGGCCTCTCCGTCGAGCCCCGCGAGCGGGGTCGGGGCCACGAGACCGCGCATTGGCACGATCGTAGCTGCATGGCCCGAGCACGGGCACGCACGCTCGGGCCGCCCGTTCGCGGCGTCTCCGTGCTGCCACGTGTACAAACTCGTCCGCACGGCGGCCCTCCGGGGCCGCATCCCGCACCACCCGACTCCAGGAGACACATGGCCAGCCTGACCGCCAAGACCGCCACGTTGATGACGCGCGAGGAGAAGGACCTCGTCCACGCCAGCCAGCCCAAGTCGCTCGAGAAGCTCGGCGAAGCCCTGCTGCGCACCGAGATCGAGCGCGCCCGCCACCTGCGCAAGCACTACGAGGACTTCCTACATCGAGAGCAGGCGGTAGCCCAGAGCCAGCGTGCGCCACGCGGCTCGCGCGCCGCGCAGGGCAACGCCAAGACGCTGCTCAAGGTCACGGCGTTCACCGCAGCGCTGGCCCGGCTCGAGCAGGAGAGCGCGCGCCGCTCGGGCGCGATCATGCCCGGCGCGGCGAAGCCGGCATCCAAGAAGACGTCGAAGAAGAAGAAGACTCCCAAGATGGCCTCCACGGTGTCCTCCAAGAAGACGGCGAAGGCCGAGTCCCGCTCCAAGATCACCGGCCGAACGACCTCGACCGCGCCGGCGGCGAACGGGAGGATCGACCGCAAGAAGTCCGACCCGAAGTCGGTCGCGACCGAGAGGCCGCGCAGCAAGGAGCAGAGCGGAGACCTGCGCGCGAAGCAGAACGAGCTGAGGCTCCAGCGCGGCCCCAGCATGCAGCAGCTCGGTCACGCCGCCGCCCGCGGGCGCCGCGTGCAAGCCCGACGCGATGCGATCGCGACCAGGACCGGGAACCAGCGATCGCAGGCGACTCGCGCGGATCGATGAAGCGCACGACGGGAGCGCGCAAGTCGGCTAGGAAGACTCCCGCCAACGCCGACCCCTGGTTCGACGCGCTGGACCGTGCGCGGCGCGCGGACGCGACCGGCATCGACGAGGCCTGGGTCGGGCTCGAGCCGACGTTCTCGAGCGCCAAGGCCGTGCACAAGTGGAGAAAGATGTCCGGCCGACCCGGCGGCGAGGACGCGTACTTCGAAGACCGCTGGATGCTCAAGAAGGCGAACGCCGTCGGCCGGCGCATCGTCGAGCTGTACCGGAAGCTGGCTGCGGAGGGCGACCCCGCGTGTGTGTTCGCCCGCGTCGAGCGCGAAGTCGACCGCGACCCGTGGGACGTCGAGCGACAGAACCTGCGCTTCTCGAATGCGCGGCGTGGACCCGATTTCGAGCTGCGTTTCGGCCTGGATCCGGAAACCTTCGAGTTCTCGATCAAGCCCGTGCCGCTGGCCTGGCTCTACGACGAGCGCTTCGTGGCCTTCCTCCAGCGCTTCGTGTTCGACGTGCCGCGCAAGGAAAAGCTCGTCGCCTCGATGGCGCACGGCGGCGGGCAGTTCTCGTTCAGCGCGAAAGCGTTCCTGGGCGGTTCGCTGCTGGCCGACGACATCGCGACGCGCGTCAACCACCCCGAGCTCTCGACGTGGATCCTCGACTACCCGAACTCCGACGACCGCAGCTTCCGCGCGACGGGTCGCCGCCTCGACGCGTTCCGCACGACGATCGACCAGTACTGGCACGGCGCCTATCACCCCCAGTCCATCGGCACGCTGACGGTGGAGAACGCGCTGCTGGATCGCGGCTTCGGGCCGTCGCACGTGCCGGCGAAGGGCGCCATGGACGCGCGCGGTCCGATCGGGAGCCCGCGCGACGTGTTCCAGACGAACTTCGCGTTCGCGCGCTCGGTGCGCCTCCACGCGCAGAGCATCGACCCGGGCTACTGGCAGTCCTCGCACCCGGACGAGGACGGCTACCGGCCCGACCAGATCATGCGTTACTCGGAGGGCAACCTGAACCGCGTGCAGATCGCGGGCGAGCTGCACGTGAAGAGCGGCAAGGTCCTGGATCCAAAGGACGTGCCCGAGCTCGACGCGCCGCTCGAGGCGGCGATGCTGTACGACGAGGCCAGCTGGGAGATGCGCGGCCAGATGTCGAAGACGAGCGCGGCCGACCTGGTCGAAGCGGTGCTGCTCGATGCGCACTACGCACGCTGGCTGGCCGCGCATCCGCGCGTTCGACTGCGCGGCGTGCTGGCGCAGGACCAGCTGCTGGCCGACGCGCCGGAGACGCTCGCGCAGCGCGCGCCCGCGCGCCTGGCGCAGCTGCGCAAGGCCGCGCGGGCCGAAAACCTGGCTGCTTCGCACGGACGCGTGAAGAGCGACCGCGTCGAGCCCGAGGTCCTGTTCTGGTCGGCGTGGCACGCGCTCGAAGACGGCGACCGGGCGGAGATCGCGCGTGAGGCGCTGGCCGGATTCGTCGAGCGCGTGCAACGCGCGTCCGAGACGGATCCGCGCGGCTCGCATGGCGACCCCATGGACGCTCACCGCCACCGCGTGCACCCCCTGCTGTGGAGCGCGCTGGCGGCCGACCGCGAGGCGCTCACGGGCGAGCTTGCGCGTGAGCTCGGCGCCTTCGAGAAGGAGCCGGATCGCTGGCTCGCGCGGCGGCCGATGTGGTCGCCGCTGGACGAGCGGCCTCCCTGGGAGGACGCCCGATCGTGAAAGAGACACAGCCGCCAGCGGCGAGTCGGTGAGGATCCCGGTGGCACGCTAGAATGCGCGGGTAGCTCGTCATGGACACCGACCTCAGCGATCGCCTCGTCGCGCAGGCTCGTCAGGGAGACGAGGCCGTCCTGTCGCAGTTGTTCGACCTGTACCAGCCCGTGCTCGTGCGCATGGTCGATCTGCGTCTCGACGCAGCCCTGCGGCGGCGCCTGGATCCGGCCGACGTCGTGCAGGAGGCGTGGGTCGACGTCGTCGAGCGGTTCCCGTCCTGGCGCGCGCAGGACGCGCTGCCCTTCCGCGTCTGGTTGCGGCTGACGACGGGTCAGGCGCTGGCGCGCGCCCAGCGCCGCCACCTGGCCGCGCGCATGCGCGACGCGGGGCGCGACAGCCCGATACTCGAGAGCCGGCCCAGCATCAGCGCGGCCTGCGTCGCCGACGCGTTCGTCGCCGGCTCGACCTCCCCCACGCAGGCCGCGCAGCGCGAGGAGCGGCGCTCGCGCGTTCTCGCCGCGCTCGAGGAGCTCGAGGAGCTCGACCGCGAGATCGTCGCGCTGCGCCACTTCGAGGGTCTCTCGAACGAAGAGGCCGCGGCCGAGCTCTCGATCGAGCCGGCGGCGGCCAGCAAGCGCTTCGTGCGCGCGCTCCTGCGCTTGCGGCCGGCACTGCAGTCGCTCGCGCCCGAAGCGGGCGGCGAAGCGCGCTGAAGCGCACGCGCGCCGGATGTAGGATGGCCAGGGGCAACACCTAGAGGACGGACATGCACCTCCACGCCTCGGCCTGTATCGCGACGGTGCTCGCGGGGAGCACCCCGCAGGACCTGGGCTCGTCGTTGCCGCCGCGATCGGCCTGGAAGACGCACGTGCTCGACACCGCGTTCCGCAGCGAGGGCGTCGCGGTCGCCGACGTCGACCGCGACGGACGGCTCGACGTGCTGGCGGGCGAGTTCTGGTACCGCGCGCCGGCTTGGGAACGCCGCGAGCTCGCGCTGCCCGGCACCTACGATCCCACGGGCCTCAGCGACTGCTTCGTGGGCGGCGCGGCCGACGTCGACCGCGACGGCTGGGTCGATTTCCTCTCCGTCGGGTTCCCGGGCGCCGAGGCGCGCTGGTTCAGGAACCCGGCCGGCGCGCTCGGGCACTGGCAGCGTCACGTCATCGCGCCGGAGGTCTCGAACGAGAGCCCGGCCTTCGTCGACGTCGACGGCGACGGCCGGATCGACCTGCTGATGGGGAAGGAGAGCGCGCGGCGCGTCGTGTGGCTCGAGACCGGTCCCGACCCGACCGCGCCGTGGATCGTGCACCCGATCAACGTGCCGGGTCAGCCCGGCTTCCGGCGTTTCCACCACGGCCTGGGTCTGGCCGACGTGGACGGCGACGGACGCGCGGACGTGCTCGTGCCGGAAGGCTGGTACGCGGCGCCGCTCGACCGGCGCACGTCACCCTGGCCGTTCCAGCCCGCGAGCTGGCTGGGCAGCAGCACTCACGGCCCGCAGGGCGCGGCGCAGATGGACACGCAAGACGTCGACGGCGACGGCGATCTCGACGTGTTCACGAGCTCGCCGCACGCGTACGGCGTGTGGTGGTGGGAGCGCACGGGAGCGGCGAGCTACGTCGAGCACCTCATCGACGACTCGTTCTCACAGAGCCACTCGCTGGTCGTCGCCGACGTGGACGGCGACGGAGTGCGCGACGTGATCACGGGCAAGCGCTGGTACGCGCATGGGCCCTCGGGCGATCCGGGCTCGCAGGAACCGGCCGTCCTGGTGTGGTTCCGCCTCACGCGCGGTCCGGGCGGCGTCGCATTCGAGAAGTACTTCATCCACGGCGATTCGGGCGTGGGCACTCAGTTCGTCGCGCACGACATGGACGGCGACGGCCGTCTGGACGTCGTCACGAGCAACAAGAAGGGCGTTTTCGTGCACTTGCAGAAGTAGGGTGCAGGCCCCCGATCAGGGGGCCCACCAGGACTTCCGGGTTCTTCGATAAGCTGGGTTCGCCTCATGCGCCTCCCGCACACGTCCCCCTGCCTCCTCGCCCTCTTGGCCTGCGTGACATTCTGCGCACCCGCCACGGCCCAGACCTCGGCGCTCTCGAGCCGTGAAGTGCGCGTCGCGTGGGACAGCGGCCCGGCCGCCAACCCGCGCGCGGTCGAGAGCGTCGTCGCCTCGGCCGTCCTCGACGCACCCGGCGCGCCCTGGCTGCGGCTCGACTTCGATCTGGTGCAGCTCGCGGGCGACGCGCTCGCAGGCACGGGAGCGCGGTTGCGCGTGACCTCCGTCCTCGACGGCGCGGTCCAGGAGCTCGACGCAATCCGCGTGCGGCAGTGGCAACTGACGAGCGCGTACTTCAACGGTGACGCCGTGCTGGTCGAGATCGTCGCGCCGCCGTTCGCGGGACCCAGTCGCGTGGTGCTGAGCCGGCTGACCGCCGGCGTCCTGCCGCCGCCGCAGGAATCGATCACGATCTGCAACGCGACCGACGACCGCGTCCTGTCGACCGACCCGCGCGCGGCGCGGCTCGTCCCCGTCGGCTGCACCGGCTGGCTCATCGACGATTGCCACCAGTGTCTGCTGACGGCCGGCCACTGCGCGGGCGACTCGATGCAGGTGGCCGAATTCAACGTGCCGCTCTCGACGGCGAGCGGCAACCTGCAGCACCCGCCGCCGCAGCATCAGTACGCGCTCGATCCCTCCAGCCTGCAGACCACCGGCAACGGCGGCGTCGGCAACGACTGGACGTACTTCGGCGTCTTCGCGAATGCGACGACCGGCCTGACAGCGGCGCAGGCCCAGGGATCGACGTATGTGCTGGCCGCGCCGCCCGCGTTCGACCCTGCGCACGACCTGCGCGTGACCGGCTACGGCACGGACGACACGCCGCCGCAACACAACCAGGTCCAGCAGACGCACGCCGGCGCCTGGACGACGTCGAACGGACCGGTGCTCTCCTACCGCGCGGACACGACGGGCGGGAACTCGGGCTCGCCCGTGATCCACGAGCCGACGGGTCTCGCCATCGGCATCCACACGCACGGCGGCTGCACGAGCACGGGCGGAGCGAACAACGGCACCGCGGCCTCGCACTCCGGGCTGCTAGCGGCGCTGGCCAACCCGCGCGGCATCTGCCGGGCCGGGGTCGCGCCCGAGGGCGTCCCGCCCGACTTGCTGGCGCCGGGCGTCCCGACGCTCGTGCAGGTGCGCGCGGCGAGCTCGATCGTGGCCGGCAGCGTGCAGCTGCACGCGCGCGACGGCGCTGGCTCGTTCACGGCGTACCCGATGAGCGACGCCGGCGGCGGCACGTTTTCGGGCTGCCTGCCGCCGTTCGAGTGCGGCGCGCAGCCGCAGTACTACTTCAGCGCGCAGGACGCCGGGTGCGGCACGCGCACGTTCCCGGCCGGCGCGCCGGGCGTGTTCCTCACGGCCGAGGTCGCGACGCAGAACGTCCTGTTCGCCGACGACTTCCAGCTGGACCAGGGCTGGTCCGTCTCGAACACGGGCGGGCTGACCGCCGGCGCCTGGGAGCGCGCGGTCCCCGTGAACGCGAACCGCGGCGATCCGCCGGCGGATGCCGACGGTTCCGGGGCGTGCTACCTGACGCAGAACATGGCCGGCGATTCCGACGTCGACGACGGCACGACCAGCCTGACGTCGCCCGTGCTCGACCTCTCCGGCGGTGCGCACGTGAGCTGGTCGTGGTGGCTCGGCAGCACGAGCACGATCGGCGCGGGCGACGGGTTCGTCGTCGAGGTCGCGACCGACGCCGCCGGGATCGTCTGGCAGGTGGTGCGCAACTTCACGGTGGAGACGGACGCCTGGACGTCCGATGCGATCGAAGTCGGCGTCGACGTGCCGGCGACGAGCACGGTGCGCTTCCGCTTCTCGGTGACGGACGCCGGTTCCGGCCACGTCGTCGAGGGCGGTCTCGACGGATTCCTCGTCGACTCCCGCTCGTGCACGTCGCCCGGCGCGCCGTTCTGCGCCGGCGACGGCAGCGGCACGCCGTGTCCGTGCGGCAACGCAGGCGCGGCCGGCCGCGGTTGCGGTCACTCGCACAACGCGGCCGGCGCCCGTCTGCGCGCATTCGGCGATCCCTCCGTGTCGAGCGACCTCGTCGCGCTCGCGGCGGACGGCCTGCCCGACTCGGCGCCGGCGCTCTTCTTCCAGGGCACGACCACGATGGCCGGGGGCGCGGGCGCCGTCTTCGGCGACGGCCTGCGCTGTGCAGGCGGAGCGGTGATCCACCTGGGCACGCGCATCGCTAGCGGCGGCGCGGTCGCTCTGGGCCACGGCGTCGCCGGCGACCCCGCCATCTCGTTGGCGGGACTCGTGCCCGTCGCCGGCGGCGTGCGTCACTACCAGGCCTGGTTCCGCAACAGCGCGGCCTTCTGCTCGAGCGACACGTTCAACACGACGAACGGGTTGACGCTGCTCTGGCTGCCTTGAGGGCGCGCGCTTGAACCGCGCGCCCTCATTCCGTTGGGCGCGCGGGGCGCGCGCCGAGCGCGCGCGCCGCGCGCGCGGGGGCCATTGGGCGTGCGTGCGGCTGCACGAGGCCGGCTCGATTTCGCCGTAGCGACGCGCAGGGCCGCGCGTTGCGCGAAAACTCCCTTTTTCGAGACCCGCTGACGGTCGCAGTGACTCGCGCGATCCGTGCCGTTTCCAAGCCCGTTTCGGGCACCCGCCCCACCTGTCGGGAATGCGGGAGCAGGGTTACCGTGAAGACCCAAGGAGGTCTCACGACCATGACTCCCGTTCTGCGTTCCCTGATCCTGCCCTTCGTCCTCTGCGCCGCCGGTCTCGCTGCACCCGCGTCGGCCCAGACCGTGTTCACCTTCCTTGCGCGCGCCGACGGCGCTCAGGAAACGCCGCCCGTCGTGACGGCCGGAACGGGCATCGGTGCCTTCGCGGTCGACACGGTCGCGAACACGATCCGCTACCGCATCTCCCACGCGAACCTGAGCTCGCCCGAGAACAACGCGCACATCCACGGCTTCTCCCCGCCTGGCACGCCGTCAGGGATCCTGTTCCTGTTGTCGCTCGGCACGCCCAAGTGCGGCACGATCTCGTTCGCGGAAGGCCAGCAGGCGAACATCCTGGCCGGCCTCACCTACGTCAACATCCACACCACCGCCAACGGCGGCGGCGAGATCCGGGGCCAGATCAACGAAGCGCCCGGCCACGCGTACATCTGCCCCGGCGACGGCAGCGGAACGGCCTGTCCGTGCGGCAACAACAGCGCCGTGGGCGAGACCGAAGGCTGCTTGAACTCGCTGGGCACCGGCGCGCGCCTGCGCGCCTACGGCAGCGCTTCGATCAGCTCGGGCAACCTGGTCATGCACCACTCGCGCGGCACGGACAGCAGCGTGCTGCTCTTCCAGGCCACGGCCACGCTCGGCGGCGGCGCGGGCGTGATGTTCGGGGACGGCCTGCGCTGCATCACCGGGAACGTGCGGCGTCTAGGCGTCAAGACCGCTTGCGCGGGCACGCAGTACTGGCCCGACATCGGCGAGACACCGCTCGGCGCGTTCGTAACGGGGCCGGGGACGATCTTCTACCAGACGTGGTACCGCAACGCGGCCGCGTTCTGCACCGCCTCGACGTTCAACCTGTCGAATGCGGCGGTCGTGACCTGGGTCCCCTGACATGGATGGACCCGTCGACCCCCGTTGACGGGTTCTTCTTCTGCGCCTGACCAGCTGGCCGTGGGGCGATCGCCTCGCGGCCAGCGTCGTTTCAAGGAAGGTGCGCTACCGCAACTCGGCCGACTTCTGCACGCCCGACACGTTCAACTCCACGAACGGCGTGACGATCCTCTGGACGCTCTAGCGCGGCTCCACCCGCACGGTTGTGCAGGCTGCGCCGCGCGCACGCGCCGGTAGGCTCAACCCCGACGCACGCCGCCCGTCTGCCGCGCGACATTCCGCGCGGCGGAATGCCCGGCCGGCGCCTGGCGAGGAATCGAGGAGGTCGAGATGAACGCACACAAGCTGGCCTGGATGGGCGCGGGTTGCGCCCTGGCCGCGATCCCGCTGCTCATGGCGGCGCGATCGGAGGAGACGAAGGCCGCGACCAGGATCAGCGGCAAGAGCTTGATGGCCGTCGAGGACCTGAAGTGGGCGCCGATGCCCGGTCTCGAGGGCGCGCAGCAGTCCGTGCTGTGGGGCGACCCCGCCAAGGGAGCGCACCGGATCTTCTACAAGTGGCCGGCCGGGACCAAGGTGCCCACGCACAACCACACGAACGGCGACCGCGGCGTCGTGATCTCCGGCACGCTGTCGCTGGCCGTCGAGGGCGCGACGCCGAAGAAGCTGCCGCCGGGCTCTTACTTCTCGCTGGGCGGGGGCGTCCACCACGCAACCGCCGTCGAAGGCGCTGCGCCCTGCGTCTTCTACATCGAGCGCGAGGGCGCGTTCGACGTGCTGATGGCCGCAGAGTCTGGCGCGAAGAAACAGTAGCGCGCTCGGAACGCTGCCCCGTTCCGTCGACTCACCGCGACTCGGCGCGCGAGACCAGCAGGGCCGCCCCGATCGCACCGCCCAGGTCGCCCAGGCGCGACACGCTCACGACCGGCGGGCGGTCGTGGACGAACAAGTGCGTGCGCATCGCGTCCGCGATCCGCTGCGCGTACGGCTCGCCCAGCCGCGTGCCCAGGCCGCCGCCGATCACGACCGCTTCGACGTCGAGCAGGTTGACGGCCGACGCGGCGCCCGCGGCGAGCGCGCGCACGGCGCCGTCGACGAGCTTCTCGGCCAGGCGGTCCTCCTTCTCGAGGGCCTTGGCCCACACGCCGCTCGTCAGCAGTCCGCCACGCTTGCGGTCCGCGATCTCGAAGAGCTTCGTCTTCGCGCCACGCTCGTGCAGCCGGCGCGCGCGGGCTTCGAGCGCGCGGCGACCGGCGTAGGCCTCGACGCAACCGCGCCGGCCGCACGGGCACGGCCGGCCGCCCATGCGCACGACCATGTGACCGATCACGCCGGCGGCACCGCGTCCGCGCCAGCGCTGGCCTTCGAGCACGACGCCGCCGCCGACGCCCGTCCCCCACCACACGCCCAGGAAGGATCGCCACTGCGCGCCGGCGCCGAGCTGCGCCTCCGCGTCGAGTGCGACGCCGACGTCGTTGCCCAGGCGCACGGGCCGGCCGAGCGCGCTCGCGAGCTGAGCGGCGAGCGGGATCTGGCCCTCGAACCCGGCCAGGTTGCGCGCGCCCGTGACGGTGCCGCGCGCCGAATCCACGGCGCCCGGCGTGCCGACGCCGATGCCGCCCAGGTCCGCCAGAGGCGTGCTCGCGCCGACGGCGGCCGCACGCATGAGCTCGGCCACGGCGTCGACGACGCCCTGGGCTCCGCGATCGCGCGGCGTCGGGCCACGCGCGCTGCCCAGCACGCGGCCGTCGGGCGCGACGACGACCGCCTGGATCTTCGTGCCGCCCAGGTCGATGCCGCCGCAGGGTCCCATGGCGTCCTTCATCGGATCCGGACTGCCGCGGCTTGCGCGCACGTGCGGGAATGTCCCGCGACCGCGCTCAGAGGCTGAGAAGAATTCGAAGCCTCTCGCGCCGCGAAGCGGCGCCACTCAAATCTACGAGACCGTACGATCGATTCTTTCTCGGTCTCTCAACGCCTCTCCGCGCGTGGGCGTTCGTCGGGCTTCGGCGGGTCCGCAGCGGTCTGCGCGGCGCCGTCGCCGCGGTCGAGCTCGACGTGCACGGGCCCGAGGATGCTCAGGTCGCGCGAGCTGAACGCGGTCTCGATGCCGGCCTTCTCGAATGCGTCCCAGATCGCGAAGTTCAGCTGGCTGCGCAGCACGGCCGGCGTGCCCGACAGGGTCTCGGAGAACACGCGCAGCCGGAACTCGATCGCATCGCTCCCGAAGTTGTCGAGCAGCACGTCGGGCGGAGGGTCCTGTCGCACGTCCTTGTTCGCCGCAGCCACGTCGAGCAGCACGCGCTCGACCGCGCGCGGATCGCTGCCGCGCGCGACGCGGACGGGGACGGCCACGCGCATCAGCAGGTCGCCGCCGTGGCTCCAGTTGATGACCGGCTTCGACACGAACTCGGCGTTGGGGATGATGTGCGTGATGCGGTCGTTCGTGACGATCGTCGTGCTGCGCGCGCCGATGCGCTGCACGATGCCGGTCGTGCCGCCGACCTCGACGCGCTGGCCGACCGTGATCGGGCGCTCGAACAGGATGATCAGCCCGCTGACGAAGTTGTTGACGATGTTCTGCAGGCCGAAGCCGATGCCGATGCCGAGCGCGCCGCCCAGTACCGCCAGCGACGAGAGGTTGAGCCCGGCCGTCGAGAGCACCACCGCAACGCCCAGGATCAGGACGGCGTAGCCGCTGATCCGCGCGATCGCCTCGCGCGCGCCGACGTCCAGCGCAGTCGCCTTGAGCACGCGATCGCGCAACAGGCGCCGCGTCAGGTTCGACGCGATCCACACGAGGACCAGCAGCAGGAGACCCTGCCCCAGCGACGCGGGTGTGACGGGCACGCCCCCGAGTCGGAAGAGCTCCATCTGCAGGAAGCCCGGCTTGTCCTGAAGGATGGCGAGCACGCGCAGGCACTCTAGGCTCGATCGGCGTGACCCGCCACGCCGCCCCGCCCTGCCGTGGGGCACGGCGGCCCGCGGCCTCACGCCGCGAGCCGCCGCCTCGACGGTGAACGCTGTGCGCTACTGCGCCACGCCGTTCGCCGCGGCCAGGCTGATCCAGCGCGCCTCCAGCCCACCTTGCCCCAGCGCCGCGTCCCCGATGGCGTCGAGCAGCCGGTCGTAGGTCGTCAGGCTGTTCAGCCACGGGTAGCTGTCGCGCGTGAACTGGATGTGGCGGAACACCTGCCAGTGGCTCGGCTTCGTCCCGGCGTTCGTGCGGTAATCCCAGAAGAAGCGCAGCCAGTCCATCTCCACCGAGTGCCCGTCCGAGACGAAGCACATGTTCGCCATCCAGTTCGACACGCCGCCCGACGGATTGCCGCCGATGCCGTCCAGGTCGACGATCCAGTTGTCGGCCTCCAGGTCGTCGTACGGCGGGTCGGCGACCTCCTTGTAGTACTTGAAGATGCCGCCGGTCTGATCGTGGCGGTTCCACGCCAGCGCCGTGAGGTAGTGCGCGAAGCCCTCGATGAAGCCCCCGGCCGCGCGCTCCTTCGAGCGCATCGCGTGCGAGCCGACGCCCAGGAAGGCGCAGTCCGCATCGGCCGAATTGGCCGACCACGAATCGTTGAAGTAGCCCATGTCGTCGCCGGTCCACCGGCGGTGGATCCAGTGCGAGACTTCGTGGCCGACGAGGAACTTGCGGTTGGTCTTGCCCGGCTCCATCTGCACGAAGTTGTTCGGCTGGCACGAACCGCCGCCGTTGCAGTCGTTGTTGTCGGTGACCATCTTCAGCGTGGCCGGGCCCGCGAGACCAGGTTGCGTGTACGAATCGACGCGGTAGAACACGAAGCTCCCGAACGCCATGAGGTTCGACAGCTCGGACGCCTCGTTCTGGTAGTAGACCCGGCGCGCTTGACCACCCGGGTTCGCGACGAACACCCACTGCGGAGGATCGTTCGGGAACTGGTTGGCTTCGCTCTCCGTCGGGTACGCCTTGAGGATGATGTCGCTGTCCTCGCCCAGGCGCGCCTCCGCGAACACCGTGACCACGAAGCCCGTATTCTCGCTGGCGGAGAACGCCAGGCAGCCGTTGTCCTGACTGCACGTGAAGAGCATGGGCGCCGGCCAGTTGGCGTGGTCGACCTGGACCCGCATGCCGCGCCCTTTCATCAGCGTGCCGAAGGTGTAGTGATCCTCGCCGAAGCCGCTGTCGATCGACTGGTAGACCCAGCGCAGGCAGAACTCCCAGCGATCGAAGCCCACGGGGATGGGCTCGGCCAGGATGCGCCCGGTCCGGGGACCGGTGTCCTCGCTGGCCAAACCCTCGCCCTGCCCGCCGTCGAACACGCCCAGCACGGCCCGGGGCAGCGTGGTGAACACGGTGCCCTGCAGGTCACCGCCGTTGAACTGCGTCAGGCGCGCCTGCTCGCGGTAGAGCTTCATGGCGCCCGCCGCATCGCGGTGGAAGAACACCTGCGGCGCGAAGGAGCGGTCGAGGAACGCGCCGCTGGTGGAGTGGACGCGCGCTTCGACCAGCAGGCTGCCCGAGAAGGCCAGGTTCGAGATGTCGATGCCCATCGCCGCCAGCGGGACGAAGAAAGTACCTGTCCCGTGCGGAGGCAACGTGCCGGTGTCGAGCGAGAGTTCGCGCCGGAGTCCGTGCGCGTTCATGCGCCCGACGAGCTCGTAGTCGAGCGCCTGCGCGCTGCTGTTCGACAGGATCAGCAGCGCGTCGGTGGCCGGCAACGTCGCCACCGAGGACGGCGCGGGGACCGCCGGCCAGGCCAGCGTCACACGCGGTTCGACGAGCGGCGTCGCCGAGCAGTCCAGGTCCACGGTCTGCGCGGCCGCGGGGACGGAGAGTGAGGAAAGCACGCAAGCTCCCGCCAGGAGGGCCAGGCAGCAACGGTGCGGGGTTCGGGTCGAGTTCGTCATGGGAGTTCTCCTTGGCGGCCGGGAAGGGGCACTTGCCAGGGAGTGACGCAGGAACGCGGGGTTCCGCCCGACACGGAATCACCAGGAAAAGGTGTCTGACACCCTTGTTCGCGCTCAGAGACTGAGAAGAATTCGAAGTCTCTGCGCGCCGCGCGCGGTTCCGCGCGGCGCCAACAGGATCAGAGAGGCCGTACAATCGGTTTTCTCTCGGCCTCTCAACCGTCGATCGCCCGCGCGGGGCGCACGCCGATGCTCTCGTCGCGGTAGAAGGCCGCCGCCGGGCCGCGGTTCGAGTGGCGCGAGATCGCGGCGGTCTTGGTGAAGCCGCCGCCGCGTCCGACCCGCATCGATTGCCCTTCGAGGGTCCGCAGCCCGTCCCCCGCGCGCGTCGGGTGCGTGTAGGCGCCGTAGTGGTCCAGGCACCATTCCCAGACGTTACCGCACACGTTGTGCAGGCCGTACGGGTTGGGACGGAACGCGTCGACGGACGCGTGAACGACGTGGCCATCGTCGAGGTCGGGCCAGTCCCGGATCTCGACCCACGGCGCGCCGGCGCGCGCGGCGGACTGGTCGGCCAGGTTCGCTGCGCCGCGCAGCGACTCGCGCTCCTCGCCGGACCACCAGGGCGTCGTCGTGCCGGCGCGGGCCGCGCGCTCCCACTGCGCTTCGGTCGGCAACGTGAGTCCGAGCCGAGTGAGCGTGCGGTCGCACTCCGTCCAGCTCACGCTCTCGACGGGATCGCGCAGCGTGATCGGGACCGAGCCGTGGCGCGTGCCGGCCGCGATCACGCTGGGGTTCGCGCCGGTCGCGCGCAGCCACTGCCCCTGCGTCATCTCGAACTTGGAGAGGAAGTAGGGGCTCAGCTCGACGGCGTGCACCGGGCCTTCCTTTTCGACCGCGTTCAGGTCCAGGTTGGGTCCAACGGCCGGGTCGTCCGGGCCCGGCTGTCGCGCGCCCATTTCGAAGCGCCCTCCGGGAATCAGCACCAGCACGATGCCGGAATCCTCGTCGAACTGGAGCTGGCCATCCGCGCCGCGCCCGGGCACCGTGCCCGTCGCCAGGTGCGCGAACTCGAACAGCCCGGACGCCGGATCGAGGCCAAGGGGCACGAGCCCGAGCTGGGGAGCGAGCTGGAGGCCGGCGTACGACGGGCACTCGCTCGCATTCGCGATCGAGCTGCGTGCTTCGTCCCACTCCGCAGCCCGTTCGTCGATCGACAAGCGCCGCACGTCGCGCGCGAACGCGAGGCGTCGCTCGACGTCGGCGATCGACCCGGTCTGCGGATCGGAGAACGCGGCCAGCCGCTCGACCAGCTCGGCCGTCTTGTCGTGCTGCCACTGCGTCTCGACGTCCGGGAACACGAACGCCTCGCCGCGTCGTTCTGCGCGCTGACGCAGCTCGGCCAGCGAATCCCGGTGACGATCGGCGTTCGCGGCCAGCTCGCGCGCAGCGGCCATCCAGCGCTCGATCGCGGGGATCTTGTCGGGGACGGCCGGCCACAGCGCGTCGGCCGCCTTGGCGAAGTCGTCGAGCCGCGCCAGGTTCGAAAGGCGCAGCACCTCCTCGAGACGCGTCTCGGCCACGTGCGCTGAGCGCAGGAACGCTGCCAACGACACGACCAGGGCGATCCCGGCGGCGAGGCCGAACGCGGTCCCGACCTTGTGGCGGCCCACGAACTTCGCGGTGCGGTAGCGCCACGTGTCGCGTCGCGCACGGATCGGCTGGCCGTCCAGGAGGCGCCTCACGTCCTCGCCCATCTGCTCGGCGCTGCTGTATCGACGATCGGGCTCTTTGCGCAGCGCGGTCAGCACGATCGTGTCGAGGTCGCCCGCCAGCTCGCGTCGCAGGCGCGTCGGCGTCGTCGAGCGCGCGCTGGCGATCTCCGCCGTTGACAGCGTGGTGGTCGTGCTGGGTTTCGGCGGCTCCGATTCCAGGATGGCGCTCTCGAACTCGCGCTCGCTCTGCCCATCCCGCGCGTGCGGCGGCACGCCGCACAGGATCTCGTACAGCACGACGCCCAGCGAGTAGACGTCGCTCGCGGTGGTGATGGCGTCGCCGCGCACCTGTTCCGGGCTCGCGTAGCGCGGCGTCATCGGCCGCACGCCCGTGCGCGTCAGCGCCGGCCCGCCCGGATCGGACTCGTCCTCGTCGAGGATCTTGGCGATGCCGAAGTCCACCAGCTTGGGCACACCGTCGCGCGTAACCAGGATGTTGCCAGGCTTCAGGTCGCGGTGGACCACGAAGCTCCGGTGCGCGTGGTGCACCGCCGCCGCGACGGGGCAGAACAGCTCGAGGCGCTCGCGCACGCCGAGGCGCCGAGCGTCGCAGAAGGCGTCGATGGGCACGCCGTCGACGTGCTCCATCACGAGGTAGGGCATCCCCTCGTCGGTCGCTCCTCCGTCGAGAAGGCGCGCGATGTTGGCGTGGTCGAGCCGCGCCAGCGTGCGCCGCTCCAACCGGAAGCGTTGCACGACGCTGCCCGGATCGCGCGCGGGGCGCAGGAGCTTGATCGCGACGACACGCTCGAACTCGTCGTCCGCGCGCGCTCCGCGCCAGACCGTGCCCATGCCGCCCGTGGCGATCTCCTCGAGCAGCACGTAGGCGCCGAGCCGCGTCCCCGGTCGCGGGCGGTCGTGTCCGCCTGCGGGGACGACCGCGTTCAGCGTGCGCGCCGACGGCGGCGTCAGGAAGACGTCCGGCGTCGCGTCGGCCGCGAGCAACGCCCTGACTTCGTCGATCAGGTCGCGGTCGCCCGCCGCCTCGCGGGCCACGAAGTCGTCGCGTTCCTCGGCCGGAACCTCCAGCGCGCGCTGGAAGAGGTCCTCGACCCGGGACCAATCGACCGTGCCCATCGTCGAAACCTCCAAGTCGGACCGGTATCGTCCGAACCCTGCTCCACGTACATCAGCGCCATGCGCGCTTTGTCACGACCCTTCCGGCGACGCCCCGATCTCCTTGGCCAACCAGGCGCGCGCGATGCGCCAGCCGCGCTCCACCGTGCGCGTCGAGACCCCCAGGGCCCCGGACGCTTCCTCCGTCGACAGCCCGCCGAAGAAGCGCAGCTCGACGATGCGCGCCTTCTCGGGATCGAACTGGGCCAGCCTGCCCAGCGCCTCGTCGAGCGCGAGCAGATCCTCGGCGCGCTCCTCGAACACGCTGGCGGCCTCGAACAGCGTGCAGCGCCCCATTCCACCGCCGCGCTTCGCCGCGCGCCGCGAGTGGGCGTGGTTGATCAGGATGCGGCGCATGACCGTCGCCGCCAGGGACAGGAAGTGTCCGCAGTTCGCGAAGTCCTGCTGCTCCTGGCCGGCGAGCTTGAGGTAGACCTCGTGCACCAGCGCCGTGGCCTGCAGCGTGTGGTCGCGCCGCTCGCGGCTCAGGTGCGCCTCCGCCAAGCTGCGCAGCTCGTCGTAGACGAGCGGCAGGAGCTCATCCAGGGCCTGGGAATCGCCATCACGACTCTGGCGCAGCAGCCGGGTCACGCGTTCCGTGTCCACGCCCGGAATTGTAGGCGGCCCATGCGCCATCGGCGCAAGCAGGGGCGGCCGGGCCGCGGGGCGCGCTCGCGCGAGCTTGCGAGCGCGGCCAACAGCGTGTGCGGGCCCGTTCAAGGGGCCCGCACGTGCGACCGCGCGGCCGATACCGCAGACTGGTGCCTCGACCCGCGTGAACACCCGGAGCTGAATGGACGTCCGCCTCGCCAACCCGCGCGGTTTCTGCGCCGGCGTCGACCGCGCGATCGAGATCGTCGAGCGCGCGCTCGAGCTGCACGGAGCACCCGTGTTCGTGCTGCACGAGATCGTGCACAACCGCCACGTCGTCGAGGACCTCTCCGCGCGCGGCGTGCGTTTCATCGACGACCTGCGCGAGGTCCCGCCCGGATCCGTCACGATCTTCAGCGCGCACGGCGTCTCGGACGTCGTCGTGCGCACGGCCCGGGAGCGCGGCCTGCGCGTCATCGACGCGACGTGCCCGCTCGTGACGAAGGTGCACGTGCAGGCGCAGAACTACTCAGGGCGTGGGCACGAGGTGATCCTGATCGGTCACCCGGGCCACCCCGAGGTCGAGGGCACGCGCGGGCGCATCCCCGGCCCCGTCCACGTGCTCTCGACGGTCGAGGAAGTCGAGAACCTCGTCGTGCGCGATCCGTCGCGGCTGGCGTACGTCACGCAGACCACGCTGTCGATCGACGACACGCGCAGCGTGATCGACGCGCTCGTGCGGCGCTTCCCGGCGATCCAGGGGCCCGAGCTCAAGGACATCTGTTACGCGACGCAGAACCGCCAGAACGCGGTGAAGGGCCTGGCCGACGACGGCATCGACCTCCTGCTCGTCATCGGGTCGAAGAACTCGAGCAACAGCAACCGCCTGGCGGAGCTGGGCGCGCGCCGCGGCATCCCCTCGTTCCTGATCGACGACGCGCGCGAGATCGAGCCGGCCTGGATCGAAGGCAAGCTCCGCGTCGGCGTCACCGCCGGCGCGTCGGCGCCCGAGAGCCTCGTGCAGAGCGTGCTAGCCCGCCTGGGCGAGCTGGGCGCCCGCGACGTGCGCGAGATGCAGGGCGTGCCCGAGAACGTCGAGTTCCGCCTGCCGGACGAGCTGACGCGGTAGACACGGGTGTCAGACACCTTGCACCGGCTGGAGGTGCCCCAGAGTGGTCTTCAGGGCGGAAGGTGCAACGATCGCGGCCCCCTGGGACACTCTCCACGGAGGCATCCCATGCTCGCGACCCTTCTCCTGACAGGTCTGTCGTTCCCGCTGCCCGTCCTGGGCCCCACCTGGATCGTCGACGACAACGGCGGGCCGGGCGTCGACTTCACGTCGATCCAGGCCGCGATCAACGCGGCCTCGGCAAACGACGTGCTGATCGTGCGGGCCGGGACGTACGCGTCGTTCACGCTCGACAAGGGGCTACGCATCGTGGGCGAGGGTGGCCCCCTCATTCAGGGCTCGATGCAGATCGAGAACCTGCCCGCGCAGGGCCTGGCTGTCGTCTCGGGCCTGCGCGTGACCCCTGTCATCTACACGCCGGTCTTCCGGATCACGAACTGCGTCGGCACCGTCGTAGGAGAGGACCTCCAAGGCGGCGGCGCGTCGGTCACGAACTCGCTCGACGTGCGCTTGCGTGGCATCGTCACGCCGTCCGGCCGCTCGAGGCTGATCTCGATCAACTCGCGGCTCGAGGTCGTGGAGAGCGCGTTCCACGCGTTCGACCAGGCCGACCAGCTGTGCGGGATCCCGGTCGATCCCACCGGGCCTCCGGGAGCCTGGATCCAGAGCAGCGAGCTGCACGCCGCGCGCTCCAGCTTCCACGGCGGCGACGGCGGAGACTCGTGGTGCCCCGACCTGGGCCTGATCGAGCCGGGTGGCGACGGCGGCGACGGGATCCTCGTGTGGGGCACGGGCGGGAGCGTGCTCCTCACCGGCATCGCGAGCAACGAGCTGCGCGGCGGCATCGGCGGCTGGTCCTCGCTCTTCGGACAGGCGCCGGACGGCCGCGGCTTGAGCGTGCATTTCCCGTGCAGCGCGCGCGTTTCGGGCGCGACGATCTTCGGGCAGTCGGGATCGATCACGACCGCCGTACCACCCGATCCGACGCTGCGCATGCTCGAGGTGCCGGCACCCGGAGTGAACCTGACGTTCCGCCTGGTCGCGCCCGTCGGCGCGAGCGCGGAAATGCGCATCGGCGCCATCCCCGTCGTCGTGCCGATCGGCGGACTCGAGGAAGACGTGCTCGTCGCGCGTGCGCAGACGGTCGGCAGCGGCATCGTGCCGGCAGGCGGCGTCCTGGGCTTCAACTTCCCGATCGGTCCGAATTGGCAGCGCGGGACGACCGTCTTCGCACAAGCCAACGTGACGCTGCCTGGCGGCGAAGTGCGCCGGACGCACTCGATCCCGATCGTCGTGCGCTGAACGCGTGAGAGACCGCCCGCCGCGAGCTCGGAGGGCTGCGCCGGGAGGCCTCGTACCGGGGGGAAGGTGTCTGACACCCTTGTCCACCGATCGTGCAACGATCGTGGGTTTGGGGGACAATCCTGGTCGAGGAGGAGGCCCATGCTCGCGATCCTGGCCCTGACCGGAATTTCCACGTTCCCGCTGCCCGTCCTCGGCAACACGTGGATCGTCGACGACGACGGCGGACCGGGCGTCGACTTCACGACGATCCAGGCTGCGATCGACGCGGCGTCGGCGAACGACGTGCTGCTCGTGCGGCCCGGCACGTACGCGACGTCCACGCTCACCAAGGGTCTGCGCATCGTCGGGCAGGGCGGACCGGTCCTCGACGGCGTGATGCGCGTCGAAGACACGCCGGCGGGGAGCCTCGCGGTCGTGTCCGGCTTGCGCTCGACGACGAACGGGCTCGGGTACCCCTTCACGGCCATCCGTTGCCTGGGCACCGTGGTCGCCGAGGACGTGCAGTGCTCCTCCGTCACGGTCACGGACTCGCTCGACGTGCGCGTGCGCGGCAACGCGACGCCGGGGGGGAACTCGGCCCTCTACACGACGCGGTCGCGAGTCGAGGTGGTCGAGTGCGTGTTCCGCGGCGAGAACGGCCCTCAGCAGTGGTGCGGTTGGCCGCCCGATCCAACCGGTCGGCCCGCAGCGAGTGTCACGGACGGCGAGCTGCACGTCGCGCGTTCCAGTTTCCGCGGCGGCGACGGCGGAGATTCGATCTGCAACGTCCCGATCTGGGCCGAGGAGGGCGGCGACGGCGGATACGGCATCGAGCTGTACGGACAGGCCGCGCAGCTCCTCGTGACCGGCATCCCGTCAAACGTTCTCGTCGGTGGAACGGGCGGCTGGTCGACGCTCTACGGGCCGGCGCCGGACGGCCGCGGCTTGCGCGTCTACACGACCTGCAGCGCGCGCGTTTCGGGCGTGACGATCGTGAACCAGACGACGCAGGGCACGGGCACGATCACGACCGTCGTCCCGAGCGATCCGACGTTGCGGCTGCTCGGTGTCCCGGTGCCCGGCGCGAACCTGACGTTCCGCCTGGTCGCGCCCGCCGGCGCGAGCGCGCAACTGCGCATCGGTCCGCTTCCCGTGATCGTGCCGATCGGCGGCCTCGAGGAGGACGTGCTCGTGGCACGCGCGCAGACCGTCGGCAGCGGCATCGTGCCCGCGGGCGACGTGTTGGGCTTCAACTTCCCGATCGGGGCGAACTGGCTGCGCGGCACGACCGTCTTCGCGCAAGCCGACGTGACGCTGCCGGGCGGCGAGGTGCGGCGCACGCACTCGATCCCGATCGTCGTGCGCTGAACCGGCTCGAAGCCGTCGCGAGCGCGTAGAATCCGGGGCCCATGCATCCCGCTGCCTGGATCTTGCTCGGCCTGCTCGCGTTCGACGCCGAGGAGGACGCGCGCGCCGCGCTGCAGAAGGCCGAGGACATCGCGCGCGCCGGTCGTTTCGCCGAGGCCAAGGCCGCGTACGAGCGCCTGGCGAAGAAGTCACCCGAGACGGAGGCCGGCAAGGTCGCCGAGCGGCGCGCGCAGACGAGCGCGTTCCTGGGCTGGGACTGGGTCGTCGAGCACGGCCCTTCGTCGAATCGCGTCGACGTCGTGCTCATGGGCGACGGCTACGAGATGGAGCACCTGAAGGGCTTCACGAAGCTCGCGGCCGACATCCCGCCGCTGTTCGAGCGCCAGGCGACGTTCCGCGAGTACTGGAACTACCTGAACTTCGTGCGCTGCGACCTGCTCAGCGCCGACAGCGGCGTCGACGGCTTCGGGCGCGAGTACGACACGGCGCTGAACGCCAGCACCGGGGAGACGTTCGCGGGACACGTCGTGATCGACACCGGGCGCGTGCACAAGATGCTGGCCGAGCTCCCGGCGCACGACGCGCTCGTGATCTGCTTCGTGAAGAACGGCGTGCTCGGCACGGGCGGCGGCGGCATCGCCACGATCGGCGGGCGCGAAGCCACGACGACCGTGCACGAGTGGGGCCACGCGTTCGGCCATCTGGGCGACGAGTACGAGACCGCGCAGTCGGCGCACCAGGGCGCGACGGGCCGCGCCGCGAACGTATCCGACACCGCCGAGCCCGAGAAGGTGCCTTGGGCACACTGGCTCGCGGCGAAGCACCCCGGCGTCGGCGTGTACGAAGGCGCCGCCGCGCGCGCCAAGGGCGCGTGGCGGCCGACCAGCACCGGCTGCACGATGTCGAGTGGCGACCGCTTCTGCCTCGTGTGCCAGGAGGCGCTCGTCCTGCGCATCTACGCCTACGTCGACCCGATCGACGTGTGCACGCCGCCGCCTCAGCCGGACCGCAAGAAGAACCTGATCCAGGTCGGCGAGACGCCGGTCGAGTTCCAGGTCGAGGTCATGCGGCCGGAGAGCCACGCGCTCGAGGTCACGTGGTGGATCCTGCCCGAGGCGCGCTTCCCCACGACCGGCGGCAAGCCCGTGCCGGGCGCACGCAATCGCCCTGGCTCGATCGATCGAGCGAAGCGCGGCGCGCTGCCGCCGCTGACCGACACGCCGTTCAAGCCCGCGCACGGCGAAGCGGACGGCAAGCACGGCCTGAAGATCTCTTCGAAGGATCTGGAGCCCGGCAAGCACCTGATCGTGTGTCGCGCGAAGGACACGACGAAGCTGCGCGGCGAGAAGTACCCCTGGGTCCTGAAGGACGAGCGCGGCCTCCTGGAGTCCGAGCGCACGTGGTGGATCGAAGTGAAGTGAGCGGGGACGATTGCGACTAGGCCGTCCCGTGCGCGACACGGACCGTCGACGGGAGCTGAACCGAGCCATCCCGCGACCGTCGCTTCTCCAGCTCGCGCGCCAGATTCTGCTCGAACTGCTGGCGTTCGTCGGCCGTGTGCTCCTCCAGGATCCGGCGCAGATACCCGGAGACGTCGGCGTAGAAGCGCGCGCAGTCCTCGACGGAAGTGAACCGCGGCTCGATGCGCAGCGTGGCCTCGACCACGCCGGTGAAACCGCCCGCGCGCAACACGGCGGCGAGCGCGCCCGGCGCCCCCAGCCGCATCGGGCCGGGCGCGTCCGCCGGCGGCGGCGGAATCTGGAAGCTCGCCTGCGCGACGGCCGGCACGAGCGCGCAGAACGGCACGTCGCGCGCCTCGCCCCACACTGCCGCCGCGAAGCGCGCCCCCGGCCGCAGCGCGGCGCGCACGGCTGCCGCCGCGCGCACCGGATCGGGGACGAGCATGAGCGCGAAGCGCGACACCGCCGCGTCGAAGGGGCCGTCGCCGGCGACGTCTTCCGCATCCGCCGTGCGGAAGGTCACCTGAACCAGGCCGGCGGTCGCCGCGCGCACGCGCGCGCGCTCGACCATCGCCTCGGAGAGGTCGACGCCCAGGACGCGTCCGGAACGTCCGACGATGCGCGCGACGGTCAACGACGGCTCGCCCGTCCCGCAACCGACGTCCAGCACGGCCTGACCGAGACCCACGCCGGCGCGCCGCGCGAGCTCGAGGCTCACGGGCGCAGCGAAGCCCTCGAACGTCGCGAACCAGCGGTCCCAGCCGGGCGCCGCCGCACTCCACGCTTCGCGCTGGAAACGCCGCAGCTCCTCGGCGTCGGGGCGCGGTGCGTTGCTCACGGCGCGAGCCTCACGGACACGGCTTCATAGCGACCGGGACCCAGCGAGAGCTCGACGCGGCGGCCCGACAGCGAGACGGCGCCCAGCGGCTCGCCCAGGACGTCCACCCGACTCGCGTCGAACGGCTCGCGCGCGAACATGAGCTCGACGCGCGCCGCCTCGCCGCGCAGCTCGACCAGGCGTACGACGACGGTGCCCGGCCCGCCCGGCTCGATCGTCAACGGCAGGATCCCGCTCGCGCCGCCGGTCGTGCGGCGGCCGTCGCGCTCGAGGCGCGAGATCTGGACGACCGGCTCGCGCACCGTGCTCCCGCTCGCGCCCTCCTCGAAGGCGCGCAACACCGGTTGCTGGACGCGCTCGAGCGCCAGGCTGTCGAGCCCTGCGGTGCGCCATCCGCCGGCGCGCCCCAGGAGTCCGAAGGTGCTCGCGCGCGGCTCGGTCGACCCGGGCCCGGCGAGCACGACCTCGAACGCGCGGTCGAGCAGGCGGAAGCCCACGCCGCCGTCGCCCAGCAGGGCGACCGTGCCGACCGAATCCGTCGCCGCGGTCCAGCCGTCGAGCGGTCGCAGCGCGCGCGCGTCGACCGGGATCGCGGCCCAGCCCAACGGGATCTGCACGACCGCGCCGCCCTTGGCGTGCGCGAGCGCCACCGTCGCGACGACCTCGCCGTCGCTCGTGAGCGGCTCGACGGTCGTCTCGACCTCGACCCAGGGCGCGCCCGACGCAACGGTGATCGCCTGCACGACGCGCGCGCGCGGCGACGTGCGCACGCGCCGCACGACGGCGCGCAGGGGTCCGCGCTCGACGAACTCGACCGTCTCGAGCGTGTCGATCGGCTCGCGCACCGTGCCGTGGACCCAGGCGAGCTCGTCCGAGCCCTCGCGCAGGAGTTCCACGTTCTGCGGCAGCGCGCGCAGGTGCGCCATGCGTCCGGTGGACGGGTCGATCGCGAGCTCGAGCGCTTCCGTGCGGATCGTCCAGCCCTCGAGGCGGACGCGCACGGGGCTCTTCAGCTCGTTCAACGAGTCGCGGCGCACGCGCAGCGCGCGCGGCACGAAGCCCTCGCCGGCCAGCTCGACGAGCAAGCCGCCGCTCGCCGTGCGCTGCGCCGGCAGGTCGATGCCGTTGTCGCCGGCGACGCGCAAGTCGCCGTCGGAGAACTCGAGCAGCGTGCGCCGCGACCACGGCAGCGGGTCGAGCACGGCCAAGGGCACCCCCGGTCCAGCCGGCGGAGCGCTGGACCTGAGCGCCGCGAGCCTTCGGCCCGCTCCGTCGTGCGCGCGCTCGGCGACCGCGCGCGCCGCCGTCGCGACTTCTCCCGCGGGCCGTCCGGCGGCCGCGATCAGATCGCGCCACCAGCCGTCGATCGCGCGGCCGGGCGCGGGCCCGCCCTCGAGCGCGGCCAGCGCTTCGACGGCGCCGAATTGCGCCAGCGCGCGCTCGGCCGAGCGCACCGCCGCCAGCGCGTCGAGCTCGGCGCGCGCCGTGTGCGGATCGAGCGGCGCGGGAGCGACGGGCAGGAGGTGCTGGGCCGCGGAACGGCCCGCGGCGGCGACGTCGTCGAGGCGCGACCACGTGAAGCGCGGAGCCAGCTCCGCGCCCTCGAGGTCCTCGACCAGCGCGAACGTCTCGCGCGCGGCCGACGCCGACACGTCGCACAAGACCGGGATCGGCGCGCGACCGGGCCCGCTCGCGGCCGCCATCCACGTGCGCCACAGGCTCGGCTCGAAGCGCAGCGGACCTTCGACGCGCACCGTCGGCGCCACCGTCCAGACGTGCGCGTCGCCCGAGCCGAAGTACGCGACCGGAGAGCCGATCTTCGCCGGCGTGCGCTCGAGCAGCAGCGTGTCGAAGCCGGCCGAAGCCAGGAGCTGCGGCAGGTGACGCATGCGTCCCAGGTCTCCGCCGAACCAGGCCAGGCCTGTCCGTCCGCCCAGGAGGCGCTCGGTCGCGCGCTGGCCCATCGCGAGGTGCCGGGCCGTTGCTTCCGGCCCGAGCCGCGCCGCCAGGGAGCGATCGACGACCGCGCCGAACGTGCGCCACGTGCCCGCGCGCGCCCGCTCGGCCAGGCGCGCCAGCGCCGCCGGATCCGCGCGCGCCAGCACCTCGAGGGTGCGCGGATGACCACCGACGACCGGCAGGTCCGCCGGCAGCGCACCTTCGGCCAGCGTTGCGGCCAGATCGTCGTCGAGGCTCGGCAGCGACGCCAGCAGCGCAACGCGCGCGTCGCGGCGCGTACTGCCGAGCTGCGCTTGTCCATCCAAGCGCTGCGCGAGCTGACTGCGCATCGCCGCCAGGTCGCCGACGAGCAGCGCGTCGAACAAAGCGCGCTCGGCCGCGTCCTCGCCCTCGACGCCGCCGAAGATCGCGCCCGCGCGACGGTTGGCGTGGAAGCGCTCGAGGTCGGCGCGATCCGCGTCCGTCATGTCGGCGTGCGTCGCGGCCGCGCGCGACAACCAGCGCGCGCGGAAGTGCGGGTCGTCGGCGCCGTCGCGGCGCCACGCGGCCGTGACCGCCAGCACGCGCAGGCGCGGGTCGTCCGGCAGCTCGAACGCGGCCAGGCTGGAGGGCGAGGCCACAGCCAGGTCGAGCAGCGCAAAATCGCGCGCCGGATAGCCCTCGCCGAAGCGCGGCGCGAAACCGTCGGCCCCGCGCGCCGGGACGCGCAGCGGCAGGTCGAACTGCTCGCGTCCCACGCCGTGCACCGTCACGTGCGTCTCGACCTCGACGTCGGATGTGTTCACGAGCGCGAACCACAGCTCGTAGAAACGTCCGCCGTCCAGCGGGTCGAGCGCGATGCGCTGTCCGCGCGCCGCGCACGAGACGCGCGGGCCGCCGCGCGCGAAGCGCAGGGGCACGCACGGTCCCGTCCACACGAGGCCGGCCGGCAGAGCAGGGCCGTCGGGGGAAACACGGCCGTCGGGGACAGCACGGCCGTCGGCCGTGCGGCTTTCCAGCGCGCGCAGGCTCTCGAGGTCGAACGCCGCCCACGGATCCCCCACTCCGGATGCGCTGCCGGCGTGCACGGGACCCAGCTCGTCCTGCGCGCCGACGAGCGTGGCTCCGGCCGATCGCTCCAGGTCGCGCACGAGCACGCGCCCGGCCGGCAGGTCGTCGCGGAAGAGGTCGATCGACGTCTCGTCGGCGCGCACGACGCGCACGTCGTCGACGTAGAAGGCCGATTCGCCGGCGCGTCCACCGCGGGCGACGAGCTCGAGCTTGTGCACGTTGCGTCCCGGCGGGAGCTCGGCGCGCACTCGCGTCCATGCTCCCGTCACGCTGGAAGCCCGCACAGGCTGCCGGCGGCCGTCGTCGAACACGAGCTCGACGCCGGCCTTCGCGCCGCGGTCCTCGGGCACGAGGATCAGGTAGTCGAGCACGTCGCCCTCGCGCGTCTCGAAGGCCGCGATCGGGACCGCGACAGCGGGATCGGCGGCCTGCTGGGCCGGACGCGCGCTGACGAACGCCAGCACGCGGCCCGACGGAGTGTCGGCCGCACGGACCGGTGACGCGGCGGCCAGCACCAGGAGTCCGGACACGACGCTGAGCATGGGGCCGGAGAGTCTACCGTGCAGGTCGCGCGGAAGACCGTGATCGGCGGCCTCCGATGCCCTAGCCTCGCGCGGGACGCCGTGAGGACCTGCACCCCCGAAGACCGCACGCGAGAAGCCTGGTCCTTGTACGAACGGACCGTCCAGGACCCGCAGCGCACGGTCGCGCTCCTGCGCCGCCTGCACCGCGGCCGTCCGCGCGTCCTGGGCGAGGACTTCGCGGGCTCGGCGGCGCTGTCGCGCGCGTGGGGCGAGCACGTCGCGGGAGGCCGCGCCTTCGCCGTGGACCTCGACGCGGAAGCGCTGGCGTTCGCTCCGGACCCGCGCGTCTCGACGCATGCGCTCGACGTGCGCGATCGCGCGATCGGGCGTCTCGGACCGTGCGACATCGTCCACGCCGGCAACTTCTCGCTGGGCGAGCTGCGCGCGCGCCGTGATCTGGAGGCCTGGGCGCGCTCGACGCACGAGCGGCTCGCGCCGCGCGGAATCGCCGTCCTCGACACGTACGGCGGCGAGTCGGCCTGGCGCCTGGGCGTGCTCGAGCGACGGCGCATCGAGCTCGACGGCGAGGAGCTGCGCTGGTCGTGGGAGCAGCGCTCGGCCGATCCGTTGACCGGCGAGGTCGTCGACTCGCTCTCCTTCCGCGTGTTGCGCGCCGGCGAGGTGATCGTCGACCTGCCCGACGCCTTCGTCTACCGCTGGAGGTTGTGGTCGGTGCCCGAGCTCGTCGACGTGCTGCGCGCGGCCGGCTTCGCGCGCTGCGAGGTCCACGTCGACTTGCCCGATGCAGCCGGCGCGACGAGCGCGTGCAGCGACGGTCGCGCGCTGCATGCCGGCTGCGTCGCGCTGGTCGTCGGCCGCACCTGACGCAAGGGGCCGATTCCAGAGTCTGGATGACCCGTCCAGGAGCGGGACGGGATCCGGCTCACGCTCCCCTCGACCGCGTCCCAGCCTTGGCACCGCGGTTGCTTCGTAAGAGACACACTCACTCGCATTCCTGTGGACTCTCGCCGTCCGACCCGCTCCAGGGCCCTGCGCAGGAACACCGAGGAAAACGAACGGACGGCGATCTCTCGTGACCTGGATCCTTTTGACCGTGCTCGCGCTGGGCCTCGCGCTCAGCCTCGCGCTGATGGCGGTGCGACGCGCCGATCTCGTGCGCCTGCGCGGCACGCTGGCCGAGCGGCACCGCGCGCGTGCGACCGGCAGCCATCAGGCGCGCCTCCAGCACCCGCACATCGACCTGTCGCGCTGCATCGGCTGCGGGAGCTGCGTGGCGGCGTGTCCCGAGGAGGGCGTGCTCGAGCTCGTGCACGGGCAGGCCCTCGTCGTGCACGGCGCGCGCTGCGTCGGCCACGGACGCTGCGCGGCCGAGTGTCCCGTCGGCGCGATCGTGCTGACGCTCGGCGACCTGCGCGAGCGGCGCGACCTGCCCAACCTGCAAGAGAACCTCGAGTCGCCGCGCGTGCCCGGTCTGTTCCTGGCCGGCGAGGTGACCGGTTACGCGCTCGTGCGCACCGCGATCGCGCACGGCGCGGCGGTCGCGGAGGAGATCGGGCGGCGCGCACGGCTCGCGCGGGCGCCTGCGCCTCTGCGCGTGCCGCGGCAAAGGCCCGATCACGGCGGCGGCGTGGCCGTGGCGGAGCCCGTCGAGGCCGCCACGGACGTGCTCGACCTGGTCATCGTGGGCGCGGGTCCGGCGGGCTTGAGCTGCTCGCTGCGCGCCAAGGAGCTGGGCCTCGCGTTCGTGACGCTCGAGCAGGACGAGGTCGGCGGCACCGTGGCCAAGTACCCGCGCCGCAAGCTGGTCATGACGCAGCCCGTCGACCTGCCGCTGCACGGGCGCCTCGATCGCACGAGCTACTCGAAGGAGGAGCTGATCGAGCTGTGGCACGACGTCGCGCGCCGGCACGCGCTGCCGATCCGCTCGGGCGAGGAGTTCACGAAGGTCGAGAAGCTGCCCGACGGCACGCTGCGAGTGCACACGCGCCGCGGTCGGTTCGACGCGCGCCACGTCGTGCTCGCGCTCGGGCGGCGCGGCACGCCGCGCAAGCTGGGCGTCCCCGGCGAGGAGCTCAGCAAGGTCGCGTACTCGCTGCTCGACGCGCACTCGTACCAGGGGCGGCGCATCCTGATCGTCGGCGGCGGCGACAGCGCGGTCGAAGCCGCGCTTGGGCTGGCCGACCAGCCCGGGAACCAGGTCTCGGTCTCCTACCGCAAGGAGGCGTTCTTCCGTCTCAAGTCGCGCAACGAGCAGGCGATGGCGGAGGCGCTGCGCACGCAGCGGATCCAGGCGTTCTTCGGCAGCGCGGTGACCGCGATCGAGCCCGACCGCGTCGTGCTGCAGCTGGCCGACGGAACTGCAGGGGCGCTCGAGAACGACGAGGTCTTCGTGTTCGCGGGCGGAACGCCGCCGGTCGAGGTGCTCGAGGCATCCGGCGTCTCCTTCGATCCGGCCGAACGCGAGCAGGCGACGCCGTTGGCCGACCAGGGCACGGGTCTCTTGAAGGCGCTGGGCGTCGCCCTGGGGATCGTCGTGGTCGTTCTGGCCTGGGCGTTCGTCAACCGGGGGTACTACACGGCGCCGCTCGCGGAGCGGCCGCACCATCCCGCGCACGGGCTGCTCGCGCCGAGCGGGACCATCGGGCTCGCGTGCGGGATCGGCGCGGCGGCGCTGGTCGTCGCGAACCTCTCCTACCTGGCGCGGCGCGCGCGGCGCTTCACGTGGATCCCGGGATCCCTGCAGTCGTGGATGACGTCGCACGTCGCGACCGGGATCGGCGCGCTGATCCTGGTGCAGGTGCACGCGGCCATGGCGCCGCGCGCGACGGTCGGCGGGCACGCGCTGTGGGCGATGTCCTTCCTGATCGTGACGGGCGCGATCGGCCGCTACCTGTACTCGTTCGTGCCGCGCGCGGCGAACGGTCGCGAGCTGGAGCTGGACGAAGTGCGCTCGCACCTGACGGCACTCTCGGCCGAGTGGGACAACGGCCGCGGCGGATTCGCCGAGACGCTGCGGACGGAGATTGACCGGCTCGTCACCGAGGAGCGCTGGCAGGGCACGTTCCTGGGGCGCGTCCGCGCGCTCGTGACGAGCCAACGACGGTTGCGACGGCGCCTGGCCGAGCTGCGACGCACGGCCGAGGCCGAGGGCGTTGCGCGCGATCACATCGACCGCCTGATGGATCTGGCGCGCCGTGCGCAGCGCACGGCGTTGATGGCGTCGCACTACGAGGACCTGCGCGCGATCCTCTCCTCGTGGCGTTACTTCCACCGCTGGGTGGCGCTCTACATGGTCCTGCTCGCGACATGGCACGTCGTCCTGGCCTTGCGCTACGCGGAGCTCTTCGGGTGAAGTTGCGCGGCGCCGGATTCGTGCTCGCGGCCGCCTCGGCGTTCCTCGTCGTCGTGATCGCGACGTGGGACTCGCAGCAGCGCAGCTCGCCCGGCCCCATCACGCTCGTCCACGAACGGTCGGCGGAGATCGATGGCGACGACTGCAAGGCCTGTCACGGCGAGATCGGCTCGTCGATGCGCGCGGCCTGTGCGGTCTGCCACGCCGACGTCGAGGAGCAGGTCGTGCGCGGCACGGGCTTTCACGGCCGAATCGCCGACGTCAGCCGCTGCGGGACGTGTCACGGCGAACACCACGGCTCCGAGTTCGAGCTCGCCGGTCGCGGCGCGTTCGCGCTGGCGGGCATCGCCGACCGCGACGCGTACCAGCACGAGGGTCTGGCTTTCGAGCTGGGCGGCGATCACACGCGCGGGCTCGCCTGCAAGGCGTGCCACGAGCACGCCGACGACCTCGTGCTGGCGAAGGGCGCGCACCGATTCGGCGGAGAGTCGCAGGCTTGCGCGAGCTGTCACGAGGATCCTCACGAGGGTCGGCTGGCCGACTGCCGCTCGTGTCACGGCGAGACCGAGCCGTTCGCGCGCGTGGCCGAGTTCGAGCACCCGGCGAGCTTCTCCCTGGCCGGCGCGCACGCGCGGGCCGGCTGCGTCGAGTGCCACCCGCGCGGCAGTGCGTACGCGATCGAGGCCGGCGGCTCGGAGCAGGCGACGCGCGCGGCGCGCAGCTGCGAGACGTGCCACGCCTCGCCGCACCGCCAGCCGTTCCTGGCCGCCTCCGCGGCGCGCCTCGCGGTCGACGCCGGCGCCAGCTGCGCGAGCTGCCACCCGGTCGCGGGGGGTCCGTTCGAGCAGCCCGCGCCGCTCTCGATCGCGGACCACGCCGCGACGGGCTTCCCCCTCGTCGCGCCGCACGCCAGCGTGTCGTGCGCGGACTGTCACCCGCGGCTCGCGGCGCAGCCCGAGCATGCGCCGGCGTTCGCCGCGTTCCGCGCGGCCTATCCCGGGCGCTCGCCCGACGACTGCGCCGCGTGTCACGCCGATCCGCACGCCGGCCAGTTCGCGAGCGGCCGCTTCGCGGGACAGGGCTGCCTGGCGTGCCACGCGCGCGAGCGCTTCGAACCGCCCGTATTCACGGCGGCGGAGCACGCGCGCACGGACTTCCCGCTGACCGGACGTCACGAGGACACGGCCTGCAACGCCTGCCACGTGCAGCTCGACGGCAGCTCGCGCCGCTTCCACGGCACGGCGACGGCCTGCTCGGCCTGCCACGCCGACGCGCACGCGGGCTTCTTCGCGCGCGTCGCGGGCACCGACGCGCGCACCGCCGGCGAGTGCGCGGCGTGTCACACGACAACCAGCTTCGCCGAGGTCGCCGCCGATCGCTTCGAGCACGGCGCGCGCACCGGCTTCGTGCTCGAGGGCCAGCACGCGACGGCCGGTTGCGAGGCCTGCCACGTGCCGCGCGCGCAACCCGATCCGGCCGGCCGGCGCTTCGGTGCGATCGCCGACACGTTCACGGGCCCGGCGCAGGCCTGCGCCACGTGCCACTTCGACGTGCACGGCGGCTTCTTCGCGGCGCGCGCGGCCCTGAGCGGCGCGGCGCCGGAGTGCAGCACGTGCCACGACGCGCACGGTTTTGAGCGCGCGGAGCAGGGCTTCGACCACGGCCGCTGGACCGGCTTCGCGCTCGACGGTGCGCACGCGCGGTCGGACTGCGCGACGTGCCACCCGGCTCCGACGGCGGGTGAGACAGCCAGCCGCGCGCTGCGCTCGACCGTCTACAAGGGTGAAGGCAGCTTCGGCGATTGCAGCACCTGCCACATCGACGTGCACGGCGGCTCGTTCGACGGAGCCGGAAGACCGCAGCGGGTCGGCGACCGCACGGGCTGCGCGCGCTGCCACACGACGGAGACTTTCGACGTGCCGAAGGGCTTCGACCACGCCGCGTGGACCGGCTTCGCGCTCGACGGCGCGCACGCGCGCGCGCAGTGCTCCAGCTGTCACGAGCCCCTGTCCGCACCCGAACACTCGGGCCGCAGCTTCGCGCGCGCCGCGGGCACGCGTTGCACGGATTGCCACGCCGATCCGCACGTCGGTCAGTTCGCGCACGACGGCAGCACGGACTGCGCCCGGTGTCACACACCGACGGCCGACTTCCTGACGGTCCGCTTCGACCACCAGCGCGACTCGCGCTTCCGCCTCGACGAGACGCACGAGCCGCTGGCCTGCTCGGCCTGCCACGTGCCCTGGCCCGTGCCGGGCGGCGGCAGCGCCGTGCGCTACAAGCCGCTGGGCGTCGTGTGCGGCGATTGCCACGACGCGCGCGGCGGCCTGCGGAAGCAGGGCTTCGCGCCCGACGGAGGACCACGATGAGACGGGCCGTGCTCGCGATCCTCGCCGCCCTGCTGCTCGCGCCGTCCGCGGCCGCGAGCGCGCCGGCCGCCGACGTGCGCATCGAAGTGCGCGTGACGAGCGCCGCCGGCACGTCGCTGTACCTCGACCGCGGCCAGAGCGCCGGCCTGGCCGAGGGCGACCGCGTGCAATTCCGCCTGGACGGCAACACCGCCGCGAGCGGTGTCGTCGTGGCCGTCTCGGCCAACGGCGCGCGCGTCGAGCTCGATCCGAACTCGCCGCGCCCGCCGGTCGGATCGCGCGGCGAGGTCGTCGTGCCCGATTCGCGCCCGGGCGCCGCGGAGGCCGCGCGCGCCGCGACGGGCGCCGGCGTGGCCGCGGGCGCACAGCATCCGCCCTGGACGCATCCGCCCGAGACGTGGAGCCAGGACCAGCCGCTGCTCGCCCCCGCGTTCGGCATCCCGCCCGAGGAGCGCGAGAGCCGCTTCCACGGCCGCGCCTGGTTGCGCTTCGACGGCACGTGGGGCGAAGGCGACCAGACGTACTTGCTGGGCGCGGTGGGCACGGACGCGACGCTCGAGAACCCGTTCGGCGACGGCGGCGCGCTGCGGTTCGACGCGGAGGCCTTCGTGCGCCAGAGCGACGTCCAGGACGGGCTCTACGGCTACGACGAGACGCGCGTGCGTGTCGACCGCCTCTCCTACGAGGTCGGCGGCACGGCGGACCGTCCGAACAGCTTCGCGCTGGGTCGCTTCCTGCAGAACGAGTTCCCCGAGCTGGGCGTGCTCGACGGCGTCGAATGGAGCCGGCGCGCGCGCGGCGGCAGCCGCTTCGGCGCCTCGTTCGGCTGGATGCCCGAGCCGCTCACGGACTTCCACTCCTTCGAGGATCTGCAGGCCGCGGTCTACTTCCGTCACGCGTTCGACCCCGACGAGCGCGCGACGCTCGGCCTCGCGTACCAGAACACGTGGCACGACGGCGAGCAGGACCGCAACCTCTTCGTCCTGCAGGGCGAAGTGCGGCCGTCGCGCGAGCTGAGCTTGCGCGCGTCCGCCTGGGTCGACCTGTACACGTCCGACGACGTCCTCAAGGACAGCGGGCCCGAGCTGACCGAAGCGCAAGTGTCGGGCACGTGGACGGCGGAGAGCGGCGCCGGCTTGAGCGTCTACCTGTTCGAGCGCCGCTTCCCGGAGCTCTTGCGCGACGAATTCCTCCAACCGCCCCCGCGCGAAGTGGTCGACGGCGTCCTCGACCGCCTCGGCGCGAACGGCTGGATCCCCGTGTCCAAGCGCGTGCGCATGACCGGCCGCTTCGAGGTCTGGAGCGACCAGAGCGACGACGGGACGAACGCCGAGCTGGGCGCGTCCCTGCGCGACGCGCTCGGTGCGTCGAGCGACCTGTCGGGCACGGTCCTGTGGGCCGACGGCTCGTACAGCAGCGGCCCGGGTGCACGGCTGCAGGCGCACAAGACGTTCGGGACGACGAGCGCGGGCCTGGGCTGGCAATCCTTCTGGTACGAGCAGAAGGATTACGGCGGCAACGACTCGGAGCTCGCGCAGCACTCGCTGTTCGGCTCGCTCGACATCCCGCTCTCCGAGCGCTGGGACCTCTCGTTCCTGTTCGACCGCTCGATCGGTGACGATCTGGACTCCTGGACGGCAGGGTTCCTGCTGCAGATGCGCTTCTGAGATCCAACATGAGAGCCCAACGCCTTCTCGGAATGCCGCGCGCGCACTTCGCCGTCCTGGCCCTGGCCGTTGCGCTGGGGCTGCTCGCCTGCGCGATCGACGGCGGCAGCAAGAGCTCGTGGAAGCCCGTGCCGCCGCAGCAGTGGCAGGATGCGCGCGGCCCTGTCGTGCCGCACGACACATTCCCGAGCGACTGCTCGCTGTGCCACGAGGGCCAGTCGTGGAATGACATCCGCGACGACTTCGTCTTCGATCACGCGCAGGAGACCGGCGTGCCGCTCGTCGGCGCGCACGCCGGCGCGGAGTGCCTGCGCTGTCACAACGACCGCGGCCCCGTGGCCGTGTTCGCTCAACAGGGCTGCGCCGGATGCCACGAGGACGTGCACCTCGGCAAGCTGGGCGACGCCTGCACGGTCTGCCACGTCGAATCGGCCGTCGATTGGCGCCCCAAAGCCGCGATCGCCGAGCACGCGTTGACGCGCTTCCCGCTCGCCGGCGCCCACGCTGCGACGGCCTGCTGGGCCTGCCACCCGGGCGCGCAGGTCGGCAACTTCGACCGCGCCAGCACGGAGTGCATCGCCTGCCATGCGAACGACCTGCAACGCGCGGTGAACCCCGATCACCAGGCGCAGGGTTGGGTCGACAACTGCCAGCGTTGCCACCTGCCGACCGACTGGTCCCAGGCCGGCATCGAGCACGACTTCTTCCCGCTGCAAGGCGGCCACGACAACGTGGCCTGCGCCGCCTGCCATCCGGGCAACGTGTTCAGCGGGACGCCGACGGCCTGTTTCGCCTGCCACCAGGACGACTACCGAGCCACGACCGATCCGAACCACGCGTCCGCGGGCTTCCCCACGTCGTGCGAGCAGTGCCACACGATCCAGTCGTGGGCAGGCGCCACGTTCGACCACTCGAGCTTCCCGCTGAACGGCGCGCACGTCGGGATCGGCTGCAACGCGTGTCACGGCGGCGGCGTGTACCGAGGTACGCCCAGCGCGTGCTACGCGTGCCACCAGGGCGACTACCGGGGAGCGCGCGACCACGTGAGCGGGAACTTCCCGACGACGTGCCAGGATTGCCACACGACCGCGTCGTGGGAGGGCGGCGACTTCAGCCACCGCGGCATCGGGAACGGCTGCTCCGTCTGCCACCTGGACGACTACCAGGCCACGACGCGGCCAGACCACGAGGCCGGCGGCTTCCCGACGACTTGCGAGAGCTGCCACCAGACGGGCACGTGGGAGGGCGCGAGCTTCAACCACGGCGGCATCACCTCGGGCTGCGTGGTCTGTCACCTGGACGACTGGCAGTCGGCGACCCAGCCCAACCACGCGGCCAACGGGATCTCGACGACGTGCGAGCTGTGCCACAAAACGCGCTCGTGGGGCGACGGCAGCTTCACGCACCCGCAGTTCCCGATCACGTCGGGCGACCACGCCGGTCTGACGTGCCAGCAGTGCCACCAGAACCGTGGATCGTTCCAGCAGTTCACCTGCACGAACTGCCACGCCCACCAGATGCGCGACATGAACGACGAGCACGACCGCGTACGCGGCTACGTCTACGAGAGCAAGGCCTGCTACTCCTGCCACCCGAACGGCCAGGGGCGCTGAAACAAGGGTGTCAGACACCGTGTACCACCTCCGCCGAGCGCGCGCCCCCACGGCGTCGTGCCCGGTACACGGTGTCTGACACCCTTGTCCACGGGGCGGCCAGTGTGGCACCGTTGACGGGTTGAAACGCACCACCACGTCGATCGTCCTGGCGCTCGTCATCGGGCTGCTCGTCCTGCTCGTCCTGGGCGCGCTCGCGCTGCGCTGGGCCGGAGCGAAGGCGCGGGCCGACGAGCTGCTCGCGTTGCGCGCCGCCTCGAAGGCGGCCCTGCCCGAGGATCTGGCGCGCGTCGACGCCGTGCGGCCCGAGCCGGCGCCCTGGCTCGCGCGCATCGCGAGCGTCGCGCGGCCGTGGGAACCCGGCGCGCTGGGAGACATCCGGGAGTTCGCCGCGCTGCGCGAGCGCGCGCGCAAGGGCGAGCTGGGTCCGCAGGCCGAGGCGGCCTTCGCGGCGCTCGAAGCCTGCGCCGGCGCGCAGTCCGCGGACGCCGTGCTGCGCGTGGCGGCGATCCAGGAGACGCACGACGGCGTCGTCGAGCCACCGCCGTGCGGGCACGAGGCCGTGCGCCTGATGGCGCTGGGTCACGCCGACGAGGTGGCGGTCGCGCACGAAGCGGCCAGATTCGGACCGATCGACCCGCGCGAGGTCGTGGCGCAGCTGGAAGCGAGCGGCGCGGCGATGCCGAAGCTGCCCGCGATCGAGGTGATCGCACTGCGCAACGCGCTCCAGATCGAGGTGCTGCGGGCCGCGTGGAACGAACGCCCGGACGAGGTCGTGGCGCTCCTGCGCGCGCACCGCAACGTCGCGCTCGTCTTCGAACGCACGCCGCTGGCCATCGCCGCGATGATCACGACGTCGCTCGACCTGGGTTTGCTCGAGAGCCTCGAGCTCGCGCTGCCGCACTTGCCGCGCGAGACCGATCTGGCCTGGCTCGAAGCGGAGCTCGAGGCGATCCGACCGCGCGCGCGCATGGCGCTCGCGGCCGAAGGCGAGCGCGCGTTCGCCAACCGGCTGTACGAGGTCGTGCGGCGCGGCGGAAAGCTCTCGGGCGTGCCGGACCAGGGCGGTTTCCTGTCGGGGCTGACCGAGTCCTACGACCAGGGGACGTTCCTGCGGCGCACGCGCGCGGCGATCGAGCGCATGGGCGAGCCGGCATTCCGACGGCCGCCGCCGGACGAGCTGGGTTGGATCGGGCGCCGGCTCGCGCCGAGGGCCAGCACCATCGTGCCGGGGTTCGACCGCATGGTCGGCGTCGCGGACACGCTCGAGGCGCGGCTCGTGCTGGCGCGCGTGGCGCTCGTCGCGTTCCGTGCCGGCGCGCAGGAGGCGCTGACGCTGCTGCCGAAAACGAGCGATCCGTTCGACGGGAAGCCGGTGCGCCTGGCGCTCGGGCCCGACGGGATCATCGTGCTGTGGTCCGTGGGCATGGACGGCGTCGACGACGGCGGCCTGGACGACCAGCGCGACGTCGTGTGGCGCCTCAAACTGCGCTGATCGCGTCGCGCGCCGCCTCGATGCGCGACAGGGCGTAGTCGATGCCGGCCGGCGTACGCGAGCCGTGCCAGGACAGGTACTCGCCGTCCGCGATCTCGAAGCGGTGGCGCGGCAATCCGGTCAGGCCCGCGAGCTCGTCCGCGTGCCGCTCCTGGAACGGGAAAGGCTCCGTGCACAGCAGCACGGCCTCGGGCGCGAGCTGCGAGAGCTCCTCGGCCGTCACCTCCGGATAGCGCTCGGCCCGCCTGGCGAACACGTTCTGGCCGCCGGCCAGCTCGAGCAACGCGCTGGCGTACGTGTCGGCGTTCACGGCCATGTACGGCTTGCGCCAGATCAGGTAGGCGAAGCGCACGCGCGGCTTGCCCTGGGCCTTGGCGCGCGCGTCGGCCACGCGGCGCTCGATCTCGGCTGCGATCGACTCCGCTTCCTCGATCCGATCCAGCGCCGCGCCGATCGAGCGCACCATCTGGGCCGTCTGCGGCGCGTCGCGCGGCATCGACACGTGACACGTCAGGCCGGCTTTCGCCAGCGCCTCGGCGTCCTCGCGCCGGTTCTCCTCCTCGTTCATCAGCACGAGATCGGGCCGCGCCGCGACAATGCGTTCGACGTCGGGGTCCTTCGTCCCGCCGAACTTCTCGATGCGCGCGACGCCGGCTGCGGGGTGGACGCACCAGTCGGTGACGCCGACTAGGTCTTCGCCGCGACCCAGCGCGAAGACGAGCTCGGTCAAGCTCGGGCAGAGGGAGACGATGCGCATCGTGCGACCCGACTCAGCGTACCGTAGTCTCTGCGGATCATGGCAGGCAACGATGGAGACCTCTTCCAAGTGGTCCGTTTGCTCGAAGACTACGCCCGCGCCGCAGAGGACCTCGACCGGTTGCTCGCGGGCGACGCGCGCGTGCTGGCGCAGCGCGCTCCGACGGTTTCGGGCTGGTCGGCGGTCGAGCACGCCAGCCACGCGACGCTGGCCAACGAGCTCGTGCTGCGCAACCTCGTCAACCTGGCGCGCGGCTCGGGGATGCTGGTGATCGCCGACGCGACCCAGGACCCGCGCGCCCTGGAGGTCCTCGCGGCCGGGAAGCTGCCGCGCGGCCAGGCGCGCTCGCCGCGCATGGTCGTGCCGCCGTCCGACATCGACGTCGCGACGGCGCGCGAGTGGGCCGCGCGCTTCGTCGAAGAGCTGACCGGCTTCCGGCGTGGATTCGACGCGCGGGCCGAGCGAGCGCGGCTCTTCGTCCCCCACCAGCTCTTGGGCCCGCTCGACCTGGGCCAGTGGGCGCGCTTCGGGGTCGTGCACACGCGCCACCACATGGCGATCGCGCGCGAAGCACTCGCCGCGCTGGGCTGATGCCGCGCTGCGGACCTCCCGACAGTGGGCGCGAAGCTGTGCGTGATCGGCAAGGGCACGAGCGAGATCCAGCGGATGATCATCGCGCGCAGAATCCTGCGGTCAGGCGTCGTGCGCACCTGAGACTGTCGATACGGTGCCAGGGACGATCCCGACACCTTCGCCCAGGCGCGGTGCTCGGATCCCGCTGCGCCGCGAACATGTCGGAGTCGTCCCTGGCACCGTATCGACACCTTCGCACCCGAAACGGCGACCCTCAGTTCGTCTCGAGCACCTCGGCCAGCCGAGCGAGTGAGCGGTGCAGCAGCACGTGCACCGCGCCTTCGCTGCGACCCATCTGCGTCGCGATCTCGGCGCGAGAGAGGCCGGCAACGTGCGCCAGCGTGATCACCTCGCGCTGCTCCTCGGACAGGTGCTCGAACGCGCGCTCCACGCGCTCGACCTCCTCGCGCACCATTGCGTGACCGCTCGGGCTCGAGAACGAGCCGTAGCGGCGCAGCAGGCCGACGTCGCCGTCCTGCGACGGCAGCTTCTGCTCGCGCCCCGCGTCGCGCTTCTGCGCGCGCCAGTGGTCGGCCCGGTCGGAGATCTTCCGCAGCGCCGTCGTGTAGAGCCAACGACGGAACGCCGACTCGCTCGGGTGCTGGAAACGGTGCGCCTGTTCCAGGATCTCGCGGCACACGGACTGCACGAGGTCGGAGCTCGACTCTCGCAGACGCAGCTCGGGTCCCGTGCGCAGGCGCACGAACGCGCGCAGGCCGTCGAGGTGCAGCTCGAGGAGGGTCTGCATCGCGCCCGCGTTTCCCTGGGCCGCCTGCTCGGCCAGGTGTGCGCTTTCGTCGGGCATCTGCATCGGGGACCTCGCGAGCGATCCTAGCACCGCTGCTGGAATCGCTGCATGAGCCGGCCCTCACGCCCGGCGCAGCACGGCGCTGTGCTCCACGTGCGCGTGATCGCGGGCCCTGAGCGCACCATACGAGCGCGATTCCCGCGCGCGGTCTCGAACGGCTCGCGACTCGAGTCGGACGTGCCCGAGTCGGTGGATGAGACATTCGGAGCCTTCCGGGGGTGTGAAGGCCGGCGCGAGCCCCCAAGAGGAGTGTGGCTTGGCCGGAAAGCCGTCGGGGTCGTAGGATCCTCGTCCCGGTCCTGACACGGACCGCTGACCCCATCGCACAGGCCTCGTGAGCACCGGACGCATGCCTGACTGGGACGCAGGGTTCTCGGCTCCCGATGTCGTCCTGATGCCGGACGGTCGCGAGCACGTCGTGCAGTTCTATGACAGCGACGCCTACCTCGTGGAGCTGGTGGCGCGCTTCCTCGGCGCCGGGCTGGTCGGCGCCGAGCCGCTCGTGGCCGTCGTCACCGCAGCGCATCGCCAAGCAGTCTGCGACCGTCTCGCTTCCGTGGGTTTCGACATCGACGCCGCCATCCACGACGGACAGCTCCTCCTGGTGGACGCGCAGGCGACGCTGGACCAGTTGATGGTCGACGGCATGCCCGATGCGGACCGCGTCCGCGTCACCCTGGGTGAAGTCCTGCGCGCCACCCAGAAGGGCCGGTACGGACGGAAGCGCGCGCGCGTGTTCGGCGAGATGGTCGACATCCTCTGGCGCGGCGGCGACCACATCGCGGCGATCCATCTGGAGGAGCTCGGGAACAGTCTGCAGCTCGACCATCCGTTCCACATCCTCTGCGCCTACTGCATGGGCAGCACGTACCGCGAGACGCACGCGACGAGCGTGCACCAGATCCACCGGGTGCACACGCGTGTGCTGACGCAGACCTGGGGCTGAGCGGGGACCTTTCGAGGAGTGTGGTTGGCCGCGGGTAGGCTGGTCTCGAGCGCGTGGCTGCTCGCGCGCCGACCCATGACACCCGAGTCCACTGCGGATGGCGCCCAGTTCCTCACGACGCGCTGGAGCCTCGTCGCGGCCGCGGGCGACTCCGAGCGCGCGCGAGAGGCCCTGGGTGAGCTGGCGCAGGCCTACTCGTTCCCGCTCTACGCCTTCGCGCGGCGCCTGGGCGTGCCGGCCCACGACGCCGAGGACGCGGTGCAGAGCTTCTTCGCGCGCTTGATCGCGACGAACGACCTGGCGCACGTCGTCGAGGGACACGGCCGCTTCCGTTCGTTCCTGCGCGTCGCGCTCAAGAACCACGTGGCGAACCTGCGCGCGCGCGAGCGGGCCGAGAAGCGCGGCGGCGGCCGCGTGCGGCTCGGCATCGACCTGGCCGACGCCGAGGAGCGCTTCGTCGCGGACCGCGCCGATCCGGGCGCTCCGCCCGAGGACGTGTTCGAGCGCGACTGGGCCCTGGCCGTGCTGGCCCGCGCGATGGCGCGCCTCGAGTCCGAATACCGCGGCTCGGGGCGCGGCGCGGTGTTCGAGGCGCTGCGCACGCACCTGCAGGGCGAGCTCGATCCGGCCCAGGCCGCGCTCCAGCTGGGGCTCGAGCCGGGCGCCGTGCGCGTCGCCGCGCACCGCTTGCGCCAGCGCCTGCGCGCGGCGCTGGAAGCGGAGATCACGGACACCGTCGACGGTCCCGAGCGCGTGTCGGCCGAGCTCGACGACCTGTTCCGCGCGCTGTCCGCGCCGGATTCCGGACGCGACCTGTAACGGCGGCGGCCCGGGTGCTTCTCTCTCGGTGACCACGCGCATGAACTCCCCTGCCACTTGTCCGCGCTGCGGCGCGTCGATCCAGCCCGGGTCGAGCGCGGGTGACCTGTGCGCGCGCTGCGTGCTGTCGGTCGCGCGCGACGTGCCCGGGCCGGGCGAACCCGGCCACAAGCCGCCGCCGCCGGCGCAAGCGGAGCTCGCGGCGCACTTCCCGACGTACGAGATCGGCGCGCTCCTGGGCCAGGGCGCGACAGGCGCCGTGTACCGCGCGCGGCACCGCGCGCTGGGACTTGAGCGCGCACTCAAGGTGATCGGCCTCGATGTCGCCGCGCGGCCGGGCTTCGCCGAGCGTTTCGAGCGCGAAGCGCGCACGCTGGCCGGCCTCGTGCACCCGAACATCGTCGCGATCCACGACGCGGGCCGCGCGGGGCCGTGGTTCTTCCTGGCGATGGACCTGGTCGAGGGCGCGGACCTGCGCCAGATGATCCGCGCCGCGCGGATCGCGCCGCGCGAAGCGCTGGCGATCGTCGGGCAGATGTGCGACGCGCTGCAGTTCGCGCACGACAAGGGCGTCGTGCACCGCGACATCAAGCCCGAGAACGTGCTCGTCGACCGGTCGGGGCGCGTGCACGTGCTCGATTTCGGCCTGGCGCGCCTGATCGACCCCGACGTCGACGCGCTCACTCGATCGGGCGCTGTCGTCGGAACGCCGCTCTACATGGCGCCGGAGCAGTGGCGTTCGCCGCTCGAGGTCGACCACCGCGCCGACATCTTCTCGCTGGGCGTCGTGTTCTACGAGCTCTTGACCGGCGAGCTGCCGGTCGGACGTTTCCCGCCGCCCAGCCAGCGCGTCCAGCTCGACGTGCGCCTCGACGAGGTCGTTCTCAAGACGCTCGAGCGCGAGCCCGAGCGTCGCTACCAGAAGGCCAGCGAGGTCAAGACCGACGTGCAGCACGTCGAAGCCGGGCGCGATCCGCGCGGTGCCCGTTCGTCACCGGCCACGGTCGCCGCCGCGCACCGGCCCTACTGGAAGGACACGACGCTACGGCTCTTCGTGATCCTGGTCGCAGTCATCTACCTGCTGCTCGGGATCGTCTTCATCATCCTCAACCCTTCGCCCCACTAAGCCAACTCACGATGAACTCACCTATCACTGAGGGAATCACGGCCTTCACCGTGCTCGTCGGTCTGCTGACCGTCGTCACCTCGCTGTTCTGGATGATCGTCGGCTGGCGCGCGATGCGCGCGCACGAGCGGATCGCCGACAAGCTCGAACCGCGGTAGACAGCAGTGTCAGACACCTTGCACCGCGCTGCAGCGTGCGCGGGTGGTGCAAGGTGTCTGACACCGATGTCTACACCTTCTTGTGCACGATCGGCGAGGGGTGTTGGGCGTAGCCCAGACTCGTGTAGAAGCCCAGGGCGGTCGAGCGGCTTTCGAGGTACACGCTGGGCAATCCGCGCTTCCTGGCCTGCGCTTCGGCGTGCTCCAGGAGCGCGCGTCCGACGCCGCTCGTGCGCCGCTTCTCGGTGACGACCAGGTCGTCCACGTGCAGGTAGGGTCCCCAGGCCAGCGACATCATCGGGCGGTGGCCGATCGCACCGATCAGCTCGCGGCCCTCGTACGCGCCCCACAGCTCGTAGCCCGCGTCGCTCTGCTGCTGGAAGCGGTACAGGAACTCCTCCAGGTCGAGGTGCGGGCGCAGCTCGGCGACGACCGGGAACGCGGCCTCGACGTCGTGCGCGAAGATCATGCGGATGTCCATCAAGCGCCCTCGACCACGTCGACCGCGTAGCGCTTGCCCTCGCGCCGCAACCGTCCGAACGCGTGGTCCACGTCGTGGTAGAAGAGCCCGGTCCAGCCGCGCTCGGCCGCGCGCGCGAGCCATTCCGAGCGCACGTCGTAGCTTTTCACGACGTCCAGGTCGTAGGCCATGATGTACGGCGGCTGCACGTGGTGCGCGGTCGGCACGACGTCGGACCAGAAGATCGCTCCGTCGTCGCGCTCGGCGTCGAACGTCACGACGGACACGCCGTCGGAGTGACCGCCCAGCACGTGCATCACGAGCCCGGGCAGGATCTCGGCCGTCCCCGCGACCAGCTCCAGGATCCCGGCGCGCTCGATCGGCTCGACGTCCTCGGCGCGGTAGCTGCCCGACCGCGCGTGACCGGGGCGCTTCGCGACGTCCAGCTCGATGCGCGGCAGGAAGTGGCGCGCGCGCGGGAACGCCGGCGCGAGCTGCCCGTCGCGCTCGACCACCCAGGCGCCGACGTGATCCCAGTGCGCGTGCGTGCCGACCACGTGCGTGATCTGCGCCGCGTCGATGCCGACGGCGGCCAGCGACTGGAGCAGCGTCGGCCGCCGCACGAGGCCGTAGATCTCCGCCAGGTGCGGCGACCAGCGATCGCCGACGCCTGGCTCGACGACGACCTTCACGCCGTCGCGCTCGGCCAGGAACGGACGCAGCGCGAGCAGGATCGTGTTGTCCTCGTCGGGCGGCGTCCACGCGCGCCACAGCGCGGCCGGGACGATGCCCCACATCGAGCCGCCGTCGAGCCTCAGGAAACCGTCCGAGAGGGCCGTGATCGTCCACGACCCTGCCCGGACCCGGCGCGGTCGCCAGGCGGGCGGGTTCTGGGAGGCGGCCGGCAGGTGCATGGCCCCAGAAGAGACCTTCGGGAGCCCGTTCGCGCCAGGACCATCCGCACGACAGCCGATTGGGGTGGATTCGCGGAGCTCTCGCGGCCGATACGTCTCACCGGATGACCCTGACCCCGCATCCGCAATCGACTGCCGTCACCGGCCTGGCCGGTGGCCACCTCCCCTCCCGCCGCGCGGACGAGCGGCGGCGGTGCCAGCGCGTCGTGCACGTCCACGGTCCGGCCGTGCGCGTCGAGGTGCGTTGCGCGGACGGACGCCGCGTGCAGGGCGTGTGCGTGGACGCCTCGTTCTCGGGAGCCGCCGTGCGCTTCACGATCGTGGCCGATCCGGCGCTCAAGGTGGGACAGGGCGGCAAGATCGTGATCAGCATGCTGCGCATGCCGGACGTGATGGTGCGCGCCCGCGTGGTGAGCGTGGATACCGTCCTGGGGGGCACGACGCGCTACGGCTTCGCCTTCATGGACGACGAGGAACTCCGCCAGCAGCTCACGCCCGAATGGGCGCGCTGGTTCAGCCGGCGGCGCCAACTACGCTGGCGTCCGCAGGAGGAGCTGGGTGCCAGCCTGCGCGTGACGTGGGGCAAGGGCGAGGCGCGCGCGCGGCTCCTCGACGTCTCGCTGGGTGGCATGTCGGTCGAGGTCCAGATCGCGGAGGCCCATGCCATCGTGATCGCGCGCGAAGTGTCCCTGCTCCTGGCCTATCCCGGGTCGCGCGGGACCATGAAGCTGCGCGCGCTGGTGCGCGGCGCGTCGAACAGCGGTCCGAACGTGCGCCTCGGGCTCGAGTACGTGCGCGATGCGGAGTTCGAGGTCTGCCAGAAGCGCCTCGAGGGCTGGGTCGAGCGGTTGCAGGCGCGCGCGAAGGCGCAACCGCGCCTGCCGGGCACGAGCCCCGCCTGAGCTCGCCGCTTCAGAGATACGGTGCCAGGGACGACTCCGACAGGTTCGCGACGGAGCGGGGTCCGATCTTCGCGCATGGGCGAAGCTGTCGATACGGTGCCAGGGACAACTCCGACAGGTTGGGGACGGAGCGGGGTTCGATCTCCGCGCATGGGCGAAGGTGTCGGAGTCGTCCCTGGCGCCGTATCGTGTCATCGATCCCCGTGCACTCAGGCCCGAGTGAATGAACAGGATCGAGTTGACGGACAGCGAAGCCCGCATCCTGCGCGAGGACGTCGGCATACCGGCCGAGCTGGGCGCCAGGATTGTCCCCCAGAGAGCGCCGAGTGACGATCCGAGGACCTTGCACCGCACCCGCTTCAGCGTCGATCTCACGGACGACGAGCAGCTGGATGTCAGGCAACTTGTCGCCGATCACTTGATGAGGGTCGGATTCGACGAGCACTACGTGATCACCGCCGAGGGCAGGATCCTCGAGGGGCTGATCGACAAGCTGGAATGAACCCGGCGATACGGTGCCAGGGACAACTTCGACGGGTTCGCGGCGCAGCGGGATCCGAACTCGGTACCCGATCGAGGGTGTCGGAGTTGTCCCTGGCACCGTATCGACACTCTCAGGCGCGCGCGATCCCCGATCGCAGGATGCTGCGCGCGATGATCATGCGCTGGATCTCGCTCGTGCCCTCGCCGATCACGCACAGCTTGGCGTCGCGCCACATGCGCTCGACCGGGTACTCGCGCGAGTAGCCGTAGCCGCCGTGGATCTGGATCGCGTCGTACGTGCAGCGCATCGCCGCCTCGGACGCCATCAGCTTGGCCATCGCGGCCTCCTTGCCGTAGGGCAGGTCGGCGTCCTTCAGGCGCGCGGCGTGGTAGACGAGGTGACGGCTGGCCTCGATGTCGAGCGCCATGTTGGCCAGCTTGAACTGCACGGCCTGCAGGTCCGCGAGCTTCTTGCCGAACGCCTCGCGCTCCTGGGCGTAGTCCTTCGCCACGTCGTACGCGCCCTGCGCGATGCCCAGGCTCAGCGCGCCGATCGAGATGCGGCCGCCCTCGAGCGTCTTCATGAACGTCTTGAAGCCCTCGCCCTCGGGGCCGAGCAGGTGGTCGCGCGGGATCTTTGCGTCCTGGAACACGAGGCTGGCCCAGTCGCTGCCGCGCATGCCCAGCTTGATCTCGCCCTTCTCGATGCGGAATCCGGCCGTTTCGCGCGGCACCACGAACGCGCTGATGCCCTTCGGCCCGAGCTCCGGATGCGTCACCGCCGTGCAGATGAACGTGCCGGCATGGTTCGCGTTCGTGATGAAGCACTTCGCGCCGTTCAGCACGTACTGGTCGCCGACCAGCCGCGCCGTCGTCTGCGTCCCGCCCGAGTCCGAGCCGGCGTTCGGCTCCGTCAACCCGTACGCGCCCATGTACTCGCCCGCAATCAGCTTCGGCACGTACGCGCGGCGCAGGCTCTCGCTGCCCCACTTGTAGATCGGGTACGTGCCCAGCGAGACGTGCGCCGCCAGCGTGAGGCCCGTCGAGCCGCACACGCGGCTGATCTCCTCGACCGCGATGCAGTACGCCAGCGTGCCGCCGTTCGTGCCGCCGTACTCCTCGGGGAACGGGATGCCCGGCAGCCCCATGTCGACGATCTTGCGCCACGTCTCCATCGGGAAACGGTGGTTCTCGTCGATCTCGTGCGCCAGCGGCTGCACCTCGGCCAGCGCGAACTCGCGCACGGTGTCGCGGATCATCTGCTGATCCGGCGTCAGGTCGAACGCGTGCTGGATCGTCGGCAGCGTGTACGTCGTGGGAGCTTCGGTGCGCATGTTGCGTTTGCTGTCGCGATCGTGGGGTGCGCTCGGACTCGCCGTCATTCCTCGATCGCCCAACCAGCCGTGCGGCGCGCGCGCGGACGCGCGACGCTGCCGTTTTCCGTCGGGGCACCCCGCGGGGCCGGCACGATCTCGTCGCGCTCGTCCTCGTGGACGCCCTCCTTGTAGAAGCGTCGGCTCTGGCCGCTCCCGACCCAGGCGATCAGCGCCTGCCGCGAGAACTTCCACTCGCGCCCGATCTTGCGCGCCGGCAGATCCTCGGCGTGCAGCACCTTGTTGAAGGTCTTCACGGAGACGCCGAGCAGCTCGGCTGCTTCGTCGATGTTCAGGATGTCGCGCTCGGCCATGGGGTGATTCTCAGGCGCTGTGCGCCCAGCGCTTCTTCATCTCGGTCTCGATGTACACACCGATCTCGTCCGTGCGCGTGCCCGGACCGAACAGCTTGGCGAAGCCCAGGGATTCGAGCTTCTGCATGTCGTCGCCCGGGATGATACCGCCCCCGACGAGGAGCACGTGACCCATCCCGCGCTTGACCAGTTCGTCGCGGACGCGCGGGAAGAGCTCCATGTGCGCCCCGGAGAGGATCGAGAGCCCGACGACGTCCACGTCCTCCTGCGTGGCCGCCTCGGCGATCATCTCGGGCGTCTGATGCAGGCCGGTGTAGATGACCTCCATGCCGCGATCGCGCAGCACGCTGGCCACGGTCTTGGCGCCGCGATCGTGGCCGTCGAGGCCGGGCTTCGCGACGAGGACGCGGATCTTCTGGTCGGGCATGGGCTACTTGCTCGCGCGCCGGCGCGGGACGATCGCGTTGACGACGATTGCAGAGACTGCGCCGGCGACGCCGCCGATCACGGCCGTGCGGTTGTCCGCCAGGAACCCGGTCGAATCCCGCAGCAGCGCGTGCATGCCGAGCGCGACGAGGGCGCCGACGACCGCACAAGCGAGGATCGCGAGGAGGAAGCGTTTCACAGGATCTTCGGTTCCTTGTACTCGCCGAAGCTCTCGCGCAGGACGCCCGCGATCTCGCCCAGAGTGCAGTCCGCGTGCGCCGCCGCCACGAAGCGCTCGAGCAGGTTGTCCTTGCCCTTGGTCGCGTCACGCACGGCCTCCAGCGCCCGCTTCGCCTTCACCGGGTCGCGCTTCTTGCGCAGCTCCGCCAGACGCGCGTGTTGCTCGCGCTCGACAGCCGCGTCGATCCGGTGGACCTCGATCGTGGGTCCGCCCTCGCCTTCCTGCAGGCAGTTCACGCCGACCACCTTCTTGCGGCCCTGCTCGACCGCGCGCTGGTAGGCCACCGCGGAACGGTGGATCTCGCGCTGGATCCAGCCGGCCTCGGTCGCGGCCACGACTCCCCCGCGCTTGTCGATCTCGGCAAAGTATCGCTCGGCGTCGCGCTCGAGCCGGTTCGTCTGCGCCTCGACGAAATAGCTGCCGGCCAGCGGATCCGCGACATGCGCGACCTCGGTTTCCTCGGCCAGGATCTGCTGCGTGCGCAGCGCGATCTTCACGGCTTTTTCAGTCGGAAGCGACAGCGTCTCGTCCATCGAGTTCGTGTGCAGCGACTGCGTGCCGCCCAGCACGGCCGCCAGCGCCTCGTAGGCCGTGCGCACGATGTTGTTCTCGGGCTGCTGCGCCGTCAGCGTCACGCCGGCCGTCTGCGTGTGGAAGCGCAGCATCCACGAGCGCGGGTCCTTGGCGTGGAACGTGTCGCGCATCTTGCGCGCCCAGATGCGGCGCGCAGCGCGGAACTTGGCGATCTCCTCGAAGAAGTCCAGGTGGCTGTCGAAGAAGAACGACAGCCGCGGCGCGAACGCGTCGACGTCGAGCCCGGCCGCGACGCCGCGACGCACGTACTCCATCCCGTTCGCGAGCGTGAACGCCAGCTCCTGCGCCGCCGTCGAGCCGGCTTCGCGGATGTGGTAGCCGCTGATCGAGATCGTGTTCCACTGCGGCACGTGCTGCGCGCAGTAGCCCATCACGTCCGTGATCATGCGCAGCGCGGGCTCGGCCGGGACCAACCACGCGTGCTGAGCCTGGTACTCCTTGAGGATGTCGTTCTGCACCGTGCCGCGCAGCTTCGCGGGGCTGACGCCGTGCCTCTCGCCGCAGGCGATGTAGAACGCCAGCAGGATCGGCGCCGGACCGTTGATCGTCATCGACGTCGACACGTCCTGCATGGGGATCCCGTCCATCAGGGTCTCCATGTCGCGCAGGCTCGAGATCGCGACGCCGACCTGCCCGACCTCGCCGCGGCAGCGCTCGTGGTCCGAGTCGTAGCCCATCAGGGTCGGGAAATCGAAAGCGGTCGACAGCCCCGTCTGCCCGTGCTCGAGCAGGAACTTGAAGCGCTCGTTCGTCTGCTTCGCCGAACCGAAACCGGCGAACTGCCGCATGGTCCACAGGCGGCCGCGGTACATCGTCGGATGCACGCCGCGCGTGAACGGGAACTGGCCCGGGTGGCCCAGGTCGTTCTCGTAGTCGACCTCGGCGTCCTGCGGCCCGTACAGCGGCTCGAGCTTCGTGCCGGACACCGTCGTGAAGTCGGCGTCGCGCTTCTCCCCCTTCTCGAAAGCCTGACGCCACAGCGCTTCGGCATCGGTGCGGATCACGTCCTGGGGGCTCATGCGGGTCGGGGCTCCAGCGGGCCGGCCGGCGGACAACGCGTGTGTCCCTGGGTAGGCCTCATCCGCCCAGTATACGGCTGTCGAGTTCCTCCAAGCACGCCGGGATCGGTCCGGAGCCCGGCGAGCCCACGATCTCGGCGGCACGCCGGACCGGGTGCCTCGGTTACGGTTGCAGCAGGGCCCGACGTTGTCCGATGTGGAGACCCCGAATGCCGCGCAGGAACGCTCGTCGCTTCGGACAGGTGCAACTGCAAGCCCTTGGCTTGTCGGTGCTGGGAGGATTCTCCACAGTCGGCTGCGCGCCTCTCGGGCACACTCGTGATGACGCTACGTTCCGGACGCCGGGCGAGTTCGAGCCGCAAGCCGCCGTCTGGCTGAGCGCCGAGCCGGACGATCCGGAGTTCATGCGCGTGACGGCGGAGATGGTCCAGACGCTGCTCCCCCACGTCGCCGTCAAGATGCTGTTGCAGGACGAGGAGGAACTGGCGAGGACCCGCGAGAGCCTGCAGCAACTCGGCGTGAACCCCGATGCGATCGCGTTCTCGGTGTCGACCCTGGCAACGTTCTTCCTACGCGACGGTGCCGTGTACCTCGTGAACGGACACGGTGATCTGCGCGTGCTCGACTTCCGATGGAGCCAGTACGGACTGCCGGGCTGGTGCCAGCGCCTGTACCCGGACGATCCGGCACGCGCCGCGGAGTGCGCCCGCTACGTGAACGCCGAGCAGGACGGCCTCGATCGGTGGATTGCGCGAACGTCGGGTGCGGAGGTCATCCCCTCGACGCTCTTCCTCGAGAACGCGACCATCGAGGTGAACGGCCAGGGCGTGCTGCTCATCAGCGAGCCGCTGGCGCTGGAGCGCAACCCCGGGCTCGCTCGCGCCGAAATCGAGAGTGCGCTGCTGACCATCCCCGGCATCCGCAAGGTGATCTGGCTCGGCGAGGGCGTCGCCCAGGATCCGCTGGAGATCTCGACGATCACGGGCAACTACGTGGGGCTCGGCGCCGGAGGTCACACCGACGAGTTCGTGAGGTTCGCGGACGCGCGCACGATCCTGCTGGCCTGGATCGAGGACGAGCGCGTCGCCGATCACCCGCTGAATCGCATCAACCGCGAGCGCATGCAGCGCAACTACGACATCCTGGCGGCCTCGAGAGACCAGGACGGCCAGCCGTTCCGAGTCGTCAAGATCCCGATGCCGTCGGTGATTGCGAAGTCGGTGGTGCTGTCGCCGCGCACCGACGAATCCGGCGCCTGGAACGAGATCCATTTCCCCGCGTCGGAGGGACGCAAGGCCGGTGACGCGGTGATTCACGTCGCCGCGTCGAGCTACCTGAACCTGCTTATCGCGAACGACCTCGTGATCGTTCCGAGCTTCGTCGAGGACGGCACGCCTGAATCCGTGCAAGCGCGCGTGCGCAGCCTCCTCGAGGGCGTTTTTCCGGGACGCACGATCCAGTTCATCCACGCCACGCCGCTGAACTGGCAGGGTGGCGGTCCGCACTGCGCGACGCTCTCGGAGCCGCGCGCGGATTGACGAACGTCGTCGCCCTCGGCCTGGTGACGAGCAGCCCGTCGCGCTAGAGCGACCAGACGATCCGCAGCCCGTTCGTGAAGTTCGTCGTGCCCGGCGTGCAGAAGCTCGCGGCGTTGCGGTAGCGCACCTGGTAAGTGCGAATCTCGCTCGGGGCCAGGATCTGTCCGAGAACGGAGAGAGACGGACCGCCGGCCTGCGGCAAGCGCGCCGAGCCGCCGATCACCGACACCGTGCGGAGCCGCTGGGTTGCGCCGCCCGCGCACAGGAGTCCGTCGTCGAACACGATGCCGTTTCCGCCGCCGAACGGCGCGGTGCCCTGGAAGAACAGCGCGGACGTGCCGGTCAAGCCTTCGGCGACGAGCTCGAGCGTGTCGGAGCCGATGCTCGCCAGACCGACGTTCGTGAGCGCGGCTCCGCCCGCGAAGTTCGAGTTGGCGCAGCCGTGCCCGCTCGCACCGTGGTTGTTGCACGGACAGTTGTGGCCCGTGCCGTCGCCGGCGCACTGCACGGTGCCGACCGTGCCGCAGGAGCGGAACAGCGCGAGGTTCGCGGAGGACACGCCGTTCATGTCGCGGAACCCGCCGCCGACGTACAGGTCGGGCACGCCGTCCGCTTCGGCGTCGAGGACGCCAAAGCTCGTCACGTTGCCGGTGGTTCCGGTCACCGTGCCCACCGGCGCGCTCCACTGGAAACCGTCCCAGGCGTGGATCGCCGTGCGTGTCGGGGAGCTGTTGTAGTCGCGGAACGCGGCGTGGAGCTTGGGCCACTGGCCGTCGTGGAAGACGGTCAGCGCTTCCGCGAAGCCCGACGGCAACGCGCCGAGCGCGAACCAGCCGGCGCCGTCCCAGATCACGACGCTCGCGAGGCCGTTCCCGAAGTCGGCGAGCCCGCTCATGAAGAGCTTCGGCCCGAAGCCGTCGTCGTAGACCTCGAGGTCGTTCATCTGGTTGAAGCCGCTGTACTGCGCGCTCGAGCCGACCGCGCTCCACGCGGTGCCGTTCCAGCGCGCGACGTACGGCACGGACACTCCGCCCGCGTTGTTGAACCAACCACAGGCGTAGAGCGCCGGACCCGTGCCGTCGTCGTGCACGATCAGGTCGCGCACGCGATTGTTCGTGCCGCTGCCGAGAGCCGACCAGCTCGAGCCATTCCAGCGCGCGATGTTCGCGGCCGGAACTCCGCCCGCCATCGAGAACGTGCCGCCCACGACGAGCTCGGGGCCCGCTCCGGAGTCGAACACGACCATCGTGTCGACGACGTTGATCTGGCCGGGTTGGATGCCGAGGCCGAGCGGCGTCCAGCTCGTGCCGTTCCAGCTCGCGATTCCGTCGGCGCTCGCGCCGCCGATGCGCGTGAAATCGCCGCCGGCGTAGAGCCGCGAGCCCGAGCCGCTGTCGTATGCACCGAGAGCGTGCACCTCGCCATCCGTGTCCATCGGCGCGCCGAGCGCGCTCCAGGCCTGCCCGTCCCAGCGCGCGATCGACTGAGCCAGCGTCGTGCCCGCCGTCTGGAACTCGCCACCGGCGTAGAGCACCGGACCCGTGCCGTCGTCGAAGCGCAGCAGGCACTCGACCGTGCCACCCAGGCCTTCACCCGCGGCGATGCGGTGCCACGCGCCGGCGCGCCACACCGCCGCGCGCGCCGCGGCGACGCGGCCCGCGCGCTGGAATTCGCCGCCGACGTAGAGGCCCGGCCCGCTGCCGTCGTCGAACGAGGCCAGGCTCCTGGCGTAGTTGAGGCTCAGGCCCGGATCGATCGGACGCCACGTGGTGCCGTCCCAGCTCGCGACGCCTTCGGCCGGAATCCCGCCGGCGTGCGTGAAGACCCCGCCCGCGACGAGCCGCGGCCCGGTCCCCTCGTCGTGGACGACGAGCGCGTGGATCGTGGTGAAACCACCCGTGACTCCGCTGCCGAGTGGCGACCACGCGGTGCCGTCGTACCGCGCAATGCCGTGGTACGTCGTGCCGCCGATCGAATCGAACCGACCCGCGGCGTAGAGCGCGGTCCCGCTCGCGTCCGTGTAGGTCGCGAGCGCATTGATCCTCGCGCCGGGCAGAGCCGGCGTGGTCGGCGTCCAGCCCGTGCCGTTCCAAACGTACACGCCGCCGGTGGTCGAGTTGTTGCCGGTGTAGAGCCGTGCACCCGAGCCGTCGTCGTAGACGGCGAGCGCGCGGTGAGACGCGCCCGGAAGCCCGCTGCCCGTCGGCGTCACCACTCCCGTGCCGTCCCAGCGCACGACGTGCTGGAACGGAGTGATGCCAGTCAGATGGAAGGCGCCCGCCAGGAAGAGCGCGGGCCCCGTGCCGTCGTCGAAAACCTGCATCGCGAAGGTCGAGGCCGTGTCGATGCCGGGGACCAGGTGCCAGATCGTTCCGTTCCAGCGCGCGACACCGGTGTCCACCCCGACGAAGATGTGAGAGAGGGAGCCGCCCGCGTAGAGCTCGGATCCGGAGCCGTCGTCGTACACCTCGATGCTGGTCACGAAGCGCGGGCTGTTCCCGACGGGCGACCAGCTCGTCCCGTTCCAGCGTGCGACGCCCTGGATGGGTTGAGCGCCGATCGACGTGAAGGCGCCCGCCGCGTAGAGCGCGGGACCGGACCCGTCGTCGTAGACGGCCCAGTCGAGGATTTGATCGTCCGTCCCGGGCGCAGCGAACGTGCTCTGCCAGGTGCCGCAGTCCGCCTGCGCGCGAACGCTCGGCGCCGTCAGCAGGAGGACGGGCAGGGCCAGGACGGCAAGAAGACGGCGAGTCATGGAGGCCTCGGTGTTCCCGGGAGATTCGATCGCAATCGGCTCCGCCGGCGAGCGGGATCGCTCAGCTTGCGGGAGCAGACCGAGGGGCGCTAGGCCGACACGGTCCCCGAGTTAGCCGTCGCCGCAGGATTTCGACCGCGGGCTCGAGCGGGGTTCGCACCGGCCAGACGACCCGCAGTCCGTTCGCGCAGTCCGCAGTCGCGAGCGTGCAGAAACTGACCAGGCATTCAGGTGACGGTTGTTGCAAGAAATGCCCGACCGTTCGCGGCTGCGCGCGACGGCCGCGGCATGCCTGTTGATTGCGTGACCGATCCGCGGCCCCCCGCAGACTCCCGCCCTGCACGCCCCCGGCCAGGCGGGATAGCTTGGAGGAGGGCCTTTCCCTCCCCACGCCGTTCATTCGGGCACCTCACGATGTCGCCTCGATCCTCAGCCTGGACTCCGACGCAGGCGTGGCCGCCCGCAGCAGCGCGGCGCATGCGGCTTGCGGCCCTCGTCATCGCGCTCGCTCCGGCGACGCCAGGGCAGTCTTCCGGCTTCGACGCGAGCCCGATGCCGCGCGTGGGCGACACGCCCATATCGATCGCCGCGGCGGATCTGAACGGCGACGGACGGGTCGACCTCGCTACGGCGAACTATCAGGGCAATAGCGTCTCGATCCGCTTGGCGAGCGCGAACGAGACGTTCCAAGCAGAGGCGAGGTACTCGACCGGCTCCGGGCCGCTCGCCATCGCAGCATCAGATCTCGACGCGGACGGCGACGCCGACCTGCTCGTGACGAACTCGTTCTCGAACACCGTGTCGATGCTGAGCAATACGGGGAACGGGACCTTCGCGCCTGCGGTGACGAGCCCGGTCGGCTTCGGGCCGGGACCGCTCGCGATCGCCGACCTCGACGGGGACGGTGACCTCGACGCAGCGGTCGCGAACGATGCCGGCCAGAACGTGTCCGTGCTGCTGAACCTCGGCAACGGCGCGTTCGCGTCCCACGCCCTCTACGCGACGGGCATCAGCCCGCGCGGGATCGCCGTCGCGGACCTGGACGGCGACGGCGACCTCGACCTGGCCGTAGCGACCCAGAACAGCAACGGCTTGTCGACCCTGTCGAACCTCGGCGGCGGCACGTTCGCGCCGTACACGCTCCTTCCGACCGGCAACCCCGGTCCCGCCACGGTGTCGGCCGCGGACCTCGACGGCGACGGCGACCCGGACCTCGTCACGACGCGCGGAAACGTGATCGTGCTGATCAACCTGGGCGCGGGCGGCTTCGCTCCGCCGGTCCCCTACACAACGGGCTCCACACCCGTCTTCGTCGGGATCGGCGACCTCGACGGAGACGGCGACGCGGATCTCGCGGTCGCGAACCTGAGCAGCTACAACGTGGCGATCCTGCGGAACGCGGGCAACGGCACGTTCTCGTCGGTCGGCACGTACGCGACGGGGGTCTCGCCCTGGGCGGTTGCGATCGCCGATCTGGATCTCGACGGCGATCGCGATCTGGCCGTTCCCAACGGCGGCGGGGACAACGTGCTGGTCCTCTACGGCTCGGGGACCGGCACGTTCGCCGCGGCGACGAGCCATGGGACGGGCTCGTTCCCGCAGGAGGTCGCTTTCGCCGATCTCGACGCGGACACCGACCTGGACCTCGTGGTGACGCACCTGAACGGCATCTCCATGCTGCGCAACATCGGCGGCGGCAGCTTCCTCGCGCACGTCCAGTACCCAGCCGGGTCGCGGCCGTGGGGCCTCACCACGGCGGACCTGGACGGAGACGGTGATCAGGACGTCGTGGTGACGAACCGCGACTCGTCGAACGTGTCGGTCTTCCGGAACCTGGGTCTGGGCACGTTCGCGCCCCACGTCACCTACGTCACGGGCTCGAGCCCGCGGACGGTGGCGGCAGCCGATCTCGACGGCGACGGTGATCGCGATCTGGTCGTCAGCGCCGGGAACGGTGTCACGATGCTCGCGAACCAGGGCAACGGCACGTTCACGACGCTCGCGTCCATCTCGACCGGCGCGAACGGGCCCGACGGCGTCGCGGTCGGGGACGTCGACGGCGATCTCGACGCGGACGTCGTCGTGGCGAACTACCAGGGACACGACGTCACGCTGGTGCGCAACAACGGCAACGGGACCTTCGCGGCGGGCGTGGACCATCCCGTCGGCCAGAACCCGGTCAAGGTGGTCATGGACGACCTGGACGGCGACGGGGACCAGGACCTCGCGGTCACGAACTCGCAGGGCGCAAGCGTGTCCGTGCTCCTGAACCAGGGCGGCGGGGCGTTCGCGCCGCACGTGACGGTCTCGACGGGCGGCTCGCCGTACGCTCTGTGGGCGGGCGACCTCGACGACGACGGTGACACGGACCTCGTCGTGACGGATTCGAACGGCAGCGCGTTCCAGGTCCTCGAGAACCAGGGCGCGGGGAGCGTCGTGCTCGGCGAGGCGTTCTGGTCGGGCCGCTTCCCCCACGGCGTCGCGGCCGGCGACCTCGACGGGGACGGCGACCTCGACCTGGCGAGCGTCACATCGAACGACACGGGCACGACGGTCGTGCCGGGCGTGGCCGCGAGCGGCCGGAGCGCGTGCGAAGGCGACGGCAGCGCGACGGCCTGTCCGTGCGGCAACGCGAGCACCCCGGGCGCGCGCGAAGGCTGCTCGAGTTCGTTGGGCCTCGGCGCGACCTTGCGCGGATCCGGTGCGCCGCGGTTGTCGCACGACGACTTCGTCCTGCACGGCGCGCAGATGCCGGCGATGACCGTGCAGTACTTCCAGGGCACCGGACCCGCGAACGGCGGCGCCGGCGTCGTCTTCGGGGACGGACTGCGGTGCGCCGGGGGGACGCTGCACCGGCTGGGCACCAAGACGAACGACGCCAACGGGTCGTCGCGCTATCCCGAGGCTGGAGATCCGCGCGTGAGCGTCCAGGGCGCGATCCTCGGTTCCGGCGAGCGCTGGTACCAGGCGTGGTATCGGGACACCGCGCCGTTCTGCACCGCGGCGACGTTCAACTGGACGAACGCCTGGAGGCTGACCTGGCGGCCCTGACCTGACGCGAGCACCGCGCGCACGCGTCGCCCCGCGCCGCGGAAGACGAGCTGTCCGGCTGCCTCAGAACGCGGAGTCGAGGAGGACGACGACCGCGCCGCTGCCGTGGTGCGACGCACCACCGACGTCGCGGAAGAACCCTTGCAAGTGGAACGTCCTCGATTGGACGAACGGGCCGAGGTCGCCGAAGGGCAGGCTGGCGGTGAGGAAGCCTGATCCGGGGACCGTCCCGAGGAAGAGGCGGCGCGAGCCCAGGCCGACGAGTCGTACACCAGCGAAGGGCAGATCGAGCGCCCAGCGCGCCGTCTGTCCGGCGTTCAGCCACACGAGATCTCCGGGCTCGCCTTGGAGCCCGAGCGTCAGCGAGTTCGATTCGCGGAGGTGCGTGTTGCACGTCAGCACGCGCCGCGTGCCGGGCAGGTCGGTCACGACGCCCGACGTCGGTGCGCCGGGGAACGCTCCCCCACTGCCGCCGGGGCCTCCGACGATGACGTTGTCGAGCGCGTAGGCCGTGGATCCCGGATTGACGACGAGCCCGACCCCGCCCGGTTGTCCAGTGAACCCGGGCAGGCCGTCGCCACCGGCGCCGCCCTCGATCGAAGAGCCGGAGAAGAACGCGCCGCCGGAGATCTGCACCTGGCACCCCGCGCCACCGCGCAACGGCGGGTAGTAGTGCGTGCCCTGAGTGAACGCGTCGCTGCCCCGTCCTCCGCGCATCTGCGAGTCGTAGACCGCGACGTTCGAGTTCAACTCCAATCGGAGCCCAGGCCCGGGCGTGGAGCCCGGTGTCAGGTTCTCCGCATCGGCGCCGGACAGCGAGCAGCGCAAGATGGCCACGTCGGTGCACTGCCCCACGCGCAGACCCACGCGCTCCCACAACGGGGGCGGGGCGCCGGGCAGCACGGTGATCGCCTCGAGACGAATGGACCCGGCGGAGTTTCCGACGAACACCACACCGTCTTGCACGTGGAAGCCCGACATCGACAAGCGCTTGCCCGCGAAGACCTGGTTCACCTCGATCGAGCCGTTGATCGTGACGCTACCCTCGGGGTCAGCGACCAGCTCGATGCCCTTGCTGAGCACGTTGAAACCGGCGTACGTCCCGGCGTGGACCAGCACGACGTCCCCGTCGACGGCGGCGTTGACGGCGGCTTGAATCGTCGTGTACGGCGCCCCGCTGGGTGCGACGACCCGCACGCTGGACCAGGCCGCGGTGGCCGAGAGGGCGAGCACGAGATGTCCGAGCAGGAATGCACGAGCCGACATGACGAACCTCCGGGCGCGGGGATGACCGACCAGGGCAGCTACCTGGTGCACATCGCAGTGTAACCCGGGCATTTTGCCGACTTCGGCGTAACGGTCCGGCGGGCGCGCACCAAGGCTGCATGCGGAAGAGCTGCCGCCGCACCGCGGCGCGCACACGGGCCGAGCACCGCGCGCGAAGCGGGATCACGGCCGTCGCGAGCGATCGCGACGGTTGCCGGGGAACTTCAGGTCCGCGCGGCGGAGCGCGATGCGAGCGCAGGCGCCAGCGTCGCGGCCAGCTCGTCGACGACGTCGTACGGCGTCTTTCCAGCCTCGAGCAGAGCGCGCGCTCGCGCGCCGTGGCCGCTGGGACCCCACAGCGCCGCGGCGATGCGCTCCTGCAGGACGTGCTGCACGCGCACGAGCCGCTTCTCGGCACGCAAGCGCTCGAGGCCGCGCGCGCGCATGTGCTGGCGGTGCCCGTCGACCGCGGCGAGCAGCTCCTCGATCCCCTGCGACTTCGCCGCGGAACAGGCGACGACGGGCGGAGCCCACACGTCGCGGCCCGCGCTGCGGATGTGCACGGATTCCTCGAGGTCCATCATCAACCGATCGGCGCCGGGCAAGTCGGACTTGTTCACGACGAGCACGTCGGCGATCTCGAGGATTCCGGCCTTCATCGCCTGGATGCCGTCGCCTGCGCCCGGGCACAGAACGACGAGCACGGTGTCCGTCGCCGCGACGACGTCGTACTCGGCCTGGCCGACGCCGACGGTCTCGAGCAGCACCTCGTCGAGGCCGAACGCGTCGAGCACGTCGCAGGCGTCGGCCGCCGCGCGCGAGAGACCGCCGTGGCTGCCGCGCGTCGCCATCGAGCGGATGTACACGCCCGGGTCGCTCGTGCGCTCCTCCATGCGGATGCGATCGCCGAGCAACGCGCCGCCGCTGATCGGGCTCGACGGATCGACCGCCAGCACGCCGACTGTGCGCTCCGTGACACGCAGCGTCCGCGCGAGCTCATTGACGAGCGTGCTCTTGCCCGCCCCCGGCGGCCCGGTGATCCCCGTGCGCCAGCCGCGCCCCACGCGCGACCACTCGCCGCGCAGGAACTCCGCGAAGCGCAGATCGCCGTTCTCGGCCCACGAGATCGCGCGCGCCAGCGCAGCCTTGTCGCCGGCGCGGAATCGCGCGGCCAGCTCCTGCACGTCACTCACGGCTGAAGATTGGTGCCTGGCAAGAATCTTCGGGCGGTCGCGCCACGAGCCTGCCAGCCAGAGCCCGAAGATTCTTGCCAGGCACCGATGTTCATTTCAGGCGGAGACGGACCGGGCAATCACGATGCGCTGGATGTCGGTCGCGCCCTCGTAGATCTCCGTGATGCGTGCGTCGCGGAAAAGCCGCTCGACGTGGAAGTGGTCGGTGTAGCCGGCGCCGCCGTGGATCTGCAGCGATTCGTCGGCGCAGAAGTTGGCGGTCTGGCTGGCGAACAGCTTGGCCTGCGCCGCAGCCTGCGAGCAGCGCTCGCCACGGTCGCGCAGCCAGGCGGCCTTCGCGACGAGCAGGCGCGAGGCGTCCAGGCGCGTGCTCATGTCGGCCAGCTTCCACTGGATCGCCTGGAACTCGCCGATCGGCTTGCCGAACTGCTCGCGCTCCTTCGAGTACTTCACGGCTGCCTCGAGGCAGGCGCGCCCGATGCCGACGGCCTGACTCGCGATCCCGATGCGGCCACCGTCGAGCGTGTCCATCGCGATCTTGAAGCCATCGTCGAGCTTGCCGACAAGGTTCGAGCGCGGCACGCGCACGCCCGAGAACTCGATCTCGGTCGTCGACGAGCCGCGGATCCCGCACTTCTTCTCGGGCTTGCCGACGCGCACGCCGGGCGTGTCGCTCGGGATCAGGACCGCGCTGATGCCCTTCGCGCGCGACGTCGGCGTGCCGGTGCGCACGTAGACCAGGAACAACCCGGCCCAACCGCCGTTCGTGACCCAGACCTTCGTGCCGTCGATCACGAAGTCGTTGCCGTCGGCCCTGGCGGTCGTGCGCAGGTTGGCCGCGTCGGAGCCGGCGTTGGGCTCGGTCAGGCAGTACGCACCCAGGATCTCGCCCGACGCGAGGCGCGGCAGCCAGGCCTTCTTCTGCGCGTCGCTGCCGAACTTGTTCAGCGGCGCGCAGATCAGGCTGTTGTGCACCGACAGCGTCACGCCGGTCGACGCGCACGAGTGGTTGATCTCCTCGAGCACGACGGACAGCGCCTGGTTCCCCAGGCCCGCACCGCCGAACTCCTCGGGCACGGTCAGGCCCCACAGGCCGAGCTCCTTCATGCGCTCGAACACTTCGGGATCGATCGTGCTCTGCCGATCGTGCTTCGTCGCGCGCGGCAGCAGCTCCTTCTCGGCGAAGCTGCGCGCCATGTCGCGCAAGAGCGTCAGTTCCTCGTCGAGCGCGAAGTCCATCGTGAAGTCCCTCAGGTCCTGGCCGGCGCGGCGGCGTAGTCGTAGAAGCCGCGCCCGTTCTTCTGGCCCAGCCGCCCGGCCGCGACGTAGCGTCGCAGCAGCGGACAGGGGCGGTACTTGTCGTCACCCAGCCCGGCGTGCAGCACCTCGAGGATGTCGAGGCACACGTCGAGGCCGATCAGGTCGGCCAGCGCCAGCGGCCCCATCGGGTGGTTCATGCCCAGCTTCATGACCGTGTCGATGCCCTCGCGCGTGCTCACGCCTTCCATCAGGCAGAACACGGCCTCGTTGATCATCGGCATCAGCACGCGGTTCGAGACGAAGCCCGGGTAGTCCGAGGCCTCGACCGGCGTCTTGTCGAGCGATTGCGTGCACTTCAGGATCGCTTGCACGGTCGCATCGCTCGTCTCCTGCCCGCGGATGATCTCGACGAGCTTCATCAGCGGCACGGGGTTCATGAAGTGCATCCCGATCACACGGTCGGCGCGCTTCGTCGCGGCGGCGATCTCCGTGATCGAGATCGAGCTCGTGTTCGTCGCCAGGATCGCCCCTGGAGCTCCCGCCGAATTCAACTGCGAGTCGAGCTGCGCGAAGATCTTGCGCTTCACGTCGGCGCGCTCGACGACGGCCTCGATCACCAGGTCCACGTCGCGCACGTCCTCGACGCGCGTGCTGGGCCGGATGCGCTCGCGCGTCGCCTTGGCGTCGGCCTCGGGCAGCGTGCCCTTCTTGACGAAGCGCCCGAGCGAGCCCTCGATCGCGGCGACGCCCTTCTTCAGCGCGTCCTCGGCCACGTCGACGAGCAGCACCTGCGCGCCGCACGACGCGAAGGTCTGCGCGATGCCGTTGCCCATCGTGCCCGCGCCGATCACCGCGACGCGCGCGTAGGTGCACTGCCCCACGTCAGAGTCGCTCCACCGCCATGGAGACGGCGTTGCCGCCGCCCAGGCACAGGCTGGCCATGCCCGTCTTCGCGCCGCGCTGCTGCATGGCGTACAGCAGCGTCGTAAGGACGCGCGCGCCCGAAGCGCCGATCGGGTGTCCGAGCGCGACCGCGCCGCCGTTCACGTTGACCTTCTCGGGATCCAGGTCGAGCACGCGCTGCAGCGCGATCGCCGCGACCGAGAACGCCTCGTTGATCTCGTGCAGGTCGTAGTCGCGCGGCTTCTTGCCCATCTTCGTGGCCAGCGCGTTGATCGACTTCTCGGGCGCCATCATGACCCACTCCGGCGCGCAGCCGCCGGCCGCGTAGCCCAGCACGCGCGCCAGCGGCTTGACGCCCAGCGCCTTGGCCTTGTCGGCCGACATGACCACGATCGCCGCGGCGCCGTCGTTGATCGAGCTGGCGTTGGCCGCCGTCACCGAGCCGTTCGGGTCGAACGCCGGACGCAGCTTGGCGATCGAATCCGCGGTCGTGTCCCCGCGCACGGTCTCGTCGGTCGTGAACTTGAGCGCCTCACCCTTCTTCTGCGGGATCTCGACCGCGAACTTCTCGGCGTCGAACTTGCCGGCCGCCGTCGCCGCGCCGGCGCGCTGGTGGCTGCGCGCTGCGAACTCGTCCTGCTCGCGGCGCGTGATCTCGTACTTCTTGGCGACGAGCTCGCCCGTCTGGCCCATGTGGAAGTCGTTGTAGATGTCCCACAGCCCGTCCCACACCATCGAGTCGATCAGCTTCCCGTGACCGAGCCGCACACCCGCGCGCGCTTCCGGCATCAGGTACGGAGCGTTCGTCATGCTCTCCTGGCCACCCGCGACGATGACGTCGGCGTCTCCGGCCTTGATCGCCTGCGCCGCGAGCATGACGGCCTTGAGGCCCGAGCCGCACACCTTGTTCACGGTGAAGGCCGGCACCGTGTTCGGCACACCGGCGCCGATCGCGGCCTGGCGCCCCGGATTCTGGCCGAGGCCCGCGGTCAGCACGTTGCCCATGATCACTTCGTCGACGGCGCTGGCCGGGACGCCGGCGCGACGCAGCGCTTCCTGGATGGCCAGCGCGCCCAGCTTGGGCGCGCTGAAGCCCGACAAGGCTCCCTGGAACTTGCCGATCGGCGTACGGCAGGCGGCGACGAGGACGACGTCTCTCACTGTGGTGCTCCGGTCGTTTCAGGCTGACCGCGCCGGGGGGCGCGCGCGGCCAAGTGGGCGAAGATCATAAGGCCCGGAGCGGCCGAGGCACAGATGAAGCTCGGTTGGACCCTGAGGGGCCGAGCCGAGCGCCGTGCTCGGGAAAAGGTGTCTGACACCGTTGTTCACCCGAGGCGGCCCAGTGCGCTCCACAGGCGCCGGGCCAGCGGGCGGTGCACGTCGAGGATCCCGTTCGCGTGCCAGCGCCCCAGCCGCTCGAGGAACCAGTCGACGGCCGTGTCGTCGAGACCCTGCTGGATCGGGTAGGCGCCGCGGCCGGCCGCGACCGAGGCCGCCAGACGGCGGAACCCGATGCACTTCATCGACGGCATGCGCGCGACGACGCTTGCGCCGGGCGGATCGCCGCGCGTCAGTCGGGATTCCTCGGGCGACAGGTTCGTCACGACCTCTCCCGCGCGGAAGCCGGTGCACACGCCGCCCTCGACGATGGGTTCCAGGAGCAGAGCGTCCTCGCCGGGCTCGCGGCGGTCGGTGACGCGGCCGCGCGTGCCTTCCAGCACGAAACGGCCGGTGGCGTAGTCGCGCGGCTCGATCATGATCGCGCGGCGGCCGCCATCGACCTCGACCTCGCGCCGCGCGCGGCCGCCCTCGAGCCGGGCGCGCCGCGCGTGGACGACGCGCGTCGCGTGGCACAGCGTCTTGGCCGCCGCGAAGCCGTGGTAGGCGTAGGCCGAGCGGTCGAAGAGCACGTTCCGCACGTCCCCCACCGCTGCGCGGGCCGTCTCGTACCACGGCAGCCAGGCGACGTCCTCGGCCACGCTGGCGCGCGACCAGCCCTCGAGCAGCGGCGCGAAGCGCAGGTGCTTGAAACGCAGCACGGGCGTGTCGATCAGGAGCTCGAGACGCGAGCGATCGAAGGTCGCGAAGTGCTGCAGCACGCTCGGGACCGCGTCCTTGGCGGCCGCGACGTACACGACGTCGCCGGGTTCGAACTCCTGCGTGCTCACCTGGGACAGCGCGCGGATCGCGAAGCGGCGCCCGGCCATCTCCACGTCGCGGCTCGTGCGCGCCAGCACGCCGGCGATCGTGAACGAGTCGGGCAGCGAGAGGATCGCCGGCAGCGCGGTCTCGCGCACGCGCTTGCCGGCGCCGACGATCCAGAGGCGGCGCGCGTTCATGCGACGCTCTCGCGCGCCCGCAGCACGCCGCGCAGGTGCCGGGCCAGCCGGATCGACAGCGCCACGATCGTGTACGTCGGGTTCGCGCAGCCGCTGGTCGGGAACACGGACGAGCCCGCGATCCAGACGTTCGCGGCGCCGTGCAGCCGCAGCTCCGGATCGACGACCGACGAGCGCGGGTCGAGGCCCATGCGCGTCGCGCCCATGTGGTGCGACGCGTCCTGGTCGATCGGCCACGGCTCGGCGCGGTCCAAGTCGCCTTCGAGCTCGCCGATGCCGTTCGTGGCGAGTTCTTCGCGCAGCGTATGGTGCAGCTCGACCATCGAGCGCCGGTCGAGCTCCGTGCAGCGGTGCTGCACGCGGGCCAGCGGCTGGCCGTGCAGGTCGCGCGCGTCGGAGAGCGTCACGCGGTTCCCGGACGAGGGCTCCATCTCGACGAAGTTGCGCAAGCGCACGCGCCGCACCTTGGGCTTGCGCCGCCCGATGCGGAACCACGAGTACTGCGCGACGCTGGGCGCGTGCAACGCGACGTTGACGGCCAGCGGCAGCGCGCTGAACGCGCCTCGGCGCCGGTTCTGGCGCTCCGAGTCGTCGCCGGTCTCGGACCAGTCGCGCAGCTCGACCACCTCGTCCTCGTGCGCCTTCTTCCAGCGCGAGAAGAGCGAACGGCTGCGCTTCACGAGCGTGACGAGCGACTCGACGCCTTCGTCGTCCGACCACGGGAACAGCGGCTCGAAGCGCGCGTACGAATCGAGCAGGCCGAGCTCGCGCTGCACCGGCTCGATCAGCCTCAGCCCCGCGTAGCCGGCGAAGCCCTTGTGCAATGAGCCGAAGAAGTACGGCAGCTCCGAAACGGGCCGCGCCAGGCGCACGGTGCCGAAGTAGTTCTTCGGATGGTTCATGAAGCCCAGTCCGACCTGACCGTGCTCGTTCCCGAGGCCCGCGAGCGTCGGGCCGCGCGACAACAAGAGGAGCCGCGCGTTTTCGACGCCGCCCGCCGCCAGCACGAACCCGAGCGCGCGCACGCGCAGTTCGCCGCGCGTCGTGCGCACGACGGCCGAACCCACGCGCGGCGCCTCGGTCGCAGGATCTTTGCCGGGTTCGAGACGCACCACCGTCGCGTCGAGCAGCAGATCGATGCTCGGCGCGCTCCAGGCCGCCGCGCACTCGCGCCCGAAGTCCTGCGGCTCGGAGCAGGCCAGGAAGACCTTCTCCTCGAGCCGCTTCCACGTCGGCTGCAGCTCGCCGCGCGCGCGCAGCTTCGCGAATCCGTCCGCACCGAACGCGGCCGGCGACGGGAAGCGGTAGCGCAGCGAGGCCTCTTCGTAGAGCGCCATCAGCTCCGCTCGTCCGATCGGCCAGCCCGTCGAGCCGATCCACGGCCGCGCGCCCAGGTCGATCGGATCGAGCGGGCTCGACAGTCCGGCCCACGTCGTCGACGCTCCGCCCAGCACGCGTTCGCGCGACCACTCCTTGACGTGGATGCCTTCGCTCTCGACCGCGCGCAGCGCGTCACCGCGCGCCGTCGGCGTGCGTCGTCCGCTCTCGAGCACGCACACGCGCAGCCCGCTGTCGACGAGCTCCGCGGCGAGCGTCGCCCCGGCGGGACCGGTCCCGACGATGCACAGGTCGTACTCCGGCAGCTCCGGAGGATCGGACCGGGCCAGGTCGAGGATCATCGGGCGCAGGCTACGGAGTCGGACACGCTTGTTCACGCTGCTGGCCCTAGGATGGCGCGATCCAACACGGAGCCACCATGCCGAAGACCGTCCTCGCGTCCTCCACCAACTCCTGTCTCCTGCGCGCCGCGGCGTGCGTCGCCTTGCTGGTTCCGCTCGCCTCCGCCACGGGCGCCGGCGGTGCCGCGACCGGTCCCGCCACGTTGGCCGAGGACATCGACGCGCGCATCCTGGCCGCCGCGCCGCGTCTCGTCGAGTGGCGCCGCCACCTGCACCAGAACCCCGAGCTCTCCAACCGCGAGGTCGAGACCGCGCGCTTCGTGGCCGAGCGCCTGCGCGCGATGGGCTTGACGCCGCGCACGGGCGTCGCGAAGCACGGCGTCGTGGCCGTGATCGAAGGCGGGCGACCGGGCCGCGTGGTCGCGCTGCGCGCCGACATGGACGCGCTGCCCGTGCGCGAGGAGGTCGACCTGCCGTTCGCGAGCAAGGCCACGGGCACGTTCGAAGGCCGATCGGTCGGCGTCATGCACGCCTGCGGTCACGACGCGCACACGGCGATGCTGCTCGTCGCGGCGGAGGCGCTGGTCGGCGTGCGCGCGCAGCTCCCGGGCAAGATCGTCCTGCTGTTCCAGCCCGCCGAAGAGGGCGTGCCGGTCGACGAGCAACCGGCTGGCGCACAGCTCATGATCGCGCAAGGCGTGCTCGACGATCCGAAGGTCGAAGCCATCTTCGGGCTGCACGTGTTCGCCGGACAACCGTCGGGCCAGATCGGCCTGCGCGCGGGCCCGATGCTGGCCGCCGCCGACCGCTTCGAGATCGTCGTGCACGGCCGTCAAGCGCACGGATCGAAGCCCTGGGCCGGCATCGACCCGGTCGTGGCCGGCAGCGCGATCGTCACGGCGCTGCAGACGATCGTCTCGCGCGGCCTCGACCTGACCAAGGAGCCGGCGGTCGTGACCGTGGGCCAGTTCGAGGCCGGCGTGCGCAACAACATCATCCCCGACCGCGCGCGCCTGGTGGGCACGATTCGCACGTTCGACGACGCGATGCGCGACGACGTTCACGCGCAGGTGAAACGCATCGCCGAGCGCATCGCGCAAGCGCACGGCGCGACGGCCGAGGTCACGATCGAGACGGGTTATCCCGTCACGGCGAACGACCCGGCGCTGCTCGAGCGCATGCGGCCGACGCTCGAGCGCGTTGCGCCCGGACGCGTCGCGGAGGTCACGAAGATCACCGGCGCCGAGGATTTCTCGTTCTACGCGCGCAAGGTGCCGGGCCTCTTCGTGTTCCTGGGCGTGACGCCCAAGGAGAAAGTCGCCACGGCCGACTCGAACCACTCGCCGCGCTTCTTCATCGACGAGTCCGCGCTGCCGACGGGCGCGCGGGCGATGGCGCACTTGGCGGCGGACTACCTGACCGCGGGCGCTCAGTGATCCTGGCGAGCATCAAGAGAGGTCGCCCGCGGAACCAGCTCGCGAGCTAGCGACCCGGCTCTGCCAGTGACGTAACGCGTTTCACGAGGCGGTCACGCAATGCGAGCAGAGCTTCCGCCTCCGTAGGCGGAATGCTGGAGGCCTTGGCCATGGCCGCGATGGGGAGCTCGCGCAGCAGCCAGCTCAACGTGAGCGCAGAGAACCCCGCGTCCTTCCGTGGTGCATCGGCGAGCGCGCGACCCAGGTCGCCGCCCTGATCGAGGAGGGCTCCGACGTCGATGAGGTCACGCAGCTCCCTCCGTTGGATCAGCGTCGTCAATTTGTTCACGAGGATCTCGTGCGCCGTATCCACGAAGAACGCGCGGGAGCCCAAGGCGCGCTCCACAGGTTCCTCGATCGGCCGGACCGGTTCCGCGACGAGGTCGATCGCCAGTTGCTCCTCGCCGGAACGAACGAGGTAGCGGATGTGCGCGGGCGCAGTCATCGAGGTTGCCACGGTCAGCCCGCACGCCTCGAGCCGAGCCTGGACCTCGCTGCCCAGGGATCCGAGCTCGGACCTGCCGTGCCAGAACAGATCGAGGTCGCGCGTCGTGCGATGGCGTGTGTGGAAACCGGCGAGCGCGCCGCGGCCGGTGAGCGTCCAGCCAGCGGGCCGGCCTGCGAGCTGGTCCAGCACGCGCTCTTGCAGCGGCGTCAGCTTGCTATCCGACATCGCGTCCCCCCGCCCACGTCCCGAGCAGCCAAGTCCAGAACTCGCGCGACTTCCCCAGATACGGCTCGATCCGTGGCCAATCTGCGCGGATCTCGGCCAGCGTCACGAACTGGAACACGTCGTCGGGCTTCGCCTGCCGCATGAGCTTGCCGATCAGGTACGCGCGAACCTCGCGGTCGTCTCCGGCGAGCTGGTCACGGAATTGCCCCAGGGTCATCTCCATGTCCCACAGGAAATAGGGACGCCCCTGGCCGTCCACCATCCATTCGGGAGGCGTGGGATTGAGGATCGACACGGAGGCGAGACTACGGTCGCGCTTTGCATTCGTCACGGGCCGTCCGGCATCGGCGGCCAGAGGCTGGTATCTTCCCGCGCTTGGCCGCGCGTCCACGCACCGCGCGGTAGGTCTCGAGCCATGCCCCACGACAGCCTGCCCAGCACCGAGCCGGAGAAGCCGGGGCACCGCAACTTCATCCACGACGAGATCGAGGGCGACCGTGCGCTCGGCAAGAACGAGGAGCGCGTGCAGACGCGCTTTCCGCCCGAGCCCAACGGGTACCTGCACCTGGGTCACGCCAAGTCGATCTGCCTGAACTTCGGGCTCGCGCGCACCTACGAAGGCAAGTGCAACCTGCGCTTCGACGACACGAACCCGTCGAAGGAGGAGCAGGAGTACGTCGACTCGATCCAGCACGACATCGAGTGGCTCGGCTTCCGCTGGGACGCGCTCTACTTTGCCAGCGATTTCTTCGAGCAGCTCTACCAGTACGCCGAACACCTCGTGCGGACCGGTCACGCCTACGTCGACGATCTGACGCCCGATCAGGTGTCGGAGTACCGCGGCTCGCTCGACAAGCCCGGGCGCGAGAGCCCGTTCCGCAATCGCCCGCCGGACGAGAGCCTCGATCTCCTGCGCCGCATGCGCGCCGGGGAGTTCCCCGACGGCGCACGCACGCTGCGGGCCAAGATCGACATGGCGTCGCCCAACCCGAACCTGCGCGACCCCGTGCTCTACCGCATCCTGCGCGCGCACCACCACCGCACGGGCGACGCGTGGTGCATCTACCCGCTGTACGACTTCGCGCACGGCCAGTGCGACGCGCTCGAGGGCATCACGCATTCGGTTTGCACGCTGGAATTCGAGATCCACCGCCCGCTGTACGACTGGTTCCTCGACCACCTGCCGGTCCCCCACCGGCCGCGGCAGATCGAGTTCGCGCGGCTCAACGTGACGTTCACCGTGCTCAGCAAGCGCAAGCTGCTCGAGCTGGTGACGAGCGGCATCGTCTCGGGCTGGGACGATCCGCGCATGCCGACGCTGTCGGGCATGCGCCGCCGCGGCTACACGCCCGAGTCGCTGCGCGCGTTCTGCGACCAGATCGGCGTGGCGCGCTTCAACAGCACGGTCGACAAGGTCGTGCTCGAGAATTCGGTCCGCGACGACCTGAACAAGCGCGCGGCGCGCGTGATGGCCGTGCTCGACCCGTTGAAGGTCACGATCGAGAATTTCCCGGCGGGCCACGTCGAGTGGATCGACGCGGTGAACAACCCCGAGGACCCCTCGGCGGGCACGCGCAAGGTGCCGATCACGCGCACCGTGTGGATCGAGCGCGACGACTTCCGCGAGGATCCGCCCAAGAAGTACTTCCGACTGTCGCCCGGCAAGGAAGTGCGACTGCGCTACGCCTGGGTCATCACTTGCAAGGAAGTGAAGAAGAACGAGCGCGGCGAGATCGTCGAGCTCGTGTGCACCTACGACCCGGCCACCGCGCACGGCGCGAACCCCGAGGGCCGCAAGGTCAAGGGCATCGTCCACTGGGTCTCGGCCGAGCACGCCGTGTCGGCGCCCATCCGGCTGTACGACCACCTCTTCGCGGCGGAGTTCCCCGACGACGTGCCCGAAGGCGTCGACTGGAAGACGAACCTGAACCCGAAGTCGCTCGAGGTGCTGACAGGCGCGAAGCTCGAGCCCTCGCTGCGCGACGCGCCGCCGGGCGCGCATTACCAGTTCGAGCGCGTCGGGTACTTCTACGTCGACCCGGTCGATTCGCGTCCAGGCGCACCCGTGTTCCACCGCACCGTCACGTTGCGCGACGCGTGGGCCCGGATGGAGAAACGAGCCGAAGCCGACTGACAGCGGTGTACAGCGGTGTCAGACACCTTGCACCGAGTACTGTGCCAGGCTAGCAACCACCGGATCGAGATCGGCCGAAGCGCGGGGCAGGCACGCTCGGACTTGCGCTTCCGGGCGGTGTGGACCGACGATCCTTGCACGAGGACCCCGCGCGCACGCGCGGGCCCATGGGACAAGCGCATCACCCGGCCGTCTCCGCCTTCGTGCTGCGGTTCCTAGCGGCAGCGCTCGTCGTCGCTTGCAGGGCGGATCCGCGCGCGCGGTCCGAGCCGTCCGTGCATCCGACTTCGACTCCATCCCCACGGCCGGCGGAGACCCCGTCACCCGATCTCCCTCCCACGCCGACGATTCCCGACGATGCACGCGTGCGGTTGGATGCGATCGCGACCGCGCTGAAGTCCGAGCAGCGCGATGAAGCGCGCGCGCTGTTGCGTGCCGCCATGGCGGATCCAGGATGGCTCCAGGATCTCGACGACGCGGTCCGCGCCCTGGTCCTCACTGCGCTCGACACGCACGCGGGTCAGCTCGGCGAGCTCGAGATCCGGCTCGCGGCCGTCGAGCAGCTCGTGGCCCTGCGTCGCGAGCACCCCGGCACGGATGCACTCGACCTGGCCGAGGCCCTGCAGAGGCTGTGCGGCACGCTGCACGAGCTGCGCGACCATGCCGGCGCACGGGAAGCCGCCGAGGAAGTCCTGCGACTGCGCACGGACGCACTGCCCGCGGAGGATGTGGCCGTCCTGTCTGCGCGCCAGAACCTGGCGGCATTGAACGCGATCGCAGGCGACCTGCAGTCCGCGCGCGACCAGTTCGCCGCGATCGTGGAGACGCTCTCTCGTGCGGTCGCGCCCGAGCATCCGGCATTGCTCGCGGCGCGCCTCAATCTGGCGCAGGTGAGCCATGAGATGGGCGACCTGGTTCGCGCCCGTGAGCTGGAAGAGGACGTCCTGGCCATCCGTCTGCGGATCCTGACCGAGGATCACGAAGACCTGTGCATCGCGCGCGGGGTCCTCTCCAACACGCTCGCGGACATGGGTGACCTGGAGGGTGCGCGCGCGCTGCAGGAACAGGTGCTCGCGGCGCGCACCAGGCAGCTTCCCGCCGACCACCCCGACGTCCTGGATGCCCAGGCCAACCTGGCGGTCCTGCGCAAGAACGTCGGTGACTACCTGGGTGCGCGCGTCCTGGAGGAGCACGTTCTGGCGACGGGCCTGCGCATCTATCCGGAAGACCACCCCGATCTGCTCGCGGCGAAGCACAACCTGGCGGCGACGTTGGACGCACAGGGTGAGCTCGACGGCGCGCGCAAGTTGTTGGAGCAGGTCTTGGAGGCGCGCGAACGCTCGCCCAACCCGGACAGTTCCGACGCGCAGGGAGCGAAGCACAACCTGGCGCTCGTGCTGCTCCAGCAGGGCGAGCTGGCCGAGGCCGTGCGACTCCTACGCGAGGTCGTGGCTGCGCGCGAGGTCCTGCTGCCGCCCGACCATCCCGCACTGGTGAACTCGCTGCAGAGCCTGGCGATCCTCCTGGCGCGCACCGGCGCACTCGACGAATCGCGCGCGATCGATCGCGAGGTGCTGGAGCGTCGGGAACGCCTCCTGCCGCCCGGGCACCGCGACCTGGTCGATGCACGCCTCAACCTGGCTGTGGGCCTGCGGGAAGTCGGCCCGCCCGAGGATGGTCGCGCGCGCCTGCTCGCGTTGCTGCAGGAGATGAGGGCCCTCGCGAGGAATCAGCTCTGGGAAGCACCGCGCGTCGCACGCGAGGCGGCCCGGGGCGTGCTCGAGGACTTCTCCTCGGCCTTGTTCCTCGCGGACAACCTGCCACCGGACCGCCTGGTCACGCGGGCCCTGTTCGAGACCCTCGAGGAACTGCGTCGCGTCTCGACCTCCAGTTCCGCCGTCGCGCGCGCGGCGTACAGCCAATCCGGGTCCGGGCGTATCGCGGAGAGCATCCGCAGCGTGCGCAACCAGATGAATGATCTCGTCGTCCTGGGACCGTTCGACGACGCGGACACGGCAGCATGGCGGGCGGAGATCCACCGGCTGAGCTCGGAGCGCGACGCGCTGGAACGCGAACTGCGCGGGACCCTGGCCGCTTCCGGCCTCCACCTCGAAGGGATCGACGCGAGCGCGCTGGCGGGAGAACTCGGCCCCAAAGCTGCGGCCATCTCCTACCTGAGACACGACGCGGTCAGGGCCGAGGAGATCGAATCCGAGGAGGAGAACCCGCGCGAGGCCCGCTTCAGCGCCTTCGTGCTGCGCGCGGACGGAGATGTGGATCGCGTCGACCTCGGACCGGCCAAGGAGATCGAGGACCTGGCCCGATCCTGGCGCAGCGCGTTGGGCGCTCCGCTCGCGGCGCGTGGCCTCGAGCCGCGGGTCGAGCGTGGCGATGGGGCCGAGGCCGAGCGGATCGGCACCCTCTTGTGTCAGCGCATCCTCGAGCCGCTGCTGGCCCGCACGAACGACGCGCGGCGAATCGTCATCTGTCCCGATGGCGCGCTGAACCTGGTGCCCCTCGCGATCCTGCCGCGTCGCGACGGGATCGTCGGCGACGGTTTCGACATCCAGGTCGAGGTCTCGTTCGCGCGCCTGCTCGACGATCACGCTCCGCGCGCAGCGAGCTCCGCACTCGTCGTCCTGGGTGGCATCGACTACGGAGGGGCCGAGGACAGAACCGCGCCGGATCCGGCCATCGGTGCGGCCCCGTCCCACGAGAAGGACCTCGAGCCGGCCACGCGGTCGAGCGCCCTCCACACGGAGTTCGACTACCTGCCCGGCTCGTTGCTCGAGGCGCGAGCGATCGCGGCGCTGTTCGCGCAGGCGTCCTCCGACCCTGCGTTCGTGCTGCTGGGCGCCGATGCCACGAAGTCGGCCGTGCGCGACGCGGGTCGACGGGCGCGGTACCTGCACGTCGCCACGCACGGTTGGTTCGCGCCCGAAGCGACCAGCGCCAGACCCGACGGAGAACGCCAGGAACGGGCCGACACCGTGCGCGGCTTCGCGCCCGAGACGCTGTGCGGGCTGGCGCTGGCCGGAGCATCGCTCGGACGCGACGCATTGGGCCGCGTGCCGGGGATCCTGACCGCCGAAGAGCTGGCCGGTCTCGACCTGTCGGGTTGCGAGCTGGCCGTTCTCTCGGCCTGCGAGACAAACGTCGGGATCACGCGCGCCGGCCAGGGCATCCAGTCCCTGCAAGGCGCCTTGCACGCCGCCGGCGCGCGCACGGCGATCACCAGCCTGTGGAAGGTCGACGACGAGGCCACGCGCGAGCTGTTCGAGGACTTCTACGCGCGCATCTGGATCGGCGGCGAGGCGAAGAGTCGAGCCCTGTGGGGCGCGCAGATGGCGCAACGCGCGAAGGGCCGGCCCGCGCGCGACTGGGGCGGCTGGGTGTTGACGGGCGATCCGCGCTAGGTGCTTCGCACTCGTTCGCGGCTCGACGATTCCAGCGCGTCCGCGCGCGCGAGGTAGGTCGACTCTCCCGAGATCGCGGCCCGAGTACGCAGGGCCTTGGCTTCGCGTCGAGCGCCCGGGCCGTCGCCGCGCGCGAGCGCGAGCCGCGCGCGCGCCACGCCCAGCGGGAACTGCAGCATCCCGTCCATCCAGGCCTGCGGCGTGCTCAAGCGCTCCTCCACTTCCGCGAGCGAGGCGCACGCCTGCTCGAGCTGTCCGCCCGCGACCTGTGCCGCGCCCAACGCGATCAGGCCGTGGAACAGGAGCTGTCCGGTCGGACCCTTGGCGCGCCGCGCGAGCGCCACGGCGGGCTCGGCCAGCGCGATCGCGGCGTCGGGCTCGCCCAGCTCGACGTGCATCTGCGCCATCTCGATCTCGAGCAGCGCCGCCCAGGGCTCGTGCCCGTTGCGTCGCGCGAGCCGGATGCCGTCGTCGAGCGCGGCGCGCAGCTCGTCGAAACGCCGCAGGTGCAGCAGGGCCCAGCCGCGGAAGAAACGGCCCAGCAGGAAATCGAAGCCGTCGCCCAAGGCCAGCGCCAGCTCCTCGCCCTCCGCAGCCGCCGCCAGCGCCTCCTCGTGGCGGCCTTGCAGGATGCATGCGTACGCCAGGCGCACGACGTGCAGCGCGAGCATGCCGCGGTCGCCGGCGCGGCGCGCTGCGGCGACCGCCGCCTCGCAGTCGGCCGCGTCCGCGTCGGACCAGCCGCGCAGGTTCAGGCGCCAGTGCGCCGCGTAACCGCGCGCGTGCGACGTGATCAGCGCGTCGCCCAGCTCCTCCGCGATCTCGACGGCGCGCTCGACGCACGACAGGCAGCGCGCGCGATCGTCCCAGTACAGGACGCTGGCCAGGTAGAGCAGCGCACGCACGCGTTGCTCGCGCTCGCCCGCGCCGGCGGCGACGTTGGCCATGTCCTCGAAGGCGTGCGCCGCGCCCTCGAGGTCGCCTGTCGAGCGGCGCAGCAGGCCCAGGTCCTCCAGCACGCCGATGCGCGCCGACGAGCGCCGCGGCTCGGGCAAGTCTTCCACCAGCGCGATCGCGCGCTCGAGGTGGGCCGCGGCTTCGGTGGTCGCGTGGCGCCGCAGGTCGGCCGTCGCGGCGCGGCGGCGCTGCACGGCGGCGGGCCCCGGATCCTGCGCGCGTTCGTAGTGCACAGCCAGCTGCGCGGCGACCTCTTCGGGGCTCCTGGCGAAGATGCGCTCGCCGCCGCGCGCGATGCGCTGGTGCCAGCGGCCGCGCTTCGCCGGGGCGATGCGCCGGTACACCGCGTCGACCTGCAGCGCGTGCTGGAACGTGTAGCGCGCCGAGGCCGTCCCGTCCGGGAACGTGCGCACGCCTGCGGAGCGCAGCACCTCGCGCCGCGCGACGAGCGCGTCGCAACACTCCTCGACCTCGAGGATCTCCTGTTGCAGTGCTTCGGCCACCGCGGCGGCCGAGAACTCCTGCCCGACGACGCTGGCCGCTTCGAGCACGAGGCGCTCGGTCGCGTCGAGGCGCTCGAACTGGCGCTCGACGACGTGGCGCACGCTCTCGGGCACGGCGTCCGCGATCTGCTCGATGCGCCCGACGAAGCGCGGCCGGCCATTTTGGCCATGCGCGACGAGGCCCTCGCGCACCAGGAGCTCGGCCGCGCCCACGAGGAACAGCGGGTGGCCCTCCGTGCGGCGGTAGAGCGCCTGGGCCAATTCGGCCGGGAAAGCGTGCCGAGGGAACCGCGACTCGAGCCACGTGTCGACCGCGCTGCGGTCCAGCACGTCGAGCCCGATCTCCTCGACCAGGCCGTGCGAGGCCAGCTCGTGGACGACGCCGCGCAGGGGGTGGCCGGCGAGCACGTCGCCCGGCCGGTACGTGGCGACGACCAGGAGGCGCGCCGGCTCGTGCCGACGCGCGATCGCGGCCAGCAGGTCGAGCGTCGAAGCGTCGCTCCAGTGCAAGTCCTCGAGCACCAGGACGAGCGGCGTGGCGACCGTGAGGTCCTCGAGCGCCTCGGTCATCTCGCGCATCATCCGCGCGCCCGTCGCGCCCAGGATCTCGCGCTCGATCTCGGGACGGCTGCCGTTGCGCTCCAAGAGCCCGAGCGGCTCGAGCCACGTCGGCGCGCGCCGCGCCAGCACGCGCGCCGTCGCTTCCCCGTTCCTGCCGCGCAGCAATCGGCCGAGGGCCTCGAGCACGGGGAGATACGCTTCGCCCGCGCCGTAGTGCTCGATGCACTGCCCGCGCGCGATCGCAATCGTCGCGTGCAGGCTGGCGCGCCTCAGCGCTTCGTCGGCCACGCTGGTCTTGCCGATCCCCGGCGGCCCGGAGAGCAGCACGAGGCGACGCCGACCGCCGAGCGCCTCGGCGATCTGCGCGTCGAGCTGCGCGAGCACGTCCTCGCGCCCGACGAGCGGCACGCCCGGGAGCTCACCTTGTCGCGTCACGGCGTGCGCCGCAGGCACGGGCCCTTCGTGACGCGGGAGGTCCCCGATGAACCGGTACCCGCGGCGGTGCGCCGTCTCGACGTAGCTGGGCGCCTTGGCGTCGTCGCCCAGCGCGATGCGGATCTCGCGCACGCACACCTTGAGCACGCCGTCCGTGACCACCGTACCGGCCCAGATCGTGTCGAGCAGCTCCTCCTTCGTGACGAGCCGCTTGGGTCGCGCGGCCAGGAACGCCAGCACGGCGAACGCGCGCGGCGTGAGGTCCACGCGCTGTCCACCACGCCAGAGGCATTGGTCGACCAGATCGAGGCTGAAGGGGGCGGAATCGCGGCCGCGGATCATCCGGAGCGCTCTCGGGGGGCCGCGCAGGATGCGCAGGCGACTTCACAGAGGATGATAACCGCGTTCTCACCGCTCCCTCATGACCGGTGCGGCGGAAGGGCCAGACTCGGGCACTCGTGTGATTCCACCCGTTCCCGACCCCTGCCAGGGCCAGCTCCCGCCCGTACCGCCATGAACCGATCCGACCAACTCCGACACCGATCCACCCTTCCGGTCCGCACCACGCTCGGCACCACAGCCGCGCTCGCGTCCCTGCTCGCCGCCTGCAGCAGCGGCGGCGGCGACGGCGGCGGACAGCAAGCCACGTTCGGCTCGCCGACGCGCTCGACGTCGATCGCGCTGACGCGCGACGAGCGCTTCGCCATCGTCGCGAACCGCGAGGCCGACAGCGTGACGATCCTGCGCGTGACCGACGACGCCGGCGCCGACTTCTTCGCGATCGTCGTCGAGATCCCCGTCGGCGACGAGCCGCGCTCCGTGTGCTTGACGCCCGACGACCGTCTGGCCTTCGTGTCGAACGGTGCGGACGCGACCGTGTCGGTGATCGCGCTGCAGACGGGCACCGTGATCGCCACGATCCCGGTCGGCTCCGAGCCGCGCGGCGTTGTCTCGACGCCGAACGGCCAGGTCGTCTACGTGGCCGAGCACACCGCGGGCACCGTCTCGGGGATCGACGTCGCGCGCCTCGAGGTCGATCGCACGATCGCCGTCGAAGGCAACCCGACGGGCCTCGCGATCACGAACGACCTCGACGGCGACGACGCCGACGAGATCGTGTTCGTCACCCAATTCTTCGCCGAGCCGGTGCCGGGTGGCCCCGGCGAGGGCTTCGACGACGGCCGGCAGGGCGTCGTCTGGTCCTTCGCGGTCGGCGGCGGGGCCGCGTCCAAGATCGTCCTCTCGCCGATCGCGAACGCAGGCTTCGCCGCCAACCGCGCGGCGTTCTGCCAGGAGTTCAACGCCAACGTCCACAACGAGATCTTCTGCCCCGACGTCGACGAGACGGACAACACGGCGCCGGCGATCGCGGCCGACCCGCAGGGCGCGTTCCCCAACCAACTGCACGCTGCCGTGCTGCGCAACGGGCGCGTCTACGTGCCCTCGATCGCGGCCGCGCCCGAGCCGCCGGTCGTGTTCAACGTCAACGTGCAGTCGCTCGTGCACGTGATCGACGCGCAGACTGACACGCAGCTCGCGCCACTGACGGTCAACTTGAACGCCCAGGTGAAGCTCGAAACGCAGCCGGCGACGCCGCAGGGCAGCCTGGTCCGGCTCTTCCTGAACGACGTCGTCGACGTCGAGGCCAACTGGCCGGGCGACACGTTCCTGTTCGTGTCGCGCGGCGGCAACTGCGTCGTGCGCGCGACCCTGGACGCCAACGGCGCGATCACGCTGCAGGCGCCGAACGTCGTGCGCTACCAGACCGGCAACCTGCCGGGCGGCATCACGATCAACGCCGACGGCACGCGCGCCTACACCTGCAACGAGGTCGGGATGTCGGTCACGGCGATCGACCTCGTGAACGACGTCGTGCTGGTGCGCGACGTGCCCACGTCCGACCCGCCGCTGCCGGGCTCGCTGACGCACCGCCGGCTCGTCGGCCGTCTCGCGTTCCACACGGCACTCGGTCTGCCTGACCAGGGCGCGCAGGGAGTCGCGGTGCGCGAGCTCGTACCGCTCGACCACCGCAACAAGGCCTCCGACAACGGCTGGTCGAGCTGCGCGTCGTGCCACCCCGACGGCCTCTCGGACAACGTCACGTGGATCTTCGGGACGGGCCCGCGCTCGACCGTGCCGCTCGACGCGTTCTTCGCCAAGACGAACCCGCTCGACCAGCGGATCTCGAACTGGAGCGCTGTGATGGGCAGCGTGACGGACTTCAACAACAACGCGCGCGGCGTGCAGGGCGGCCAGGGTTTCGCCGGGCAGCCGCCGCCCGCGTCGATCTTTCAGCACGGCATCGTGCAGGGTGGCAGCGATTCGCTCGACCTGATGACCGAGTGGGTCCAGGTCATCCGGCCTTACGAGCAGCCCGACGTCGCCGACGTGGGCGCGCTGCTCGCGGGCAGCGACGTGTTCGAGGCGAATTGCGCCGCGTGCCACGGCGGCGCGAAGTGGTCGAAGAGCCAGGTCGTCTACGACAACGACCCGACGTTCACGTCGGACCCGAACGCGGGCGGGACGCCGATCGACCCGGGCCTCCTCAACGCGGCCGCACAGGTGCGTTCGCTGACGCGCCCGGCCATCGGGGGCGGGACGGCGACCCTCACGTATCTGAACGGCGTCGGCACCTTCGATCCGACGAGCCCGATCGAGCTGCGCGGACAGGGCGCTGCGTCAGGCAACCCCGCGCTGGGTGGCCTGGGCTTCAACGCGCCCTCGGTGCTCGACGTGGCCTACCACGGGCCGTACTTGCACGACGGCTCGGCGCGCACGATCGAGGACGTGTTCACGCGGCACGCACTGGCGGCCGGGACGATCGAGACGCAGCTGACCGACACGCAGCGCTCGAACCTGGCCACCTTCCTGCGCGCGATCGACGCGCAGACGCCGACGTTCCCGTCCGATACGGACGCGTTCCTGACGGATACACCGTAGCGACTGGCTGCGGTCCACCTGACGCGGATCCGGCCCGCGGCGAGCTCGTCTCGTCGCGGGCCGGAGCCTGTTTCGGTACGACTCGATCAGCGGCTCAGACCGAGCTTCACCTGGTCACGGACCTCCCGCGCCTCCTTGAAGTCCGGCACGAGCTCGAGCGCGCGCTCGAGCCCCGGCAGCGCGTCCGCGGGGCGTCCCAACGCGATCAACGCGCTGGCACGGGAGAAGTGGGTCTGGGCCCATGCGGGATCGAGCTCCAGCGCGACGTCGTACGCAGCCACGGCCTCCTCGGCGCGGTTCAACCGCGCGAGCGCGTCGCCCCGGCCCTTCGCCGCGATCACGTCGCGCGCGTCGATCGCGAGGGCCTGGTCGAACGCAGCCAGCGCCTCCTCCGGGTGCCCCATGGCCATCAAGGCATGGCCGCGGCCGAAGTGCGGCAGGCTCCAGCGCGCATCGAGAACCGCTGCGGACGTGTACGCCTCCAAGGCCTCCTCGTACCGACCCGCGTCGTAGAGCAGGTTCCCGCGCGTGTTCAGCGGCGTCGGGTTCGTCGGATCCAGCGTGGCTGCACGGTCCGTGGCGGCGAGCGCTTCGGCGGGCCGGTCCAGGGCTCGCCACAGGATGGCCAGACGCTCGTGCGGCCGGGCCAGATGCGTGTCGAGGAGCGCAGCTCGCTCGTACGCGGCCACGGCCTCCTTCTTGCGCTCGAGGGCCTCGAGCAACTGGCCGCGCGACACGTGGTGGAACGGCACGTCGGGCGCGATCTCGCAGGCCTTCTCACACGCTGCGAGGGCCTCTTCCGAGCGCCCCAGTCCCAACAGGATCCCGGCCCGGTTCACGTGCAGCGCATCGTCCGTCGGTGACAGGATCAGCGCACGGTCGTAGGTCTCGAGCGCCTCCGGCAGCCGTCCCAGGTCGACGAGCACGGTCGCCAGGCCCTCGAGCGTCAGCGTGTCGCTCGGATCGGCCGCGAGGGCCGCCTCGAACTGCTCCAGCGCGTCGGCCCTCCGTCCTTGCGCTCGCAGCACGTGCGCGCGCATGCGGATCGCGCGCGGCCGGGCCGAGGGGCACAAGAGCTCGGCCTCACGCGACAGCTCGGTCGCGGCCTCGAGCCGGCGCAGCTCCTTCGTGTAGTCCCGGATCCGGTTCGAGAGCGGCGCGCCCCCCAGTTCGTCCCACGCGCGGTCCAGCTTGCGATCCGCCGCGAGGCAATCGACGGCGACCTGCTGGACCTGCTGATCGCGCGCGACCTCGCGCGACGTGACGAAGGCCAGGAGCCCGAGCACCGCACCGGTCAACCCGGTGACGGTCGCGACGGCGCGCTGGACGACGTCGAGCGGATCCTTCGCATGGATCGCGGGCGCCGGCCTGTCCGGGTCGGCCGGCGGCGGCGGCTTCGAGCGTCGGGAACGGGACATGGTTTCGCGATCACGTTGGGAAGGAGGGCGCTCTCCAGAGTACGGCCGGGATAGACTGAGGTCTGGCACGCGACCTTGCACCCTTCGTGAGGGTGCGATACGAAGGAACCGGAGCGGCCTGCCCAGATCCCTTCTGCTGGCCCGCCCCACAGTCTCGCCCCACAGTCTCGCCCCCCCCACCCGTGGAAGAGCTCGAACTCGTCGCGGGCCTGCGCGAGCGACGCGAGGAGGCCGTCCGAACGCTCCTGGAGCGCTACCGGTCCCTGTTCTTCCACTGCATCGGCAACTTCGA
>JANNQS010000053.1:0-8048 GCA_031400875.1 Planctomycetota bacterium | reverse complement strand
GCCGATGGCAGTCTCGCGCTGACCTCGCGATCCTGGTGCAAGGTGTCTGACACCGCTGTGCACTGAAGACGCGGGTGTCAGACGCCGTGGAACGGGTCCACGGTGCCTGACACCCACGCTCTCTCCTCGGACGTTCTCAGTTCGTCACGGTGGTCGACGAACCGCGGAACGTCCCGTTTGCATCGCGCACGAGCACCTGGATCACGCGCGTGCCCTGGATCGACGGCGGGTTCTGGAACGTGAACGAGCCCGAGCCCGTCACGTCGGTCGCGAACTGGATGCCGGCACGGCGGATGTTCGCGAGCGGCATGCCGGTCCAGAACAGGTACGACATCAGGTCGTGCGCGCTCTCGTTCGGGTTCCAGGTCGCCAGGCGGCTCGAGATCACGAAGCAGCTCGAATTGGGCTGCGCGCCCGCGACCGTGCAGGTCATCGTGCCGTCGCCGTTCTGCTGCGCGACGAGCACGGGCCGGCGCGGGCTCACGCGCACGATCAGCGACGTGCCCTGGTTGAAGTCCGTCGTGCGGTACTGCAAGCGCGCGCCGGACGGCTGCCAGGCCGCCATCGCGCCCTCGCCGGGTGCGTCGAACAGCTCGACCTTGCCCAGGAAGTCGATCGAGCTCGCGGCCGGTCCCACGACCGCGCCGAAGCGGTCGATCTCGGTGACGCTCGACGTCGCGAGGTACACCGACTGCGTCACGAACAAGTGGCCGAACGTGGAGTCGAAGGCCATGTAGGCCGCGCCGTCGAGGCCGGCCGTGAAGAGGCTCGACTGCGCCAGCGTCAGCGGGAACGGACCGTTGGCGACCTGCGTCGCGGTCCAGCGCACGATGTCGATCGATCCCGGCGGCGTCGGGAACGTGTCGACCTGCACCGCGTAGTGAAGGTCGCCGTTCGCAGCCAGCGCGAGCGGCCCGCTCGGGCCGGTGACGTTGGCGACGAGCGACGTGGCGCCCGTCGTGATGTCGAGGCGGTAGATCTCGTTCCCGCACCCGAAGCCGCACGTGGCGGCCGAGATCAGCGCCGTGGCGTTGCCGGCTTCGTAGACGAGGCTGTAGTTGAACGGCAGCGTCGCCAGCGGGACCACTCCGCCGCCCGCGATCGGCACGCGGAAGATCACGCCGTTGCTGCTCTCGCCGAACAGCGCGAACGAGCCCGTGGGATCGGCCTCGACGAAGCTCGGGAACGACGGCAGCGTGGAACCGAGTGTGGCCAGGACGGTGCCGTCGTCCTGCTCGAGCCACACGATCGAGCCGTCGTAGACGACGCGGTTGCCGTTGGCCAGCGTGTCGTGGCTGGCCATGGCACTCTGGGCGGTCAGCCCGCGAACCTCGTCGAGGCCCCATCCGGGTCCGATCGTGTCCGTCGCGAAGAGGGCGGGAGCCAGCGCGAGGATCGCGCCAGCGGTCAGGAATCTGCGCAGCATGGGAGTCTCCGTTCGATTTCCAGCGTCGAATGGCCGGAGCACGGAGGCGGGGCGCGCATCGGCGCCGGGAGGGAATCCCGGTGCGGGCACGAGCCTTCTTCCGAGGCCGGCGGGTTCGCCCGCCGGACCGACGCCCGCGCAAGCGGGCACACATCGGGCGGCGGGTCTCGCGCCGCGCGGCGGATATCCTGACTCGCCGCCTTTCCCGAACTCCCTCAGCCTTCCCAGGCCCCGACCTTGTGGTAGGGGTTCCCAGTGACCCGGATCCGCGCGTACGCGACGCGTGGATCCTGGGGGAGAACGGTACCGCGGCTCACAGTGGCGGGACCGTGCAGGTTTCGCACCTGCTTCCCCGCTTGCGCAGCCGATTCGAATTGTCGGCGGAGAGGATCGTGTGTCGGGGCGCGGCTGTCAAGCCGAGCGACTTCAGCTCAGCGGACCGTCATGGCTTCTTGGGCATGCGCATCCTGGAGAAGCGGCACTTTCCTCCCGAGCGTGTCGAACAGCCGCGCGCTGCGCGTGTCGCGCACCGCCTCGCGCGACCACTCGGCCGGACCGAGCAGCACGATCAGGAGCACGATCGCCGCGTGCAGCAGCGCGCCCGACAACGCGCCCGCGACGGCGCCGCCGGCGCGATCGACGAACCCCAGCTGCGCGGCCTGGATCGAGGCCTTGCCGAGCCTCCCGACCGCCGCCACGAGCGTCAGGCCCAGCAGCAGGACGGTGATCCAGACGATGCCGCTGGCGATGCGCGGATCGAGGTCCGGGATCGCCGCCACCAGCCTGGGTGAGAGCCGTGGAGCGACCGCCCGGGCGACCGCGATGGCCGCCGCCAGCCCCAGCAGGCGCACGAGCTGCCACCACAGCCCGCGCCGGGCCCCCAGCACGAAGAACACCACGACCAGGCCGATCCCGACCAGATCCAGCCAGCGGGGGATCTCGACCGCCGCGATCGGGAGGGGGTTCATGGGCGTCCTGGGTAGGCTAGGAAGTGCGCCCGACCGGAACAATGCGACCGTGAGCAAACTCAGCGACGAATACGGCGAGCTCTTGACGCGCATCGAGGAGCTCATCTCGGCCGACGCCGAGTGGCGCACCGAGTTCGAGCGCAGCGCGGCCGAGTACTTCACGGCCGGATGGCGCTCCGCCGCGCAGGACGCCGCGCGCCGGAGGCACCTGGAGTGGTTCCTGTTCGAGCGCACGGACGCGGCCGGCCCCGAGCTGGCCATCGAGCGCGTCGCCACGCAGTGGCCGTCCGAGACCGGGCTGGACGAACCGGGTGCGATGGAAGCGCTGCGCCTGACGCACGTCGGCGTCCTCGAAGTGACGAGCGTCGTCCCGGGCGAGGGCCTGTGGCTGCGCGACCTGGGTGGACGCGGCGACTTCCCGATCACCGACGCGGAGGCCTCGCTCGTGATCGAGGTCGGCGACCTGATCGCCGGCCGTCTGTTCCCGCTCCAGGACGGCGTGTTTCGCATGTCGAGCTCGGCCGCGTTCCACCGCGACGCGCGCCTGGTCGAGGCGCTGCGCGCCGATTTCCAGCGCGCGCGCACGGAGCGGCGCGGCGTGCTGCGCGTCGGCCAGCGCGAGATCGAGGCCATGTTCTTCGCCGGCACCGCGCCGGTACCGGTCATCGACCCGGTCACCGCCGCGCGCACGCTGCTGCTCGAGTCGGGCGTCGAGCCCGAGATCGCCGACGGCTGGCTCGAGGACCTGGCGCAGGCGCCGTTCGACGAGGACCGGCTGCTGCACGGCGCGCAGGACGTGCTGAGCGAGATCCTGGACGAGATCGCATTCGAGAGCGCGGTCGACCTGGAAGCCGCGCGCCGCGCGCTCCTGGCGGCATGGGCCGAGCTGGCGCGCCGCGGACCGGGCCAGGGCGCGAGCATCACGCCGACCGCGCCGCCGGCCGCGTCCCCGCCTGCGAAGTCGACGAAAGCCGCCGACGTGGCCCGCGCGGTCGAGCTGTTCGAGGAGCGCCGCCGCGCCGGCCAGCCGATCACGCATCTGCTCGACGAACTCGAGCGCAATCTGGCGCTGGGCGAAGGCGAGAACGAGTCGGAACTCGACGGCGATCCGACGCCCGACTTCCCAGGCGTCGTCGGCGCGGTCGTCGAGGAGTTCCTGTGGGAGGTCAGCCAGAGCCAGGGCGAAGCGGCTCTCAAGGAGCACGCGAACCTGCGCGACCTGGGACGTGCCGCCGAGCACGTCGGCGTGTTCGAGAACCTGCGCGCGCGCGATCTGCTCGTGTACGCCGGCTGGTGGCTGCCCGAGACCGGCACGCTGGGGGGGTCGGACGACGCGCGCCAGCGCCTCGCGTCGCTGTCCAAGTTCTGCCACTGGGCCGAGGCCGAGCACGAGGTCGCGCTGCAGACCGAGTTCGGCGACACGCTCGATCAGCTCGCGACGTCGTTGCCGCGCATCGCCGAAGCGAACCAGCGCAAGACGCGCGGCGCGCGACGCGATGAAGGCGAGCTGTACGAGATCGTCGCGCTGACCGGCGAGGAAGCGCGCGTGCGCAGCCGTTCCGGACACGTGGCCGAAGCGGCGATCCAGTCCGACCTGAGCAACTGGCTGCGTCCGGCGGACCGCGTGCGCGGGCGCTTGCACAACGACGGCCGTCTGGCGGTGTACTGCTGCTATCCGCCCGAGGTGGCGGAGCTGGCGGCCGGTTCACCGGAGTGACGCCAGACCGGACGGACGCGTCCGCAGGAATCCGCCTCACCAGCGGGAATGTGCAGGGATCCGCACGGGCCCCTGGCGCGTCTGCGTGAGCCCACCGGGCGGCGTCAGTCGCCAGCGCGGGAAGTCGCGTCGCCGCGAGCGCCGCGCCTCAAGCGGTCGGCGCACCCCGACGATGGTGCTGGCGCCATGAAACCGCCATTTGCTTGTGCCGCCCTCGTGGCGGCTGCATTGCTGGCTGACCCCGCCGCGGCGAACAACGCCGCCTTCGTCGGCCCGCTCGACAAGGAGATCCGCCTCGACCCGGCACCGCCGGGCGCGACGAGGCTCAACTTCCGCGTCTTGTTCGCGCGCACCAACGTGCGCTACGGGGTCGAGTACCTCGGTCAGGTGCCGGCCGCGTTCTCCACGCGCATGCATGTGCGCGGGATCTTCTCGGCCGGGACGGAGCGGCTCGCGCGTGTGTCGGCGTCGATGGACGGGTTGCACGTCGCGTGCACCGGCTTCGACGGGGTCCGCGACTTCGGTGGCGCTTCGGGCGAGACGCGCTCGCAGACGGTCCTGCGCGGTCCCGGCAAGTGGTTCACGCACCAGGGCACGCCGACGGTCGTGCGCGTGAACCGATCGTGGGGCGCCCAGTCGGGCGCGAGCCCGTGCGACTTCGACACGGCGCCCGAGATGTCCTTCCTGGTCGAGTGGTTCTGGTCCTAGCGCTTCGCGCGGGTCGGTTGGGTCCGGGCGGGCCGCCGTGGTCCGCCCGGTCGATTGTCTGATAATGTACGTTATGGATCAATTGGAACCTCGCTTCGGGGCCCTGCAGCGCGTTCGCTACGATTCGACCATGTCGACGCCCCCCGGCCGGACCCGCCGCGAGCCGGCCCGCGGCCTGGCCTTCGAGGCCTTCGAGCCCGGCCTGTCCTGGACCTCCGCCGGCCGGCTCGTGACCCAGGCCGACGTCGACGCCTTCGCGGCGCTGACCGGCGACCAGAACCCGGTCCACGTCGACGCCGCCTTCGCCGCGCGCACCCCCTTCCGCACGCGCATCGCGCATGGGCTCCTGGTGCAGTCCCTGGCGAGCGGGCTGGCCTGGCAGCTGGGCCTGTTCGACGGGACGATCGTCGCCCTGCGCGAGGTCGCGATGCGCTTCGACGCGCCGGTCCTGCCGGGCGACACGCTGCGCCTCGTGCTCGGCGTGCTCGAGCGCGATCCGGTGCCCGGTGCGCGACGCGGCTGGGTGCGCTTCTCGACGCGCGTCCTGAACCAGCGCGACGAGCAGGTCCTCGACGGCCAGTGGCTGACGATCGTCCAGCGCGCCAGCCCTGACCCGTAGGCGCGGCAGGCGCCGTCCGGCCGCTCGGCTCCGAGGCTCCCGGCACGTTCCGATTTCGCAACGAAGGCCACCGGCCGTTCCGTGGCCGGAACGCCCCGAGGAGGCTCCCGCGCGGCCGGAAACGCGTTGGAATCCACGCGTTGCGTCAGGAACCAGGCTGGCTAGGATGAGCGTGGCGTACGAGGGTCGTGGCACGTCCCTTGCCTGCCGCCTGCATCGGTCCTGCGCGGGACGCCGCGCTGCCGTCGCTTGGTCCTGAACACCTCAGCCGCAACCCATCCATGAAAAAGATCCTCTTCCTCGGCGCCCTGCTGGCAGCCGGAAGCCTGGCCCTCCAGGACATCTCGATCGGCCACGGCGGCAGCTACCGCGGTCCCGGTGACACGGTTCCGCCCGGTGGCGGTGGCGGCGGCGGTGGCGGCACGGGCCCCAGCTCGCCTGGCCCCTCCGGCCCCAGCACGGGCGGCCCTGCCGGCCCGAGCACGCCTGGCCCGGCCGGCCCCGGCGTCCCGACCGGTGGCTCGGGTGGCCGTCCCGGTGTGGCCACGGGCGGCGCCGCCTCGGGCCCCGACCTCACGACGTGGGAGTTCTGGTGGGGCTTCAACAAGGACCAGTTCCTGAACCTGAAGGCGCACGTCCACGCGGGCGGCGTCAGCACGGGTGGCGACGACTTCTTCGCCGGCCTGGGCACGAAGGATCAGGCCAAGAACACGCTCAAGCCCTCCGAGGAGACGATCCGCGCGAAGGTCGTCCCGGCGCTCAAGGAAGCGCTCGAGAAGGAGCGCAACAACGACATCGTCACGGGCGCCATGATCGCGCTGGGCAAGATCGGTGACGAGAAGAGCGAGGACGGCAAGTCCGAGTTCGAGCCGATCATCGCCAAGTTCCTGGCCGACGCGAACCAGGAGATCGCCGAGACGGCCGCCGTATCTCTCGGGATCCTGGCCAACGAGGCTTCCGTCCAGAAGCTCAAGAACCTGGCGCTCGACACGCCGGACGGGCGCAAGCTCACCGGCTCGACCGAGGTCAAGTACCGCACGCGCGCCTTCGCGACCTACGGCCTGGGCCTGATCGGCGCGCGCACCGGCAAGAACGAGGTGCGCCAGGAGATCACCCGCATCCTGGTCGAGTTGCTGCAAGCGCCCGAGACCAGCACGCGCGACGTCAAGGTCGCGGCCGTCATCGCGCTGGGCCTCACGCCCATCGACGTGGACCCGAGCGAGGATCCGGAAGGCGCGGCCGACAACGCCGCGTCGCGTCAGGCGCAGCTCAAGTACTTGCAGCGCTTCTACCAGGACCAGAAGAACCACTTCATGACGCGCGCGCACGTCCCGACGGCGATGGCGCGTCTGCTCACGGGCGCCCCGGCCGACATGAAGGACGGGATGGCCGCGCTCTTCCTGGAAGCGCTCGACAAGAACTCGAAGGAGAAGGACGAAGTGCGCCAGAGCTGCGTCCTCGCGCTGGGCATGATCGGCGACTCCGACACGGACAAGATCGACGCGGACATCCGCGCCGGCCTGAAGCGCATGTCCGACGACGGTGACCTGCAGTCGAAGAACTTCACGAACATCGCGATGGCGCAGGTCGGTGGCCGCCCCGGCAAGGGCGCGGAGAACGAGAAGGGTCAGAAGGAAGCGCGCGAGTTCCTGCTGGCGCAACTCACCAAGGGCAAGGGCCACATGAAGCCGTGGGCCGGCATCGGCATCGGCGTCATGGAGCACGGCCTCACGAAGAGCGAAGTTCCGGCCAGCTCGGCCGGCGCCACCGCCAAGGACAGCGTCCGCAAGGCGCTGGCCGACGCGGTCAGCCCGGATCAGGTCGGCGCGTTCTCGATCGGTCTCGGCATCGCCGGCGACATCGAGGCCAAGAAGCTCCTCTCCGAGAAGCTCTCGAAGACGTCCGAGCCGAACACGAAGGGCTACATCGCCATCGGCCTGGGTCTCATGGACGCGCGCGAGTACGTCAAGGACATCCAGACGATCGTGATGGACTCGAAGTACAAGCCCGACCTGATGAAGTCGGCCGCGATCGGCCTGGGCCTGCTCGGTGACAAGGAGCTGGTGCCGGCGCTGGTCACGATGCTGGGCGAGGCCAAGGGCCAGTCGTCGCAAGCCGCCATCGCCTCGGCGCTGGGCTTCATCGGCGACAGCCGCTCGATCGACCCGCTCGTGGCGATGCTGCAGAAGAAGGACGGCATCACGGATTCGGCGCGCGGCTTCGCGGCCGTCGCGCTGGGCATCGTGGCCGACAAGGAGCTCCTGCCCTGGAACTCCAAGATCTCCACGAACATCAACTACCGCGCGAACACGACGTCGCTGACGGGCGACAACGGCACGGGAATCCTCGACATCTTGTGATGTTCCGGCGGCTGAAGGCCGCCGGGCAGCCACCCCAACCAGAAGCCGACCAGGGGTTCGACAGTGCGGCCCGCCGGATTCCGGCGGGCCGCGCTCGTTCGCACCGCCCGCGTCCAACTCCGACACGCTCCCCACGCCAGCTACGCAATCTCAGTAGCGCGATGAGCCTCTTGCCGAACCCAAGGTCGGCTTCTGGTTGGGGTGGCTGCCCGGCGGCCTTCAGCCGCCGGAACATCACAAGATGTCGAGG
>JANNQS010000052.1:0-7286 GCA_031400875.1 Planctomycetota bacterium | reverse complement strand
CGCCGAGGCCGAGATCCCGCGCGCGATCGCGGCCGCACTCTTGAGCGGGAACCTGGGCGTGATGGACCTCTACCGGCTGCGCAACATCGAGGCGGACACGAAGATGCGCACGAACATCGCCAGCGGCGGTGAATCGCAATCGGGTCCGGCCATGCCGCAGTAGGGTCTTGCCATGCTGCCGTTCCAGGATCCGGACGAGTTCGACGTCAGCTCGCTGATCAAGAAGCTCGTCAACGGTCTCGTCGTGTTCTTCTTCATCGGCTTGCCGATCCTGAAGGGCCTGCTCGAGTCGCGCAAGCAGCGCAAGGCGAAGGAACAGGAGCGGGAGCGCGGCAGCGCGCCGGACGAATCGACGCAGGCCGGCACGACGGAGTCCGCGCGTCCGAGTTGGGAAGAGCTGCTGCGCGGCGAAGTGCCGGCCGAGCCGCCCGCGCCGGCTGCGGCAACGCCGCCGATTCCGGCACAAACCGGAAGTCGAATTCCGACGACGGGCACGCTCGTCAGCTTGGACCGCGGAGCGCCGCCGATGCTGTCGGAGGAAAACCTCGAGAGCGGAGCCGGCAACGACGAAGAGACCCTGGCGGAAGAGGCGATCGCGCGGCGAGAACGCGAGGAGTTCGAGCGACAGCAGGAGACCGCGCGCCGCCAGCGCGAGGCCGCGTCGTCGCAGCGCACCTCGGTCGAACCCGTGTACACCGCGGGAGTGGATCTCGCAGCGTCGCGAGCCGGCGACCTTGGAACGCCGGCTGCTCCGAGCATGCTCGCGCGCAGGACCTCGCGAACGCGTGCGCCGCAATTGAATCTCGCGCGCGCGATCGTGATGTCCGAGATCGTGGGCCCGCCGGTCGGGCTCGACGTGCTCGGCGAACGCCGCGCCACGCGGCCGTTGTCGATGTGAGGTCCCGCATGGCGAAGTCGAGCACAGAGCCGCGCTATTGGCTGTTCAAGTCGGAGCCCGAGAGCTTCTCGTTCGATGACCTCGCGAAGGCGCCCAGGTCACGCGCAGCGTGGGACGGCGTGCGTAATTACCAAGCGCGCAACTTCCTGCGCGACGACGTGCACGTCGGCGACGGCGTGCTCTTCTATCACTCGAGCACTCAGCCGCCGGGCGTCGTCGGTGTCGCGCGCATCGTGGCGGAGGCGTCGGTGGATCCGACGCAGTTCGATCCACGCGACGACCATTTCGATCCGAAGAGCGAGCGCGACGAGCCACGCTGGGTCCAGGTCGGGATCGAAGCGGCGTTCCAGCTCGAGCAGCTCGTGCCGCTCGAAGAGCTGCGCAAGGACGCTCGCTTGAAGGGCATGGCGCTCCTGCAGCGCGGGCAGCGGCTCTCGATCCAGCCCGTGACGGCAGCTGAGTGGAAGGTCGTGCTCGAGCTCGGCGGCGCCGCTACAGCGGATTTCGATGCCGGTAGGCGGGGTTCACGCCGATCGCCCCGAATACGTTAGTGCTTTGTCTCCGCACGCTCGCAGGTAAAGAGTTACGGCGGTCGATGGGCGAAACGCCGCGTCACCCATGGGCCTCGTTCCCGGCCTGCCGCCCGGCGAGTCAGGGTGGCTCCCGCTTGATCGGAGCGCGGGAATGTGGCCTACAGGTGCCCTTCCCGGGCCCGCCAAGGGCGCCTGGACCCCTCCAAGACCCTCCCAACCGCGCTCCCAGCGCCACGCATGCCAAGGAAGGCCAGCCGATGAGCCAGAACTACGACAAACTGGTGAGCGTCGTCCAAGCCACGCGCGAAGACGTCGAGAAGGCCGAAGCCGGCAACAAAGCCGCCACCTCGCGTGTCCGCAAGGCGATGCAAGACATCAAGAACATCGCGCAGGACATCCGCAAGGAGATGCTGGAAGTGCGCGACGCCGGCGGAACGAGCTCCCCGCCGAGCACCGGCCCGGGTGCCAAGCCGGGCGGCGGCATGCCGCCCCGCCCGCCGATGGGCCGCTGACCGGTCGATCGACCGACGACGATCCAGGCGCCCGTGCGCAACCCGCGCGCGGGCGCTCTCATTGCGTGACGAAGTCGACGCGGCCCGCGCGCGCGGACGTCGCGGTCCGCTGCGGGCATGGGCTGGGTCGCACCCAGCGCAGCGGATTGCGCGCGAGCCGTCGGCGCCGTGAGATGGCGCCATGCGCCCGCTCACCGTCGTCCTCGTCGCGATCCTGACCCTGGCCTGCTTGCCTCTGGCCCTCGCGGGGCCGCGCGCCCGCGTGCTCGTGCAGGCGCCAGCTCAGGGGAGCACCGCGGTGCAGCCGGCGGCCCCGCCGGACGGGGCTCGCACCGCGCCCGCGGACGTGGTGGCCGCGCCGCGCACCGTCATCCTGTTGCGTCACGCCGAGAAGGAGACGGCGCCTGCGGACCCGCGTGACCCGTCGATCTCCACGGCCGGTGCGGCGCGTGCACAGGAGCTGGTGAGGCTGCTGGAGGCGTGCGGGGCCGACCACCTGTTCGCCAGCGAGCTCAAGCGCACGAGCGAGACGCTCGCGCCGCTGGCGCAGAAGCTGGCCGTGCCGATCGAGACCGTGCCGGCCGGCAAGCCCAAGGAGCTCCTCGCGCGCCTCGATGCTCTGCCGCCCGGCTCCGTGGCGGTCGTCTGCGGCCACTCGAACACCGTGCCCAGCGTCGCGCAGCTGCTGGGCGTCGCAGTGAGCGGGCTGGTGACTACGCAGGGGATCCCGATGCTGGCCGACGAGTCGTACGACCGCGTCTTCCTGGTGACGCGGGCCGCGACCGGCAGCGCGGCCGTGGTCGAGCTGGGTTACGGCGCGCGCGCGGCCAGCACGCCCAGCTCCGGGCACTGATCGGGCAACAGGCCGGCCGCGCGCGCCGAGCGCGCCAACTGGGCCAGCGCAGCGGCGCCGTCCGCTCCCAGGTCGCGCGTCCAGGCGTTCACGTAGAGCTCGACGTGCTGCCAGATCGACGCCGCGTCGAGCTCAACCGCGTGTTCGCGCATGAGCGCGAGCGCGTCGACCGGATGCGCGCGCGCGTGGTCGAGGCTGTCGCGGATCGCGTCGTCGAGCGCGTGCAGCACGTCGGTGCCCAGGCTCTTGCGCGCCACGATGCCGCCCAGGGGCAGCGGGCAGCCGACGCGCCGCTCCCACGTCGCGCCCAGGTCCTCGACGCTGACGAGGCCGTGCCGCGCGTACGTGAAGCGTCCTTCGTGGATGCACACGCCGTAGTCGGCCTCGCCGCGCTCGAGCGCCGGGAGGATCCGCGAGAACACGGTCTGCTCGACGTGCCCCTGGCCGCGGTGGAACAGCTGGTAGAGCAGGTGGGCGGTCGTGCGCGCGCCCGGGCACAGCACGCGCGCTCCGTCGAGCGGCGGTGCGCCGGCACGCGCCACGAGCAGCGGGCCGACGCCGAAACCCAGGGCCGAACCGCTGCGCAGGACCACGAGCTCGTCGCCCATGTGCAGTGCAGCCGAGAAGCTGGCCTTGGCCGCGTCGTACTGTCCGGCGGCGAGCCGGGCGTTGAGCTCCTCGACGTCGGCGAAGTCGATCTCGAGCTCGAGGCCGCGCAGGCGCACCGCGCCGCGGATCAAGCCGTGGAATGCGAACGTGTCGTTCGGACAGGGCGAAATGCCGATCCGCAGGGGGCGCGTGCTCAAGCGCTCACCACCGGTCGCTTCAGGATCTCGAGCGCGCACAGCCGAGCGGCGCCGATCGCGGCCGGGATGCGCCAGCGCGCCGGGTTGCGATCGCCGACCACGTTCGAGATCCCGCGCACGACGTGACACGGCACGCCGGCCAGCGCGCAGGCGAACGCGACCGCGAAGCCCTCCATGTCCTCGGCCAGGGCGTCGGGAAAACGTGCGCGGCGCACGGCGGCCTGCTCGGGCGAGGCCGACGCGGCGCACGTCGAGAGCAGGAGCGTCGCGCGCTCGTGCAGGCTGCGCACGTCGGCTGCGCCACGCACCTCCGCTGTGCCGGCGGGCGCCAGCACGATGCGGTCGTGGATCGCGCCCGCGCCCTCGCCACCGGGCCACTGCGGGAACCCGAGCGCCGCGGGTCCGGCCAGGCTCGCGCCCTCGCCCGCGCCGATGCCCTCGATCGCGACCGCGTCGAAGGCCAGGGCCCCGCCGATCGGCAGCCGCTCGGCGTCGAACGTTCCCGCGATGCCGAGCAGCAGCACGCGCGCGGGGCGCACGCTGGCGAGCAGCGCCGCCGTGCGCGCCGCGGCCGCCACTGGCCCGAACCCGCACAGGGCCACGACGGCCAGGCCGGGCTCGAAGCCGCCGTGGTCCTCGAGGCGCCGCGCTTCGACGGCGGTCGGGACGAGGACCAGGACCGCGGATCCGGGCGAGGGCGTCATGGGCGGGGCGCCCGCTTGAACCGGGCGCCCCATCCTATCGGGCGCGCTCCGCGCGCCGAGCGCCCGCTTCGCGGGCGCGGGGTGACGCGTCGGTGCCTGATGGACGCCGCCCGTGCGCAGGGGGGCCGCTCGAGGAGGCGGAGAATGCTGGAGTCTGGCATCCTGGCGTGGGAATCCATGCGCGCCTGATCGTCTGTTGATCCGCGCGTGGGACCCTCAGGCCGTGTTCTATCGCGGACCCGGGCGTCGACCGGGCCGCGGTGCGCTCGCACCCCCTCAACCAGGAGTGTCCTCCATGCGTCTCACCCATTTCCGGCTCGCTCGCTCGAGCGCTCTGATCGCGCTCTTGTGTGTGGCGCCGAACGCCCAGGCGCAGGACAGCGTGTCCAAGCTGAACTCGCTGCCGGGCGACGCGATCAACCCGCACGCCACGCCCGAGCAGATCAACGACTACGTGGTCGACCTCGACGCGTTCCGCTCGTCGTGGGGGCGGACCTTCGCCGTGGGACCGATCGCCAAGGCCAGCCAGCAGCGCTCGACCGCGCCGCTCTTCTACACGTCGCTCGTCAACGCGCAGGCGCTTTCGCGGCGGCTCGGCACGAACGTGCCCTTCCTGCGCGACCAGTACGCCGTCTGGAACGCGCCGGGCTTCGGCGTGAACGCCGACCCGGCGCGCAACGACGTCCCGGGCACGGTCTCGACCCTGGGCTTCACGGGCTTCCAACTGGGCTTCGCCTTCGCCGAGTTCGCCGACGGGGATCCGTCCGGCACGGCCCTGGCCAACGTCACCGGTGGCGTCGCGAGCTTCAGGGCGAGCCGCCCGTCGCGCCTCTACGTGTCGCGCGTCGTCGCCGCCACGAACTCGCCGACCGACGCGTGCAGCCTGGCCTCGGTCGGCATCGGGTCGGTCGACGACAGCGGCAACGTGCAGTTCCGCGCCGACGATTTCGGCTCCTCGGGGCCCTGCGGGGGCCTGAACGCGCTGGGCTACACCGGTCCCGGCTCGAACAACCTGTTCCGCGTCGACGTCACCGCGCGCTCGCCGATCCTGAACGTCGTTTCAGACGATTTCCCGCTGTCGGCGGACGGCGTGGCGACCACCCGGTTGCTGGCAAACGCGATGACTGTCCACAACGTGCCCAACATCGTGCCGCGCTCGCTCGCCGGCCGGCCGATCCTGATCGGGACGAACTTCGCCCGGCAGTACGTCTTCGAGCAGGTCGCGGGCAGCCTGGTCGCGAGCGCGCCGTCGTTCCACCTGGGCGGCCTCTCGGACCACCGCGGCGCGGTGGGCTACACCGGACACGCGTTCCCGCAGCTCTTCCCGGGCGGAGTCCACGGCGTGGGCGCCATCATCGCGGGCAACACGTCCGTCCGTGACAGCGTCGGCATCTGGGGCATCGCCGCCGACGGGACCCCGTTGTCACCGATCTCGCGCACGCTGCCGGCGCCGGCCGCAGGCCTCGACCCGGACCAGCCGGCGTGGGCGCCGACTCCTTCGCAGGAGTTCGAGCACTACCACAGCCAGACCGCGTTCCAGGGCTCGAGCCAGATCGCGGCGGGGCGTGATCAGGCCGGCAACCTGCTCGTGGCGGGCGTCGTCTACTACGGCTTCACGCCCCCGTCGGTCGCGCCCTACACGAACCCGCGCAACTACATCGCCGTGGCGCGCATCGATCCCCTGACGGGCTCGACGACGTGGCGGGCTGCGGCCTGGACCGACGCCGGCTCGGGCAAGAGCATCTACCAGAACGGCACGACGGTGATCGGCAACCTGCGGCCCTTTGCCTCGGGATTCGGGCCGTGCATGTCCACGCCGATGATCGACTCGGTCGGCAACGTCTGGTTCACAGGGTCGTTCCAGCTGGCGTCGGCGCCGGGCACCGTGCGCGTCGGCCTGTTCCGCTCCGTGCTGCAGGGTGGCAACGCCTACCGGCTCGAGCTGGTGCTGGCCGAGGACGACGTGTTCACGGGCCCGAACTCGACGCGCAACTACCAGGTCGACTTCATCCCCATGACCGACTCCGATTCGATCTCGTCGGGCGCGGCCTGGTCGAACAACATCAGCGAGGTCGCGCACCAGGCGCAGAGCACGACGGGTCTGGGCACGTCCGACGAGCGCACGCTGGGTGGCGTCGTCGTGTCGGCCTCGATCGTCTACGACAACAACGGCGACGGACAGTACGTGAAGTCGACCGGCACGGGTGGCACTGCAGGCAGCCCCGACGAGGACTACAACGTGCTGCTCTATGTGGCCGCTTCGAGCGACTGCAACGGGAACGGCACCGCCGACGATCTCGAGATCGGGGAGGGGACCGCCGCCGACGCGAACGGGAACGGGATCCCCGACTCGTGCGAGGGCATCCTGTACTGCTTCGGGGACGGCAGCGGCACGCTCTGCCCGTGCGGGAACCAGTCTCCCGCGGCGGCCCAGGTCGGCTGCCTGAGCTCGCTGGGAATCGGCGGCAGCGTGCGCGCCAGCGGCACGACGAGCCTGGCCAACGACACCGCCGTGCTGCTGGGCTCGCAGATGCCGAACAGCTCCGCGCTCTACTTCCAGGGCACGACGCGACAGAACGGCGGGCTCGGCTCCGTCTTCGGCGACGGCCTGCGCTGCGCCGGCGGCGCGACGATCCGCCTCGGCACCAAGGCCAACACCGCGGGCGCCAGCCAATACCCGATCGGTTCGGACCTCCCCATCTCGGTGCGCGGCCTGGTCACGAGCCCGGGCACGCGGACCTACCAGGTCTGGTACCGCAATGCGGCCGCGTTCTGCACGTCGTCGACGTTCAACCTCACGAACGGCGTGGAGCTGACCTGGACCCCTTGATCGGAAGCTGTCCCTGACGGTTGTTCCTTTTCGCGGCAAGCAGCGCGGGCCGGGCACCTGCCCACCCGCGCTGCGAGCCTGTTCAGGCCGCTCTCGGAATCACCGCCTTCCACTGGAGCAGCTCGCGCGCCGTGAGCCGCCGGCGCGCAA
>JANNQS010000051.1:0-3035 GCA_031400875.1 Planctomycetota bacterium | reverse complement strand
TTCCAGGGCGATGAACTCGAAGCGCGACGCATCGACGAGATCGAAGACCTCGCCCAGGTCTCGCCGAGCATTCACGTCAACACGAGCAACACGGCGTCGGCGGGCGGCACGCTGCGCATCCGCGGCGTGGGCACCACCGGCAACAACATCGGCCTCGAGTCCGCCGTGGGCACTTTCATCGACGGCGTCTACCGCAGCCGCTCGGGCCAGGCGTTCAGCGATCTGCTCGACATCGAGCGCATCGAGATCCTGCGCGGTCCGCAGGGCACGCTGTTCGGCAAGAACACTTCCGCAGGCGCCGTGAACGTCGTAACGAAGCGCCCGAGCCTGTCGGGCAGCGAGGGCTTCGCCCAAGTCGAGTTCGGCGATTTCGGTCACAAGCGTTTCGCCGCCAGCTTTTCGGCGCCGATCATCGACGAAGTCCTCGGAGTCCGAATTTCTGGCGCGTACTCCGAGCGAGACGGCTACTTCGAAGACTTCCACAGCAAGGACGCGTACAGCGAGCGCGACCGTTACACGCTGCGCGGCCAGTTGCTATGGGCGCCCACCGACACGCTCGACATCCGCCTGATCGCGGACGTCTCGGAGCGCGACGAATCGTGCTGCCCAGCAGTCTGGGTGCGCGGCGGCGGCACGATGGGCCGCGCTGGGATTGCGGCGGCCCTGCGGAACCTGGGCCAGGACGTACCTGGCGCTGTCCTGCCGGGGGGCTTCGTCGTGCCGGGCACCCGCGGGCCGGATGTCTCGCAGACGTCGCGGAACAGGTGGCATGTCGGCGTGAACACGAAGCCCTTCGAAGACGTGAAGGATGGTGGCATCTCGCTCGAGGCGAACTGGGATCTCGACGTGGTCAAGCTCACCTCGATCACCGCATGGCGGAAGTTCTCCGCGCACTACGCAGAGGACGTCGATTTCGGCAGCGCCGATATTCTGCACCCGCAGGATCCGGATGGCGGCGGCGCGTTCGACATCTTCACCAACTTCAGCGAGGAGATCCGCGCAGCCGGTTCGATCGACTCGATCAACACGGACTGGATGGTTGGCTTCTACGGCTACACGGAGGGCGTCGACACGCACACCAGAATCGAGTGGGGCGGTGACGCAAGCTTCGTGATCTTCGGGTCGCCCAATCCGTTGCTGTTGCCGGAAGGAGAGGGCTACGAGCGCGACGCGACGATCGATACGTCCGGGTGGGCGATCTTCACCAACAACACCTGGAAGATCGTCGACTCGCTCGACTTCACGTTCGGCGCTCGCTACGGGCAGGAAACCAAGGAAGCGCACAGCGTCGTGAACGGGGCCGCCTTCGGGACGTTCGTCAACCCAGGGTCTTGCGGGAACGCGGTCCTCGGGGCCGATGTCGCCACCTTCGTTCCTAGCTTCTGCAACAACCTCTCGTGGGACAACTCGGGAGAGGTGGAGAAGGAGTGGACGTACACGTTCAGCCTCGCGTACCACATCACGGACGAGATCAACACGTACGTGTCGTACTCGCGCGGCTACAAGGCGGGCGGGTTCAACACGGACCAGGACTCGTTCGACTGCCTCATCGCGGATGGACCCGACCTCGACCTAGTCGCGACCCCGTTACTACCGCGGCCGCTGAGCGGGTCCTGCACGGGACTCGCTGCTGGGACCGACCTGACTGTGCCGCTGGACCAAACTCACTTCCTCCCCGAGTTCTCGAAGTCGGTCGAGGTGGGCTTGAAGGGCACGTACCTCGATGGCCGCGCGCGCATCAACGTCGCCGCGTTCCACACTCAGTTCGAGGACTTCCAGCTGAACACGTTCACGGGCCTGGGTTTCGTCGTGTCGAATGCGTCGTCCGCGAAATCACGCGGCGGAGAGATCGAGACATTCTTCAAGCCGCTCGACTGGCTCGATGCGACGCTCGGCATCACTTACGCCGATGCGCGTTACGGCGACCACGTGGGCATCGGCTTCAACCTCGCGAACCCCTGGGTTGCGGCCCAAGACAATCTGCCCTGCGCGGGCGCTTCTGGCGTCGCGAAGTGCGGCCGCATCGACGGCGACCGCTTGACGAACGCCCCGGCCTGGACGGGCAGCGCCTCGATCAACATCCAGCACACGCTGCCGCAGACGGAGTGGGTGGGTTTCGCGGCCGTGAACGCGGCCTATCGCGGCCGCCACAACACGGGCTCGAACCTGCACCCCTACAAGTTCGAGGGCGCGCACTGGTTCATGAACCTGACCGCCGGCGTGCGCTCGCCCGACGAGCATTGGGAGGCCAGCCTCTGGTCGTCCAACCTCACGAACACGTACGACCGCAGCATCATCTTCGACACGCCCACCCAGGGCGGCACGTTCCACGCCTACGTGGGCCCGCCGCGCATGTGGGGCGGCACGCTCAAGTACAACTTCTAGGGCGCGCGACTCTCGCAGAACGGCGCGTCTCGGGGGCCTACCCGGGGCGCGCCGTCGCCTTTTGAGCGCGCGACCGCATTCCCTTTGCGGCGCGCATTTCGTCAAAGCCGGCGCAGCGTTGGCCGATACCTTGCGGGCCGATCATGCAAACTAACCCCTACCTCATCAGTGTCGTCGTGCCGGTCTACAACGAGTCGGCCGGGATTCGCGCGTTCCACGAACGCACTTCGACGGCGCTCGCGGCGCTGCCAGGCGCGAGCTACGAGCTGATCTACGTCGACGACGGCAGTGCGGACGATTCCTGGGCACTGCTCGCAGGCTTCGCGGCCGGCGACCCGCACGTTCGCGTCGTCAAGCTCTCGCGCAACTTCGGCCACCAGATCGCCATCACCGCCGGCCTCGACCGCGCGCGCGGCGACTGCGCGGTCGTGATCGACGCCGATCTGCAGGATCCGCCCGAGGTGATCGCGCGCATGGTCGAGAAGTGGCGCAGCGGTTTCGACGTCGTCTACGGCGTGCGCAGCAAGCGCCGCGGCGAGGGTGCGTTGAAGCTGCTCACAGCCTCCGCGTTCTATCGCGTGCTCGATCGCATCACGGGCATCTCGATTCCGCTCGACGCCGGCGATTTTCGCCTAATGAGTCGCCGCGCG
>JANNQS010000050.1:0-27720 GCA_031400875.1 Planctomycetota bacterium | reverse complement strand
CGAGCCGGTGCGGAACGGGTCGAGGGATCTGGAAACCAGGCAGGTCCATGGCGTTTTCTCCGTGCGGGGAGAATGCCCCCGCATCCGGAGGACCGCGCTGGGGTCCGAACGGTTGCAGGTGAAACCGAAAAAAGGCGCAGCCGAGAGGGTCAGCTTCCGGTTCGTGAGAGTCTGGCTCCTGCCACGAGCAGCTCGCCTGCCTCCTTCGCCGGGACAGGGCGGCTGAAGAGGTAGCCCTGGGCTTCGTCGCACTCGAGGGCGCGCAGGAATTCGAGCTGGCTCTTCGTTTCGACGCCTTCGGCGACGACCGTGAGGCCCAGGCTCTTGCCCATCAGCACGATCGAGGTCGTGATCGCGGAGCATTCGGGGCTCGTGGTCATCTCGCGCACGAAGCTCTGGTCGATCTTCAGGGCATCGACGGGGAATCGCTTGATGTAGCTGAGGGAGGAGTAGCCCGTGCCGAAGTCGTCGATCGACAGGTGGACACCCATGGCCTTGATCGTCCGCAGGGTCTCGGTCGTGACGTCGGCGTCCTGCAACAGCAGGCTCTCGGTCAGCTCGAGCTCGAGGCCGTTCGGTTCGAGACCCGTTTCCTCCAGCACGTGGGCGATGCGCAGCTCGAGGTCGGGCTGGCGGAACTGCACCGACGACAGGTTCACGGCTATCCGGATCACAGGCAGCCCCGCGTCGCGCCAGCTCTGGTTCTGTCGGCAGGCCTCGCGCAGCACCCATTCGCCGATCGGCAGGATTAGCCCGGATTCCTCGGCGATCGGGATGAAATGGCCGGGGGAAACCAGGCCCAGCTCGGGGTGCTTCCAGCGCAGCAGCGCTTCCATGCCCACCAGCCTGCCGGTCCTGATCTCGATGCGCGGCTGGTAGTACAGCGACATCTCCCCGCGCTCAAGGGCGTAGCGCAGGCTCGACTCCAGCGTCAGCCTCTCGGTCGTGGTCGAGTTCATCGCGGCTGTCGCGAAGCGGATCCCGTGCAGCTGGTCCTGGCGAGCGCGGCCCATCGCCTTCCACGCGGCGCCGTAGAGCTCGGTGACATTGGCTCCGTCGTGCGGAAGCAGGGCGATCCCGACGTCGACCTGCACGGAGATTGGCGGGCGGTCGCCCAGCTCCACGGTCTGCTCGAGCTGTTGCTGGAGCCGGCGCGCGATCTTGTAGGCCTCTCCGGCCTGCTCCTGATGCGCGAGGAACACCGTGAATTGGCGGCCCTCCAACATCGACATCGGCACCGCGGATCTCGCTGTGCCCCCGTCTTCGCCCGCGCACAACACGTCGCTCAGGCGCTCGGCCAGCGTGGGCAGGCAAGCCGCCAATGCACCCGACCCGACCACGCTGCCCGTGACCTGGATCGAGAGCACCAGCAGCGCCGCGTTGTCGCCGCGCTGCCGCGGGTTGCGCAGGATCGCGTCGGCTCGCTGCAGGAATCGCTCGCGCGGCGACGGGCTCGAAGCCGCCACGTCTTCCTCGGCGGGCGTTTCGTCACGCAGCCCCGCGAGATCGCGCTCGCAGCGCGCCGCGCGCAATACGGCTGCGACCCGGTTCAAGAGCAGACCACTCACCACGGGCGTCACGAGCCAGTCCGCCGCGCCGGCGCTCACGGCCTCGAGGCATCCCGCCGCCGGACCGATCGCGATCAGCGGAGTGCGCGTAGCCACTGGCCGTCCCGCGATCTCCTCCAGCAGCTCGCGGGCACCCTCGATGCAGCATCCCAGGAGCACGACGTCGGGATGCTGCGCCAGCCACGCTGTTCTCGCGTCTTGGAGGCTGAGCGCTTCGACGACGTGCCATTCCGCGCCGACGAGCGACGCGCGGACGGACGCGCGCACCGCGAGGTCGTCGAGGACGCACAGGACCCGGGTGGTCCCGTAGGAATCGGACGGCATGGGGATCGGGGGGGAGCGACTTGGACCCAGCCGCTGTCACCCAGTCCCGGCGGTCCTCGATGGCGCGACGCCCCCGCCTCCTCTCATCGGCGCTCGCGGGCCCGCGACCCGAGCCGAGGCCCGGAGCGGATTCGGCGCGATCGCAGCGGGCGCCTGGGGCCGGAAATCGCTTCCGAGTCGACCCGTGATCGGCGGCCGCACCGCGGACCCGGGCGTGCTCCCGACGCGTTCGACCGGCGCGCGACGGATGCGCGCTAGACCGGCGCGCTAGACCGGCGCGCGGACCGCTCCGGCGCGGGCCGCGACCTCCGCCGTGAACCCGCTCGTCGAGAGCTTGCCGCCGATGTCCGCCGTCGACCGCCCGGCCGCGATCGCGTCCAACACGGCCGTCCGCACGCGCGCACCCGTCACGCTCTCGCCCACATGCACCAGCAGGTTCGCCAGCGACAGCAACGCCGCGCTGGGGTTGCACAGATCCTTCCCGGCGATGTCCGGCGCCGTGCCACCGGCCGGATCGAACATCGCCACCTGCACGTTCCCGGCCTCGTCGAACGAGTAGTTCGAGCTGTCGCCCAGACCGATCGAGCCGATCAGCCCGCAAGCCGCATCCGACAGGAAATCGCCGTACTCGTTGGGCGTCACGATCACCGCGTAGCGCTCCGGGCGCATCACGATGCCGGCCAGCAGCGAGTCGAAGAGCTCCTTGCGGTGCGCGATGCGCGGGAACTCGCGCGCGACCTCGGCCACGACCTCTTCGAACAGGCCGTCCGTCTCCTTCTGGATCGTGTACTTGCTGGCCGAGACGACGTGCGTGCCGCGGCGTTGCGCGAGCTGGAAGGCGAAGCGCGCCGCGAGCGCACTCGGGCGCCTTTCGATCACGCGTAGGGACACGGCCGTCTCGCGGTTCACGCGCCGGCCGGGGTCCTCGTAGGTGCCGCCGGTCGCGATGCGCACGACGTCGATGTCGAGACGGCGCTTGAAATTCGTCTCGATGCCGGGGATCGTCGCCACCGGACGATGGATCACCGCGAAGTCGAGCAGGTCGCGCAACACCGCGTTCGGGCTCTCGGCCGTCGTCGCGGTCGGGTACTTGAGCCCGACGCGGTGCTCGCGCAGAAGGGCGGCCGCTTCCTGGTAGAGCGCAGCGCCGCGGCGCGTGCGGGCCGGCTCCGAGATGTCGACGGAGACGAACTCGAGCCGGCAGGGGAGCCCCTCGGCGACGGTGTGGACGCTGCGGGAGAGCTCGGGCGAGATCCCGTCCCCGTGCAGTTCGACGACGCGGTAGGTCTTCATGGGGCGGCGCCTCGCAACACGAACGTTGGCGCGCTGGGCGCGCTGGGCAAGATCCGGCGCTGGCTTCGGCGAGGAAGCCGGAGAAGATAGCGGGCGTGACGCCGCGTCCGACAGGAGTTCTCGGGGTCCTCGCGCTCGGAGCCTGCGCCGCCTGGGCCTGCAGCCGGGCGCCGGCCGAGCCCGTGACCGGACAGGCGGTGGCGTCCACTCCTGCGATGGAGCCCCGTGTCGACTGGCAGGCGTTGCGCAACGGCGACTTCGAGGACCAGACGCCGCCCGTGGACAGTGACGGTCCCCGACGCATTCCCTGGTGGCGCAGCCAGAACGGCTGGTCGCAGCTCGAGAGGGTCCGCGATGGAGGCCTGCGCCTGCGCACGGGTCCGGAGGAGTTTGCCGAGCAGCCCTTCGCGGCCTACGCGCCGCTGGCCGAGGGCCTGCGGATCAGCGGGCGCGTGCACGGCGCGGGCGTGCTGACCGTGATCGACGGCACCGGCGAGCCGATGCGCTTCCCGCTGCGCGCCGCCGGCGAGCAGGGTCACGCGTTCGACATCGGCGGCGAGGAGATGACGCGCAATTTGGGCCGCGCACTCACGCCGCGCTTCGTGCTGCGGCTCGAACCCGACGGCGGGGCGACCGCGTGGTGGGACGACGTCGCGGTCGTCGTGCCGCTGCCGTGCCCGAGCGAATCCGCGCTGCGGGTCGAGATCGTAGCGCAGCTCGACGCGATCTTCCGGACGTGGGAGGAGCGCGCGCTCGACGACGTGGGAGAGCTGCACACCGCGTTCGTCGCGAAGAGCTTCGACGTGGTCACCGGCGCGGAGCTGGCCGTGCTCCCGTCCGCGCCGACGTTCTTCCCGCTCCAGGAGGCGCTGCTCGCCGCCGTCGCGGCCGAAGATCGGCCGTCGTGGCGCGCGTTCCTCGAGCGCTACCTGCAGGACCTGCTCGCGACCGCGCTGCACCCGGCGACGGGACTGCCCTGTGCCTGGAACCCGCGCACCGACGAGCGCGACGAGGAACGCCCGAGCGAGATTGCCTTGCCGCTCGGCTTCCTGATCGACGTCGCGCTTGAGGGGCCCGAGCGTTTCCGCGCCCCGGCGCGTGCGGCGGCGCAGCGCATCGGCGACGTGATCCTGGCCAAGGGCCTGCTCCCGGACGGCAACGTCGCGGCCAGCTACTTCCCGCAGGACGGGCGGCTCAACCTGGACGTCAACCGCCTGCGCCGGCTCGACGTGCCGTGTCAGCTGGCGCGGCTTTCGGCATTGACCGGCGACCCGCGCTACGCGAAGGCGGCGCGCGAAGCGCTGGCCGTCTTCGAGTTCACGCACTACTGGGCCGGAACGTGGGACAAGATCGATCCGGCGTTCGACGACGACTACGGCACGTACGGGGCGCGTGCCGCCACGATCGCGCTGGCGCTGCCGGACGAGATCCTGTTCGAGCGCTTCGCGATCGAGGGCATCGACCACTTCCGGCCGATGTGGCGCGACGCGATGCGGTTCGGCGGCAACCTGGCCGCGGACCAGGTGCGCGGCTGGCGGATCGCGGCCGACCTGGCGCGCACCGAGCCGTCCCTCGTTCCGCAGCTCGCGCCGATCGTGGCCGACGCGGTCCACGCGCACGTCCAGGGCGAGCAGTACGGCAACGGCGCGTGGGGCGACCTGACTGTTTTCGGCTTCAATCCCAGCGGCGACGAGAAGGTCGGGGATTTCAGGGGCACGCCGACGAACCTGCTCAACGGGCTGGCGGCGGTGTACGGATCCGACCTCGGGCTGCGGACCGACGTCGTGCGCGCTCTCTACACGGCCGTGTTGCGCAGCTCGGTGAAGGAGTACGGACGGCCGTACGGATTCCTGCTCGGGCCGACCGAGCAGAGCTCCGGGAACACGGCCTTCGGATCCCTGCGCATCCTCCTGGGCCTGACGACGATGCTGGACGCGCTGACGGTCGCGCCCCGCTGAACCGACCGGCCTAGCGCATCCGGATCACGGCCAGCTCGTTGCTCGATCCGCAGGCGGTCAGGATCTCGAGCGCGCCGTCGCCGTCCAGGTCGACGAGCCGCACGTCGAGCGGGCCGGTGCCGACGCCCAGGTCGGGCATGCGCACCAGGCGCTCGCCGTTGCCGGGCGAGCTCAGCCAGAGGTTCAGGTGGTGGCTGTTCTGCGCGCTGACCACGTGGTCGGCGCGGCCGTCGCCGTCCAGGTCGCCGGAGCGCACGACGATCGCGCGCAGGCCGGTGGAGTAGGGCTCGCTCGCCGTCCAGGAACCACCTTGCGCGGTCGGCGGCGAGAACACGCGCAGGAGACCGGCGCCGTCGGTGCCGGCGACGAGCACGATCTGCGTGCCCGGTGAGACGGCCAGCCCGCGCGCGGGCTCGGCGCTCGGTTCGTGGTGCACTTCGGTGAGCTGCAGCGCGCGGCCCTCTCCGCGCTGGAATTGCAGCAGCGCCCAGCCGGCCCGCGGCTGCGCGCCCGTGAGCGCGACCGCGACGAACGTGCTCGGCCCGTCGCGACGGACCAGCGCCAGGTCGCGCGGCGCGCCGGCCACGTCGAACGCGCGCAGCTCGCCGAACTCGAGGCTGGCGCCGTCCCCGCGCGCGAGCGGCACGCACGAGACACGGCCGGCGGCGGGGTCGCTCACGAGCGCATCCTCCGTGCCATCGCCGTCGACGTCGACCACGAGCAGGTCGCCCATCGATTGGGCACAGATCGGCCCGCGCGTCTCGGCGCGCGCCCACAAGCGCCCGGTGCCGTCGCCGAACCACGCGTCGAGGACGATGCCGCCGACCTTCGGACGCAGGAACAGCGCGTCGAGCTTGCCGTCGCCGTCGAGATCGCGCAGGCGCAGCCGGTCGGCACCCTCGATGCGGCCTTGCGAAACACCGTCCGCCAGGCCCGCCGGCGTGCCGCGGTGGACCTGCACGCTGCTGTCGAGCGAACACAGCGTGACGACGTCGAGGCGTCCGTCGCCGTCGAGATCGCCCGCGTCCAGCGCATGCGGCGAGCGCCCGCTGCGCGCCAGCTCGCAGACCTGGAATCCGCCCTGCGGCGCGGCGAACAGCAGGCTGATGCGCTTGGCGTCGCTGTTCGCGATCGCCGCGTCGAGCCGGCCGTCGCCGTCGAAGTCCCCGAGCGCGCCGGCGACCGGATGCTGGCCGGCGTACGTGGCGCCGGGCGGCGTGCCGTCCTCGCGCTCGAACGTCGCCTGCTGGCCGTGCACCGAGATCGCCAGCCGCACGCGCGCCGGCCGCGTGCCGCCGTGCAGCACGTCGATCGGCACGGTGGCGACGACCTCCGTGCGCTCGATCTTCATGTCGGCGTCGAGCCACACGAGCTGGTCGTCGCCCGCGGCCACGACGAAGCGCGATCCGACCGCGCCGCGCCAACCCTCGACCTCGTCGATGCGGCGCGGCAGTCCGGCCAGCGTCGCCGCGGACTTCTCGACGAGACGGCCGTCGGCGACCGGCTCGAGCCGCACGACGCGGCGCGTGACCTGCGAGCCGACGAGCAGCGCGCGGCCGTCCGCGGTGAAGCGCAGGCACGTCGTCTGCGCGTCCGACAGCGGCTGGCGTGCGACGATCGCTCCGTCGCGCACGATCAGGAGCTCGTCGTCGAGCGTCACGATCGCGACCTCGTACTGGCCGTCGGCGCCCAGGTCGCCGCAAGCCAAGACGCGCGGCCGCGCCGCCAGCTCCACGTGCGCCACGATCGGCTTGTCCAAGCCCAGATAGAGCGCGCGCACGTCGACGAGCATCAGCGCCGGCTCGTTGCGCGGCGCGACGGCGACGATCGCCGGCCCGCCGTCGCGTCCCGGCTTCCACGCGCCGAACGGCTCGGGGCCCAGCGCGAAATCACCGATCTCGAACGTCTTCGGCGCGGGCGTTGCGGCCGGGCGGTTCGAGAGCCCGCTCCAGATCTGCAGCGCACCAGGTCCGCGCACGATCGCCACCAGCTCGTCACGCTTGTCGCCGTCGAGGTCGAGTGCCGCGAGGCCCGTGGGACGCGCCTCGCCGGTCGGGAATTCGAGCCGTGCGCGCAGAACGACGGGCGCGGGGGCGGGTGGCGTGCCTTGCGCGGCCGTCACGGAGGCCGGGGCAGATGGAGCGTCCCCGCACGCAGCGTTGAGCGGGAGCGCGCACGCCAGGGCGAAACAAGGGACCAGGACGGCGTGCTCGATCACGCGGGGGATTGTGTCGCCCTCACACGGCGCAGGCAACGCGAAGAGCAGGAGGAGGTCTTGGATCTCCTGGGCTATGCTCGAACTGTGGGTCTCCCGGCACGCCGGTCGCACCCACGGTTTCGATGCAACGCTCTGCACGCAATGCCCTGCTCGCGGCCCTGGCCGGCGCCGTCGTCGTCGGCCTCGGGTTCGGCGCGTGGCTCTTTCTGCGCGAGGTTCCGCGTCCGAACACGGATCTGATGCTCGCCCCGGCTCCCGAGCTGCCCGCTCCGTCTGCACCGGCGGACGACACGGATGCGGATCGACAAGTGCTCGAGCTGGCCGTCGACGACAGCCCGGAGTACGGCACGCTCGAGACGACCGTCGTCTTCCCGCTCCAGGTCGAGCTGGAGCTCACGCGCGCTTCCTCCACGATCCAGGCCGAGGGCACGCCGCGCCTGGGCAGCGGCGCGACGGCGAAGATCGCCGGATCCGTGCGCGACGGCAAGGGCGGCGGCGTGCGCGCCGAGGTGCGCTTCGTCGCCGGACCGAACCAGGGGCGCGTGCTCTACGCCGACTCGCTCGGCCGCTTCGGGGCGGACAACCTCAACCCGGGCCTCTCGGTCGTGAAGGTGACGGGCCCGGGCATCGTCGGCTCGCAGCGCGAGGTGAGCTTGCGCCCGCAGCGCGAGACGCTGCTCAACCTGGGCTACGGTCGGCCCGTGATCGTCTCGGCCGACGTCGTCGACCGCGACGGCAAGCCGATCGCCGGCGCCAAGGTGACGCTGGACGGTCAGGTCGCGCAGAGCGCCGAGGACGGCCTGGTCGAGTTCGCGGCCGTCGCGGCCGGCGAGGTCCTCGTCGTCGTCGAGAAGCCCGGCTTCGCGAGCCTGCGCCAGACGCTGACGCTGGTCGGCGGCACGATGATCCCGCGCGGCCAGTTCAAGTTCCGCCTCGATCCCGGCGCGAGCCTGCAGATCGCGATCCAGGACTCGCTCAATTCGGGCCAGCAGGCGCTCGTGTTCGTGCTGCCCGAGCTGGCCGAGGGCGAGCGCAAGTTCCCCTGGCACACCGTGAACCCCGTGCGGGTCTGGCCGGGCGGCACCGCGCTCGTGAACGATCTGCCGGAAGGCCGCGTCACGCTGCGCCTCTACCACGCCGGCGCGACCGCGAAGCCGCCGAAACGCTCGGTGGAATTGCACCCCGGCAAGCGCGAGACGATCGAGTTCGGCCTGGTCCCGGCGCCGGTCGTGACCGGCGTCGTGCGCGACAGCGACAAGCCGGCCGTCGGAGCGATCGTGCGCATCGAGGCTCCGGACCGCGCCGCCGCCACGCTGAGCGTCTTCGGCCAGTCGAACTACCTGTTCCTCGAGAGCGACGTGCTGCCCGACCTGCCCCCAGCGATGCAGGAGGGCACGACGAACGAGCGCGGCGAGTTCCAGCTCTCGGCCAGCGAGGACGTCGCGCCCGTGCGCTACCTGACCGCGATCTCGCGCGACGGCCAGCGCATCGCGCACGCCGTCCTGCACCCGGGCGAGACCAAGGTCGAGCTCAGGCTCGAGCCGCTCCAGGGCGGCCAGGGCGAGCTCGCGATCCAGATGGAGGGTCGCATCCAGCCTCTGCCGGTCGAGGTCGTGGTCAACGGCACGCCGCGCGATCCGAGCGTGCTGCCGCTGGGCCGCGATCTGCGCATCGCCGACCTGCCCGAGGGTTCGTGGAACGTGACCGTGCGCTGGAACGGCCAGGTCCTGACCCAGCAGCCGCTCGAGATCACGGGCGAAACTCGCCTGTTCGTCGCGCTGCCCGAGGGCGCGATCGTGGGGCAGGACGAGGAGACGCGGCGGCGCGCGGGGAAGCACTAGCCCGGCGAGCTTGCGAGCGGGCCAATAGGATCCGAACCGACACGGAGCAGGTCTCGCCCCGCGAGATTGCGCACAGCGTGCTGGAGCCAACGTTCCTTCGCATCGCCTCCTTCGCGTAGGCTCTCAGCCCCGTGAAGCGACTCGTCCTCGACGGCACGTCCCTCCTCCTCGACGACCTGAGGCCGCTCGTGCGCGGCGAGTCGCTCGAGCTCGCGATCGCGCCCGCCGCGCTGTAAGCCGTGCAGCGTGCGCGCGAGCTGGTCGAGCGCCACGTCGCGCGCGGCGACGTCGTTTACGGGCTCACGACGGGCTTCGGCAAGCTCAAGAACGTCGCGATCCCGGCCGCGGACCTGGCGCAGCTGCAGGAGAACCTGGTCGTCTCGCACTGCTGCGGCGTGGGCGAGCCGATGCCCGTGGAGGAGGTGCGGATCGCGCAAGTGCTGCGGCTGAACGGGCTCGTGCGCGGCCATTCGGGCGTCTCCACCGCGCTCGTCGAGACGTTGCTGCGCCTCTTCGCCAAGGGCTTCGTGCCGATCGTGCCGCGCAAGGGCTCGGTCGGCGCCAGCGGCGACCTCGCGCCGCTCGCGCACATGGCCGGCGCGTACCTCGGCCATGGCGACGCGTGGGTCGGCGGGCGGCGCACGAGCGCGCGCGAGGCCCTGCGCTCGATCGGCGAGGAACCCGTGCGCTTGAGCGCCAAGGAGGGCCTGGCGCTGATCAACGGCACCGAGGTCATCAAGGCGATCGGCGTGTGCGCCTGGGCCCGGGCCGAAAACGTGGCCAAGTGCGCCGACGCGATCGCGGCGCTGACGATCGAGGCGCTGCTCGGCAGCGCGAAGCCCTTCGACGAGCGCTTTGCCGACTTGAAGGGTCACGCCGGCCACCGCCGCGTCGCGCGCAACGTGCGCGCCTGCCTGGCAGAATCGCAGGTGCTCACGTCGCACACCGAGTGCGACCGCGTGCAGGATCCGTACTCGCTGCGCTGCGTGCCGCAGATTCACGGCGCGTTCCAGACGGCGCTCGAGCACGTCCGCGGCGTGCTGGCCAGCGAGGTGAACTCGGTCACCGACAACCCGCTCGTGTTCCCCGACACGGCCGAGGTCGTCAGCGCCGGCCAGTTCCACGGTCAGCCGCTGGCGATCCCGCTCGATTATCTGGCCATTGCGCTGACGACGATCGGCAATGTGTCGGAACGGCGCATCGAGCAGCTCGTGAACCCCGACCTCTCGCACTTGCCGGCGTTCCTGACACCCAAGCCGGGCCTGAACTCGGGGATGATGATCGTGCAGGTCTCCGCCGCCGCGCTGGCCAGCGAGAACAAGTCGCTCAGCCACCCCGCATCGGTCGACACGATCCCGACCAGCGCGAACCAGGAGGACCACGTGTCGATGGGCGTCACGGCTGCGCGCAAGGCGTTGGCCGTGTGCGAGAACGTCGAGGCGATCCTGGCGATGGAGTGGATGTGCGGAGCGCAAGCACGCGAGTTCCACCGCGAGCTGCGCGCCGGCCGCGGGGTCGAGGCGGCCTACGCCTGCCTGCGGCGTCGCGTGGAACCCCTGGGCGCCGACCGCTGGATGCACGCCGACATCCAGGCGGCGATCGAGCTCGTACAGAAGGGGCAGCTCGTCGCGGCCGTCGAGGGCGCAGTCGGGCCCCTGGCCGTCTGAGCCGGCAGGGGCATGCCGGCCCCCGCGGATGCCGGGCCAGCTCTCGGAGCATCAGGAATACACTGCGCGGCGAGTCGTCGAGTCGCTTGGAAGGGGAGAACGATGAGAAACAGAATCCACGAGCCCTGGGCTCGCTTCGCGGCCCTCGCGCTGCTCGGTTTCGGGGCCTGCTCGACCACCCTCGACCGCTCAGCCGTCCCCGACCTCGCGCCCACGCGCGTCGTGCCCCTGTCGTACGTGTCCGCCGAGGAGGCCGCCGAGGCGATCTGCGAGAGCTACGCACAGCGTGCCGGCGCCGGGAAGCTCCAGCATCCGAACTGCAGGCACGGTGGAGGCAACGCGACCTTCGACGCGAGCTCCAAGACGGTCTGGCTCTACGTCACGACGGATCCGCGCACGAACTCACTGATCATCGCTGCCACGGCGGATCATGCCGTCGAGATCGACCACGCGCTCGAGATCGTGCGCGTGATCGACGTGCCCAAGACGACCAGCACGCGCTGATCACGCGCCGCGCAGGCGGCGACCGAGCGGCGCGAGGGTGGAGCGGATCTCGGCCAGGCCCAGCGCGATGCCCGCGCCCAGGAACGTCCCGATGCAGACTGCCGCGATCGCGCCGCCGCGCAGCGCGGATCCGAGCGTGGTCTCCGCTGCCGGCAGTGCGCGCGCCACGAGGAGACCGCAGGCCAGCGCGAGACCGAAGCAGACGAGGGCGCGCGCTGCGAAGGGCACGACGCCCGCCGGCCGCGCTGCTCCCGCGCGCCGCAGGCGCAGCGCCAGCGTGGAGTACAGCACGACCGCGTGCGTCGAGATCGCCAGCGCGCTGACCGCCGCCAGCCCGACGATGCCGAAGCGCTCGCGCGCGACGCCGTAGCAGGGCCAGGCCGCGAGCGCGACCGCGGTGCCGAACAGGGCCGGCGCCCACGTGTTGCCGAGCGCGTAGAAGCCGCGCGCCAGCAGCGGCTGCGCGGCCCACGCCGCCAGGCCGATCGTGCACAAAGCCAGCGCGTCGGCGACCGCCTCGATCTCGGCCGGACCCAGCCGCGTGCGACCGTAGACCAGCGCGACGGCATCGGGACCCGCTGCGACAAGGACGGCTTCGGCGCACAGCGCGAGCAGAACGACGCTGCGCAGCGCGCTGGACAGGGTGGTGCGCAGCTCGCCCGCGCGCCCTTCGGCCGCCATCCGTGAGAGCAGGGGATAGGCCGCGAGCCCGGCCGCCACGCCGAACACTCCGACCGGCACGCGCAAGAGCGACTTGGCGTAGGCCAGCGTCGCCGCCGCTCCCGGTCCGAGGAGCGTGCCCTGCGCGCGCAGGAACCAGTCGTCCGCGACGACGATCGAGAACCCGGCCATGATCGGCAGCGAGCGCAGGATCCACGCGCGCAGGTCCGGATGTCGCGGATCGAGGCGTGAGGCCCACGCGAAACCCAGCCGGTGGCACGCGACGAGCGGCATCAGGAACGGCCCCAGGAAGCTGCCGGCCAGCACGCCCCACGCAAAACCCTCGGCCGTGCCGGCGACGAGCCCGCACGCGACGATCACGAGGTTGTAGATGACCGGCGCGAGCGCCGGGATTGCGTGACGATCGCGCGCGAGCAGCGCGGCCGAGAGGAGCGCGCCCAGCACGTGGAATCCCTGCGCGGGCAGCAGGATGCGCGACAGGCGCGCGAGCTCGGTGAGCTGTTCGGGTCCGAAGCCCGGCGCCGCCACCCGCACGAGCCACGGCATCGCGAACCAGGCCAGCGCGCCCACGCCGAGGAGCGCCAGCGCCACGACGTTGCCGATCGAGGCCACCGCGTTCCACGCGCCGCGCTCGTCCCCGCGCGCCAGCCGCGCAGCCTGCAAGGGCACGAAGACGACGGCCATCGCGCCGCCGGCCAGCAGGTAGTTCAGGAAGTCGGGGACCGTGAACGCGGCCTGGTAGAGGTCTGCGTCGCCGCCGACGCCGAGCGTGCGCCCGAGCGCGGCCTCGCGCACGAGGCCGACGAGCCGCGAGAGGAGGATGCTCGCGCTCCAGATCGCACCGGCCGCGAGGATCTGTCTGCGCATCGGGCCGCAGTCTGCCCGCGTGCACGGGGCGACTCAACCGCGCTCCGGCGCGGCGCGGCGGCGGGTGGCTCCGTGCGCGACGTCGTGCCATGATCGCCGAGCCCACGGAACCGATGCCATGCCGACCACACGACCTGCCGATGCTCGCCTGAACCCGCTCGATCCCGCGCAGGTCCCGACTGGACCGCAGCGCGCGCCGCGCGGGACGCAGCGCACGTGCCAGACATGGGCAGCGGAAGCCGCGCTGCGCATGCTGATGAACAACCTCGACCCCGAGGTGGCCGAGGATCCCGCCAACCTGATCGTGTACGGCGGCAGCGGCAAGGCGGCGCGCGACTGGCCCAGCTTCCAGGCGATCGTCGTGGCTCTGCGGCGCTTGGCGCCGGACGAAACTCTGCTCATTCAATCGGGCAAGCCGGTCGGGATCTTCCGCACGACGAAGCAGTCGCCGCGTGTCTTGATCGCGAACTCGAACCTGGTCGGCAAGTGGGCGACGTGGGAACACTTCCGCAAGCTCGAAGCCGAGAACAAGATCATGTACGGCCAGATGACGGCCGGTTCGTGGATCTACATCGGCACGCAGGGGATCCTGCAGGGGACGTACGAGACGTTCGCCGCGTCGGCCGCGAAGCTGTTCGGCGGCAGCTTGAAGAAGCGGCTCGTGGTCAGCGGAGGACTCGGTGGCATGGGCGGCGCGCAGCCGCTCGCGGCGACGATGAACGAGGGGACGTTCCTGGCGGCCGACGTCGACCGCGCGCGCATCCAGAAGCGGCTCGACACGCGCTACCTCGACGTCTGCATCGACGACGTCGACCGCGCGATCGACCAGTCGCTGGCGTGGAAGGCCGCTGGCGTGGCCAAGTCCGTCGGCGTCCCGTGCAATGTGGTCGACCTGCTGGATCGCCTCATCGTGCGCGGCGTCACGCCTGACGTGCTGACGGACCAGACGAGCGCGCACGATCCGCTGGGCGGCTACGTGCCCAATCGGATGTCGTACGACGCGGCGCTGAAGCTGCGCAGCAGCGATCCCAAGGGCTACGAGCGGGAATCGTTCCGCACGATGGTCGACCACGTGAAGGCGATGCTCGCGCTGCAGGCGCGCGGCGCGGACACGTTCGACTACGGCAACAACCTGCGCGGCCACGCGCAGCAGGCCGGGTTCGAGGGCGCGTTCGGTTTCGAGGGCTTCGTGCCCAAGTACGTGCGGCCGCTCTTCTGCGAGGGCAAGGGCCCGTTCCGCTGGGTCGCGCTCTCGGGTGATCCGAAGGACATCGCGGTCACGGACAAGATCGTGGCCGAGCTGTTCCCGCACGACCGCGCGCTGAACCGCTGGCTGAAGATGGCGGCAGAGCGCGTCGCGTTCCAGGGCTTGCCGGCGCGGATCTGCTGGCTGGGCTACGGCGATCGCGCCAAGGCCGGCGTGGCGTTCAACGAGGCCGTGCGCACGGGCCGCGTGTCCGCGCCGATCGTGATCGGGCGCGACCACCTCGACTGCGGCTCGGTCGCGAGCCCGAACCGCGAGACGGAGGCGATGCGGGACGGCACGGACGCTGTGGCCGACTGGCCGATCCTGAACGCGCTGGTGAACACGGCCGCGGGAGCATCCTGGGTCAGCTTCCACCACGGCGGCGGCGTCGGCATCGGCTACAGCCTGCACGCCGGGCAGGTCACGGTGGCCGACGGGACGCCCGAGGCGGCGGCCGCGATCGAGCGCGTGCTGACCTGCGATCCGGGCATGGGCGTGATCCGCCACGCCGACGCGGGCTACGACGCGGCGATCCGGTGCGCGCACGAACGCGGCGTGGACATCCCGTCCTCGCCGTCGCGCTGACAGCGGCGCCGGCGCGAACCTGTCGATACGGTGCCAGGGACGAATCCGACAGCCAGGCGCGAACCTGTCGGAGTCGTCCCTGGCACCGTACCGACAACCTCGAGCTAGATCAGGCCCAGCATGGGGCACGCCAGCTCGCCGGCGTCGCCCGACCACAGGCCGCGCATCCACGGCCGCGCGAGCGCCGGGTCGATCTCGACCGTGCCGTCCTCGTGCAGGCGGCCGACCGTGTTCGAGGGGTGGTCGAGGATCACGGTGCACTTGCACAAGCGGCCGTCGGAGCGCACGACGTAGCTGTTGCCCTTGGCGGCGTAGCACGTCGTGGGCGAGCGCTTGCCGGTAACGGGGGCAGTCCCCTGCAACGGGCGGGCCCTCGCCGGTGACGGCGCTCGCGAACGCGTGTCGCCGCGGATTCCGGCGGGAGCCACGCGGCCGTGCGCGTGCTGCTGCAGCCGGGCGAAGCGGCGCGCGTCCTCGTCGCCCTCCAGGACCGGCAGTGACGCGTCGTTCGGCCCGCCGTAGCGCGACAACGTCTTCAAGAAGATCTCGAAGCGCGGGTCGTCGCCGAAGGCCTCGTGGATCTGGTCCACGAATCCGTACATCGCATCGAGGTTCTCGCGGTCGACGTGTAGCCTCAGGATCACGCTGAAGTCGCGGTCCACGCCGCGCATCGCGAGGACGTTGTCCCAGATGCGCGCGAACGTCGGTTTGCCGTCCATCCGCTTGCGCTTCGTGTCGTGGATCGCGGCCGGGCCGTCGAACGAGATCTGGTACTGGCCCACGCCCAGGCCCACGAGGCGCTCGAACACCGCGGGCCCGAGCTTCCACGCGTTCGTGGTCATGCTCGCGTGGTCGTAGAGCCCGGGATGCGCGATCTGCAGCTCGCGCACGTGCTCCTGCACCTCGAGGACGACGTCGAGCGCCAGCAGGGGCTCGCCGCCGAACCACGCCAGGTAGAGCTCGTTCAAGGTCGGTGCGCGCGCCGCGATCAGGTTCTTCACGCCGCGCACGACGGCCGGGCTCATCTTGCCGAGCGCGAAGTCTTCGTAGCAGTACGTGCAACGGAAATTGCACGCCTCCGTCGGCATCAGAGTCAGCCCCAGGATCGAGTTCGACAGCGCCCGGGCGAGGGCGTCCTCGTTGGCTTGCATGGCGAGGCCTCAGAGTTCGCCAGGGCTGCCGTGGGTTCCGCCAGGGCCGCCGTGCATTCCGCCAGGACCGCCGTCGATCCCTTGCCACCGCTCATCGTGCGCCCTGTCGTTGATGAGCCGGATCTTGCCGCACGGGTCGCACATCACCATCGGACAGTCGGCCGGATTGGGCGGCTTCGGGCGCGGGAAGGGCAGCGGCTGCGGCTGCGGCAGGACGACCTGGAACCCGGGCGGCAGATTCTTCATGCGCAGGACGAGCTCACCGTGAAGCTCGAGCACGTACTTCAGGCGCTTCTGCAACTCGGGATCGTCGATGATGACGTTCCCCAGCTTGTCGAATCGGATCTCGAACTTGTCACCCATGGGTGTCGTCTCCTGGTTGCTCGTCTCGGGTCTTCGGCGTCGTTCGTCCGCGTGGTGGTTCAGCGGGATCGTGCGGGCTCGCCTGCGACGACGAACCCGGCCCAGTGCCAGGGATGCGTGTCGAGGCCTGCGGCCCGCCTGTGCTCCAGAGCTGCGCGGGCTGCATCGCGCAGTGCCCTTGCCGGGCTGCACGAACTCGTCTGCTGGCCCGTCCGCAGGCGCGCGTGGAAAGTCGTCATGCGCTCGCGCGCGGCGCGGTCGTCGATCGGCCACAGGCTCGTCACGACGGTGCGCACGCCGGCCAATTGGAAGGCGCGACGCAGTCCGAAGACGCCCTCGCCGCTCTGCACCTCGCCCACGCCGCTGTCGCAGGCCGACAACACGGCCAGGTCGACGCCTTCCAGATCCATCTCGAGGACCTCTTCGTCGGTCAGGACGCCGTCGTCGAGCGTGTCGCCGTGTGAGAGCGTGTTCGCACCGGCGAACGCCAGGCCCGCGTGCCCGAGGTGGCTGCGCGACAGGCCGAGCGGCATGGGCGCGAACTCGCGTGGACGCGTCTCCAGCCCGGCCAGGCCGCGCGTGCCCGCCGCAGTCCCGTCTTCCGACGCGAAGCCGTGCGTGGCGACGTGGAGGATGCGGTGGTGTGGCGCGCTCTCGCGGAAGGCGCGCTCCGTCGCGTGCAATCCGATCAGGAGATGCGGGCTGGGCTCTCCCTCGCGCGACGCTTCCCACAGCGCGAACACGGCCCGTGCTTCGTCCGAGGAGCAGGGCAAGTCCGTGAAGCGCCGTCCGTCGCGCGTCGCCTCGGTCACGGCACCGGAATCCGCCGTGCCCGAGGACGCGGCCCAGTCGTAATCCGGCCCGCCGACCGCCAGGACCGTGCCAGACCTGTCGCGCGACGCGAGCTCCTCGGAGCTCGGCGCCGGTTCCGCCGTGCATGCCCGCAGGACGTCACGCTCGGAGTTGAGCAGGTGGATGGGCGGCGCGCTGTCGATCACGTATCGGCCCGGCTCGAGCGGCAGCGCGCTGAAGTCGAGCGCGAGCAGCGAGCCGTCGGGCACGATCAAGAGCTCCGTCGCCCCGACGAGGAACGGTTCGACCGGATCCCACACGCGCACGCGCAGCGGTTCGGCGACACGCCGCCAGCTCTCGGTGGTTCCGGCGCTACGGCTCTCGGCGCGTACGGCCGCCGCGAGTTGATCGATCTCCGAGGCCGGGCCCAGGTCGATGGCGTGCGGCGCGCACGAGCCGGCCGGCAGCACGAAAGCCACGTAGCGGTCGTGCTGGGCAACCCGCGCGTAGGCCACGAGCGCGGCTCCGGGCAATTGTGCGCGCGCGATCTCGGGCAGGCCGGCGTCCGTGCGCGCGCTCAGCTCGCGCAAGGCGGCGCAACGATCGAGCAGTGCGCGCTCGGCCTGGGCGCGGACCTCGAGCTCGGCCGCCATCCGCACCTCGCGCTCGGCGACCACGTCCGGCGCTTCCGTGCCGTGCGAGCGGCTGCGTGCTTGCGCGAGCAAGGCGCAGCTCTCGCGGGCGTGCGACAGCGCGTCCGCGAGCTCGTGCAGCTCCGGGTCGGTGGACCGACGAGCGATGTCGCGCCGCATCCGCATCTCGTCGAAGACGAGCGCACGCGACTGCAGCAGCGCTTCCCAGGCGCGCGCCGCGCGGTGCTGGGGTGCGTCGTACGCGAGCACGAGGGCCAGCCCGAGACCCGGGGTCCGCTCGGCCACGTAGCCGAGAGCGTCGCGTTCCTCCAGGCGTTGTGCCGTCACCTTCAGGTGGCGCTGTACGATCCCGGCCGCTTCCAGCGCGCGCTCGAAGGCTTCGTCGGTCCGTCCCGCATCCTTCAGGCCGTGCGCCAGCGCATCGAGCGTCCAGGCCAGGTCGGGATGGTCCGCCGACAGGGCGCGCGAGCGCGCGGCCTGCGCGTGCTCGAGCAGCGCGAGCCGCTCGAGGGCGGCCTCCGCGGTCTCGCCCGGAACGACCAAGCCACCCAGCGCGATCTCGAGGCTCGACCAGAGGATGTCGTCCTCGAGGTCGGCGGCGCGCAGGATCTCGAGGCTGTGCTGCCAGTGCGCGCGCGTCATGTCGAGGTCGCCCGCGAGCCGGGTGCAGTGGCCGAGGAGCTCGTACGCCTGGGCCAGCCTCGAGGCGTGGGCTTTGGGGCTCTGCTCGAGGATCGCGATCACGCGCGCGATCAGGGGCCGTGCCGTGTCGCAGTCCCCGCGGCTCAGGGCGACCTCAGCCACACCCAGGAGCGGCTTGCACAGCCGCGGGTCCTCGTCGCCAAGCTCGACCTCGAGCACGGAGATGGCCGCGAGACGCAGCGCTTGCGCGGCCTCGGCGTCCCCCTGCTCCGCGCGCACGTCGGCCAGCAGCATGCGCGTGTTCGCGACGTTGCGTGTGTGGGCCGGGCATCGCTCCACCCACAGCGCCAGCGCCTCCTCGAGGCAGCGCGCCGTGTCGGGCAGCTTGCGCAGCTCCATGTAGTACGAGCCCAGGTTGTGCAGCGCGAGCCCGATGCGCGGATGCCCACGCGGCAGACGCGCGCGGAACGCGGCCAGCGCGCGCGTGCCCAGCTCGACGGCGCGCATGTCGTCGCCCATGTGGTGCGCCAGGTTCGCTTCGCGGGTCAGGCGGAACGCGACCTGCGGATGCTGCGGGTCGAGCACGCGATCCTGGATCCGGGCCGCGCGCTCGTAGAGCTCGAGGGCCCGCGCGCGATCGCCGTCGGCCGTGAGGGCCGCGTGTCCGAGGTAGACGAGCACTTCGGCCGCTGGAGCTTCGCCCGCGTCACTCAGCGAGCCGTACTCGGCCAGCGCCGATTCGAGGTCGATCCGCGCCTGCTCCACGTCGTTGCGCCCGAGGCGCAGCACGCCCAGGTCGAAGAGCGCGGCGGTGAGCACGGATCCTGCGCCGCAGCCCGAGCGCGCGAGCTGCACGGCGGCCTCCGCCGATTCGAGTGCGGCTGGACACTGAGCGCTCTGCGCATGACGCAGCGCGCGGCCTCGCAGCCGCAGCCAGTCCGCGCGCTCGCAGTCCGGCATCGGCGCGGGATCGGTCAGCGCGCGCTCGACGAGGTCCAGCGCCTCGTCGTAGCGGGCGTCGTCGATCCATGCGGCGACGGTGTGCGTGTCCGGTCGCGTCGCGACCGCGCCATCGCGATCCTGCGCCCACATCGACGTCGTCGAAAACAGGACCAGCGCGAGCATTGCGGCTCGCGCACCGATCCGCTGGGACGGGCGGCGGGGCGGGAAGTGGGGCTCGGACATCCTTCGCCCGGTGGGAAGTCCGGGCGGCAGTGTTCCAGTGCCACAGGAGCGTACTCCGAACGTCCCGAGAGCGGGGAGTCCCGCCCTCCCCCGGCCCGGTCAGCGGAAGCGGATGTCGAACGGCAATCGGGCGACCAGGCCCGAACGGCCGGCCAGACGGCGAACTTGGGCCAGCGGGCCCATGAGGTCGTCGATCGCGCCCAGCCGCTCGTCGAGGGCCCGCGTCAGATGCGCGGGCTCGTTGCCGAGCGCCTGCTCGAGAATCTCGTCGATCAGCTTCGGCTCGGGCCGCTCGAAGCGCACCGGCGCCTTCGCGTCGAGCTTGGCCTTCTCGCGCGCGATCGCGATCGCGCGGTCGAGGCCGCCGATCTCGTCGACGAGGCCGAGCTCCTTGCCCTCGAGTCCTGACCACACGCGGCCTTGTGCGATCTCGTGCACGCGCTCGCGCGGAATGTGACGCCCTTCGGACACGAGGTCGAGGAACTCCTCGTAGATCCGGTCGACGAGAGACTGGATCAGCGCAATCTGCTCGGGGTCCTTGCGGTGCCACATCGACTCGTACCCCGACAGCGGGCTCGTGCGCACCACCTCGGTGCGGAAGCCGTGGCGCTCGGCCAGCTGCTCGAGGTTGGGCAGCAGCCCGAACACGCCGATCGATCCCGTGATCGTCTCGGGCTGCGCGACGATCGCGTCGGCGTTGGCCGAGATCCAGTAACCGCCCGACGCCGCCAGGCTGCCCATCGACACGACGATCGGCTTGCCCGCCTCGCGCAGGGCCAGCACCTCGTGGCGGATCGCGTCCGACGCCGTGGCGCTGCCGCCGGGCGAGTCGACGCGCAGGACGACGGCCTTGACCTTCTTGTCCAGCCGCGCGGCGCGCAAGCGACGCGACAGGTCGTCGCCGCCGATCCCCGAGTCGCTCTCGCCGTCGACGATCTCGCCCGCGGCCACGATCACCTGGACGCCGTCGCCGCCGCCGCCGTTCTCCCACACAGACTTCGCGTAGTCGCGCAGCGCGACCTGCGGCAGGTCGGCGTCCACGTCGACGCCGGCGATCGTGCGCAAACGCGCCAGCATCTCGCCGAACGGCGCGGCTTTCGTCACGAGCCCGAGCTGGATTGCGCGCTCCGAGGACAGCCAGCCGGCCTCGCGCGAGATCTCCTCGAGCTTCGAGACCTCGAGTCCCCGGGCGGCCGCCAGCTGCGCGAAGAGCGTCCCCTGCGTGTCGCGCAGGATCCCGTCGAGCTGCTCGCGGTTCTCCGCGCTCATGTGGCCGAGCATGAACGGCTCGACCGCCGACTTGTACTTGCCGACGCGCGTGACCTGCACCTCGATGCCGTACTTCTCGAGCGTGTCGCCGAAGTAGGGCACCTCGATCGAGAAGCCGTCGAAGACGACGACGCCCAACGGCTCCATCCACGACTCGTCGGCGGCCGACGCGAACCAGACCGTTTTCTCGTCGCTCGAGCCGTAGTAGGCCAGCACGGGCTTCTTCGCCGCGCGCACTTCGGCCAGCGCTTCGCGCGCGGCGGTCAGCGCCGACATGGACCCCGAGACTCCGCCGTGCAGCAGCACGCCCTTCACGCGCTCGTCCTGCGCGGCGTGGCGCAGCGCGGACGCGACCTCGTGCGCCGGAACCGGGTAGCTCCCGCCACCTTGCAGCAGCGCGAGCGGCGAAGGGGCGCCGCCGCGCTCCGTGACCGGCGCGGAGAGGTCGACGGTCAGGATGCAGCCGCGCGGAATGGCCGGCTTCGCGCCGGATGCGATCGACGCGAAGAACCCGATGCCGAGGACCGCCACGATCGCGGCCACGACGAAGAACGCGAGGAGGAACGCCAGCGTGAGCTGCAGGACTTGCTTCATGGGGGAGAGGTGCGGACCTGGAGGCCCGGGGAGTCGTCGGCCGATGGCGCGGGTTCGCATGGCTCGCGCCCCATTCTGCGCGCGCCGGAGGTCCGAAGCTCCTGCGCTCTCCGGGTTTGGGCCGCCCCCTTGAACGGGTCGGCCCATCCTCGTGGCTTCGCTCGCGAACTCGCTCCGCGTTCCGCCCGTACGGCGCGTTCGGCCGCGGGAGGGCGGCTTGACGCTCTGCCTGCGTTGGCATGGAATGACGCCTCGATGAGAGCCCGGCGCCAGCTTCCCGCCACCTCGAGAACGCGCCTGGTCGCGTGCGTGCTGGCGCTGTTCGCTCTGGGCTGGCTGCTCGACCGCGCGCACCTGGCGCTCGAGCCGCACCACTACTGCGCCGAGCACGGCCGCGTCGAGCACGCCGGCGGTTTCGCCGCGCCGAGCGCGAACACGCAGCCGGGTCCGGCGCTCGAGGAACGGTCCGAAGCCGCGCACGAGACGTGCTGTGTGCCGCTCGCGCGCAGCGAGGAGCCGCTGGCGCTCGTCCATCCGCCGCTCGACGCGTTCACATGGCTGCCGTCCGACAGCGTCGCCGTCGACCTCGCCGAGCGCAGCAGCGCGCGCTCGGCCGTGCCGCTGGTCCTCCTGGCTCCGAAGCAATCGCCACCGCGGGGCTGATCCTCCCCGCCCGCCGTCCCGGCTCCGCGCCGGGCCGTGCTCCCAGCGTCACCCGGTAGTGACGCTTCGTCCGCGCTTGCGGACGTGTCGCGATTCCCAGGATGCCAACGTGATCTCGATCGGTTCTCACTCGACTCCCACGGCCGCAGCGTGTGCTTGCGGCGACGAATTCCGCCTTCTGCTCGCGCCTCACCTCGCGGCGCTGCACCGCCTGGCGCACAGCATCGTCCTGCGCGACGACCTGGCCTGCGACGTCGTGCAGGAGACGCTGCTCACGCTGTGGATGCGCCAAGAGCAACCCCCCGACCTGCGCGGCTGGCTCGTGCGCACGGCCGTGCACAAGTGCCTCCACGTGCTGCGGCGCGAGGACCGCCGCGGCCGCCACGAGGAGCGCGCCGGCCTCGAGCGCCACGAGACCTGCCCGCTGTGCGCACCGCCCGAGCCGCTCGAGGAGGATGAGCTGCGCGCCCGACTCGACGCGGCCATCGCCGAGCTGTCGGCCGAGCTGCGCACGACATTCCTCCTGCGCGTCGAGGACGGCCTGGCCTACCAGGCCATCGCCGACACCCTGTCGATCCCGATCGGCACGGTCCGCTCGCGCCTCAAGCGCGCGCGGGAGTCGCTGGCCGCGCAGCTCTCCTGATCCGGTAGCTGGCCCGGAAGCTGACCCGGTCCGCTGCGCCTGCGCCGCCGGCGGGGGGCCGCGGCCGGGTCCCACACCACATCCCGTAGGAAAATGGCCCAGGCGCAGCGGACCGGGTCAGCTTCCGCGCCGGGGCACCGGTACGATTTCCCGAGGTCCCTGCATCGGATCGGCCCCGGCCGGCGGTGAGGGGCACATGGACTCGATCTCCCTTCCGGCCGGCGGTGCCCTGCAGCCCGATCGGATCCTCCAGCACGCGGGGTCGATCCGGGCCCTGGCCCTGTCGATCCTGGGGGACGAGCACGCCGCCGAGGACGTGCTCCAGGAGACGTGGCTGCGCGCGCTGACCCACCCGCCGCCGCACCAGGATTCGCTGGGCGGCTGGCTGCGGCGCGTGGCGGAGGGGATCGCGATCAGCCGGCTGCGTTCGGAGGGCCGCCGCCGCAACCGCGAGACGCATTGGGTCGAGGACCGCGACTGCAGCCACACCTCGTACGACTCGACCGAGCGCGCCGAGGTGCTGCGCGCCGTCGTCGACGAGGTCTTGGCGCTCGACGAGCCCTACCGCGAGACCGTGATGCGCCGCTACTTCGAAGGCCTGCCGCCGCGCGAGATCGCGACGGCCACGCAGGCCAGCGTCGCGACCGTGAACAGCCGGCTGCAGCGCGCGCAGGCGAAGCTGCGCGAGCGGCTCGATCGACGACTGAGCGACCGCTGCGGCGGCATGCGCGGCGCGATGATGGCCCTGGTCGGCTGGCCCGACCCGGCGCTCGCGAGCGGAGCGGCGTGGCTCACGAAGGCCCTGGTGTGGAAGGTCGCGGGCGCCACGGCCGGCATCGCCGGTGTCGTGGCGCTCGTGGTCCTTCTCGCTCGGAACGACGCGCCGCAGCGCTCGGTCGATGCACCGGCCGCCGTCGCGCGTCAAGGATCCGAACGGTCGGGTGCTCTGGCGGCCGTCGAATCAGGCGCGGAGCAGCGCGCGCAGATCCCGTTCACCGATCCGACTGCCGGCGTTTCGAGCGCGACGCTCCTTGCGCCGCCTCGACCCGGCCTGCACGCGTTCGACCTGACGATCGAGCCCATGGACCGGACGGGACGACCGCTGGCCGTCTGCGACGTGTGGATCGGTCCCGATCCGGGCCCGCTCGGCAAGGTCGGCACGACCGAGTGGGACGGCGCGCTGCGCCTGGCCTGGCGCGGCGACGACGAGGAGGTCCTGCTGGTCGTGCGCGCCGCGCGTGTGGACTACGGCAGCACGCCGCTGCGCCGCATGCGCGTCCGCGCCGGCGCTCCGCGCGTCGTGCGCATCGGAATCGACGGGGGGACCGTGGCCGAGGTGGAGGGCTCGGTACCGGTCCTGGAGAAGATCCCGGTCATCGGACGGAGCTTTTCGTCACGTCCGCGCCGCGCCGGGGGTCGATTCCTCCTCGACGCGGCCGGCAACGGTGTGTTCGAGGACCCGTGGCTGCTCGCGGCCTCCTCAGCGGCGGTCGACGCCGCGGTCGAGGTCGCGAGCCCCGTCGTCTCTGGCGCGGCAACGTCCCCGTTCGCGTCCGACGCGCCGCGCTGCTGGATCGAGGTGCGTACGCTCGACGCCGACGGACGTCCCGTGCCGAACGCCTACGTGTCGATCAGCGCGGCCGAGGGCGGATGGCGCGAGGACGTCGCGACCGGTCCGACCGGGATCGCGCACTACGCCGGCGCGCCGCCCGGCCCCGTGCTGGTGACGGCGAACGCGCCCGGACGCGCGCACCCGCTCGCGGCGACGCGGCTCACGCTCGAACCGGGCGTGCGCCGCACGATCGACCTGACGCTGCCGCGCGAGCCGGTCGCGCGCATCCGCGTCCTCGATGCAGCCGGTGAGCCTCGCGGCGGCTGGCTCGTCGAGCTGCGCGACGACGCGGGCTCGACCATCGGACGTTCCGTGCTCGACCAGCAAGGCCGCGCGCTGCTGCCCGTGCCGGGCGGCGGGCCCACGAGCCTCTTCGTGCGTGCCGACGCGACCGGGCCCGGCGCGGTCCTCGACGCGAGCTTGATCGCCCATCCGATGGAGCAGGTGTTCACCGCCAGCAGCGAGCCGCACGTGAAATCGCTGCGCGTCGTCGTGCGCGGCCTCGACTCGCCCGACTGCGTCGTGCGCGTCGTGCGGCTCGACAGCGGCGACGGCATGGACGCCGCCGCGGCCGAGGACCAGGAGCCGGAGGGCTCGGGCAGCTTCGCCTTCCGCGCGCGCGGCTTGCCGGCCGGCGACTACCGCGTGCTGGTCGGAGCGGCCGCGCGCAGCTGGCACGACGCGGGCGTCGTGCACGTGTCGGAGGGTCGCGGGCCGGAGGTCGTGCGCGTGACGCTCGAGGACGCGGCGCAGCTCGAGCTCGCGAACGGCGACGAGGCGCAGGTCCGAGCACGCTCGAGCCGCTCGGGCTTCCTGCTGATCTCGCCCGAGGCGCGGATCGCTCGCGGAACGGGACTGCGCGCCGCCCCGGGAACGATCGAGCTGGTCGTCGCGCGTCCGGACGAGTCCGCCACCGTGCGCCCGCTCGATCTGGGAGCGGGAGCGACAACGCGCATCGAGTGAGCGCCGGAGTGCCGCTCAGTCGCCCGCGCGCACCTTGACCGTCTCCCCGACCGAGTCGAGCATGCGTCGCAGCTCGTCGTAGTCGGGGTGGCGCATGCGCACCCACGCGTTCGACATGTAGCCGCCCTCCACGCTGCCCGTAGGCGAGCCCGGGTGCGGGAAGTGCGAGTCGAGGATCCAGCGGCCGAAGCGCGACTGCATCGCGTCGACGCCCTCGTAGCCCGTGATGCGGCCGTCGCGGTCGGGGCGCAGCGCGATCATCCCGGCGGAGTACTGGCGTGACGGCTTCCGCGACGTGCGGCCTTGCACGATCGCGTGGGCCCACTCGACGTACAGGTCCATGTCGTTCGCGGCGGAGTAGAGGTCCCACACGCGCACACCGGGCGGGCGGCAGCCGATCTCGCTGAACTTCAGGCCTTTTTCGCCGAAGAACCACTCCATGTGGGTGGCAGACGTGCCGATGCCGAGCGCCTTGTTCACGCGCGCGCCCATCGCCTTCAGCTCGTCGTAGGACGAGTCGGCGATGCGGTTCGTGACGATGATCTGCGGCGAGATCCAGCGCGTGCGCATCGCCTCGAGCACGTTCGGGAAGTAGTGACACGCGAAGTCGCACACGACCTCGCCTTCCACGCAGAGCGTGTCGTAGAAGCCCTCGTGGCCCTCGATGAACTCCTCGACGGCCACGGCGGCGCCGCGGTCGAGGTGCGCGTCGCGGATCGCGCGCTCGAGCTCCTCCGGGTTCGACGAGCGCGACGTGCCCGAGGCGCCGGCCGCGCTGCGCGGCTTCACGATCACGGGGAATCCGACGCGTTTCGCGAACGCGCGCACCTCGTCGGCGGAGCTCGTGCCAAGCGACTGTGCACAGGCGACACCGACGGCGCGCAGCGCGTCCTTCATCGCGGGCTTGTCGCGGCACAGGAACGCCGTCCGCGTCGTCGTTCCGGGGATGTCGCACGCCTCACGCACCTTGGCGGCGGGCTCGATGTGTGCTTCGACCGTCGTCTCGAGCCGGTCGACCCACTCGCGCGCCTGCACGCGCTTCACGGCGGCGAGCATCGCGGCCTCGTCAGTGACCGAGCGGACCTGCTCGTAGCCGTGCAGCCAGCCCTTCAGCTCGCCGTCGAGCGCCTGCAGCGGGCTCTCGCCGATGCCGGTGACGCGCGCGCCGACTTGGTGCAGCGCCCGCGCGAAATCGCGCTGGTTGCGCGGGAAGTTGGGCTCGACGAAGAGGACGTGCATGGGGGGCCTGTTGCGACTCAGAGACTCGGCAGCCGCTGGTAGAGATCGACGTAGCGCTGGATCTGCCGTTCCCACGAGAAATCCTGCGCCATCCCGTTCTGCTGGAGGTGGCGCCACTGCGTCGGGGACTTGAACGTGCGCAGCGCCGTGTCGATCGCGCCGGAGAGCGCGTGCGCGTCGAAGACGTCGAACACGAAGCCCGTGCCCTCGCCCGTGCGCGGATCCCAGTTCGCGACGGTGTCGGCGAGCCCGCCCGTGCGGCGCACGAGCGGCGGCGTGCCGTACTTCAGGCTGTACATCTGGTTCAAGCCGCAGGGCTCGAAGCGCGAGGGCATCAGGAAGATGTCGGCGCCGGCCTCGATCCAGTGCGCCATGTCCTCGTCGTAGGCCTTGCGGTACGCGACCTTCTTCGGGAACGTCGTCGCCAGCCACTCGAAGAAGCTCTCGTAGCGCTCCTCGCCGCTGCCTTGCACGACGATGCGCATGTCCTCGCGCTGCAAGAACACGGTGAGCGCGTCGTGCAGCAGGTCGAAGCCCTTCTGCGCCGTCAGCCGCGACACGATGCCCAGCACGGGCGCGCTCTCGGTCGGCGGCAGCTCCATGCGGCGCAGCAGCGCGGCCTTCATGAGCGCCTTGCCCGACAGGTCCTCGGGCGTGTAGCGGTGGGGGATGCGCGTGTCGATCGCGGGGTTCCACACGTCGTAGTCGACGCCGTTCACGATGCCGAACAGGTGATCGTCGCGGTCGCGCAGCATCTGTTGCAGGCCCATGCCCAGCTCGTCGCCCTGGATCTCGCGCGCGTAGCTGCGGCTGACGGTCGAGACCGCGGTGGCGTACGTGATGCCGGTCTTCAGGAAGTTGACGATGCCGTTCTTCACGTCCTCCTGCCACAGGAGCGAACGCTCGTTCTCGAGGTTCAGATCCTTGAGCACGCCGATCGGAAAGATGCCCTGGTAGGCATTGTTGTGCAGCGTCAGCAGCGTGCGCGTCTTCGCGAAGAGCTTGTCCCAGGCGTAGACGGATCGCAGGTAGAGCGGCACGAGCGCCGTGTGCCAGTCGTGCACGTGCACGACGTCCGGCGCCCAGCGCGTCCACTGGCAGCTCTCGAGCGCGACGCGCGACAGGAAGCCGAAGCGCAGGTGCTCGTCGCCGTCCTGCGCGTAGATGCCGTCGCGCTCGTACAGCTCGGGGCAACGGAT
>JANNQS010000049.1:0-31731 GCA_031400875.1 Planctomycetota bacterium | reverse complement strand
CGCGGCGCCAACAGAATCGAGCCCGTACGATCGGTTCTCTACGGGCTCCCTCGGCCCTGCCGTCGCGCGCCGCAACGCGGCGCCAACAGAATCGAGCCCGTACGATCGGTTCTCTACGGGCTCCTCCGCGCGCCGCAACGCGGCGCCAACAGAATCGAGCCCGTACGATCGGTTCTCTACGGGCTTCAGCGTCGCGCGCCTGCGCGCGGCGCCAACAAGATTCAGAAGCCCGTACGATTGGTTCTCTACGGGCTTCATCGCGCGTCTCCGCCCGGCACCGGGATCGCAGGGTGGTGGCCGTAGTAGCGCTCGACGAACCCGGTGTCGTGGTCGCCCGCGCGGAAGTCGGAGTGCGAGAGCACGCTACGCAGGAGCGGAATGGTCGTCTTGGGGCCTTCGATCACGAACTCGTCCAGGGCGCGCAGCATCGTGCGGATCGCCAGATCGCGGCGCGGCCGGTGCACGAGCAGCTTGCCCATCATGGAATCGTAGTTCGGCGGGATCCGATAGCCGCTGTAGCAGTGGCTGTCGACGCGCACGCCCGGCCCGCCGGGGGGCACGTACAGGTCGATCCGGCCGGGCGAGGGCTGGAAATCGCGCTCGGGGTCCTCGGCGTTGATGCGGCACTCGATCGCGTGCCCGCGGAACTGCACGTCCTTCTGCTCGAAGCCCAGCTTCTCGCCGGCCGCGATCCGCAGCTGCTGCTGGACCAGGTCGACGCCGGTCACGAGCTCCGTCACCGGGTGCTCCACTTGAATACGGGCGTTGACTTCAATGAAGTAGTAGCTGCCGTCGCGGCTGAGCAGGAACTCGACCGTGCCGGCGTTCGTGTAGTTGGCGTGCCGCGCGACCTTGACGGCCGACTCGCAGATGCGCGCGCGCAGCTCGGGTGTCAGCGCGGCGCTGGGCGACTCCTCGACGAGCTTCTGGTGGCGGCGCTGGATCGAGCAGTCGCGCTCGCCCAGGTGCACGATCGTGCCGAACTTGTCGGCCAGGATCTGCACCTCGATGTGGCGCGGGTTCTCGACGAACTTCTCGAGGTACACCGTGCCGTCGCCGAAGGCGGCCTTGGCCTCGCTGCTGGCCGCGTGGAAGCCCGTGATCAGGCTGGGCTCGTTGCGCGCGATGCGCATGCCGCGCCCGCCGCCCCCGGCCGCGGCCTTGATCATGATCGGGTAACCGATCGACTGGGCCACCCGCATCGCGGTGGCCTCGTCCTCCACGGGTCCGTCGGATCCGGGCACGATCGGGACGCCGGCCTCGCGCGCCAGCTCGCGCGCCGCGACCTTGTCGCCCAGGCGCGCGATCGTCTCGGGCTCGGGCCCGATGAACGTGATCTTGCACGAGCGGCAGACCTCGGCGAAGTGCTCGTTCTCCGAGAGGAAGCCGTAGCCCGGGTGGATCGCGTCGGCGTCGGCGATCTCGGCCGCGGCGATGATCGCCGGGATCGACAGGTAGCTCTTCGAGCTCTGGGCCGGCCCGATGCAGATCGTCTCGTCGGCCTGGCGCAGGTACACCGCGTCCGCGTCGGCCGTCGAGTAGACCGCGACGGTCTCGATGCCGAGCTCGCGGCAGGCGCGGATGATCCGCTGCGCGATCTCGCCGCGGTTGGCGATCAGGACGCGGCGGAACATCAGGTCTTGAGCAGGAACAGCGGCTGACCGAACTCGACCGGCTCACCGTTCTCCACGAGGATCGCCAGGATCTCGCCCGAGACCTCGGCCTTGATCTCGTTCATGACCTTCATGGCCTCGATGATGCACACGGTCGACTGCGGGTTGACGCGCGCACCGACCTGCACGAAGGGCTCGGCTTCCGGGCCGGACGACCGGAAGAAGGTGCCGACCATCGGGCTCGGGAAGGGCGTGCCGGCCGGGACGGCCTTGCTCGCCGGAGCTTCGCCAGCCGGCGCCGGCGCTGCCGTGACTCCGGTCGCCATCGCCGGAACCCCGCCCTGCACGTAGTGCACGACCGGCCCGGCCTGGGCAGCCGCTCCGGCGACGCCCTCGCGCACGAGGCGGACCTTGAGCCCCGTGGCAGGGTCCTCGACGTCGAGTTCGGCGACGCCGCCGCGCCGCATCATCGCGATCAGGCGTTGGATCAGCTTGAGGTCCATGCAGCGGGGGGCTCCTGGCGGGGGGTGGCGCGAGGACTCGTCCCGCGTCGCCGGGCGGGGAGGATACCCATCGGCGCGGGCAGTTTCGCGCGCCAGGGCACCGAAGCGGTCACCGACCCGTGCTGGTGGCCCCGCGCGTGACCGCGCTTCGCGCAGGCAGCCCGGCCGCGATCTGGAACGTGTTCAGCGCCGCGCCTTTGCGCAGCTGGTCCCCCACCGCGAAGAACGCCAGCGACCGGTCCCCGCGCGTGCCGGCGCGGACGCGGCCGACGAAGATCTCGTCGCGGCCGGCGCATTCGCGCGGCCGGGGCCCGTGCGGATCGGCAACCCAGGCCACCCCAGGTGCCGCGCGCAGCGCCGCCACGAGCGTCTCGGGCGCCAGCCGCTCCTTCGTCTTCAGGTGCACCGCGACCGAGTGGCAGCGCTCGACCGGCACGCGCACGGTCGTGGACTCGACCACGAGCCCAGGCAGGCCCAGGATGCGGCGCGTCTCGTTCGTGATCTTGCGTTCCTCGCCACTCCAGCCGTCGGGGCCGACGGTCGCGACCGCCGGGATCACGTTCAGTGCCAGCGTCGCCGGGAACGGCGTCGGACGTTGCGGGCCGCTCTCGGGTGGCAACCCGGCGTCTTGGCGCAGCTCGCGGCGCAGCGCGTCGAGGCCCGCGGCGCCGGCGCCGGACGCGGCCTGGTAGCTGCACACGAGCACTTCCTCGAGGCCCACCAGACGCGCCACGACCGCCAGCGGCAGGCACGCGACCGTGGCCGTGCAGTTCGGGTTCGCGACCAGGCGCGGGCCCGAAACCAGCTCGCGTCCGTTGATCTCGGGGATCACGAGCGGCACGTCGGGGTGCTCGCGGAACGCGGACGAGCTGTCGATCACGGAGAAGCCCAGCTCGGCCAGCTTCGGCGCAAGATCGAGCGAGACTTCGGTGGGCGTGCACAGGAACACGACCTGGTGTCCGGCGAGGTCACGCGGCTGCGCCGGCATCGTGCGCACGGGCAGCGCGAGGTCGCGCAGGCGCAGCTCGCCGTCCGAGCGCGCGAAGCAGGTGATCCGCTCGCGCGGGTGGCGCGCGTCGATCAGGATCTGCGCCAGCTCCGCGCCGACCGCGCCGGTCGCGCCCAGGATCGCCACGCGCTGCGCGCGGTGCGCGTCCGTCCAGCCCCACGGGGCTCCGCTCGAGGGGTTGTTCGCTCCGCTCATCGAGTCGTCCTCCTCGCGCGCCACGTGCCGGAGCGTCCGCCACTCTTCTCGATCAACTCCAGTCGCTCGATGCGGATGCCGTGGTCGAGGGCCTTCGACATGTCGTACACGGTCAGCGCGGCGACGCTGGCGCCGAGGAGCGCTTCCATCTCGACGCCGGTGCGCCCGGTGCACGCCGCGCGCACGCGGATCTCCAGCCGGTCGGCGCCCGCGCGCCGGAAGACGACCGTGACCGCGTCGAGTGGGATCGAATGGCACAGCGGCACGATCTCGTCCGTGCGCTTGGCGGCCAGCACGGCGGCCGTGCGCGCCACCTCCGTGACCGGGCCCTTGGGGCCGCCCCCCGCGAGGATCTTGGCCAGGACCCCGCGCGGGAACACGACCAGCGCGCGCGCCTCGGCCTCGCGGCGCGTGATCGGCTTCGCGCCGACGTCGACCATGCGCGATTCCGCGCCTGCGTAACCCTGCACGAGGTGCGTGGGCGCTCGCGCAGCGGGCGCGCGGCGCGCGGGAATCGGACGGGCCCGGGGCATCCGCGCAGAGTAGCGCGCGGCCGGAAGCGGGGATACCGCAGGTGGCTCCCGGCGCGCTGCCCGCGCCTGTTTCAGTTGGTCCGAGTCCGGCCCGGCACGGTTGGAACGGGCGCGGTTGCGGGCCAGGATGCGTACCGACCGGTGTTCCGTACGCGAGGTTCGTTTTGGGTTCATGAACCCGCGCTGCGCGCTCCGAACCGTAGAGTGATCCGTCGACCCGCAGGGAGATCCGCGGGCCTCCTCCGACAACCGCCGAAGCATCCACCATGCTGACCCCGATCGCGCTGGCATTGCCCCTGCTCCTCGCGAGCCTGCCCACCGCCCCGGCCCAGGACCTCGGCACGCTCGTGCGCGAGTGGGCGCTGGCGGCCGCGGCGGCCGAGTCCCTCGACGACGTGTGGGCTGGGCTCGACGAGTTGTCGCGGGCAGCCGGCGACGACCGTGCCGCGCTCGACCAGGCGATCGACCGCCAGATGGCGTCGGCCGACCTGCCGCCGCGCGGCGTCCTGCTGCTCACGGCCGCGCGCCTGCGCGGCGACGACGCGGACGTGACCGCGCTGGCCAAGCGCCTCGAAGGCCTGCTCGCCGATCCCTCGGCCGAGGTCGTGCAAGGTGCCGCCAGCCTGCTCGGGAACACGGCCTTCCGCGCGCTCAAGGAAGCCGAGCTGGATGCCGCGGTCAACTCCCTGACCAAGGTCGCCTCGGACGGCGACCGCGCGCCCGAGACGCGCGTCGAAGCGGCGGTCGCGATGCACACGCTGGGCCGCTCCGGTCCGCAGCGCGACGCGCGCGCGCTCCTGGTCGAGTTCCTGGCCTCGTCCGACCCCGCGTTGCGCGCGCTGGGCGCGCTGGCGCTGGCGCGCGTGGGCGACGTCGAGACCGGACGGAAGGAGCTCGAGACCCTGGCCGCGACGCCGACCGCGGAAGGCCGCCTGGCGCAGTCGTACTTGAAGCAGGAGGAGATCCGCCGGTTCTCCGACCGCCGCGTCAAGCAGATGCAGAAGTACGCCAAGGACAAGACGGAAGAGACCGAGCTCAAGGGCACGCGCGAGGCCCGGCTGCTCGAGCAGACGATGCGTCTGATCGAGACCACGTCGCTCGAGGGCGAGAAGGTCACGCGCGAGGAGCTGGTCGACGCGGCGCTCGACGGGATGCTGCGCAGCCTGGACGAGCACTCCAGCTTCCTGACGCCCAAGGCCTACAAGGACAACTTCGCCGAGGACCTGCTCGAGCCCGTGTACGGCGGCATCGGCGCCTACGTCGGCGAGGACCCGGACGACGGCCTGTTCACGATCCGCCAGCCGATCTACTCCGGACCGGCGTACAAGAAGGGCCTGCACTCGGACGACAAGGTCGTGCGCATCGACGACTGGCCGACGTTCACGTCCGCGGGCAGCCGGCCGCTCGACGACATCATCAAGCGGCTGAAGGGCAAGCCCGGCACGTCGGTCAAGCTCTACATCTGGCGGCGCGGCATGGACACGGGGCTGATCGACCGGCCCACCGAGGACATGGTCGTCGAGATCACGCGCGAGGAGGTCACGATCCCGCCGATGAAGTTCGACATGCTGCCGGGCGGCATCGGGCTCCTGCAGCTCGACACGTTCAGCCAGGTCGCCAGCGACGAGCTCGAGAAGGCGATCGAGATCCTGAAGCCCAAGGGCCTGAAGGCGATCATCCTCGACCTGCGCCAGAACACGGGCGGGCTCTTGCCGCAGGCGCGCGACGTCGCCAACCTGTTCCTGCCCAAGCGCAAGCTCGTCGTGTCGACCGAGAGCCGCGCGGGCGAGCCGCGCAAGCTGTTCACGAGCAACGACCCGGCGGTCGCGGACGACGTCCCGGTCGTCGTGCTGGTCAGCCGCTACTCGGCATCGGCCTCGGAGATCGTGGCCGGCGCGCTGCAGGACCACGGCCGCGCGGTCGTCGTCGGGCAGCGCACGTACGGCAAGGCCTCCGTGCAGGAGCTCCTGCCGATCCCGGGCGAGCGTGACGACGTCTACGAGGACGAGAACAAGAACGGCCGCCACGATCCGTGGGAGCCGATCACGAAGGACTCGAACGAGAACGGCACGTTCGACTTCGCGCCGCGTGCGCGCTTGACCGTGGCGCGCTACCGCTTGCCGTCGGGCCGCTCGATCCACAAGGAGAGGGGCGAGGACGGCACGATCCTGTCGGAGGGCGGCGTCGAGCCCGAAATCAAGGCCGACCCGCGCCGCCTCGAGCCGTCCGTCATCGTCGAGATGCGCAAGGTGCTCGACTCGAAGAAGATCCGCGACTGGCTCGACAAGGCCTGGGCCAAGGACCAGGCCGAGCTCGTGCGCCTGGCCGAGGCCGACTTCGACGACCCGTCGCGCTACCCGGGCTTCGACGCGCTCTACGCCAGCCTGGGCACGTCGCTGTCGCCGCAGGAAGTACGCATGCTCCTGCGCCGCGAGGTGCGCGGCCGGGCCCAGGACGCGCGCGGCATGGCGTACACCGACGGCGACTACGAGGACGATCCGATGCTGCAGGCGGCGATCGATGCCGCGCTGAAGGGCCTGAACCAGACGCGCGCGGACGTCCCCGAGTACGCGTCGACGTTCGACGAGGCCGCGAAGCCCGAAGACCGTCCGGCGCTGGCGGCGCACCTGACCGACACGCAGCGCAGCGATCTGCGCTATGCGCTGAGCTTGATCGGGCAGGCGAAGACGGGCGCCAACGAGCTGTCGCCTGACAGGTTGGCCGAGATCCAGCGCGCGCTCGAAGCCGTGCTCGACAAGTAGCGGCAGCCGGGCGCGCCCTGCGCTCGTGGCACGCGTTCGCGCGAGTGACCCGTGCTCCGGCGCGGGTCACGTGCGTTTCGGGGCGCCACCGAGCTGGATTCCATCGTCACGACGCCACCGGGCACGACCCGCGAGCCGGTGGCCGCCCGTCGTTGTCCCAGAGGAGCGGCCGCCCTCCGCCGCGGCCCGAAAGCGCGACCGGGTCAACTACGGGGCCAAGTGGGGCCGACAGAAGACCAGGCCGAGTCCCCTCGGCCCATCCCCATGAGCCTCCAGGGAGACTTGTCGACCCTCGACCTCGCCGGTCTCTTCCAGAACCTGGAGGGCGCGCGCAAGAACGGCGTGCTCACGATCGGCGACCGCAAGCAGCCGACGCACCTGCTCTTCCACGAGGGCCGGCTGAACGCGCTGAATTATCCCGACCGCGCGAGCGTCGCCGGTTTCCTGGCCGCGGCGGGCGTGGCCGATGCCGCGGCGATCGAGCGCGCGCGCAAGCGCGGGCGCCGTCACCTGCTGCTCGATCTGCTCGCCGACGCGGGCGTCGCGCCGAAGGAACAACTCGTCGCGCGACTCCACGAGCGGATCACCGACGAGGCTTGCGACATCCTGATGACGCAGTCGGGGCGTTTCGAGTTCCACGAGGGCGAGGCGCCCGAGGGCCTGTTCGACGCCGACGAGCGCGGCATCGGCCTGGCGCTGCCGGCCAGCGCGCTTTTGCTCGAAGCGGCGCGGCGATCCGACCACTGGAAGCGCATCCGCACGCACGTGCCGTCGGACGCGACGCACTACGAGCTCGCGCGCCAGCCGAGGGAGATCGCCGACGCGGCGCAGGCTGCGTTCGCGGCAGCCGTCCTCGAGCTCATCGACGGCTCGCGCAGCGTGGGCGAGATCGCGGCGAACTTCCCCCACTGCCGATTCGCGCTCTACGAGCTGCTGGCGAACCTGTCCGCGACGGGCACGATCAAGCCCTGCGATCCGAGCGACATGGGCCGGCGGATCCGCGCGCTCGCGGGCCGCGACAAGAAACGAGCTTGGGAGCTGGTCGAACGCGCGCTCGCGCTCGACCCGCGCAGCCTGCCGCTGCTCTCGACGAAGGCGCAGAACGCCGAGGCGCTCGGACGCAAGGACGAGGCCTGCGAGGCGCTCAAGCTCGTCGCGCACCTGGAGCTCGAACGCGGCGCGCTCGACCACGCGCGCGAGGCCTTGCAGGAGCTGAAGCGCCTCGCGCCGAAGGATCCGGTCGTCTGGGAGAAGGGTTTCGAGCTGGCCCTGCGGCAGCGGCGCACGCAGGACGCGCTGGCCGACGCACGCCAGTTGATCGATCACCTGCGCGCGGCGGGATTGCACAAGCGGGCGCGCGGCGTCCTCGAGCGTGTGATCGGACTCGCGGGCGAGACGTGGGAGCGCGTGCGGCAGATGGCGGAGCTCGCGGCCGAAGGCGGCGACGTGCCGGCGGCCGTCGCGATCCTGGAACGCTTCGCGCGGGCCCGGCTCGACGAGGACGACGTCGCGCGGGCGCGCCGCGTCTACAGCGAGATCCTGGCCATCGACCCGCGCCATGCGCGCGCGAAGGAGACGCTGGCGGAGATCGACAGCGGCGCGCTGCAGATGCGCCGCGCGAAGTGGCGGAAGATCCGCCGCCGCGCTGCGCTGGTCCTCGTCGCCATCGTGCTGCTGCCGGCGTTGGGCTACGAGGCGCTCGCGCGCCGCGCGGTCATGGACGCCACCCGCGAGATCGTGCGCGGAGGCTGGATCGAGGAGGGCCGCTACGCGGACGCGATCGAGCGCTACAACGCCGTGCGCGCGCAGTGGGCCTGGTCCACGGCCGCCGTGTACGAGGTCCCGCAGACGATCGCGGTGCTCGAGGCGCGGCGACAGGCGCTACCACCGCCCTGACGGCGACCAAGCGGGGTCGTCGCCTCTCCGCCAGCTAGAACGGGGTCGTCCCCGGAGTCGGCCCGCGCGCCGACGGCGGCCGCCCGTCGTTGTCTGCCATCTGCCGCAAGGTCGGCAGCAGGAACTCGCGCGCCAGGATCACGATCGTGGCAGTGAGCGGCAACGCCAGGATGAGCCCGAACATGCCCATCGAGGCCGCGCCCGCCATCAACGAGAACAACACGACGATCGGGTGCAGACCCAGGCTGTTCCCCAGGATCTTCGGCAGCAAAACGTAGTTCTCCAGCGCCTCGGCTGCGACGAACACGATCCCCACGCGCACGACGCTCGCCGCCACGCTGTGCTCGATCATCGCCACCGCCAGCGCCAGCACGAACCCGACCGCCGACCCGACGAACGGGATCAGCGTCAGGAAACCCGTCCCCATGCCGATCAGGATCGCGTAGTCCACGCCCGACAACGCCAGCCCGACCGTCAGGAACAGTCCCTTGACGAGGCACACGAGCAACCGCCCGCGGAAGAAGTTGGCCAGCACCTCGCCGATCTGCCGGCCGATGCGCACGAGCCGCTCGCGGTCGTTGCGCGGCAGGTAGCGCGCCACGAAGGCGTGGATGCGCTCCAATTCGAACAGCAGGAAGTACGTGTAGATCGGCAGCAGGATCAGCAGAGCCAGGAACGCCATCAGCGAACCGAAGAGCCCCACGAGGACCTGACGCAACCCGCTGGCCGCGCTCAAGCCGACCATGACGGCTTGCCCCTGCTGCTCCTCGGTCAGCCACGAGTTCCACTGCTCGCGCAGGATCTGCACCAGGCGCTCGAACGTGAGCGCCTCGGGCGGCCGCGTGCCAGGCTCCGCCTCGACGCCCAAGCTCGCCGGCGCGAGCTGCATGATCCACTCGACCGCCTCCTTGTGCTCCTCGAGCGCCTGCTCGACGCGCACGCGCACCTTGTGGCCCAGGCCTTCGTCGCTGACGAGCTCGGCCGCCAGGCCGCGGCCCTGCCACCACACCGCGAGCAAGAGCAGCGTGAACGCCACCGCGAACGCCGTGAAGATCACGTTGACCGCGCGGCGCCGGCGCCAGCCGCGGCGCTCGAGTGACAGGACGAGCGGGTGCAGGATGAACGCTGCCAGGTAGCCCAGGATCAGCGGGTTGAGCACCGACCGCACCGACCACAGGAACCACACCGACAGGGCGACGATCACGATCAGCGCGACCTTGCGCGCCGGCGGCGAAAGGCGGTCGATCACGCCGGCCCTTCCGCGCCGCCCTGGCCGAAGGGATCGACGCCCAGCTTCAGCTGGTATCCGCCCTGGAACGCCGCGTCGAAGTCGAAGCCGTCCTTGAAGTCGTCGATCGAGTCCGTGTCCTGGCGGTTGAGCAGGCCCTCCTCGACGAGCAGGAACACGATGTGGCCCCAGTCGATCGTCTGGCGCACGCCCCATGCGCGCCACACGTGACCGGCCAGCGGGCCGAACATCTCGAGCGCGTGCTGGCGCATGCCGGCCAGGAGCTCCTGCCCCGTGACGTGGCGCTCGGCACCCTCGGCCGTCTCGCGTCCGGCCAGCTTGACCGCGCCGTCGAGCGACTCGTACAGGAACTGGAACGCCTCGGGGGCGTAGCGCCCGTCTTTCAGGGCCAATTTGCGCAGGGGGTCGCTCACCGGGATCGCGCGGACCGGGACGGCGCGGTGGGAGCCAGCGCGAGGAGCGCCCGCTCGACCGCGAGCGCCGGGTCGAGGTTGCGGTCGACATCCTGACGCGCTTCCAGCGCGCGTTCCAGCGCCGCCTGCAGGCGCACCTCGGGGATCGCGCCACACGCGCTCGCCGCGGCGCGGTGCGCGAGCCGGGAGTCGGCGCCGCCGGCGCGCGACCGCAGCGCGTCGCCGACCGCTTCGACCACGAGGTCGAGCGCGGCGCGGGCGCGGGCGCGTGCCTTGGCCGAGGGCGTGCGCCCGGAGAACTCCCCGTCGAGCTCGCCGATCTCCCCCGCCGCCGCGAGCGGGTCGATCGCGCCCGCGGCCACCCGGGCGATGCGCTCGAGGACCGCGGTCGCGCCCTGCTCGCGCAAGCGTAGCGCGCGGCCGGGTGCGCCGCGGCAGGCGTGCGCCAGCTGCGCGGCTTCGACGCGCGCGACGCCCTCGCGTTGCAGCACAGCCTCGACTTCCGCTGGGGCGAGCGCTCCGAACCAGACTGGCACGAGCCGGCTGCGCACGGTCGGCAGGAGGTCGTCGGGCGACGAACTCTCGAGCACGATCAGCACGTCGCCGCCCGGCTCCTCGAGCGTCTTGAGCAGCGCGTTCTGCGCTTCGTTCCCCAGTCGGTCGGCCTCGCGCACGACCACCGCGCGCCAGCCGCCCTCGAGCGGCCGCAGCGACAGGAATTCCTCGAGTGCCACGCCGCCCGGCGGACGCCTGTCCTTGTCAGGCTCGTCGCGCGGCGTGATCCAGGCGATCGGGATCTCCTCGACCTCGCGCTCGACCGGATCGAGCACGAGCACGTCGGGGTGCGAGCCCGACAGTGCGCGCTTGCACGGCCCGCACACGAGGCACGGATCGCCCGGCCCCCTCTGGCAGACGAGGCCGAGCACGAGGCGCTCGGCGGCCAGGAACTTGCCGACGCCCGGAGGACCGAAGAAAGCCAGCGCGTGCGCCAGGCGCTGGCCGCGCGCGGCGCGCCACAGGCCTTCGATCACGGGCCCGTGCCCGAAGAGCTCAACGGCGCGCACGCGTCACCTCGCGCCACACCGCTTCCGCGACTTCGTCGGCGCTGCGCGACGCGTCGATCCGCACGACGCCCGGCACGAGCTCGGCGTAGCGTGCGTAGCCGCGCGCGACGGCACGCTGGAACTCGATCCCGCGATCCTCGATGCGGTCGCTCGCGCGGCCGCGCCGTGCCAGCGCACTGTCCACCGACAGATCGAGCCAGAGCAGGAGATCCGGCGCCGGCTTTCCGGCCCAGCGCTGCAAGAGCGCGAGGACCTCCGCCTCCGGCAGGCCGCCCGCGACCGCCTGGTACGCGAACGTCGACGGGTGGAAGCGTTCGCACACGACGTGCTCGCCGACCGCCAGCGCGGGCTCGACCAGCTCGGCCAGCATCTGGGCGCGCGCGGCCGCGAACAGGAGCGCCTCGACGTTCGCGGTCGGAGCGAACTCGCGGCCCAGGAGCAGCGCGCGCAGGCCCTCGCCCAGGCGCGTGCTGCCCGGCTCGCGCAGGTGGCGCACGGGACGGCCGGTCTCGCGCCCCAGCCGTTCCGCCAGCCGCTGCGCCTGCGTGCTCTTGCCGCAGCCGTCGATCCCGTCGAGGACGACGAAGCGCGCGCGCCCTGCCACCGACCCGTGTGCCGACGACATCCCGCTATTGGATCCGATCGAGGACCTCGCGCGCGAGGGCCGCGCCGGAGTCGAGCTCCAACGCCTCTCGGGCGCGCGCGGCCGCTTCGGCCTTGTCGCCCAGCGATTCGTGGCACACGGCCTGCAGGCCCAGCAACTCGGCGCGCCCCTCGTCCGTCCAGGGCGTCTGGTCCTCGATGTCGAGCTCGGCCGGCACGGCCAGCGCGGAGCGGTACTCGCGCAGGGCCTCGGCGTGGCGACCGGCGGCGCGCAGCGCGTCGCCCCACTCGCGGTGCAGGCTGCGCAGGAACGGATCGACCTCGTTGGCCTCGGCTAAACGCTGTAGTGCCGGCTCCGCGCGCCCGTTCGCGATGTGCCAGGCCGCGACCTGACGGCGCCGCTCCGCGTCGCCTGCATTCCAGCCCAGCCACCGGTCGATCGCCGCCATGGCGTCGTCGCGGCGGTCGTGCGCCAGGTAGAACTCGGCCAGCGCGAGCTCGGCCGAGAGCTCCGCGTCGTCCCAGCCCGGAAAGGCCTTCTCGGCCGCCAGCAGGTGCTTCTCGGCCTCGTCGTCCTCGCCGGCTTCGCGCGCCAGCGAGGCCAGCGCCATGCGCGCGCGGTAGTCCTCCTGCCCGGCGTCGATCGCGGCGCGGAAGAGCGCCTGCGCGCGCGCGCTGTCGCCCCCCGAGAGCGCGATCTCGGCCCGCAGCAGCATGGCGCGCGGGCTCTCGGGCGCGTGCTCGCGCGCGACGCGCAGCGCTTCCTGCGCGTCGACCTTGCGGCGCTGCTGCCAGGCGCTGACCGCGACCGTCACCCAGTCGCGCGCCCAGGCGTCGCGGCGCGCCGCGTCTTTCGGCAGCTTGCGCGACAGGCCGGCGCTCAGCCGGCGCACGTGGTCGGGGCTCCAGCGCGGCTCGACCGCCAGACCTGCGACGTGCGCGCGGGCCCAGGCCTCGAAGTCGCGGTCGAGCGCCTCGGGCGTCGCCGCGAAGACCTCCTTCAGCGCCGCGTCCAGGTCGAGGCCGCGGTCGAACGCGACGAGCAGCCGCACGAGCGACGGGAAGCCGTGACGCTCGATCAGCATCTGGCACATCAGGCCGCTCTGGTAGTAGCCGAACAGGATGCGCGGCCCGCGGAAGGCGCGGTTCATCTCGCGCGTCTTGATCACCTCGCCCGACGCCAGCGCGTCGATCAGCTCGCGGCGCATGTTGCGCGTCCAGGCCGGGTTCTTGTTGACCTCTTCCCACGTCGCGAGACCTTCCGTGATCCAGCGCGGGCAGCGGTTGTGCGACAAGCCCAGGTGGATGACGTGCGTGAACTCGTGGAACGACGTGCGCGCCCACGACTGCGAGCCGCGCATCTCGGCCAGCGGCGAAACGGCGGTCACGACCGGGCCGAAGCACACGCCCAGCGCCGGGAAACCCTCGAAACCGGTCGAGCGCACGCTGAAGTCGCGGTGACGCCGAAACACCTCGATCGTGGTCGGCGAAGGCGTGAAGCCGTAGCGCGCGGCGAGCTCCGCTCTCGCCTGCGTGTAGAACGGCACGAGGTACGCGGCCAGCACCTCGTCGCCCTGCGATTCCCACGAGAACGAGAGCTCGCCTTCGGCACGCACGCCGTGGCGATCAGCGATCCGCTGCAGCACGAGCCGCATGTTGTCGCGCCACGCGTCCTGGCGTCCGGCCGCGGCCGCCTCGGCCTTGTCGAGCGCAACGCGCGCGCCCTTCTCGTCGCCGGTGTTCGCCAGAGCGCGGCCCAGGTGCGTCAGCGCGTCCCAGTCGTTCGGATCGCGCTCGGCAGCGCGCTGCAGGAACGGCCGGCCCTCGGCGAAGCGGTACAGCTCGATCAGGTGGCGCCCGACCTCGCGCTCCGGCGTCGCGTCGCGCGGGTCCTCGGCCGCCAGGGACGCGAGGATCGCGGCGCTCTCCTCCGAGCGACCGTCGATCTCGAGCAGCGCAGCGCGCAACGTGCGCACCTCGCGACGGCCGGGCGCGATGTCCTCGAGCAGCACGATCCGCTCGCGCGCCGACTTCGACAGGCCGTCGTCCAGGTCGGCCGAGGCCGCGACGAGCAGCGCTTCGACCGACCGCGGGCGCGCGGTTAGCGCGCTATCGAGGAACTGCGTCGCCGAGCGGCGCTGGCGCAGCCAGTTCGTGCGGTGCAGCGTGAAGAGCCCGAGCAGCGCGCCCTCGTGCGACGGATGGATCGCCAGCGCCGCATCGTAGAGCTGCGCGGCCGAGCGGCGCTTGGCGCGCTCGACCTCGCGGTCGGCCTCGAAGAACAGGTCCGCCAGCGCCACGAGCGCGTCGGGCTCCTCGCCCTCGAGCTCGGCCGAAGCCTCGATCGCCGCGAGAAGGCTCTGCGAAGCGGCCTCGAGCCGCCCCAGCCGGCGCTGGCTCAGACCGCGCGCCACGAGGCCGTCCCAGGGCTGAGCGTCGCTCGTCGTGGCACCGAGTTCCAGGGTCGTCGTCGCGGCTTCGCGCTGGCCGGCGGCCCACTGCGCCGCGCCCAGCTCCCAGGCCCCGCGCGCGTCGCGCGCCGGCTCGAGCGCGTCCGCGCCGGCGGTCAGCCGCTCGACCGCCGAACCCGCCCGTCCGAGCGCCGTCGCGGCGCGGCCGTAGGCGCGCAGCGCGGCCGCGACGGTGGCACGGTCGATGTCCGGCGCCAGCGTCGCGGTCAAAGCCAGCGCGGCTTCGGCGTCCGCCAGCGCGAGGGTGAGGTCGCCCGCGTCGAAGCGCGCTCGGGAACGGATCGTCAAGGCGCGCACATCGCCCGGGTGCTCGGCCAGGAGCTCGTCGAGCCGGCGCCCGGCGGTCGCGGCCTGCCCGCGGCGGACGAGGAGGTCGCACTCCGCGCGTTCTTCGGCCAGCGCGCGCGCCTCGTCGCCAGCGGACGGCGCGTCCTGGACCGACGGGTCCGGAACGGTGGACCAGGAGGCGGACGCCGACAGGAGCAGGGTCGCGAGGAGCGGGATCGTCATGGGCATGTCAGCGGTGCGGTCGGACCGTGGAGCAGTCGAGCACGCGCCGCTGCGCTCGCCAAGAGAGCGCAGCCACCAGAATGGCTGGGCCGTTCAGGGGCCGCGCCCGCGGAGCGAACTTGCGAGCGGAGCCTGCGGAGTGGGCGGGCCCGTTCAAGGGGCCCGCCCGTCTTGCTTCGCCTGCGCGGCTCCTGTATGCCGACGTTCCATGTTCTCCAGCCCTGGCTCGGCTTCCGGAGCCCGCACCGTCGTGAGGGGCGCGCCCGCGCGCAGAATCGCGTGTGGCGGGCTGTTTCTCGTGCTCCTCCTGGCCGGTTGCCGCAGCGGCGCGCCGCGACCGCCGGTCGAGGGCGGCGCGCGCGCACACGAGCCTTACGCCGTGCCGCGCTCCGAGGCGGTGCCCGAGTGGCTCGGCCAGCCGCTCTCGTGGGAGAAGCTGGCGAGCATCGAGACGTGGCTGGCCGAGGAGGGCCCCGGGTCGACGCCGCAGTGGCGCAACGAGGCCGAGCTCAAGCTCAACGAGGGGCGTCTCGAGTTCGCGCGGCGCGAGATCGAGCGGGATTCGTCGCAGAAGGATCCCTCGCAGGCCGCCGCGATCATCCCGCGGGTCAAGGGCGCGAAGTCGGCCTTCGAGCGCGTGCTTTTGCGCAGCGACTTGAACGCCGGACAGCGCCGCCGCGCGCAGGACGGCGCCGCGCGCGCCGACAAGCTGCTGGCGCGCACGCCGTCGGAGAAGCCGGCCACGGGCCTGCCGGTCATCGCGCGCGCCACGTGGGGCGCGCTGGCAGCGAAGCCCGCCTTGATGGACAAGAACGTCGACGGCTACACGCGCATCACGGTGCACCATTCGGCCGACGCGAACCCGGTCGAGCTCGACGGTAGCGCGGCGCGCACGTACGAAGCCGCGCGCGACATCCAGCGCGCGCACATGAACGGCAAGGAGACGCACTACGGCGACATCGGGTACCACTACCTGATCGATCCGTCGGGGCGCGTGCTCGAGGGCCGCAAGCTGGCCTGGCAGGGCGCGCACGCCAAGGGCGACAACAACGTGCGCAACGTGGGCGTGTGCCTGATCGGGAACTTCGACGAGGACAAGCCGACCCAGGCGGCGCTGAACGCGCTGCGCACGCTGCTCGAGGACCTGCGCCGCACGTACGACATCGACCGCCAGATGGTCTACGGTCACCGCGACCTGCGCGGCACGCGCTGTCCGGGCGAGAACGTGGCGCGCTGGCTGACGACCTACAGGGGCGGACCGCCGCGCGCGGTCACGGTGCAGGCTGTCTCGCCGCGCCGCGCGGCGCGTAGCGCCCGATGATCTCGGCCAGCCCCTCCGAGCGAACGGGCTTGGTCAGGTACTCGTCCATCCCGGCGGCGATGCAGCGTCCGCGGTCGCCTTCCATGGCGTTGGCCGTCAGGGCGACGATCGGCACGTGCTCGCCCGTGCTATTCTCGCGCAGGCGGATGAGACGCGTAGCCTCGAGCCCGTCCATGACAGGCATCGAGAGGTCCATGAGCACGAGCGCGTAGCGCTCGCGCTCGTAGCACTCGAGCGCGATCACGCCGTTCTCGGCCACGTCGACCACGCAGCCCAGGCGGCTCAGCATCTTGGCCGCGACCCTCTGGTTGACGGGGTTGTCCTCGACCAGGAGCACGCGCACCCCGAGCAGGTCCGGATTGGTCGTCGTCACGGCCGTCGCCTTCGTAGCGCGCGCGGGCAGCGCGGAGGCCGAGCCGCGCGGCTCGACGCCGGCTTGCGGCAGCCGCGCCGCGGCCGCTTCGGCCAGCGACGGCGCGCCGTTCTGGGCCGGCGAGTCCACCGGCGCGATATCGAGGAGGGCCGTGAACCAGAACACGCTGCCGCGCCCCTCGTGGCTCTCGAAATCGATGCAGCCGCCCATCATCTCCGTCAGGCGGCGTGCGATGACCAGGCCCAGGCCGGTGCCGCCGAAGCTGCGCGTGATCGAGCCGTCGGCCTGCGTGAAGGGCTGGAAGAGCCGCTGGCGCGCCGTTTCCGAGATGCCGATCCCGGTGTCGACCACGGAGAAGCGCAGCTCGACCCTGGAACCCTGCCAACCCTGGACCGCGACCTTGACGGTCACGCCGCCCTTGTGGGTGAACTTCACCGCGTTGCCCACCAGGTTCACGAGGACCTGGCGCAAGCGCGTGGGATCGGCCTGTACGCGAGCCGGCACGTCTTCGCCGACCTGGTGCCCCAGGGAGATCGACTTGAGCGCGGTCTGGTGCCGGAAGAGGTTGCAGACCTCCTGGACGAGCGCGCGCGCGTCGACCGGCACTTGGACGAGGTCCATCTTGCCGGCGTTCAGCTTCGAGAAGTCGAGCACGTCGTTGACGATCACGAGCAGCGCCTCGGCCGATCCGCGCACGGTCTCGGCGCACTCGCGCTGCTCCTCGTCCAGCGACGTCTGCGTCAGGAGCTGCGTCATCCCGATGATTCCGTTCATCGGCGTGCGCAGCTCGTGGCTCATCGTGGCCAGGAACTCGTCCTTGCTGCGGCTCGCGGCGTTGGCCGCGTCCAGAGCCTTGGCCAGCTCCTCGAGCGCACCGTCCTTGAGCGCGCCGAGGCGCTTCAGCTCCTCGTTGTTGGCGCGGATCTCGAAGTAGGACGCGCGCAGGTTCTCGCGCATGCCCTCGAGCGTGTTGGCCAGGCGCCCGATCTCGTTGTTCGAGGCGGCCTGAACGGGCGTGTCGAGGTCCCCGCGCCCCAGCGCCGAAGCCTGGCGGTCGAGCATCTCGAGCGGCTGCGCGACCGTGCGCCGCAGAAGGATCGAGAGCACGAGCCCGATCACGAGGAAGGAGACGCCGGCTTCGATCAACAGGATCCGCGTGCGCTTCTGCTTGAGCAGCGTCAGGCTCTCGGTGGAGAGCCCCAGCTCGATGGCGCCCAGGTGGACCTCCTCGCCGGGCGACGGGCGGTACAAGATCTCGGCCATGTAGCGCCGGCAGCTCTCCAGGCCCAGCCCGCTCTCCACGCTCCGGCCGAAGACGTCGCCGACGACCGTGCCGTCGGCCTTTGCGGCGCGGCAGAAAGTGACGTCCTCGTCCTGCTTGACGATCTCCTGCACGATCGTGCGGATGCGCGGGTAGTCGCTACCGAGCATCAGCTCGGCGCAGGACGTCGCGCCGACGCGCGCCAGGGAGTTCCCGCGTGCGTCCAGCTGCTCGGACAGCAGTTGTTCCTCGCTGCTGAGCGTGTGTGTGCTGGTGACCAGCAGGCCCAGCGACAGGACCAGCAGCGTGGCTCCGATGAGCTGGACGCGCAGACGCCCGAAGCGGCGTCCGTCCCTGGGATGGTCCTGGTTCACCGGGCGGGTCTCAGCCGCGCACAGCGGACTCGAAGGACTCGGCCTTCTTCATGCCCTTGCGTACGAAGTCGTACTCGCCGTCCGACGTGGGCAGGAAGCCCGTGATCTTGAGCTCCTTGAGCACGGCCTCGTCCTTCAAGGCGTAGAAGGCCTGCTGCAGTGCCCCGAAGACCTGCGCGTCCAGACTCTCGCGCGCGACGACGGGCTTCGTGACGTTGTCGAAGTCGCACAGCTTCCGCAGCGTGCCCTTCTCCTCGTACTTCTTGAACGTGCCCGACTTGACCGAGCCGGCGTCGAAGTCCCCGAGCTCGACCGCGCCCGCGACCTGGTCGTGCCGCTCCATGTACTTGAACGAGGCCAGGTCCTTGCCGTGGATGCCGTTGCTGACGAGCTCGGCCTGCACCAGGTAGCGGCCGATCGTCGAGTTCTTGTCGCCGAAGGCGAAGCGCTTGCCGCGCAGGTCGGCGATCGTCTTGATCGGGCTGTTCTTGGCCACGACGATGACGCCCTTGAAGCGCTTCTCGCCGTTCTCGTGCTCCATCGCCAGGAGCTGGATGTTCGGGTTCTGCTCCTTGGCCTTGATGTAGGGCGCCGGGCCGAAGTGCACGAAGTCGACCGTGCCCCCGACCAGTGCCGAGATGCCGTCGTCGTAGCTCTTGAAGATCTGGAGCTGGATGTCGACCGGGCGGTCGAGGCGCTTGCTCACGTCGTCCTGGATCGACTCCAGCAGCGGCGTGAACATCCGGTACATCACGGTCGCCTTGTCGGTCTGGTAGACGCCGAAGGTCAGGGAGAGCGTCTCGGCATTCTTCTGCTTGACCTGCGCGCCGATGGGCGCGGCCGGGCTGCAGAGCGCCAGCGCGGCGGCGACGAAGAGCTGGAGTCGGTGGGGATTCATGGCACCTCGGGGGCGGAGAAAGGCATGGGCGACCGGTTAGGACGACGGTTCATCGGCGCGACAGGCCTCGGGCCTTGACCTCGGGGCCGCCTGCGAATCCACCCAAACCCTGCCCAGGCCCTGCTTTGGGACTAGCGGGATCAAGAATCGGTCAAGAATTCAAACCTGCCCGAATCACGACCTGCGGACTCCACAGGCCTGCTCTCTATCCCGGGACTCTGTCCACTCGCGCTGCGAGCCAACATGTCCGCACCCCTTTGCCCGGCCACCCGACTCCCCCATCGGACCGTCCGCCTGCCCTTGGGTGCCGCCGGCGCCCTTCTGGCGCTCTCGGCGACGGCCTGGGCCATCCCGTCCCCCGACGTGATGGTCAACCTGTTCGCCAGCTCTGCCCAGCTCCTGGGCCTGGCCAGCGTGGTCCTCGGGCGCTGGGTCTGGGTGCGGCGGAGACGCGGCGCCGCCGGGGACGGCGAGGGACGCCGGTACCGCACGTCCTTCCTGGTCGCGGCCGGCCTGTGCGCCCTGAGCACGATCGGCTGGGGCCTGTACGCGGCCCAGGTCGCGGACGAGCGCAACGAGCGCCTCCAGGTCAACCTGAATCGCAACTCGCGCGAGGAGGGCAAGAAGATCGTCGACGTGTCCCTGCGCGAACTCTCCTTCAGCGGCCAGCTCGAGCGCAAGGACGGCCTGCCGACCGACGAGCTGCTGCGCCGCCTGGAGTCGGGTCGCCTGGGGCAGGTCCTCGACGTGCGCGAGGACGAGGAGTTCGAGGTCGGCGCGATCGAGGGCGCCACCCACGCGCGCTTCCCCGACGTTGCAGCCGATCCGGAGCGCTTCATCGATCGCGCGCAACCGGTCGTGCTGATGTGCTTCAACGGCAACCGCAGCTCGGAGCTGGCCGAGGAGCTGACGCGGCGCGGCTTCCAGGCCGGCTTCGTCGTCGGCGGCTACGAGAAGTGGATCGCCGAGGACCGCCCGATCGCCTTCAACATGGAACGCGAGCGGCGCGACCTGCGCGAGATCCCCGACTACCCGAACAAGGACGTCCTGCTCGACACGCCCGACGTTATCGCGCTGGTGCAGAGCCGCGACATCCAGTTCCTCGACGTGCGCTACCCGGGCGAGTACGACCTGGCGCACCTGGCCGGCGCGATCAACGTGCCCTTCCGGAAGATGGTCACGCCGGAGCTCGACGCGGCCCTGGCGGCGCTGCCGAAGAAGCCGATCGTCGTGGCCTGCTACGACAAGCGCAGCTCGTTCTTCGGCCTGGTCGTGGGCCTGCGCCTCACGCGCATGGGGTACGAATTCGTGGGCCGCTACACGACGCCCGAGAGCTACGCCGTGCCGGGCAAGGACAAGGCGCACGTCGCGGCCTGGCAGGCGGCCAACGAGCCCAAGACTCTCTTGACCCTGGCGTCGTCGCCCCTGGCCGGATCGCTGACCTGGACCGCGGGCCAGGCCGGGTCGCTGGCGCTGGGCATCCTGATCCTGGTCCTGCTCGTGCGCCTGGCGGTGTTGCCGCTGACCGCGCGCGCCGAGCGCGACCGGCGCACCGAATCCGCGCTGCGCACGCAGATCGACGCGCTGCGGCAGCGCTTTGCCTCCGATCGCGGCGCGCGCGCCCAGGCGACGATGGACCTGCTGAAGCGCCACGGCGTGAAGCCGGCCTGGAATGCGCTCAGCTCGATCGCGCAGATCCTGCTCTTCACGGTCTTCTTCGGCGTGGTGGCCGAGGCCAGCCGAGGCTCGGACGCGGCGTTCCTCTGGCTCCCCGCGCTGGGCGAGCCCGACCCGCGCTGGATCCTGCCCGTCGCGAGCGCCGTCCTCATGGGCCTCCTCGTGTGGCTTCCGGCCGCACGCAAGACATGGAAGCGGGCCGTCGGCTCCGCGTGCGCCGCCGCGGTGATCCTGGCGCTCGTGGCGCCGCTCGCCGCCGGTCCGCAGATCTACCTGGTCGCGAGCCTGGGCCTGGTCCACGTGCACAACCTGCTCATCGGCGCATGGCTCGGCTGGCGCGCGCGGGCTCCCGCGCGGCGCCGCGCCGCGACCGAGGCGCAGTTCGGCTCCTCCACGATCGTGCCGCTCCGTCACGCCCACGTGCTCAGCGGCTGCGGCGGCAAGGCGACTCGGCTCGGCCGCCTGATCGAGGCCGGGATCCGGGTGCCAGACGGTTTCGTCGTGCGCGCCGCGGCGTTCGCCGGCGGCCGCCTGGGCGATCGTGCGCGCGCCGACGTTCTTGCGGCCCACGCGCGGCTGGGTGCGGCGCGCGTCGCCGTACGCAGCTCGGGCGCGAACGAGGACGGGGTGGAGAAGAGTTACGCGGGCGTGTTCGAGTCCATCCTCGACGTCGAGGCCAACGGCCTCGAGGCCGCCATCGAGCGCGTCGCGCGCTCGTGGACCGGCGCGCGCGTCGAGGCCTATTCGAACGGCGCGAGCGAGAACGGCGCGATCGTCGTGCAGGCGATGGTCCCGGCGGAATGGGCCGGCGTCCTCTTCACCGAGCACCCGGGCGAATCCGGCACGTGCGCGGTCGAGATGGTGGCGGGCCTGGGCGACGAGCTCGTCTCCGGCCGGGCGGAACCGCAGGGCTACCGTGTGGGCCGTGCGAGCGGCCGTGTACTCGACGGCGCGCGACCGCCCGTCGACCTGGCGCCGCTCTTCGAGCTGGGTCGCCGCGTCGAAGCGCTGTTCGGCGGTCCCCAGGACGTCGAATGGGCCTTCGCGCACGGTCGCTTCTTCTTGCTCCAGGCGCGCGACGTCACGCGCGTCGCGCGCACGGGCGGCGACGAGCGCGCCCTGCGCGAGCGCGAACGGCACCGCCTGCTCGCGATCCTGCGCGGCACGCCCGCGAAGGACGCGGTCCTCGTGCAGAACGAGCTCTCGGAGCTCCTGCCCGAGCCGACGCCGCTGTCGTTGTCCCTGATGGAGTCGCTCTGGGGCTACGACGGCAGCACGCACCGCGCCTGCGCGTCGCTCGGAATCCCCTACGACGTGGGCCCGGACTCCGAGCCGCTGCTCGTGACCGCGTTTGGCAAGCTCTACGTCGACCAGCGCGAATCCCGGCGTCGCGTGCGGCGTGCGCCGTCGGCGTTGGCTGCGTTCCGCCTGGCGCGAAACGCCGAGCGCATGGAGCAGGACTGGCGTCTCGTGCACCTGCCGCGCGCTGCGCGCGCCGCGCGCATCGACGCGGCGCTCGACCTCGGGCGGCTCACGCTCGAGGAGCTCGTGACGTTGTTCCGCGAGCGCGAGCGACGCTTCGTGACCGAGGACTACGTGCGCGCCGAGGAAGTCAACCTCGCCGCCGACGTGTACATGAAGACGGCGGTGCGCGAGCTGGGCCGCCATGGCCTCGACGCGGCCGAGCAGCTGGCGCACCTGCCGACCACCGTCGTGCAGGAAGGCGCACAGCTCCTAGCGCGCTGCGGCCGCGGAGAGAGCGGTCCCGAAGCCTTCCTCGAGCATTCGGGCCACCGCGCTCCGCACGACTGGGAGCTCTCCACGGCGCGCTACGCCGAGGACGACGAGGTCGTCCAGAAGGTCGCGGACCGCAGCCGGGGCATGCGCCCCCACGCCCTGGGCACGCGCGTTCCGCTGGCGAGCCGCGTGCTCGACCTGGCGGTCGAGCGCGCGCTGCGCTGGCAGGTCCTCAAGGAGGAAGCCAAGCACCTGGCCCTGCGCGACCTGGCGTTTCTGCGCCGACTGGCCGTCGCGCTCGGCGAGCGCAGCGGCCTCGGTGAACAAGTCTTCCTCCTGCGCTGCGACGAAGTCGCGCGCCTGGACGACGCCGCCTGGCGCGCAAACGTTGCGCTCGAGCTCCTGGAAGCGCGGTCGGACGAGCGTGCTGCACTGGCGGGCGTGCGCTTGCCGTGCGACCTGTCGGCGGCGTTCCTCGAGGAGCTCGACGCCTCGGGGTCGGGCGCGATCCCGCGCGCGGTCCCCTCCGGCGCACTGTGCGGGACGCGCGTGTCCGGCAGGGGCGGCGTGATCGGGCGCGCGCGCGTCCTGCGCGAGCCGAGCGAGATCGCCTCGTTCCAAGACGGCGAGATCCTGGTCGCGCGCTTCACCGACCCGAACTGGATGCCGCTCTTCTCGCGCGCCCGCGCGATCGTCACGGAGGTCGGCGGCTGGCTGTCGCACGCGGCGATCCAGGCGCGCGAGCACGGGCTGCCCGCGATCGTCGGCGTGCGCGGCGCGCTGGACGCGATCGCCACGGGCGACCTCGTGCGACTCGCACCGGACGGCTCCGTCGAACTCGTCCCCGATCGCCGGATCGCGACGCGCCGGGCCACCGCGATCGAAGTCGTCGTGCGCAGTGCACGCGCCCAGCACCGCGGCCGCCTGTCCGACGTTTCCGACCGCGGTGCCCTGCTCGACATCGGCGCGGGCCGGCTCGAGATGCGCGAGGGCCTCACGCTCGACACGAGCGACGGCCGTTCGCACATGGCGATCGTCGTGCGCAACGGGATCCCCGGGCTGTACGGGCTCGAGATGGTGCACCGCGTCGAGCCGTAGTCCGGAGGCCGGCTCGCACCCACCGGACCGCGGAGCGGAGAACGCTCGTAGGGCGGCTCCGGACGGCCGTGTCAGCGCGCTTCGAACGCGGCCGCGCGCCGCTCGAGCTCAGCGCGCAGATCCGCCTCGGACCACCAGCGGCCGTGCAGCACGACGCCGACGCGCTCGCACGCGTGGCGCACATCGTCGAGCGGGTTCGCCGCGAGCAGGAGCAGGTCGGCGCGCGCGCCGGGCGCGATCGTGCCCCACTCGCCCGTGGCCTGCATGCACGCCGCGGCCTCGGCTGTGCCCGCTCGCAGCGCCTCGAAGGGCGTGAGCCCGGCGGCGACGAGGTGCTCGAGTTCCTCGTGCAGCGCGAACCCGGCCAGGACGTACGGGTTCCCCATGTCGGTGCCGAGCAGGATCCCGGCACCGGCGTCGCGCAACGCGCGCACGGCCTTGCGCTGGAACGGCAGCGCGTCGTGCGCCGACTCCACGACGGTCGACGGCAGGCGGCTCAGGTAGTTCGTGGGCGCATCGGGTGCCCAGTGTCCGAGCATGAAGGGCGAGACGAAGCGCATCTCCGGTCGCGCGAGCAGCGCGCGCGCGGCGTTGCCCTGAGCCCACTTCTGCATGACCACGAGCGTGGGGCAGCTCCACGTGCCGGCCGCGCGCGTGCGCGCCGCGACCTCTGCCAGACGGGCGTCGTCGACGTGCTGCCAGGCGCGCGACTCGGTGGTGAAATCCACCTCTTGCCAAGGCGAATCCGCCGCCTGGGCCGCGGCCGCGAAACCACCCAGGTGCTCGACCGTCGCCTGGCCGGAGGCCAGGACCGCGTCGAGCTCGAGCGACTCGGGCACGTGCCCCATCGCGCGGATGCCCTGCTCGCGTCCGGCCGCGAGGAGCGCCGCGTGGCACTCGGGCGTCAGCATCGCGTAGGGCTTCAGGAAGTCGTAGCCGGCCGCCTTCTGCTCGCGGACCTCCTCGGCCGCCTGCTCCGGATCCACGAGCTCGACGCTGCCCGGCCACACGGCCGGCTGGCCGTCGATGATCGGCCCGGCCGTGTAGAGGCGCGGACCGACCATCTCGCCCGCCTCGATCCGCGCGCGCCAATCGAGGTGCATCGGCGAGCCGAACATGTTGCGCACGGTGGTGACGCCGTTGGCGACGAACAGGAAGAGGTCGTTCTCGTCCCACACGTGCACGTGCATGTCGGCCAGGCCCGGCATCAGGAAGCGCCCGCGTCCGTCGATGCGCTGCGCGTCCGGCGGCACGGCAACGGCGCTGGCCGGCCCGATCGTGATGATGCGGCCGTCGCGCACGACGACGGTCTGGTCCGCGATCACGACATCGCGATCCATCGGCAGCACGGAGACGTGCTCGAACGCGAGTGAGGGCGCTGGATTCGTCGTGTCCGCGGGCGCCGCGTCCGCTGCGCGTGTTCCGCTGCTCTCGTCGACGCTCTGGGCCGTGCACGCCAGGAGGGGCCAGCTCAGCACGAGGTGGAGCACGCGGGTCATGTGCGGCGGATGATCCTCGCGCCCCCGCGGAACTGCACGCACAAAGGCGGCGTCAGCGCGGCGTGGGCTGCAATCGGTGGCGCAGCCAGCCCGAGAGCACGTCCAGGAACTCGGCGTCCACGCGCCGGTCCTTGGCGTAGTCGGCCAGCTCCGACTTCGCGCCCGGGACCTTCTTGAAGAGGTGGTCGAGCTCGGCGAACGCGCGCAGCTCGTGGTCGGGATGCTCCGCCACCGACAGCGCGGCCTCGAGCGCGCGCGCGTCGCGCTCGAGCGAGACCTGGAAGTCCTTCGCGCCCTGCAGGATCAGCACCGGACAGCGCACGCGCCGGATCGTCGCGATCGGGTCCTGGAGCGCATGGCTCTGCAACCAGGCGCGGTTCGTCAGGACTGAGCGCTGGTCGGCGGGCAGCTCCGCCGGGTCGATCGCCCCGGTGCCGCACAGGCGCTTCAACAGCGCGACCACGTCATTCAGTTGCTTCTCGAGCTCGTCGCCCGACAGCCCGCTCTGCTCCAGCGCCATGCGGTTCTGGTCCGTGATGATCGCGAGGAGCGAGCGTCCCGGCGCCGCCATCAGCACGACCGCCGCCACGCGCGGCGATTCCGCCGCGAGCAACGGGGCGGTCTCCCCGCCCTCGCTGTGCCCGATCAACGCGATGCGCGCCGGATCGACGTCGTCGCGTCGGGCGAGGAACTCGAGCGCCGCGCGCGCGTCGCCGACGAGGTCCAGGTAGCTGGCGTCGGGCGGCAAGGGCGAGCTCTCGCCCGCGCCGCGGTCGTCGACGCGCAGCACGAGGAAGCCGTCGGACGTCAGCCGGTCGAGGATCTCGTGCGTGCCGAGATCGATGCCGGCCGACAAGCCGTTGCGATCCTGCGCGCCCGAGCCCGAGATGAACAGCACGGCGGGCAGGCGTCCGGCGGCGCCCTTGGGCTTCGTCACGCGCCCGGCGATCACGGCGTCGCCGCGCGCGATGCGCACGTCCTCGCCGTCGAACCGTGCCGCGGCCTCGCGGATCGCCGGCGGCGCGATCGAAAAAGCCGCCACCTTTTCGTCGCTGAAGCGGATGACGAGCTTCTGCGCCGCGACCTCGACGTCCAGCAGGCGCCCGTCGACGAAGCGCAGGCGCTCGCCAAGGGAGTCCTCGTAGACGTGACCGGTGCTGCGGACGCCTCCGGTCTCGCGCTCGAACGTGCCGGCGGCCTTCAGCCGGTACGGGAAGCTCTGCAGCGTGCTGCCCGAGAACATCTCCAGCTTCGCGTCCTTCCCCGGCTCCAGCAACGCGATCGCGAGCTCGATGTGCGACACGTAGTTGTTGGCGAGCACGAACGCGGCCGAGCCGGCCTTCAGCTCGAGGTCGCGTACCGACGGCCCCTGCACGACGTGCGCAGCGACCTTCCCGCCCGCGAACGCGAGCTCGACGCGCGCGTACGACTCGCCCAGCAGGAGCTGCTGCGTGAAGCGCACGACATGGCCGTCGTCATCCGTCCAGAGATCCGCGGTGGAGCGCTGCTCGACCTCACCGAGCGGCGACACCTTCAGGCGCGCGCGACCGTGGAAATGGTGCGCGGAAACTCCCGCCAGCATGTCGCGGCCCAGGTAGCGCGAAACGTGCTCGCCCAGGCGCACGCCGTCGGCTTCGAACACCCAGACGCGTTCCTCGCCAGGACGGAAGGAGCGTTCGATCGCCGGGCGCGGAACAGGGTCCTGCGCGCCGGACGCGAGCAGCGCGGCGCCGAGGCAGATCAGCGTGCGGAACGTCATGGACTCCTCCAAAACGGCGGGCTCATGATCGCCGCGCGCACTCGCCCGTCCAACTTCAGGCGCCGCGCGCGCCCAAACGGGCGCGCAAAAGGCTGGCCCGCATGCGGTCGCGCTCGCTGGCCTCGACGAGCGACGTGGCCTGCTGCTCGCCCGGCGCGAGCGCCTGCACGTGACCCTTCTGCACCTGCACGCCGAGCTGGTTCAGCAGCGCCAGCTTGGGCTCCGTCAGCAGCTCGAGTTCGAGCCCGAGCCGCAACGTCGAGAGGTGCGCCAACGCCTGATCGGTCTGCAGCGCGCGCGCCGTGCGCAGGAGACCCTGGCTGCGCTGGATGCGATCCTGCAGCGCCGCCTTGCGCTCGCTCGCGAGCAGCGTGCGCAGATCGCGCTCGAAGCGCACGATCGCTGGGACGAGTGCCTTCAAGTCCTCGAGCAGCTGCTCCTCGCTGCGACCCAGCGTGATCTGGTTCGAGACCTGGTAGAAGTCCCCCGCCGCACGGCTGCCCTCGCCGTACATGCCGCGCACCGCGAGCCCGGTGCGCTGCGCCGCCGCGAAGACCTTCTCGAGCTCGGCCCTGACGAGGGACAGCGCCGGCAGGTGCAACATGACCGACGCGCGCAACCCCGTGCCGACGTTCGTGGGACAGCCGGTCAGGTAGCCGAGCGTGCGCGTGTGCGCGAACGGCACGTGCGCCTCGAGCAACTGGTCGAGCTCCTGCGCGCGCAGCCACGCCCGATCCAGGTCGAAGCCGCTGGCCAGCGCCTGCAAGCGCAGGTGGTCCTCCTCGTTAACCATCGCCGCGATCGTCTCGCTGGCGCCAAACGCGACCGCGCGACCGGGCAGCGAGGCCTGGCCGTCCTCGGAAGGCGCGAGGTCGCGGCTGACCAGGTGGCGCTCGCGCAGGACGATGCGCAGGAGCGGGCTGGCCTCCGACATCGAGACCCACTGCGTCTCGCCGTCGAGGCGCGCGGCGATGAGCTCCTCGCGCAGGCGCGCGCACAGATCCTCGGCCTGCGTCGCGTCCATGCGCGCCACGAAGGGCAGCCCGTCGACGTTGCGGGCCAGCCGCACGCGGCAGGACACGACGACGTCCGACTCGGGGCCGGTGGATCCCAACCAGGAGCCCACGCGCTCGGCGAACTTGCGCAGATCGATCGGAGGAGGCGTCATGGCGGACGGGCGTTCTAGCACGAAAGCATGCGGGGCAGGGTCAGCGCGAGCCGGAGCTGTCACAGCTCGATGTCACAGCTTGTCACAGCTCCTGCCCGGCCTCTACGACGGGACCACCGAACTCTTCCCTGACCTCAGGGCAGCGGCGGCTTCGGCCCCAGCGCCCGCCGCAGCGACTTCACGCGGCTACGCAGGTCGGCGCGCAGCGCCGCGATCGTGCGGTCCTGATCCTGGAGGATGCGCGACACGCGCGCCAGCTCGCCGTGCGCGCCCTCGAGGCGCTGCTGCTCGACGTTGCGCTCGTGCATCGCGGTCGCAAGGTCCGTGCGCAACCGCTCGGCTTCGGCGCGCGTGTCGCGCAGCGCGGCGCGGTGACCTTCCAGGTCGGCGGTCAGGTCCCGCACCACGGCGCGGTGCTCGGACAGGATTGATTCGGCGGACGTTCGCGCAAGCCGTTCCTCGGCCAAGGCGGCGCTCTCGCGCTGCTTGGCTTCGCGCTCGCGCGCCAAGTCGCCTTCCTGGCGCGCCGCCAGCGCTTGGCCGGCGGCGACCAGCTCCTCCAGGCTCTTGGCGCGCGCGCGCGACGTATCCAGCGCGGCCCGATGCGAAGCCAATTCCGCCCGCTCGGCGGCCAGCGTCGTGCGGTGACCCCCGAGGTCGGCGCGCACGGCCTTCAGCTCGGCCGTCAGCCGGTCGACGTCGTTCTCGAGGCGCACGCGCTGCGCGCGCAGGTCCTCGCGCTCGCGGTCGGACGCGGCCAGCGCGGCCTGCGCCAGCGCCAGCTCCTTCTCCAGCTCGGCTCGCACGAGCGCGGCGGCGGCGCGCTCCTTCGTTTGAGCCAGCTCGTGGCGCGCGACGTCGGCGTGCGCGGCCGACAGCGCGGCGCGGTGCCCTTCCAGGTCCTTCTGCAGCGTCGCCAGCACGGACTCGGTCGCCGTGCGCGCCTTGCGCTCCTGCGTCAGCGATTCGCGGTGGCCCGAAAGGTCCTGCTCGAGCGTGCGCGTGATCTCCCACAAGCGCTCGCGCTCCGTGTTCCAGGCCGCGCGCGCGCGGTCGAACGCGACCAGCTCGCCGATCACCTCGTCGAAGCGCTCGAGCGCACCGGCCGGCGCGCGCGGCGGTTCGAGGCCGGGCGCGGCGGTCGGCAGCGGAGCGCCGGCCAGCGCGCCGACCACGGCGTGGCGGTACACCGGCCGCGCGTGATCGGACGCGTAGAGCGAGCCGTTGTAGAAGCGGAACAGGCTCTTCGCGAGCGGGCGCAGCGCGGGCTCGTGGTCCAGATAAAGCGACAGGCTCATCAGCGGCAACCAGCGCTCCAGGTTGCCGTGCCCGATCGCGACCGTGCGCGCGCCGGCCTTCTCGAGCACCGCCGTCGTCGCGGCCATGTCGGGCAGTCCGTTGTGGCGGTGCTCGTCCAGGTAGCGGTGCTCGACGCCCAGCTTGTCGCGCAGGAAACGCTGCAAGAGCGTCTCGGCCTCGTCGACCTCGGGCGAGCGGTACGGGCCGGCCAGCACGACCCAGCGCCGCGCGACGCGCGCGCACTCGGCCACGAATGCGGCGCGCGCCGGCGGAGGCACGTGCTCGAGCGTGTCGAAGGCCGCGACCACGTCGAACGAGCGGTCGGCGAACGGCAGCCGGCTGCCGTCGCCCAGCACGAGGCCGGGCTCGCGCGAAGGCTCGACGTCGACCAGGAAGACCTTGTCGTGCGGCAGGAACGAGCGCAGCACGGCCGTGCGGCCGCCGACGTCGAGGACGCTCAGCGGCTTCTTGTCAGTGCGCAACGTACCCAGCAGGTCGGCGACCAGCCGGTAACGCTGGTACTGGTCGAACGGCAGCTCGAGCGGATCGGGCGTCACGCGTCGGACTCCAGCTTCTGTTGGCCGCGGCCGGGGAGCTCGCGCACGACGGTCCAGCGCGAGGGCAGGAAGAGCATGCCGTGCTGCAGGCGGCGCACGTCGACGACCTCGAAGGTCAGCACGTGCTCGCGGTGGTCGATCGCGGTCGGCGCGGCCTTGCCGTGGTCGTAGAGGAACGTCGTCAAGTAGAACGAGCCGGTCAGGAGCGGAAGCGCGTCGAAGCGCATCTCGACGCTGCCGGTCTCGCCCGGCACGCAGTCCTCGATCCGGATCGGGCGCTCGCGCCAGTGGTGGTTCGCGCCGTTCACATACGTCCCGTCGCTGCGGTAGATGCCCAGGCCGAAGACCGGGTTCGCCAGCGCGCGGTGCACGCGGTAGTCGATGCGCACGCGGAACGGCTCGCCCGGGTGGAACACGCGCGCCGGCTGACCGTCGGCGTCGAGCATCTCCACGGCGACGGTCTCGATCTCGCCGGTCCCCCAGCGCGGGTAGGAGCTCGTGCCGCGGTCGAACGACGAAAGGCGCTCGTTCCCGCGGGCCTTGGCGCGTTTCAGGTACTCGTCGGCGACCTTCTCGGGGATGCCCTGCTCGAGCACCTCGCCGCGGTCGAGGAGGACGACGTGCTGGCACATGCTCTTGATCGCGCCCATGTCGTGGCTGACGAACACGGTGGTCTTGCCCTGCTCGCGGAACTCGTTCAGGCGGTTCACGCACTTGCCCCGGAAGTGCTCGTCGCCGACGGAGAGCGCCTCGTCGATCATCAGGATGTCGGGATCGACCGACGACGCGACGGCAAAGCCCAGGCGCACGTACATGCCCGAGCTGTAGGTCTTGACCGGGCGGTCGATGAACTCGCCCAGCTCGCTGAACTCGACGATCCTCGGATAGCGCTCGGCGATCTCGGCCTCGGACATGCCCAGGATCGAGCAGGCCAGGTGGATGTTGTCGCGGCCGGAGAACTCGGGGTGGAAGCCCGCGCCCAGCTCGAGCAGCGACGAGACGCGCCCGTGCACGCGCACGTCGCCCGTCGTCGGCAGCGTGATGCCGGTCAGCAGCTTGAGCAGCGTCGACTTGCCCGCGCCGTTCTCGCCGATGATGCCGACCGTCGCGCCGTGCGGGATGTCCAGGTAGACGTTGCGCAGCGCCCAGAACTCGCGGTGGAATTTCTTCTTCCCCGGCAGGATCGCCTCGAAGAGCCGGTGAATAGGCTTGTCGTAGAGGCGGTAGGCCTTGCCCAGGCCGCGACACAGGACTGCAGAGCCCGAACCTCCCGTGGACCGGGTGCCAACGTCGCTCGAGCCGGTGGCCGTCGTTGTCATCACAGGAGGGCGGTCACAGGAGATCCGGAAAACGCGGCTTCTGCCGCAGGAAGAAGGTCGATCCCAGGAGGAACACGAGCAACGCCACGATCGCGAAGGCGGCCACCACCGGGATCTTGGGCCATTCGCCGTAGATCAGCACGCGCCGGTAGCTGTCGATCAGCCAGTACATCGGGTTGAGCTTCAGGACCCAGCCCAGACCGGCCTTCTGCACCTCGCCGGCCGGATAGAAGATCGGCGTCATGAACATCCACACGGTCAGCGCCACGCCGATCAAGTGGTACACGTCGCGCAGGAGCAGGTTCAAGGCCGCCATCAAGTAGCCGAACCCCAGCATGAACACGGCCTGCAGGAGGATCAGCATGGGAATGCAGACCAGCGAGAGGCCGAAGCCCAGGATGCGGACCGGACCCGCGCTGGCCAGCGCGAGCTGCTCGGGCGTGAGCTGCACGGGGTCGGGCGGGTTGACCCAGGCGAAAAACGCGACGCCGAGGAGCGCGATCACGAGCCCGATCGACATGTTGATGATCGACGAGACCGTCAGGTAGACGGGCAGGACCTCGCTCGGGA
>JANNQS010000048.1:0-43715 GCA_031400875.1 Planctomycetota bacterium | reverse complement strand
GGCGACGAAGTTCATCGCGTCGTTCGCGGCCGCGGCCGGATTGCACGAGACGTAGACGTGTCGACGCGCAGGCAGGGACTGGAGCGCGGGCACCACGCGCGGATGCAAACCGGCGCGCGGCGGATCGAGGACGAGCACATCGGGCGCGGGCACGTCGCGCGTCGCTGCGAGACCGATCAGGACGTCGCCTTCGACGAAGCGCGCGTTCGTGATCCCGTTGCGCGCCGCGTTCGCGCGCGCGTCTCGCACGGCGGACGCGACGAGCTCGAAGCCGACGACTTCGCGCGCGTCACGAGCGAGGATCAACGCGATCGTCCCCGTGCCGCAGTAGAGGTCCCACGCGACGCCGTCCGGACCGAGCTGCGCGGCCTCGCGCACGGCTTCGAACAGACCCTCGGCGGCCAGCGTGTTCGTCTGGAAGAACGATCCGGCCGAAATCGAGAAGCGCAGGCTGAGCACGAGCTCCTCGATCGTGCCGTTGCCGTGCAGCGCGCGCTCGCGCTGGCCGATCGCCGTCGACGCCGTGCGTTCGTTGACCGTCTGGACCAGCGTCGTGATCTCGGGACAGCGCGCGACGAGCGCGCGCGCGAAGGGCTCGACGAGCGCCGGCGCGTCGTCCGAGGTCACCAGGTTCACGAGCACCTCGCCCGTGCGCCGCGCCGTGCGCACGACGACGTGGCGCAGGAGTCCCGTGTGCAGCTTGACGTCCCACGGCGCGAGGCCCTGCTCGAGCGCCAGCGCGCGCGCCGCGGCCAGGATCCGGTCGCCGGCCTCGCTCTGGATCGAGCAGGCCAGCACGTCGACGACCTTCGAATAGAGGCCCAACGCGTGCTGCCCCAACGCGAACGACGCGTCGACACCCTGCGGCTCCTCGGGCGCGATCCAGCGCCGATTCGAGAACGTGAACTCCATCTTGTTGCGGTAGCGCCACAGCTCGGGCGCGGGCACGACGGGTTCGACCACGACGCCAACGGGAAGCTGGCCGCGCGCCTCGAACGCCGCTTCGACCAATCGGCGCTTGCCCGCCAGCTGCGCGGCGTAGGCCAGGTCCTGGAAGCTGCACCCGCCGCAAGCGCGGAAGTGCGCACAGCGCGCGACCTCCGCGTCGGCTCCCGGCTCGACGACCGCCAGCGCGACGGCCTCGATTTCGCTCTTGCGGCGGCGCAGCACGCGCACGCGGACGAGCGCGCCGACGGGGCCGCGCGTCACGCGCACGCGGTGCCCGTCGTGGTGCGCAATGCCTTGGCCGCGCGCGTCGAACGACTCGATCCGCACCTCGAGCTCGTCCCCGGGCCGCGGCTTGCGCGGCACACCGCCGACGCTTGCGTCGGCGGTCAACTGCACGGCGCCCACGCGCGCGTCGGCCGTCATGCGCTCACGCGTCGACGCGCTCGACGCGCGACGACGGCCGCACGTCCTCGGCCGCGCGCGGGTGCGCTGCGTACGCGCCGTCGTTCGCGGGCATCGGCACGCCGGCGCGCGCCATCGCCGTGTACACGCCCAGGCAGGCCACGTTCGCGAGATTGAGGCTGCGCACGCCGGACCGGATCGGCACGTAGACGCGTCGATCGGGATGCTCGGCCAGGAGCCGCGCCGGCAGACCGCGGCTCTCGGAGCCGAAGACCAGCACGTCGTCGGCTGCGAAGTCGACCTCGAACAGCGTCGTCCCGCCGCGCGCCGTGAAGAGTCGCAGGCGCTCCGCGAAGGGCCGCGGCGACGCGCCGCCGAGCGCCAGCGTCGCGGCGCTCCACGAGCGGTGCACGACGAGGTCGACGAGCGGCCAGTAGTCGAGCCCGGCGCGCTTCAGGTAGCGGTCGTCGAGCGAGAACCCGAGCGGCTCGACCAAGTGCAGGCGCAGCCCGAGCCCGGCCGCAAGGCGCGCGGCGCAGCCCGTGTTGTGGGGAATTTCGGGGTGGACGAGGACGATTTCCAAGCGGGTGATTGTAGCGGCTCGCCAGCCGAGCGTTTCGATCGCGAGCACGCCAAAATCGCCGACCAGCTCGGCCCTCCGATCCGACCATCGACCCATGCGCGACCCGATCTCCCGACTCACCCTGGCGACGCTCCCGCTGCTCGCAGCCGCGGGTTGCGCGGCGCCCTCGGCGCGCGAGACGAGCGGGCCCGCGAGCGGTCCGCGCGCCGAGTACCGCGTGCGGCTGCTCGATCCGGCGGCGCGGGCCGTGGCGGTCGAGCTGCGGCTGACCGGGCTCGACCCGGCTGCGCCGACGGTGTCGCTGTCGCTGCCCGAGGGCTACTCGTTCCTGCGGCTCGACGAGCCCTTGCTGGCCGTGCCGCTCGAGGCCCGCACCGCGGCCGGCGCGCCGCTCGCGATCGAGCGGCCGGGCCCGTACCGCTGGGTCGTCGCGAAGGGCGCGGCCACCGATCTCGGGCTGACGTGGACCGGCGCGCTGACCGCGCACGACCGGCCCGACGTCGTGGCGCGCGACAGCTTCGGGCACCCCTACGTCGCCGCGGACCACGCGCTGCTCATGACGGGAGCGCTGCTCGTCGCGCCCGACCTCGAGCCGGATCCGCAGTGGCGCGTGTCGATCGAGGGGCCCGCAAACTGGGCCGTACTGTGTCCCTGGGACGAGGTCGAGCCGCACGTCTTCGATCCGGGCTCGAAGCACGCGCTGCAGGACGACCTCGTCGCGCTGGGCGCATGGTCGACGCAGCGCGCCGACGCGGGCGGCATGCGGATCGAGCTCGGTTTCGCGCCCGGCCAGCCCGCTCTCGCGAGCATAGCCACGCCGGCCATCGAGAGGATCTGCGCGGCCGAGCTCGAGCTGTTCGGCACGACGCCGCGCGCGAGCTACCTGTTCCTGTTCGTCGCGCCCAAGCCCGTGCGCGGCTTCGCGCTGGGCGGATCCCCCAAGTCCGGCGCGATGGTGCTGCAGGTCTGCGGCGACCTGGCCGACCCCGTCGCGCAGGAGATGATCGCACACCTCGTCGCGCACGAGTTCCACCACCTGTGGGCCGTCTCGCGGCTCGACTTCGGCGACGCGCTGCGCTTCGTCGGCGAGGGCTTCACGGACTGGTACGCGCACGTCGTTCCGGCGCGCCTCGGGATCACGACCTGGAAGCGCTTCGGCGAGGAGCTGGGCGAAGCGATCGACACGTGGACCGCGCTCGCGCCGCGCCTCGACGGTTCGCTGTCGCAGGCCGGCGGCCCGCGCTTCTTCGAGGGCGGCGACGCGTACGACGCGACCTACCGCGGCGGCCTGCTCGTCGCGGCCGTGCTCGACCTCGAGCTGCGCCGCGCCGGCCGCGCCGATGGTCTCGACGGCTGGTTGCGCGCGTTCGTGAACGATGCACGCTGGTCGCCACGCGCGCCCGGGCCGACCGTCGACGACTTCCTGGCGCACATCGAGGGTGCGCTGGGCGCGTCCGGACGGGAACGGGCGGCGCGCTGGATCACGCAGACCGGCGGCTGCGATCCCCTGGCCGAGCTCGCGCGGCTGGGCGTTCCGTTCGAGCAGCGCACACAGCCACGGACCGTGCGCGCGAACTTCGACGGCCTGCGCGTCGTCATGCTGGACCCCACCTGCGAGTCGGCGCGGCTCGGCCTGCGCGAGGGCGACCGGATCCGGGCCGTGAACGGCCAGCCGGTGACCGACGAGCGGGCCATCCAGACCGCCTGGACCCGGCCGGTCGCGGGGCACGCGACCCTGACCGTCGAGCGCGACGGCCAGGAGCTCGAGCTGAGCGCCCCGGCCGCCGCCCCGCGGGTCCGCACCACGGTCGATCCGGGGCCCTGGCAGGGAACCGAAGGCCCGGCTCGGCCGTCCCAGGTTGGAATCGGACGCGCTATGGGCTTGTACGGGTAGACCGGCAACCGGAACCGGGTCACGATGTAGTCAGCAGGCTCGCGCCGCCGCCTCTCACTCGGAACCCGCTTCCGGCCCCTCTCTCCATGCACGACACCCGCCGACTGGCGTTCTCCCTCCTCGCCCTGACCCTGGCCGCCACAGGCGCTGCCGCCCACGACGGCGATCCGAAGATCCTCGACAAGCGACCGGCCTACCAGGGGCCGGGCTTCAAGAACGTGCTCAAGAGCCGGTTCGCGACGGGCGGCGGCCAGCAGGAGTTGGGCGCGGGCACGCAGTTCGCGCGCAGCAACGTGACGCTGCTCTCGTGGATGCCGCTGTCGGACTTCGGCGTCGGGTCGGGCGGCAACGGCAACTCGTGCTTCGGCTACACGTCGCCGTCGGGTCGCGAGTACGCGATCTTCGGCCACTCGAACGGCACGGCGATCATCGAGATCACGCAGCCCGGCAACGCCACGATCGTGGCGCAGATCAGCGGCCCGCAGAGCCTGTGGCGCGACATGCGCGTGTACGGCGCGTACGCCTACGCCGCGTCGGAGGGCGGCAACGGGATCCAGGTCATCAACCTGACCCAGGTCGATAGCGGCATCGTCACGCAGGGCACGACCGTCTTGACCGGCGGCAGCACGGCGACGCACACGCTGGCGATCGACACGGACTCGGGCCGGCTCTACCGCGCAGGCGGCGGCGGCAACGGTCTGCGCATCTACAACGTGGGCACGAACCCGGCGGCGCCGCAGTTCCTGGGCGTTTGGCCCGACCGCTACGTGCACGAGGCGCAGGTCGTGACGTACCCGACCGGCGGTCCGGGCGGCGGTCCGCGCCAGCTGGCGATCTGCTGCGGCGGCTTGAACAACGGCTACGACCAGACGGGCATCGACATCGTCGACGTGACGAACGGGGCCGCACCCGTGTCGCTCGGGCACTTCGCCTACGGACAGCCGGGCTACTCGCACCAGGCCTGGCTCTCGCCCGACCGCCAGTTCCTGTTCCACAACGACGAGATCGATTCGCGGCCGTTCACGCGCGTCTTCGACGCCAGCAACCTGAACGGCTCGCCGCCGACGCTGCCCTACCTGGGCGAGTTCCAGAACGGCGTCTCGGTCGACCACAACATCTACACGAAGGGCTCGCTGGTCTACGAGTCGAACTACAGGAGCGGCCTGCGCGTGTTCGACACCACGACCGGCGTCACGACGCCCACGCTGCACGCCTGGTTCGACACGTTCCCGGCCGACGACAGCAGCGGCTACAACGGCCTGTGGAACAACTACCCGTACTTCCCGAGCGGCGTCGTCATCGGCTCCGACCTCGAGAGCGGCTTCTTCGCCTGGTGGGTCGGCACGCCGCAGATCGAGTTCACGTTCCCGGCCGGCGCGCCGGCGACGGTGAACCCGGCTGGTGAAGCGGTCACGGTGCAGCTCCAGCAGCTCACGCCGGGGATTTTGCAGGCGGGCAGCGCGAAGCTCTACTGGAGCACGGGCGGCGCGTACACGCCGGTCGACCTCGTCGCGCTGGGCGGCGACCTGTACGCAGCGGTCTTCCCGGCACTGCCGTGCGGCACGAACGTCAGCTACTACATCGCCGCGACGTCGACGAACGGCATCGTCTGGACGTCGCCCGAGGGCGCGCCGTCGCAGTCCGACACGGCGGTCGTGGCCTTCGGGTCGACGACGGTCGTCGCGAACGACTTCGAGACGGGCGTCTCCGGCTTCGCGCGCGACACGGCCGGCGACACGGCGACTTCGGCCGGGTTCTGGGTGCGCGTGAACCCGAACGGCACCGCCGAGCAGTCGGAGGACGACCACACGCCGGGGACCGGCCTGCTGTGCTGGGTCACGGGCCAGGGCTCGACCGGCGGCAGCGTGGGCGAAGCCGACGTCGACACGGGCCGCACGACGCTGCTCTCGGGCACCTACGACCTGTCGGCCTACGCGTCGCCGGTCGTCGGCTACTGGCGCTGGTACTCGAATGACGGCAACGGTGCAGTCGACGACAGCTTCCGCGTCGACGTGACCGCGAACGGCACGACCTGGGTCAACGTCGAGACGCTGGGACCCGGCCACGCCCAGGCCTCGGGCGGCTGGTTCTACCACCAGTTCAACGTGACCGACTTCATCGCGCAGACGAACACGGTGCGCGTGCGCTTCGCGGCCGAGGACCTCGGCTCGGGCTCGATCGTGGAAGCCGCGATCGACGACTTCGAGATCACGGAAGCGGACTGCACGGGCTACGCAGCCTTCTGCTCGGGCGACGGTTCCGGCACGGACTGCCCGTGCGGCAACACGGGCGCGGCCGGCGCGGGCTGCGCGAACTCGACCGGCACGAGCGGCCTGCTGGCCGGCAGCGGCGCGGCGAGCGTCGCGAGCGACACGCTCTCGCTCGACGCGAGCGGCCTGCCCTCGAACGTGTTCCTGCTCTACTTCCAGGGCACGCAGGCGGTGAACAGCGGGCTCGGTGCGGTGTTCGGCGACGGCCTGCGCTGCGCGGGCGGCGCGGTCGTGCGGCTGGCGACGCGAGCCGCTGCGGGCACGACGTCGAGCTACCCGCAGGGCGGGGACCCCTCCGTGTCGGTGCGCGGCGGCGTCGCGGCGGGCGACACGCGCTACTACCAGGCCTGGTACCGCAACTCGGCCAGCTTCTGCTCGATCGACACGTTCAACCTGACGAACGGGCTGTCGGTCGTCTGGGGCGGATGAATTCCTGTTCCGGCGGCCGCAGGCCGCCGGGCAGCCGCCCCAACCAGAAGCCGACCTTGGGTGCTTCGGTATGAGGCTGTCCCAGCTGAATGCGACCAGGCTGGGTCGGACCCGCGCGACCTCCGGTGATGGAGGTCGCGCAGCACGGCCCTCGGAGCGGCCCACCGGTTAGGTGTCTGTTTGGGTAAGCTGGCGGCGTGCCCGACGTCGCCCGCACGATCCTCCACCTCGACATCGATGCGTTCCTGGCGTCGGTCGAGGTCGCGCTCCACCCCGAGCTGCGCGGGCAGCCGGTCGTCGTCGGCGGCCTGCCGACCGACCGCAACCTGGTCATGTCGTGCTCGTACGAGGCGCGCGCGGTCGGCGTGCGGCCCGGGATGCTGCTGCCCGAGGCGGCGCGGCGCTGTCCGCAGGCCGTTTTTCGCCGCGGCGACTCGCAGGGCGCGAACCGGCTGCGCGAGCGCGTCGTCGACGTGCTCCTCTCCGTCACGCCGCGCGTCGAGGTCACCTCGATCGACGACCTCTACGCCGACCTGACCGGCACGGAACGGGCTCTGGGCCTGCCGGTCGACGTCGCAGCCGGCTTGCGCACGCGCATCCGCGAGGAGGTCGGGCTGCCCGTCACGATCGGCATCGGCTCGTCGCGCACGCTGGCGCGCATCGCCGGCAAGCTGGGCAAGCCGGGCGGCGTCGCCTGGATCTTCCCCGGCGGCGAGCGCGCGTTCCTGGCGCACCTGCCGGTCGAGCACCTGCCCGGTTGCGGGCACGCGACCGGCCGGATGCTCGAGCGCTTCGGCGTGCGCACGGTCGGCGACCTGGCGGTCGTGCCGCGCGAGGTCCTGTTCACGAGCTTCGGCGTCCTGGGCCTCGTGCTGCACGACCGCGCGCGCGGCGTCGACGACGAGCCGGTCGAGCCCAGCTACGTGCTGCACCAGGACGGCACGCGGACCGCGCGCGCGCCGCAATCGATCCGCCGCGACGGCACGTTCGAGCCCGAGGAAGGCCGGCGCGAGATCGTGGCCGCGATGCTGGCGTACCTCGTGGAGCGCGCGGCGCACCGCTTGCGCTCGCACAAGGTCCGCGCGCGCACGCTCGTCGTGCGCATCCAGCACGTCGACACGCGCAGCGCGCCGGCGAAGCTGCGCGCGGCCGATCCGGAGCCGAATTACGCCGAGAAACGCGTGCGCCTCGAGCCGGCGACGGACTCGACGGCGGAGATCCTTTTCCACGCGCGCGAGCTCTTGAGCGTGCTGCCGCGCAAGCGCGCGCTCGTGAAGCGCGTCGGCCTGACGCTCGAGGGCCTCGAGCCCGCGGCCGGCTGGCAGCGGCACCTGGCCGGCGACGACGGCCGCGAGGCGCGCGCCGACCGCGAGCGGCGCCTCGACACCGCGCTCGACGCGCTGCGGGCCCGACATGGGTTCGGCCGCATCCTGCGGGGCGGGAGCTTGCCGCTGGCCGCGACCCATCCGTTGGAGGCGGAGGGGTTCCGGCTCAGGACGCCGTCGTTGAATCAGTGACGGGGGTGTACAGCGGTGTCAGACACCTTGCACCGCCGGCCGAAGCAGCTGCAGCGCTCGTCGGAGAGCGGTGCAAGGTGTCTGACACCACTGTCCACCAAGACTGCGAGCCGGCACGGCTCGCGCCGTCCGGCCCGCATCTCTGCTCAAGCGTCTCTCCATCTCTCGGAGGAGAGGACCCGCGCGGGGTCTTCGATCAGAAAGGCATCAGGTTTCGGAGTTGGATGGGGTCGGGCGCGCCGTCGCCTGCCCGCGAAGGCGAGCCCGCGGATCGCGCGGCCGGCCCCCTGGAGGATCCGGGGCCGATCGTACGCTCCGCCCGCGCGCAAGCGCGGGGTCCACGGGCCCGCCCGGTCCAACCGCCAGATTGCCCCCTGTCAGCCGGTCGGAGCGGACTCGTGTGGCAAGAACTTCTCACCTGGCGGTGATGCGGGCGTGAAATCGGCATGAAAAAGGGTTCATACTCGTGGGTACGGGGATGAAGGATCCGATGGGCGGACAGGCTGTGGCGGTCGTAGGCTTGCGAGGGACTTCACACCGATGCGAATCCTGGTGATCGAGGACAACCCCCGGATGGCCGGGGCGATCCAGCGCGGGCTGGCGGAGCAGGGCTACGTCGTCGACGTGGCCCATACCGGGTTCGAGGGCGAGGAGCGCTGCGCCGAGGCGCAGTACGACGTGATCCTGCTCGACCTGATGCTGCCCGACCGCGACGGCGTCGAGCTGTGCCGCAACCTGCGCCGGCGCGGGATCCGGACGCCGCTGCTCATGCTGACGGCGCTGTCCGGCACGCAGGAGAAGATCGGCGGGCTCGACGCGGGCGCCGACGACTACCTGGCGAAGCCGTTCGAGTTCGAGGAGCTCGTGGCGCGCGTCCGTGCGCTGTTGCGGCGCGGGCAGGCGAGCGAGTCGCGCACGCTGCGCTACGAAGGGCTCGAGCTCGACCTGGGCAAGCGCTCGTGCACGCGCGACGGCGCGAAGATCAAGCTGACGCCCAAGGAGTTCGCCCTTCTCGAGTTCTTGATGCGCAACCCCCATCGGGTGCTGCCGCGCATGACGATCGTCGAGAAGGTCTGGGACATGAGCTACGAGCCGGCCAGCAACGTCATCGACGTCTACATCAGCCAGCTGCGCAAGAAGATCGACCGCGACCACGATCAGTCGCTGATCCACACGGTCGTGTCGGCGGGCTATCGCTTTGGCCTCGCCGAGAAGAGCTGATCTGACCGGGAACGGAGCCGCGCACCTGTTGCGCGCCTCCTCCCTGCCGCTGCGGCTCAAGTTCACGCTCTGGTCGCTGGTCGTGTTCCTGATGGTGTACCTGGCGGCGTCGGGTACGTGGTTCATCGCGCAGAACGTGCTGGTCACGAGCACGCGCGAGAAACGCATCGCGACGGACGAGCTCGAGGTCGTGGATCGCATCGTGCGCGAGACGAGCGGCCAGTTCGATCCGACCCTCGCGCAGCTCATCCACGAAGAGCTGACGCACCTGCCCGATGTGGGCAGCTCGTTGGTCCTCGTGCGCGCGCAGGACGGCACGGTCCAGTCGCGATTCCCCGATAGGGGCCCGCTGGCGCGGATCGAGCTGCCCCTGCCCAGCGCCGACACGGCCGGGACGCTGACGCGCGTCGAAGCCAGCGGAGCGGACGGTCGGACCCTGGCGCTGCGCACGATCAGCCGCGAGTTCACGGCCGAGACGGGCAGCCGCTACTGGGTGCAGGTCGCAGCTCCGCTCGAGGCGCCGGCGGAGAAGGACTCGGTCGCGCCCTACTTCCTGTTCGGCATCCCGATCGGCTTGATCGCGGCGGCGACGATGGCCTGGATCATGGCCGGCCGTCTCGTGCGGCCGATCCAGCGCATGGCGACGGCGGCGCGATCGGTGTCCCCCACGAACTTGCGCGGGCGGATCGACGTCGAGCCGACGGATTCCGAGATCGCGCGCCTGCAGCAGGAGTGGAACGCGGCGCTCGAGCGCATGGAGCGCGGCTACCGCGCGCAGGGCATGTTCCTGTCGAACGTGAGCCACGAGCTGAAGACGCCGATCGCCGTCATCCTGTCGCAGGCGCAGGTGCTGCGCACCGGCGCGGCGCCGGAGGAGCTGACGCTCTTCGCGACGAACGTCGAGGAGGAGATGCGCACGATGGCGCGGCTCGTCGAGAGCCTGCTCTTGCTGGCGCGCGTCGAGCACGGCAAGGACCTCGTGCGGCGCGAGAGCGTGTCCGTCAACGAGGTGATCCTGGAAGCCGCCGAGCGCACGAGCGAGCTGGCGCGCAGCATGGACGTGCCGCTCGTGACGAACCTGCACCAGACGTCGGAAGGCGAGCCCGAGCCGGAGCTGGTGGGCGACCCTGAGCTCTTGCGCACGATGGTCGAGAACCTCGTGCGCAACGCGTTGCGCTTCACGCCGCGCGGCCAGCCGGTCGACTTGCGCGTGCAGTGCGGGCACGGCGAGGCCACGATCCTCGTGCGCGACGGCGGTCCCGGGATCTCGCGCGAGCACATCGAGCGCATCTTCGAGCGCTTCTACCAGGTGCCGGGCGAAGGCGACAAGAAGCGCGGGACGGGCCTCGGTCTGGCGATCGCGCGCAGCGTGGCCGAGCTGCACCACGGCGTGATCGCGGTGCGCAACCTCGACGGACGCGGTTGCGAGTTCGAAGTGCGGCTGCCGCTCTCGCGATGACGGAGCGGGCCGAGACAGTCCCCGCGTCGAGGTCCGCGGCCCCGTCGCGCGGCGTGTTGTTCGCGTTGATCGCTCTCCTGTGCCTCGTGTGGGGCAGCACGTGGCTCGTGATCAAGGACGGCTTGCGCGACCTGCCGCCGTTCACGTCGGCCGCGGCGCGCTTCCTCGTCGCGGCGCTGGCGCTCAGCGCGATCGCGCCGTTCCTAGCGCGCCGCGAGGGCGGCAACAAGCCGCCCTGGAAGCTGTCGCTGGTGCTCGGCGGACTCAACTTCGGTGCGTCCTACGCGATCGTGTACTGGACCGAGACGAAGATCCCTTCAGGCGTCACGAGCGTCCTGTGGGCCGTGTTCCCGATGATGATGGCCGCCAGCTCGAGCTGGTTCCTGGCCGGCGAGCGACTGCGACCGCGCCAATGGATCGGTTTCGCGCTGGGGTTCGCCGGCGTCGTGCTGCTGTGCGCCGTGGACCTGCGCAAGCTGGGCCCCGAGAGCGCGTGGGCCGCGGCCGTGCTGCTCCTGTCGCCGCTCGTCTCGTGCATCGGCACCGTGATCGTGAAGCGCGACGGCGCGCACGTCAGCGCCACGCTCCTGAACCGCAACGCGATGTGGATCGGCGCCGCGATCCTGGTCGTCGTCGCGCTGCTCGTCGAGCGCGACGCCGAGCCAGTCTGGAGCACGCGCGCGATCCTGAGCGTCGCCTACCTGTCGCTGGCCGGCACGGTGCTGACGTTCACGCTCTACTTCTGGCTCTTGCGCCACACCGAGGCCTGGCGCCTGAGCACGATCGCCTACATCACGCCCGCGATCGCGCTCCTGCTCGGGACGCTGGTCGCGGACGAGCCATTCACGCAGTGGACGCTGGCCGGCAGCGCCACGATACTGGCCGGAGTCGTCCTGGCGACCAAGCGGTGATCGCAGGGGCCGCTCCGGTACCGCCCGAGTGCGAAGGTCGGACCGGAGCAGTCACTTCGATGAGTTCGGATTCGACAACCGGACCTGGTCCTGCTGCCATGTGATCGCGAGATCGTCGCTCGTGGCGACGCGCAATCGGCCATGGAACGGAGTAGATTCCTGAAAGCGGAACAGTGCCAGGTTCGCGCGCCGGTCGTGGCGCTTTGGCGGCGGAGCCCATGGTGATCGGCTCGGTTGGGCTCAGACAGTGTGCGAAGAGCGCTCGCAGTTCCGGGACCAGGACTCGAACCCCACGAGGTTGATGTGATCTCACCCCATCGATCACCCCAGCGATGGCTTCGACACGATCCTCGGATCGCCTCGGTCTGCTGCGCGATCCTCGTCTGCGCGGCCACGATCGCGGCAGTCGGTTGCACGGGATCCAGCACGGCCTCGGAGCGCGGCGCGCGCTCCGATGTGGCCGCGATCGCGCAGCGCTACCGACCCGGTGATGCCAAGCCAGCGCTCCCGGCACTCACCACCACGTCACCCCTGGCGGACTACCTGCTGTTCGCCATGCTGAACGGCCCCCGGGTCGAAGCCGCGTACTACGAGTGGGCGGCGGCAGTCGAGGGGATCACGACCGCCCGCTCGTTGCCCGACCCGCGGCTCACCTTCGAGGCCGACATCGCGGACACGATCATGTCGCTCATGCCGGGGCTCATGGTCGATCTGCCCGGCCCCGGGAAGCTGAAGGCGGCTGGCGACGTGATGGCGGCCGAGAGCCGCGTGGCCTACTTCGGCTTCGAGCGTGAGGTCCTGCGGACAGCCCTTGCCGTCAAGTCGGCGTACTACCGGCTGCACTTCCTCGAGGAGACGATCCGCGTGCAGCGTGAGACGCTCCGCCTCCTGGGCGATCTGGAGCAGCTCGCTCAGCAGCAGAACGCCGCGGGCCGCGTGACCCTGCAGGACGTCCTCCGCGCCCAGATCGCCCGCGAGCAGGTCGAGAACCAGATCACGAACCTGGAGGACTCGCGCAGCGCGCTCGTGGCGGAGTTGAAATCCGCCCTGGGGCTCGGACCCGGGCACGAGGATCCCCCCATTCCGGCGAATTTCGAGCCTTCGGTCGGTGATCCGAAGCCCGACGAGTTGCTGGCCACCGCGCTGCGCCGCAACCCGGACTTGCGGGCGATGGAGGAGGACGTGCTCCGAGCCGAAGCCTCGCTGGGGCTGGCGCGCAAGTCGGGAGTTCCCGACTTCTCGCTCGGCCTCGAGGTGGACGTCAAGGCGAGCCCGCTCCTCTTCAGGCCTTCGGCCGGGATGACCCTGCCCATCTGGCGCGACAAGATCGCCGCGGAGATCGCCGGTGCCCAGGCCAACAAGCGCGCAGCGGAAGCGCGCCTCACCGCGGAGCAGGTGCAGATCGCTGCCGAGCTGGCGTCGATGCTCTTCATGTACCGCGAGGCCATGCGCAACGACGCCCTGCTGCGGGACAAGCTGCTGCCCAAGTCCAAGCAGTCGCTCGACGCCGCCCGGGCCGGCTACGTGAACGGTCGGGCCGGCTTCCTCGACGTGATCGATGCGCAGCGGACCCTGCTGGATTTCGAGCTCATGGGCATCGAGGCGCGGACGCAGCGCGAGCTGGCGCTGGCATCGCTGTCGCTGGCCATCGCCGGCGTTCCGCCGCTTGGCGCGCCGACGCTGCAGGAAGGCCCGAGCCGTCCACCCGACGGAAGCTCTCCGAGTCCGGCTCGCGAGGAGGACCGCCCATGAACGCGAAACGCCTCGTCATCGCACTCGCTGTCGTCGCTGCCTCCGTCGGCGGCGGATACCTGCTGGGGCGCCGCGCGCATCCGCTGCAGACTGCACCGTCCGGGTCGATGCCCTCTTCGTCCGCGGCGCAGCAGGTCTACACGTGCTCGATGCACCCGCAGGTGCGGCTGGACCGCCCCGGCAAGTGCCCGATCTGCGAGATGCCCCTGATCCCCGCGACCGCCGCGGAGACCGGCTCGGGCGGAGAGCCCATGCTCCAGCTCTCCGACCACGCCCTGGCGATGGCGAGCGTGGAAACGACGCCGGTGACGCGGCGTGAGCTCGCCCGCGAGCTGCGGGCGGTCGGCAAGATCCAATACAACGAGTCCTCGCTCGCGACCGTCACCGCCCGGGTCGATGGCTACGCCGAGAGACTGTTCGTCAACTTCACGGGCATCGAGATCAAGGCCGGGGACCACCTCGCGGAGGTCTACAGCCCCGATCTGATCGTCGCCCAGCAGGAGCTCTTGATCGCCCTCCAGGGCGGCGCGGGCCAGGAGATCTCCCCTCTGGTGGAGACCGCCAAGCTCAAGCTGCTGCGCTGGGGTCTGACCCAGGACCAGATCACCGCGCTCGTCGCCGGCAAGAAGATCGCCGACCGCGTCACGCTGTACTCGCCCATCCAAGGCACGGTCATCGAGAAGTCGATCCTCGAGAACGCCGCCTTCAGGGCCGGCGATGCGCTCTACCGCGTCGCCAACCTCGACACCGTGTGGGTGTACCTCGACATCTACGAGTACGACCTGGTCTGGGTCCGCTACGGGCAACGCGTGAACCTCGTCGCCGAGGCCCTGCCCGGACGCACATTCGAGGGACGGGTCACGTTCGTGCAGCCGATCGTGAACGAGGAGACGCGCACGATCCGGGTGCCGGTCCACGTGGAGAACCAGGACCATGCGCTCAAGCCGGGCATGTTCATGAGCGCGGCGATCCAGTCGGCCCTGGCCGCTGACGGCCGGGCCGCTCCCACCGGCGTCGAAGGCAAGTACTCCTGCGCGATGCATCCGCAGGTGCTGCGCGACGAGCCGGGACTGTGTCCGATCTGCGAGATGCACTTGATGCAGGTCCCCGGCGAGCCGGCGACGCTCGTCGATCCCGCGCTAGGCGCGGGGGCACCCGCCGCCAAGGAGTATGCCTGCCCAATGCGGTGCGAGGCCGCGAAGACCTATGCCGATGCGGGGAACTGCCCTGTGTGCCAGATGAAGCTCGAGCTCGTCCCGGAGCTGCCCGCTTCCGCCGGATCGGGGCCGCTGGCCGTACCGTCGACCGCCGTGCTCGACAGCGGGACTCGCAAGATCGTGTACGTCGAGAAGTCCCGCGGCTTGTTCGAGCCTCGGGAGGTCGTGCTCGGCCCGCGCACGGGCGGGTTCTTCGCGGTGCTCGGCGGCCTGACCGAGGGCGAGCGCGTCGTGACCCGCGGTGGGTTCCTGATCGACAGCCAGTTCCAGATCAACGGACACCCGAGCTTGTTCTACCCCGGTGGCCTCATGGCCGGCAGCGCGGGCCACGAGCACGGCGGACCCTCGCCCGCCACGCAGCCATCGCCGACGACTCCCACCACGCCGCCGAGCGGCGCGGGTGGGCACGACCACTGAGGGCCAGGCGTCTCCATGGTCAACGCCATCATCCGCTGGTGCCTCAAGAACCCGTTCCTGATGGTGCTCATGCTGGCCGCGCTGTGCGCGGGCGGCTTCTTCGCCGTCGTGCGCACGCCGGTGGATGCGATCCCCGACATCGGCGAGACGCAAGTCATCGTCTACGCCGACTGGCCGGGACGCAGCCCGCAGGACGTGGACGACCAGGTCACGTTCCCGCTCACGACGAGCCTGACGGGCACGCCGGGCGTGAAGTCCATCCGCTCGATGTCGGGCTTCGGGTTCGCGATGGTCTTCGTCATCTTCGAGGACGGCGTCGACTACTACTGGGCGCGCTCGCGGGTGCTGGAGCGCATGAACGTCGCCCAGCAGCGGCTGCCGATGGGGGTCACCCCCGTGCTCGGGCCGGACGCGACGGCGCTGGGCCAGATCTACTGGTACACGGTCGAAGGCGAGGGCTTCGATCTGGCCGAGCTGCGCTCGATCCAGGACTGGTACGTGCGCTACCAGCTCAACTCCGTCGAGGGCGTGAGCGAGGTCGCGAGCATCGGCGGCTTCGTCAAGCAGTACCAGATCGACCTCCACCCCGACAGGCTCCGCGCGCACCGCGTCACGCTCATGGACGTGTACGAGGCCGTGAGCCGGAGCAACATCGACGTCGGGGCCAAGGTCGTCGAGAACAACGGCGTCGAGTCCTTCATCCGCGGCGTCGGCTTCATCAAGACCGTCGAGGATCTGGAGCGCGTCGTGATCCGCGAGCAGGGCGGCACGCCGCTCACGCTCCGGAACGTCGCGACGGTGCAGCTGGGCCCGGACTTCCGGCGCGGTGCGCTGGACAAGGCCGGCGTCGAAGCGGTCGGCGGCGTGGTGCTCATGCGCTACGGCGAGAACCCGCGCGCGGTGATGGAGCGCGTCAAGCTCAAGATCGCCCAGCTCGAGCCCGGTCTGCCGCGCAAGACCCTGGCCGACGGGCGCGTTTCCTCCGTGCGGATCGTTCCGTTCTACGACCGCACGACCATCGTCAAGGAGACCATCGAGACCCTGAAGACGGCCTTGGCCGAGGAGGGGCTGCTCGCGAGCCTCGTGATCCTGGTCTTCCTGCTGCACCTGCGGACGACGGCGACCGTGCTCGCCACCCTGCCGCTGGCCGTCGCGCTCACGTTCATCCTGATGTACGTGTTCGGCGTCGACAGCAACATCATGTCGCTGGCGGGCCTGGCCATCGCGATCGGTGACGTGGCCGACATGGGCATCATCATGTCGGAGAACATCTACCGCCGCATCGCGTCGGCGAGCGAACAGGAGAAACGCGAGAAGGGCCACTTCGGGATCGTCTACGAGGGCGCGACGGAGGTCGGCGGCGCGATCATCACCGCCGTCTCGAACACGATCGTCGCCTTCATCCCGGTGTTCTTCCTCACCGATCAGGAGGGCAAGCTGTTCAAGCCCTTGGCGTTCACGAAGACGTTCGCCATCGGCTCGTCCGTGGTGCTCGCGATCACGGTGGTCCCGTTCCTGTGCTACCTGCTGTTCCGGCCTGTCCGGTGGCGCACGCAGGTCACCGTCGCGCTGGCCGTCGGGATCGGCGTGCTCGCGGCGCTGGCGACGCACGCCGCGTTCGTGTGGGGCCTGGCCAAGCGGCACGACGAAGGCTGGCTGATCTCCGCGGCCGTCGGCGTGGGCATCGCCCTGTGTGTCGTCCGCATGACCCGCGAGCGTTTCATTCCGCTGGAGCAGAACCCCGTTTCGCGCGTGATCGCCAGGGGCTACACACCGACGCTCTCGTGGATCCTGGCGCACAAGAAGACATTCCTGGTCATTCCGACGCTGATCCTGTTCGTCGGCATGAGCGTCTGGCTCGGCGTGGGCAAGACGCTGTACCCGGTCGAGGCCGCCATCAACCTCCTGGCGCGCGCGCCAGCCTCGCCCGAGCTCGAGCGCCTCATGCACGCGCAGCCGGACGAGAACACCACTCGCCCGCTCGTGGAGTTCGACCAGCTCCGCTGGGAACGCGTGCGCGAGAAGGACGGCGGCACACGCCTCCGCATCTCGTGGCGCCGGCCCGAACCGAAGGAGCGCGACGCCGAAATCGCATCCGGCACGACCGTCGTGCGCGAGGGCCGCATCCTCCCCGGCCTCGGTCGCGAGTTCATGCCTCCGCTGGACGAGGGCTCGTTCCTCTACATGCCCTCGCTGCTGCCGCAGGGTTCGCTCTCGCAGGCGATCCAGGTCAACAGCACGCAGGACCGGGCCATCGCCAGCGTGCCCGAGGTCGAGTCGGTCGTGGGCAAGATCGGCCGCGCCGAGTCGGCTCTCGACCCGGCCCCCATCGGCATGATGGAGAGCATCGTCATCCTGAAGCCCGAGGAGGAATGGCGGACGAGGAAGGTCGAGCGGTTCTTCTCCGACTGGCCCGGCTTCCTGCGCGCGCCGCTCGCTTCGATCTGGTCCGAGGATCGCCGCATCACGAAGGGCGAGATCCTGGCCGAACTCCAGGAGAAGTCCGCCATCCCCGGCGTGCTGCCGACCTTCCTCCAGCCCATCCAGACGCGGCTGGTCATGCTCCAGACCGGCTTCCGCGCCATGATGGGCGTCAAGATCTACGGGTCCGACCTGCGCGAGATCGAGCGCGTCGGCCTCCAGATCGAGCAACTCCTGCGCGAGGTGCCCGGCGCGACCGACATCGTCGCCGACCGGATCGTCGGCAAGCCCTACATCCAGATCGACATCGACCGCGACCGCATCGGCCGCTACGGCGTCAACATCCGCGACGTGCAGGATGTCATCGAGATGGCGCTCGGCGGCATGAACCTGATGGAGTCGGTCGAGGGACGAGAGCGTTATCCGATCCGCATCCGCCTGGCGCGCGACTTCCGCGAGGACACCGAAGCCATCCAGCGCGTGAGCGTGCCGACCTCCACGGGCGCGCAAGTGCCGCTGGCGCAACTCGCCACGATCACGACCGTGCTGGGACCGCAGGAGATCAAGGGCGAGCGCGGCCTCCTGGTCGGGTACGTCACGATGAACACTCGCGACCGCGACGAGGTTTCGGTGGTCGACGACGCCGAGGTCCTGCTCCAGCAGGCGTTGAAGGACGGCCGCTTGGCGCTCCCCGTGGGCTACTACTGGGAATGGTCGGGCCAGTTCGAGAACCAGGTCCGAGCCACGGCGCGGATGCGAATCCTCGTCCCCGTCACGCTGCTCATCATGTTCGTGATGCTCTACCTGGGCTTCGCGCGCTGGTGGATCGCCCCGGTGATCTTCTTCGGCGTGCTCGTCTCGGCCTCCGGCGGCTTCGTCATGCTGGCGCTGTGGGGCGCGAACCTCTCGGTCGCGGTGTGGGTCGGGTTCCTGGTGCTCTTCGGCGTCGTCGACGACGACGGCGTGGTCATCGCCACCTACCTGGAGGGAACCTTCAAGGATCGGCGGTTCGAGTCCGTCGCCGAAATCCGCGCGGCGACCCTCGACGCGGGCCTGAAGCGCATCCGTCCCTGTCTCATGACCATCGCCACCACGGTCTTCGGCCTGATGCCCATCTTCTGGGCCACCGGCCGGGGATCGGACGTGATGCAGCCGATGGCGATCCCGGCGGTGGGCGGAATGGCCGTGAGCCTGGTCACCCTGTTCATCGTGCCGTGCGTGTTCTGCGCGGTGGAAGAGTGGAAGTGGAAGCGCGCGAGACCGGCGTAGCCGAGGCGACCGCTCCGGCCGGCTCCCGTGCCTGGCATGCCCTGGACGAGGGCGCCGTGTTGCGTCGGCTCGAATCGTCGCGCGCCGGACTGTCACGGGACGTGGCCGCCGGAAGGCTCGCAGCGCACGGTCCGAACGAGCTGCGCCAGACCGCGTCGATCCGGCCGCTCACGCTCCTCGTCGCGCAGTTCAAGAGCCTGATCGTGTGGGTCCTGGTCGCTGCGGCGCTCGTCTCCGGGATCATGGGCGAGTGGACCGACTGCATCGCGATCCTCTCGATCGTCGTCGTCAACGGGCTGATCGGGTTCTACCAGGAGTACAACGCCGAACGCTCCCTCGCCGCCCTGCGACGCATGACCGCACCGCAAGCGAGAGTCCGCCGCGACGGGCGCTCGCTGTCCATCCCCGCGGCGCAGGTGGTGCCGGGGGATCTGCTCGAGCTCGAGGCTGGCGACCTCGTCCCGGCCGATGCGCGCGTGCTCGAGGCCGCCGCGCTCAAGACCGTGGAGGCGGCGCTGACGGGCGAATCGGAGGCCGTGGACAAGCAGGCCACGTGTCTGGATCGCGAGGACGTTCCCCTCGCGGATCGCCGGAACATGGTCTTCCTGGGGACGAGCGTCGCGACCGGGAAGGGGCTCGCGATCGCCGTGGCAACGGCCATGGAGACCGAGATCGGTCGGATCGCGGATCTCCTGGCGGGCGCGGCGGGTGAGGACAAGACCCCGCTCCAGAAGCGGCTGCACGCCTTCGGCCGGATCCTCGTCTGGGGCTCGCTCGGGATCGTCGCGCTGATCTTCGCGCTCGGTCTGGTGCGCGGCATCCCGGCGCTCGAGCTGTTCCTGACCTCGGTGAGCCTGGCCGTCGCGGCCGTGCCCGAAGGTCTGCCGGCCGTCGTGACGGTCGCTCTCGCGGTCGGCGTGCAGCGCATGGCCGCCCGACGGGCGCTCGTGCGCAAGCTGCACGCGGTCGAGACCCTCGGGTCGGCCAACGTCATCTGCACGGACAAGACCGGCACGCTGACCGTGGGAGAGATGACGGTCCGCGCACTGTGGACGGCGGGGAAGACCTACGCGGTCACCGGCGAGGGCTACGGTGCGGAAGGAGCGATCCAGGACGAAGGCCGCGCACTCGAATCCGTACGGGAAGGCCCGCTGCGCGAGCTCTTGACCGTGTTCGTCGGGTGCAACGGCGCGAGCCTCGCGCAGCAAGACGGCGCCTGGAAGGTCGTCGGCGATCCGACCGAGGGTGCGCTTCTCGCGGCGGGCGCCAAGCTGGGCCTCGACGCGGCGGACGTCGAGCGGGAGATGCCGCGCACCGCCGAGATCCCCTTCGACTCCGATCGGAAGCGCATGACGGTCGTCCGGCGGCGAACGGACGGGAGCTCCCTCGCGCTCACCAAGGGTGCACCCGATGTCCTGCTCGGACTGTGCACGCGCGTGCGCGATGCGACCGGCGTGCGCGCGATGACCGACGAGGATCGCCGCACGATCCTCGCGCAGAACACGGCGATGGCCCAGCGCGCGCTGCGTGTCCTCGCAGCGGCGTCGCGGGACCTCGATCCCGGGTGCGATGCCTCGAGTGCGGCAGCGGTCGAGCGCGATCTGGTCTTCCTGGGCCTCGCGGGCATGTACGACCCGCCGCGCCCGGAAGCCAAGGAGGCCGTCGCGCTGGCGCGCAGAGCCGGAATCCGGGTCGTGATGATCACGGGGGATCACCCTCACACCGCGCTGGCCGTGGCGAGCGAGCTCGGGATCTTCGGGCAGGGCGACGTCGCGCTCTCCGGCACCGAGCTGGATCGCCTCGACGATGGAGCCCTGACCGGGCGTGTCGAGCAGGTCGCGGTCTACGCCCGCGTCACGGCCGCGCACAAGCTCAGGATCGTCCGCGCGTGGCAGGCCGTGGGCGGCGTGGTCGCGATGACCGGCGACGGGGTGAACGACGCGCCCGCGATCCAGGGTGCCGACATCGGCATCGCGATGGGGCGCAGCGGGACGGAGGTCACGAAGGAAGCCTCCGACATGGTGATCACCGACGACAACTTCGCCTCGATCGTGGCCGCAGTCGAGGAGGGACGCGGGATCTACGACAACATCAAGAAGACGATGCAGTACCTGCTCGCCGGCAACGTGGGCGAGATCTTGCTGATGACGGCCTGCGTCCTGATCGGGCTGCCGATGCCGCTGCTGCCGATCCAGCTCCTGTGGATCAACCTCGTGACCGACGGCTTGCCGGCGCTGTGCCTCGCGACGGATCCGATCGACCCCACGGTGATGAAGCGCAAACCGCGCCGGCGCGAGGAGCAGATCACCGACCGCGGATTCGTCGCGCTGATGATCGCGACCGGACTCTTGACGTCGGGTGTCGCCTTGACCGTCTACCTCTACTCACTGGGCAGATTCTCGCAGGAGATGGCGCGCGATCACGCCTTCACCGCGCTCGTCTACGCGGAGCTCCTGCGCTCGTTCGGAGCGCGCAGCGAGACGCGCTCGGTGTGGCAGGTCGGACTCTTCTCCAACCTCAAGCTGGCGCTCGTCGTGCTGGCTTCCATGGCGCTGACGTTCTGGGCTCCGCACAACGCCTGGCTGGGCTCGTTCCTGAAGGTCGAGTCCATGCCGTTCCAGCACTGCCTCGTGCTCCTGGCCGTGGGGGCCATTCCCCTCCTCGCCCTGGAGGGATGGAAGTTCGCAAGACGCACGCAGGCGACACGACATGCATCGACCTGATGGCAAGACGCTGCAATTCGCAGGTGCCAGCGGGACGGTGACGGGATCCCGATTCCTGCTCGTGACTCCCGGACAGCAGGTGCAGCTCGACTGCGGTCTGTGCCAGGGAGGCAACGAGCTGCGCCGTCGCAACTGGGATCCGCCTCCGTTCGCTCCCGGCCGCCTGGGCGCGATCGTCCTCGGTCACGCGCTCCGCGATCACTCCGGCTACCTGCCCTGGAGCGCGGTGCCGATCCCGTGTGGAGCACGCGCGCGGCCTCGAGCGTTCTCTACCGGTCGCTCTTCGGCACCGTGTTGACGTTCACGCTCTATTCGCGCGAGACGACGGCTCGGCTGACACGACGGTCCACGTGCAGCGCGTTGCGAGGCAACTCCTCCGATGAGCACGCTGTCGTAGCCCGAGCCTGAAGCGGCCGATTCCAGGATACTCTGGGTCCCCTGCGACCCGCTTGATGCCAGCCAAGTCGATGCGCGTCCGGATCAGCGTGGCCTTGATGGCCAGCGCGGTCGCCGTGTCGCTGTCCCTCGTGCTCATCGACGAGCCCGAGCAGGCGCGTGCCGCCGCGGTCGCCGCCATCTGCCTCGCCCTGTGGCTCACGGAGTCGGTTCCGGGTCACGTTCCCACCCTGCTCCTGCTCGTCCTCGTTCCATTGGCCCTCGGACCTCTGGACGCGGAGTACCGGCCGCAGTCCGTCCTGACATGGGCCGCGGAGCCCGTCCTGGCCCTTTTCCTCGGCGGATTCGCGCTCGGGCTCGCGGCGCAGCGCCACGGCGTCGACGCGGCGGTCGCGCGGCTCGTCGTGCGCACGGCGCGCGGGCGACGCGCGCTCCTGGTCGCGCTCGTCATGGCGGGCACCGCAGTCCTCTCGATGTGGATGTCGAACGTCGCGGGCGCAGCGATGATGCTCGCGGCGCTCCGGCCGCTCACGGCCGGAGAGCGGGACGACCACTTCCGGCGCGCGCTCCTCGTCGCCGTCGCGCTCGGAGCGAACCTCGGCGGCATCGCGACGCCGGTCGGGACGGGACCGAACGCCATCGCGATCGCCGCGCTGTCGCACACCGCGCCCATCACGTTCGTGCAGTGGATGGCCTTCGCGACACCGCTCGCCGCCCTGATGCTCGCCGCCGGGTTCGGGCTCCTGATCGTCCGGCAGCGCATCTCCGGCCGGTTCGAGGCGCCGGTTCCGACGCTCGCGGAGCCGGCCGGGCGAGAGCGGCGCACCCGGTCGGTCGTCGCGGTCTTTCTCGCCTGCGCGATCTTGTGGTTGACCGAGCCGCTCCATGGCGTGCCGGCCAGCGTGACGGCGCTCGGCGCGGCTGCACTCTTGTTCGGCTCGGGGCTCCTCGCGCGCGAGGACCTGGGGCGACTGAACTGGTCGACGCTCATCCTGATCGCAGGGGGCATCGTCCTGGGCCGCTTGCTCGAGGTCTCCGGCCTGGTCGAGGCCCTGGCCGGGTCGATCGACTGGAGCGCCGTTCCCGCGTGGACGCGCACCTTCGTGCTCGTCTTCGCGAGCGCTCTCCTGTCGTCGCTCATGAGCAACACGGCGACGGCGTCGCTGCTCATCCCGCTCGCCGCGAGCTTCGATCCCTCGCCGGCCACGGTGGTGCTGATCGCCATCGGCTGCTCGCTCGGCTTCCCGTTCGTCATCAGCACGCCGCCGAACGCCATGGTGCACGGCGAGGGAGCGCGGAGCAGCGACCTGCTCGTGGTCGGTCTGCCCTTGATGGTCCTCGGCTGCCTGCTCGTGAGCTTGACCGGCGGCCCGGTCCTCGCGTCGTTCGGGATCCGCTGACGAGGGTTCCGAGGCCGTCGACCGCCCGCGACGCGAGCGCGGGATCAGAGGCGCTGGACGTGGACGCTGGCGGGTAGCGCCACGATCCTCTTCGGTGTGGTGCCGGCGACGCGCAAGTGAAGGACGTCGAGGCCCAGCCGATCCTGGCCCCCCCCAAGCTCCGACTTGCCTGCGATGCGCGAGCATGCCTGGAACCGTGCGCATCGACGCGCCTTCCGGACACGGAGGCTGGTACCCCGCGGACACCAGGCGGCCCCCTCGGGGCGTTTTCCCACATTCCCACATTCCCACATTCCCACATTCCCACTGGCCCACAATGGCCAGGTGGCCGATATTTTGGGCATGACCAAGCGCGCTACCCAGACCAGGAACACCGACTCCAAGGGTCGCATCACCCTCGGCGAGGCCTTCGCCAACCGGACCGTGATCGTGGAGGAACGCGGGAACGAAATCGTGCTCCACCTGGCACGCGTCATCCCCGAAGGCGAAGCGTGGCTCTACGACAACCCGACTGCGCTCGCCGCAGTGCGCCGCGGACTGAAGCAGGCGAGGTCGCGGGAACTCTCGGACGGACCGGATCTCGCCAAGGCGAAGAAGCTCGCCGAGAAACTCGGGGATGACTGAACATGCCGTTCCGGCCGCGCTGGACGGAAGAAGCCACGTCGCAGTTCGAGAAGCTCCAGGCAGCTGCCTCGGCATCGGCCGCCAGGCGTTCGAAGGATCGGAAAGCGAAGGCGTCGAAGGCCGAGGGCCTGTTCAAGCAGGTGGAGAAGTGCGTACGCCTGCTGCTGGAGAATCCGCGGCACCCTGGGCTGCACACGCACGATTACCACTCGGTCGAGCACCCGTATGACGAGGACCAGAGGGTCTTCGAGGCCTACGTCCAGAATCGAACCCCGGGCACCTACCACCTCTTCGGGTGCTACGGACCGGAAAAGGGCGACATCACGATCATCGCCATCACACCGCACCCTTGAGGTTGGCGGTGCTTCGCGCCGATGCTCGAGGGCGGCTAGCTCGCGCACGAGTCTGCTCACCTGCTCGTCGACGCCTCGATGGCCGCCCGGCACCGGGCCAGCGACTTGCGACACGACTCCAGCAACGGATCCTCGGGCGACAGGATCCGCTCACCCATCGCGACGGCCTCCTCGAGTTCCGGCAGGGCCGCCGCAGCGTCGCCGTCGTCGAGGCGGGCCAGGCCGGACCGCACGAGGGTGTCGACGAGCTGCGTGGAACCGCCGGGCGAGAGTCGGCGCAGCATCGCCAGCGCCTCGTCGAGACTCGAACGCGCCTCCGCGGGCCGCTGCAGAGCCCGACGTGCCCTGGAGACGCTCACCAGGCTCATCGCCGTGCCGATGTAGTCGCCCGGGTAGAGGCGTCGGTGCATCTCCAGCGCCTCGAGACTCACGGGCTCGGCCTCCGCGGCGCGGCCCAGCTTGAGCTGGATCGTCGACAGCGTGAAGAGCGAATGCGCGACGCCCGGGTGATCGCCCGGGAAGAGACGCCGGTTCATCTCGAGCGCTTCGGTGACCAGCGCTTCGGCGTCGGCGGCACGGCCGAGCCCGATCCGCATGGCGGCAAGGTTGTTGAGCGTCTGGGCCAGCACCGGGTGATCGCCCTTGTAGAGCCGTCGGCGCATCTCCAGCGACTGCACGAAGAGCGCTTCCGCCTCCGCGACGCGCCCGAGGGCCCGGCGCGCCCCGGCGAGGTTGTTGAGTCCGACCGCCACGTCCGGGTGGTCGCCCGGGTCGAGACGCTTTCGCATCTCCAGCGCCTGGACGAGCAGCGCCTCGTACTCCTGGTACCGGCCCTGCGATTCGCGGATCTTCGCGAGGTTGTCGAGCGCGCCCGCGACGTACCGGTGATCGCCCGGGAAGAGCCGCTGGTTCATCGCGAGCGACTGCACCATGAGCGGCTCGGCCTCGGCCGTGCGCCCGGTCGACTCGCGCAGCTCCGCGATGTTGTTCAGGAGCGCCGCGACGTGCCGGTCGTCGCCCGGGTGCAGCCGCTGGTACATCTCCAGCGACTCGGTCATGAGCTGCTCGGTCCGATCGCGATGCCCCAGGTCGCTCTCGACCCAGGCCAGCTCGTTCAAGCTCTCCGCCACGTCGTCGTGGTCGCCCGGATGGAGGCCTCGACGGATCGCCAGCGACTGCTCAGCGAGCGCGAGCGCTTCGTGGAGGCGCCCGTTGTTGCGCAGGATGGCCGCGATCAGGCCCTTCAGCTTCGCCTCGGTCTCAGGATCGTCCTGGAAGCGGCCCGCGTCGAGGTCCGCGATCGCGTTGTCCATCGCCGCCAGGACCGTCACGTCCTGGCCGCCGCCCGCGTACTTGGCGTCGCCGGCCTTCAGCGCGGTGGTCACGAACTCGCTGATCTGCTCGGCGCGCGTGCGGGCCTTGGCTTCCTCCGCCTGCGCGGCCTCGGCACGCTCGGCTGCGGCGAGGGCCAGCCGCTCGTTCCCCTGGGCCGTCACCTTCGCTGCGGCCTCGGCTTCCGCGGCGAGCCTCGCCTTCGTCGCTTCCCCGTCGGCCCGCCGCGTCTCGGCGAACGCGTGGATCATGCCCGTCGTCGTGCCGATCACGCCCAGCACGAGGACTGCGGCGACGATGCCGCCCGCGATCACCTGCCCGCGGTGGCGCCGCACGAACTTCCTGAGCATGTAAACCGCGCTCGGCGGGCTGGCCGTCACGGGCTCGTCGTTCAAGTGCCGCCGGATGTCGGCCGCGAGGCTGGTGGCGGTCTCGTAGCGGCGCCGACGGTCCTTCTCGAGGCACTTCATCACGATCCAGTCGAGATCGCCGCGCAGCGCCGCGCCGAGCTTCTTCACGTCGACGTGCCGCTGCGCGGCCGTGCTCGCCGCGGTGTCGCCCAGGCTCGAGATGCGCGTGCTGGGCTTGTGCGGCTCGTCCTCGCGGATGACGCGCAGCATCTCCGCGTAACCGCTTTCGAGCAGCACTTTCACGTCGAACGGCGTGGTGCCGGTCAGGAGCTCGTAGAGCAGCACGCCCAGCGAATACACGTCGCTGCGCGTGTCGATGTCGAGCCCCGACATCTCGGCCTGCTCGGGCGACATGTAGGCCGGCGTGCCGACCAATTGTCGGTGCTCGGTGAACAGCGTCTTGCTCGTCAGCTCGCCGTTCGTCGCCTTGGCGATGCCGAAGTCGATCACTTTCGGCACCGGCACGCCGTCGTGCAGCGTCACCAGCACGTTCGAGGGCTTGATGTCGCGGTGGATGATGCCCTTCTGGTGCGCGTGCTGGATCGCTTGGCACACGCTGGTGAACAGCTCGAGGCGCGCCTGCGTGGGCAGCCGCTCCTGATCGCAGTACTCGAGGATCGGGATGCCCTTGATGTACTCCATCACGAAGTACGGCCGCCCCGTGTCGGTGCTGCCAGCGTCGAGCACCTTGGCGATGTGGATGTGATCCATCATCGCCAGCGCCTGTCGCTCGGCCTCGAAGCGCGCGATCACCTGCTTCGTGTCCATGCCGAGCTTGATGATCTTGAGCGCCACGCGGCGCTTCACCGGCTCGCGCTGCTCCGCGAGCCACACGCTGCCCATGCCGCCCTCGCCGATCGGCTGCAGCAGCTTGTAGCGACCGATCATCTGGTCGGGCTCGGCGCCTGCTGCGGTCCCTGCTGCGGCGCCCGCCGAGGGGACACCGAACGCGCGCAACGACACGGGCGCCGTCGCGTTCGACAGGAACGCGCCGGCGGACTTGTCGGCGCGCAAGAGGGCCTCGACCTCCCCGCGCAGCAGCACATCTCCGCCGCACGCCCGGGAGAGCGCCGCGGGGCGCTCGGACTCCGCGAGCTCCGCCAGCTCCATGAACAGGCGGCGCACCTCGTGTCGGCTGCGGTCGGGCATGCTGTCCTTCACGGGCCGGGGCTCAGGTCCCGGTACAAGACGGCCCGGGCGTACGTCCACAGACGCGCCGCCGTCCGCGGCGAGAGGCCCAGGGCCTGCGCGGCTTCGTCGACGCTCAAACCCGCGTAGAACCGCAGCCGGACGACGGCCGCCGCTTCCGGGTCTTCGCGCTCCAAGCGCTCGAACGCCTCGTCGACTGCCAGGATTTGCGCGGAATCCGCGCTGGAGAGCGCGGCGACGTCCTCGATCTCGCGCAAGGGGCGCATCGGAGCGCCGTTCCGCCCGCGCGAGCGCGCGTGGTCGAGCAGGATGCGCCGCATCGCCTCGGCCGCCGCGGCGTAGAAGTGTCCGCGGCTCGCCCACGCGACCTCGCGCGGTCCGACCAGCTTCAGGTAGGCCTCGTGGACGAGCGCCGTCGCGGAGAGCGTGTGTCCGGCGCGCTCGCCGGCCAGATCGCGCTGAGCGGCCTTGCGCAGCTGGTCGTAGACGAGCGGCAGCAGGCGATCGGCGGCCGCCTTGTCCCCGTTCGCCGCGGCGAGCAGCACACGCGTGGCGTCTTCGGGTTCCTGCGAGGGGGGCTCCACGCCCTCACAGGATAGCGATGAATCGGGCATCGAGACCGACTCGAGAACGGACCGCACCCGAGGGCGGTTCGGTGCTCGCGCTCACCCGCCGGTTCTGGCGGCCGCGGCTGTCACTTCTGCGTCGAAGCGGTTTTCGAGAACTCGGTGAACGTCTTGCCGTCGTAGCGGGATGCGCCCGCGTCGGCGCTGCCGAACCAGATGTTGCCGGCCTTGTCCTCGAGCATGGCGTAGACGGTGAGGCTGCCGAGGCCGTCCTTCTGCGTGAACTGCTGGAAGGACTTGCCGTCGTAACGGGTCGCGCCACCTCCGGCGCCACCGGGAAAACTCCCGGGATGCCCGAACCACAGATTCCCCGCGCGGTCGACGATCATCGAGCCGACGAAATCGCTCAGCAGGCCTTCCTTGGCCGTGAACGCCGTCAACGACTTGCCGTCGTAGCGGAAGAGCCCGTCCTGGTCGCCGATCCACAGGTTCCCCGATCGGTCGACGACCATCGACCACACGTTGGCGAACGGCCGTCCGACCTGGTCGCTGAGGTTGGAGAACGACTTGCCGTCCCAGGCGCTGACGCCGCCCTTGGTCCCGAACAAGATCCGCCCGGCACCGTCCTGGATGATCGTCTGGACCGAGTCGTGGATGAGCCCGTCCTTCGTGGTGAAGTTCGAGATCGTCTTGCCGTCGTAGCGGCTGGCGCCGTTGCCGGTCGCGAACCAGACGTTCTGGTCCTTGTCCTGGAAGATGAACAGGACGTCGTCGTTGCCCAGGCCGTCCTTCGCCGTGAACTTCTGGAACGATTTCCCGTCCCAGCGCGTCACGCCGCCGGTAATCGAGCCGAACCACAATGCGCCCGATTTGTCCTCCAGCTGCGAGAAGACGCGCGTGTTCGCGAGGCCGACTTCCTCCCCGAAGTTCCTGAACTCCTTGCCGTCGTAGCGGATCGGCCCGCCGAACGTGGCGAACCAGATGTTGCCGGCGCGATCCTCGCGGATGCTGCGGATGATCACGCGCGGCATGGTCGCGGTCGTCTTGGACCCGACCGGCGTGTAGTAGCGATCGACCTTCGGCTCTTCGGCGCGGACCGGTCCGATGGGCTGCTGCGCGACGGCCAGCGTCACCAGGGTGGAACTCACGAGACCGAGGACGCCGCGAGCGAGGTTCGTCGTCATGACCGGGGCAATCCTGGGGGTTCGTGGCGGACGCGGGTGGGAAGGATCGGTCGAGCGAGAGCGCCCGTTCGTCCGGCGCCGCGGAGACGATACTCCCCCGCGACGTCCATCCCGCCTTTCCTTGGACCCTCGGCCGGAGACGAGCATTCCAAGGGTTCTGCGCTCGCGCGAAAAAAAACGTGCCGGCGGCTCGAGCGCCGTCAGCGCCCCTGGTCGAGCCAACGGCGCACGTCCGGGTCCTGCTCGAGCTCCGCGATCTCGCGCGTGAGCGCGGCGATGCGGTCCGTCCACTCGGTCCGGCGCGGTTGGCCGCTCTCGTCGCGCCAGGTGGCGACGTCGGACTCGAGACGCGCGAGATCTTCCCTGATCCAGGTCCGCATTTCGTCCGGCGCGTCGGCGAGCGCTCCCCGCTGCGCGGCCAAGGCCTCGTCGAAGCGTCCCAGACGGGAAAGGGCGAAAGCGACCCGGGAGCGAGACTTCGCCACCTCCTTCTCGTCGGTCGACGCGATCGGGCGCCGAGCCAGCAGGTACTTCTGCACCTCGTCTTCCGGAGGCGCATTTGGCGCGACGCGTCTCCAGTCGTCCGGGCGCCGCGAGATCCCCTCCTCGAGCTGGCCCTTTCCTTTCGCGCGCAGCGCCCCCTCGGCATCGCTCTCGCTCGGCCACGGCTCCAGCCCGAGCATGCGGGAGATCCATGTGCGTTCCGCGCGCTTCTCGGCGAGCGCGATGGCCTGTCCGCGCGCGCGGCTGCAGCGCTCGAGCAGCACGTCGGGCGCGAGTTGCCGCGCGGTCGCGTCCAGCGCCGGGTCGTTCCGGATCCGGGCTTCCGCCTCGGCGAAGCTGCCCGGGCCCGAGAGCGCCTCGTTCACGACGCGCTCGGCCGCGGCGCGCGCGGCCAGCATCGACCGCCGCTCGGCGTAGCGCACGCGGTACGGCACGCTGTCCCAGACGCGCGCGGTCTTGTCCCACGATGCCGTCACGATGCGCGTCCCGTCCGGGCTGAAGCAGGCGGCGCTGACCCCGCTCTTGTGTCCCTCGAGGCGCACGAGCTCCTGCCCCGTCGCCGCATCCCACACGCGCGCGCTCTTGTCCTCCGACGTCGTGACGACGCGCATCCCGTCCGGGCTGAAGGCCACGGATCTCACGACCTGCGTGTGTCCTTCCATCCGTGCGAGCTCCTTGGCGCTCGCTGCATCCCACACGCGCGCGGAGTGGTCGCCGGACGCCGTGGCGACGCGTTTCCCGTCCGGGGAGAAGGCGACCCCGTGCATTCCGCTCGTGTGTCCCTCCATGCGCGCGAGCTCCTTGCCCGAGTCTGCGTCCCACACGCGCGCGGTCCGGTCCCCCCCCGTGACCACGCGCGTGCCGTCCGGGCTGAAGGCGGCGCCCCACACCGTGCCCGTGTGTCCCTCGAACCGGACGAGCGTTTCGCCCGTCGCCGCGTCCCACACGCGCGGGGTTTTCTCCTCCTCGGACCACGCGAGGTAGCGCTTCCCGTCCGGGCTGAGGGCGACGGAGCAGGACCGATCGGCACCGGCCTCGAACCGAGCGAGCTCCCGGCTCGTCGCCGCGTCCCAGACGCGCGTGGTGCGGTCCACCGACGACGTCACGAGGCGCGCGCCGTCGGGGGTGAAGGAGGCGGTGGCGACATTGGCCGTGTGTCCCAGGAATCGCGCGATCTCCCTCCCGGTCGCCACGTCCCACAACGCGGCGGTATCGTCGAAGGACGTCGTGACGACTCGCCCCCCGTCCGGGCTGAACGCGGCGAACCACACCAGGCCTTCGTGCCCCGCGAGCTCTCCGGAAGCTCCGTCCGTCGCCGCGTCCCAAACGCGGGCGACGCCGTCTCCGCCGGAGGTCGTGACGAATCGCGACCCGTCCGGGCTGAAGGCAGCCGATCCCCGGCGCGAGATGCCCTCGAACCGCGCGATCTCGGTGCCGGTCGCCGCGTTCCACAGGCTGGCCGTGTTGTCGGACATCGTCGTGACGAGGCGCGACCCGTCCGGGCCGAAGACCGCGGAGAAGATCGATCTCGTGCCCACGTCCAGGCGCACCAGCTCCTTCCCGTTCGCAGCGTCCGAGACGCTCGCCTTGCCCGACCTGGTCACCGTGAGGAGTCGTGTCGAATCGGGGCTGAACTCGGCGCGGGACGACTCCGCCGCCCACGCCTCGAGCCGTGCCAGCTCCTTGCCTGTCGCGGCGTCCCACACGCGCGCGGTCAGGTCGTCGGCCGTCGTGACGATGCGCGTTCCGTCCGGGCTGAAGATGGCGGACCACACTCGCGCCTCGTGACCGACGAGCCGCAACAGCTCCTTGCCCGTCGCCGCGTCCAAGATCCTCGCGTGATCCTCGCCGGACGTCGCGAGGACGAGCGCCCCGTCCGGGCTGAATGTGTCGCGATCCACGTATCCCGTACGCGAAGGGATCCGCGTGAGCTCCTTCCCGGTCCGCGCGTCCCACACGCGCATGAACTCGTTCCAGCTCGCCGTGGCGATGCGCGCGCCGTCCCGCGTGAACACGGCGCTGGCCACGGGCCCCGTGTGGCCCTCGAGTCGCGCGAGCTCCTTGCCCGTCGCTGCGTCCCACAGGCGGGCGGTCTTGTCCTCTGAGGCCGTGAGGACGCGTGTCCCGTCCGGGCTGAAGGCGACGTCGGACACGGCGCCCGCGTGCCCCTCGAGCTGGACGAGCTCCTTGCCCGTCGACGCGTCGAAGATGCGCGCGCCGTGCTCGCTCGACGCGGTGACGATGCGCGTTCCGTCAGGGCTGAAGGCGGCGACGTCTCCGTCGAGAGCCAGCAGGCTCGTATCCCCGGCGGCGTTCAGGTAGCCCCACTCCCACGCGCGCAGATCCTCGGGCGCCGAGGCCAGCAAGCGGCGGACGGTCGCGTACTCGTTGAGGCGCATCGCGGACTGCGCGCCCGCCAACGTGGAGACGTACAGGTTCCGGCGCGCGACGCGCGTGCTCTCCTCGAGCGCGGTGTTCCGCTGCCCGATCGTCGTGTTCGCGGCCGAGAGGTCGGCGGCCTTCTGGTCCGCGCGCGACTTGAAGGCCAGGCTCGTCGCGAGCCCCGCGACGAGGAGCACGACGGCGGCCGCGAGCGACGCCGCGAGCGGCTTGTTCCTCCGCACCCACTTCCGCGCCTCGATCCACGCGCCCGTCTGGTGCGCGCGCACCACGCGCCCTTCGAGGTAGGCCTGCAGGTCCTCCGCGAGCTCGAGCGTGCTCGCGTAGCGCGCGCTCGCGTCGCGCGCCATCGCCTTCTCTTGGATCGCCACGAGCTCGGCCGGCGCGTCCCGTCGGATCTCCTCGACCGGCGGCGGAGGACCGTGCAGCACCATCCCGAGGACCGCGTGGTTCGACACACGCGCGCCGGGCGGGCAGTACGGCGCCTGGCGCGTCAGCACGTGGTAGAGGATCGCTCCGATCGAATACACGTCGCTGCGCGTCGAGAGCTTCTCGATCTCGCCGCGCGCCTGCTCCGGCGGCATGTAGCTCGGCGTGCCCACGACGTCGCCGTCCTCGGTGAGGAGTGGCGCGTCGGGCGTGCCGTCGCGCTCGTCGCGCCGCGCGGTCCGGATCGACTGCGTCGATTGCTCGGGCACGAGGCGCAGGTCGTGCGAGTCCTTGCGGCCGAGGACGCGCGCGAGTCCCCAGTCCATGACGTAGACCTCGCCGAAGCTCCCGACCATCACGTTCGCCGGCTTCAGGTCGCGGTGGACGACGCCCTTCGAGTGGGCGTAGGCCACCGACTCGCAGACCTTCAGGATCACGCCCAAGGCGCGCGTTTCGTTCCAGCCCTCGCGCTCCTCGAAGACGAGCTCGAGGACCTGCTTCAGGTCGCGCCCCTTGACGAGCTTCATCGTGAAGTAGACGCGGCCCGTCGAGTCGAGGCCGAGCTCGTGCACCGGCACGATGCCCGGGTGGTCGAGCTGGCCGGTCACCTGCGCCTCCTCGAGGAAGCGCGCGAGAAGACGCCGGTCGACGGGCGGCGACCCGCCGCCGGATGACGCCTCGGCCCGGCCGAGGATCACCTTCATGGCGAGGTTGCGGCGCAGGTCCTCGTCCCAGATCTTCAGGATCGCGCCCATGCCGCCGCGCGCGATCTCGCCCTGCAGCTGGTAGCGCGAGCCCTCCGGCACGTGCTTGCGCAGCCGGTCGAGGAGCTGGCTCTGGTGCGACTCGCCCTCGGCCTCTGGAAGCAACTCGGGGAGCGAGACGGGCGGCTCGGCACCCGCATCCGGATCGACGTGCTGGGGGCGATCCTCCATTGCGAGCGGCGGATCCGATTCTATGCCGCGACTCGGCGGAAGCGAAAGTCACGGGGATCCGGTCCCGATAGTGACCGAGCTCGTGATGGGCGACACGAACCATCGCCCCGATCCTTCGTCCGCGGTGCAGGCGGCATCGCTCGAGCCTCGCGCCGGAATCCTGTTCCGACGATCCTGGCGGGTGCCGGCGTGGAAACCAAGCGACCGTCGCTCATGCCGGCAGTTTCGCGATCAGGCGATCGAGCACCACGCGTGCCGCCTGGGCGACGTCGTAGTTGGACGGGTCCGCCAGCAACGGCCCCACGTCCTCGACGAACGTCCGGTCCGCAATTTTGTGCTCCAGGTTGGACTCGAACTGTGCGCGGGCGACGGACGCACTGGAGTGCGCCAGGTAACGCTTGAAGCAGGCGACGACCTGCGCATCGTCCACCGTGATCGTCGAGAGCGCCAACCAGAGATCGTAGAGGTCACGCCCCCGCTTGCGCTGGTACAGCGCCCGCATCTTCGTGCCGAGCAGCTCCTCCAACCCGAAGGTCGCGATCTCGGCCTCTCCGGAGAACCAAGGGCTCTCGACCGCGTACGGCACGCGCTGAGCTCCGAGCACGGCGAAGTGCTCGCGCGTGTTGATCTCGACCTTCAGCCGCATGCGCTGGACGGGCAGCGACGTCGTCTCGAACCGATACACGAGGGAAGCACGACCCTCCCCCTGCTTCGAGCGCGCTTCACCGAGCCACGGATCCAGGCGCGCGCGGATCGCATCGAAGGTCGGTCCGATGGCTGCCCCCGTCATCTGGACGAGGTCGATGTCCTCCGAATACCGACCGGGGCGCTCGAAGAACAGCTTGTGCAGCGCCGTGCCGCCGCGGAACGCGAGCGATTGCGCGATCGCGGGATCGCTGAACAGCTCGACGAGCGCCCGGGAGAGCACCAGATCCTGCTCGACTTGCGCGTCCGTGGGCCAAGGCGCACGAGCGCGCCAATGCGTCACGTGCGCGCGCGGGATCACGAGTCGCTCTCCACGGCGACGTTCGGCTTCACGCGCCAGCGCGGGTCGGACGCTGCCCCGACATCCGGCAGCCCGCGAGCCAGCAGGACGGGTCGGTGGCGATGCATCGCGAGCCACCCCGCGAGCTGCTCGGCGCGCGCGTGCTCGCCGACGAGATCGAGGAGGTACCCGAGACGCTGCACGTCGGGAACGGCGTGGAGTCGCGCGAGCTCCGCGAGTGCGTCCCCGGAGCATCGTTCCGCCAGCTCGCCCAGGACGGTGGCGACGTTGCCCAGATGGCCGGCCGCTCCGGCGAAGCGCACGAGGTCGAACGCCGTCGCTTCGGGCGTCGAGACGCGCATCGATCCCGTCTCGGTCTGGATCTCCGCGATCGGGGTCGAGGTCACGGTCCGACTCATGTGGAACGCGATCCGCGAACGCCCGACGAGCGCGGGGCGCGTCGGACGATCGGTGACGACCTGGAACTGCATCGGCTGCTGGTGGGCTGCTCCGTGCAGGGACGCGGCCGTGAGCAGGCCGACGTAGTACGGCTGCCCGAAATGCCGCATGAGGTCGTCGATGAACCAGGACGCCGGCGGCGAACCGGAGTCGCGGTACTCGATGGGGACGATGACGTGGAAGCCGCGGCGCGGAGTCGCGATGCGACCGCGCGCGCGCAGCCGCCGCAGTGCCGACTCCATCGCCGTGCCTTCGAGGTGCGTCCCTTCCTGCGCCTCGGCACGAGTGAAGACGTAGCGACCCGACGCCTGGAGATGGTCCACGAAGGCGGCTGCGCTCGAAGGCGTCGAAGCGGTGGAGTTCGCCATTGTGCTTGCATAACCTATCGACTTATGGCGTGTTATGCAAGCAGAATGGTTAGCCTGGACGCTCCGTCGGCCTTGCGGGCAGGCCATCGGGGCCCCGCGGGGCCTCGGGAGGCGCTGAACAGGATTCGACCAGTGCGTCGCGCCGGATCTCGACCTGCTCGAGGGCGGTCAGAGCTGAAGGTGACCGGGCAGCTCACGGGGAACGAGTACCCGCGCGTGGCAGGGCGCAGACATCAGGACCATGGGTCCTGATTCGAGTGCAAATCAGCAAGTGACTGGGCGAGGACAGCCGTCCGGCGCGAGGCTGCCGGGGTGGGCAGGCACCCCGCGGGACGAGCGCGGGGCCCGGGGCGGGGTCACGTTTCTTGCCCGAACAGGGGGTCACGTTCGATGACCGGTAACACACGGAGGACTGGGCTCGGGCTCGCTCATCGTCCGCCCTCCCGGATCAGTTCATCGAAGCTGGTGAACGCCATGCGGAAGCGGTGCCGCTCCAGCTCCGCCTTGATCTCGTCGGCGTCTGCGACGGTGAGCGCTCCGGCCAGAATGCAGCTCAAAAGGATCGCCGGTGTAGTCAGGAGCCGGTTCGCGCCGAGCTGCTCGATGATCATGCGCCGGGTTCGCCGTCCTTCGTCCGTAGCGATCAGCCAACCCCGATGCTTGGAGACGGCGAACGCGACGGCCTCGCCTCGATCCATGTGCCGACGCAACTCGACAGCCTTCGTCACCTCCGCAAGGTCGGACGACACGATGAGTTCGAGCCCTCCACTCGCGATCGCCCCGTCCACGTAGACACGCTGTCCAGGCTCGGTCAGCTCATCGAGCACCTGCTCGGGCACGACGAAGCGGTAGTCAGGATGCTCGACGAGGAGATCGAGCCGCCTGATGCGGGCGAAGTTCACGAGGATGCACGTGTCGCAAACGACTCGTGCGCGGCGATCGGCAGTCTCCTCCAACTGCGATCACTCCGTCACCTGCGCGGGCACTGGATCGTCGTCGAGTCCGGCGTCGGTGAGGACTTCATCGACCGTGGACTCCTCGATCCCGGCCTCCTTCGCCAGCTCGACCAGCTTGCGGCGCGAGATGACTTCGCGTCGGTACGCCTCCAATCCGAGCGACAGGACTTGCGATGAGAGCTTCCAGTGGAAGTCCTCGTCGAGCGCATCGCCCCGCAACGCCCGCGCGAGTCGTCGCGCGTGATCGTCCTGGACCTGGAGCGCCTCGAACTGGTCCCGCGTCAGCACTTTCAGGTTGAGCAAGTGGAACAGCGCGGCGGAGTAGCTCACGCCGAACACGTGCGCGAGGTGCACGATGTCGTGGATCTGCACCGCTTGGCTCGCGGTCGGCAATCGCTTCGAGGCGAAGACCGCATCCGCACTGCCGGTACTCGCGGAGTCGGGCACGACCTGTAGCTGTCGTCCCGTCGCCCCCTTGCCGAGCGATGCGAGGAACGCGAACACACCGGCCTCTGGCATCAAGAAGTGCGCGGCGAACGCGTTGGCTCGCACCTCCATCAAGTCGTCCTTGTCCGACCGGCGGCTGACGGTCGCGTTGCGGGCTCGATCGAGGAGCGCGTGCGCGTACTCGTGCGCGTACGAGAAGAGCCGACGCACTCGGTGCTCGTTCTCGTTCACGATGATCAGAGGGCCGAGGTCCTTCCCGTAGAGGAACGCGCCGGAGACGCCGTCGGGAAGTGCTTCCTCGGTGACCCGCACACCTTGAGCCTGGAGGATCTCCGGAAGCTCCCACACCGGCGACGCACCGAGGTCGAGCCGGTTGCGTTCGAGCGCCGCCACGTCCTGGCCTTGTCGGATCGCCTCCCACTTCGTGCTCGGAGAAGGGATCGCGTACGCGAAGAGCGCCGACGCCCTGCGAGGTATCCCGAGTTCGCGTTCGAGGTGTTCGACCTCGTTGCAGAGCCGCCAGTACCTACGCACTCGCTGCTCCAGCGCGTGGTCCCGCGCGATCTCTTGGGAGGCTCGGAGCAGAGTGGAGACCGGGTCGGGAGGCATCGGGGCAGGTTCGAGCAGCTCGGCTGCCGAACGGCCGTAGAACCGGGCGAGCCGGTCCAGTTCCAACCCGGTGACGTTCCTCCGTCCGGCCTCGAACTCCGCTACCGCCGAGCGCGGCACTCCCAGGTGCTCGGACACGATCAGCTGGGTCAGGCCAGCGGCCTCCCGTGCGTCCTGGAGGCGCTGGCCGAGGTCTTGGGGGGTCTGAGTCATGGTGCCGTCGCCTTCCCGAACGGGTGCGCATTCAGCCGCCGTAGCGGGGACTCGAGTATGGCCGACATTGAAGGCATAGTCAATGCCATCTATGTCGGACGGAAGCCCCCCTCGGAACGCGCGAAGCCGGTCCATCCCGACCCGTTGCCGCAAGCGCGCAGCAGCTTGACCTGGATCTCGGTCGGCAGCTCCCCCAGCTCGTCGAGGAAGATCGTGCCCCCATCCGCCAGCGCAAAGCGCCCATCCCGCCGCGCCGTCGCGCCGGTGAAGGCCCCCTTCTCGTGCCCGAACAGCTCGCTCTCGACGAGATCCTTCGGGATGGCCGCGCAGTTGACCGCGACGAGAGGCTTGTCCCGCCGCGCGCTGCGCGCATGGATGGCGCGCGCGACGAGCTCCTTCCCCGTACCCGTCTCGCCGAGGAGGAGGACGCTGGCATCGGTGTCCGCCACCTGCTCGACGTCCTGGAGGACACGCCGAAGTGCCTCACTCCTGCCGAGGATGTCGCCAAAGTTGCCGAGCGCGCGAACCTGTTCCTGGAGGACGCTGGTCTGGGCCGTGAGCGCGCGGATCGTCTCCTCCGCGCGGACGCGGTCGTTGACGTCGCGCAGGACGAGCGTGTGGAAGAGCTTGTCGCGCCGCCGATGGCGCGCGATGGTCGCTTCCGCCGGGAATTCCGCCCCGTCCGCCGTGCGAGCGCGCAGACCACCCGGGATCCACGCCGATCCAGGAGTCGCAGCGCCCGCATCGAGCTTGTCGACGAACGCGCGGAGGCGCGGCCCCTCCTCCGCCGCAAGGAGCCGCGAGAAGTCGGTGCCGACGAGCTTGCCCCCCGTCGACCCGAAGATGCGCTCCGCCGCCGCGTTGACGTGCGTGACGCGCAACGATTCGTCGAGCTCGATTCGGGCATCCATGGCGCCGTCGACGACGCCGGCGAGCTTCTCCTCGCGCTCGCGGACGCGCTGTTCCGCGCGGAGTCGCTGGAGCTCGGCGGCGGCGCGCTGGGCGAAGAGCTGGAAGACGGTGAGGAGGCGCGGCTCCTCGGGCATGGGGCGCGTGTCGAGGACGGCGAGGTGGCCGATGATCGTGCCGTCGGTCTCCTCGAGGGGGACGCCCATGTAGCTGACGGCGCCGAAGGGATCGGGCTGGCCGGGGAAGAGCTCGAACGCGCGGTTGGGAACGAGGACGAGGCGGGCGTGGTCGATGACCTCGCCGCACATCGTGCCTTCGATGTCCTGCTCCCAGGCGATGAACTTGCCGTCGAGCCAGAACGCGAGAGCGCGCAGGCGCCGGCGTTCGGGGTCGTACTCGGTGACCCAGGCGCCGATGGTCCCCAGCGCTTTCGCGAGGTTCTGGACGAGGGCCTGGAAGTAGGCCTCGCCGGTCTCGCGGGCGGTGCCTTCGAAGAGCAGGCGGAGGGCTAGCTGCTCGTCGAGGGGGCGGGCAGAGGGCGCGGGAGGGTTCGTGCTCGGGCTGGTCACGACGGTCGTTCCGGGGCCAATCATATTGGCGCCCAGAATAGTCCCCGGCCAGCGCGTGCCGCGGAAGGCTCTCCGCGGCACGACTTGGCGCCGAGTCGCTCACTCCGAATCCGGTTGGGCGGCGATCGCAGATGCAATCGCGTGGTATCGCACGACGATGTCGATGAGGTGATCGACCCGTTCAGCGGCCAGCTCGGGCGTGTACGCATTCATCGGGAGCAGCTGGCGAACATCCTTCTTGAAACTCGCCCGCGTGTCGAAGTCGACTTCGCACTTCGAGAGTCCGCACGCTTCGAAGAGCGGGCGGATCTGTGCGCTCCACTCCCACTGCCACTTCGTGGGGTGACGGCTGGTGAGGTCCCGAAGCAGCTCGAGTACACGCTTCCGCACCTCCGCTCGATCGATGGGCTGCGACGGCTGGCTCATGACTGGCCTCCCGCGGACGAAGAGGCTCGATCCGTGGCGGAGCAAACCCCGACCAATTCTGACGTTTCACGCAGCCAGAGGTGCGCATGGACTCCGATGGACGCGAAGTTGGTCTGCTGGCTGCGACGACGCGAACGCGAGAAGCGGCGCCACGGTCTGAGGGCGAGGCCCGCGCGTTCGGCCAGCGTGTCGAGGTCTCCGAGCGGCAGCGGGAGCTGATCGGAGTCGAGCCCGATCACCAGCAGGCCGATCACCTGCGCTTCCGGTCGTCCGACAAGGCGCGGCAGACGATCGCGTGCGTCGTGAAGCGCGCTGGCCGTCTCGCCGAAGAGGTGCTTGTGGTAGTTGCTGTTCCTGCCCGCAGGGTTCGTGAAGGTCTTCCAGGTCCACGCCTGTTTCACCTCGATCCACGTGGTCGTGCCGTCGACGTCAACCACGAGATCACAGTTGCCGCCACCCATCGAGTAGGGCACATCGCACTGGCGGGCTCCGAGTAGTTGACGAAGGACGACGTTCGTTCCGTCGTACCCCTGCCAGGACTTCTCCTCGTAGCGGAGTTCGGGCGCGGCGCGATCGACCGCAGCGAGCACACGTTCAGCAAGATCATCGAGCATGGGGGAAGCTCCTCGACGTCGAACCCGCACGTTCACCCGAACGCTGGGTCACGACGAACTGTGTTCAGGCTGAGAAGCGACGGGCACCTGAGCAACTTCTCACGCGCGTGGGCAGGTTTCTGGCACCGTCCGTGGCGACGTGAGACGTGGCCAACTACGGGGGAGGACTCCGCAGGACACCGCTCTATCCGGCGAACAAGTGCGCACCCTCCCGGTATCCACATGCTGGCCGCCTCGGTTGCCAACCCAGTCACTGTCGCTTGCCGCGCTTCTGGTTAACCTTCCCGCTCCTCGGAGCCAGGAAGCGCCTCGCACCACTGCCCACTGTCGATGATCGTCTACTCCGCAACCAAGTCCCAGTTCCGCGCGGATGTCATGGGCAACGACATCGCCGGCATCATCTGTGAGAACTTCGAGCGCCGCACAGGCCGGAGCACGGGAAGGTCGGAGATCGATTCCTGGGCGCACTCCCTGCAGTACATGGATCGGGTGCTCGATGACGACGAGCTTCCGGGAGACGCCGGCGTCGCGATCGAATACCACATCCCCCAGACGTCGAAGCGCATCGACTTCATCCTGTCGGGCAAGGATTCGGAACGCCGCGACACGGCGGTGCTCATCGAGCTCAAGCAATGGGAGCGTGCCACGCGCACGGAACTGGATGCCGTCGTCGTCACGCGATACCGGCGCGGCGAGGGTCAGACGCTGCATCCCTCGTATCAGGCATGGTCCTACATGCGGCTTCTCGAGGACTTCAACCAGACCGTGCAGCAAGAGCGCATCCAGCTCGTCCCATGCGCCTACCTGCACAACTACGAGCCGGACGACTGCATCACGCACGCCTTCTACGAGGAATACCTGCTCAAGGCCCCGGTGTTCCTGAAGCAGGACGCGCTCAAGCTGCAGGCGTTCCTCAAGGCGCACGTTCGGTACGGCGACACCGATCAGGTCCTGTTCCGCATCGATCACGGCAAGATCAAGCCCTCGAAGAATCTTGCGGATCAGCTCGCATCAATGATTCGAGGGAACGCCGAGTTCACTTTGATCGACGACCAAAAGGTCGTGTACGAGACGGCGCTCCAGCTTGCAGCTCGGGCTGCGAGCGGCAGCAAGCAGGTCCTGATCGTCGAGGGCGGTCCCGGGACGGGCAAGTCGGTGGTAGCCATCAACCTGCTCGTCGCCTTGACCAACAGGGAGTTCGTGGCAAGGTACGTATCGCGCAACTCCGCGCCTCGTCTCGTCTACGAAGCCAAGCTCACGTGCGCCCTCAAGAAGTCCCACATCTCCAACATGTTCAGCGGGTCCGGCTCCTTCATCAGCGCGGAAGCGGACGCCTTCGACTGCTTGATCGTGGACGAGGCACATCGACTCAACGAGAAGTCGGCCATGTTCGGTCGGGGCGAGAATCAGGTCGCCGAGATCATCCGCGCGAGTCGGTGCAGCGTGTTCTTCCTCGACGAGGACCAGAAGGTCACCCTCAAGGACATCGGCGACAAGGACGAGATCCGCCGATGGGCGCGTTCGGAGGGCGCGAAGGTCACCGAGCTGAAGTTGGAATCTCAGTTCCGTTGCAATGGCTCGGACGGGTACATCGCCTGGCTCGACAGCACGCTTCAGGTCCGCGCCACCGCCAACGAATCCCTGGCGCCTGACGAGTTCGACTTCCAGATCGTTGACACGCCTACGGAGCTGCACGATTGGGTTCGCACCAAGAACCAAGAGAAGAACAAGGCACGGATGGTCGCGGGTTACTGCTGGGACTGGATCAGCCAGAAGGACCCCAGTCTTCGTGACATAGTGATCGGTCCCTACGAGGCGACATGGAACCTCACCTCTCACGGCCAGGCCTGGATCATCCAGCCGAACTCCGTCAGCGAGGTCGGCTGCATCCACACTTGCCAAGGGCTGGAGCTGGACTACGTCGGCGTGATCGTTGGCGATGACCTGGTCGTTCGCAACGGCCGCATCGTGGCGCGCCCGGAGAAACGCTCCCGTATGGACAAGTCGATCCACGGCTGGAGGAAGCTGGAAGCGAAGAATCGCCGAGAGACCGCCGAGCGAATCGACGCCATCATCAAGAACACCTACCGCACCCTCATGACGCGTGGACAGAAGGGCTGCCACGTGTACTTCGTCGACGCGGAGACGCGGCGATACTTCGAGAGCCGAATGCGCCTCGTCGCCGCGGAGCCGATGCCTTTCGTGAACTCTCTCCCCTTGCTGTGTCTACGAGCCGCCGCGAACGCGTCCTACACGACGCTCGATGGCTGCTTCTCGGACTCCGAATCGGTCACTTGGCACGCCATGGCCGGGGGCCCGTTCCCCGACGACCGCTTCCTTGTCCGAGCGGAAGGTGATTCGATGGAACCGCTCATCCGGGACGGTCAGCTGTGCATGTTCCGCAGAGATCCTGGTGGCAGCCGGAACGGCAAGATAGTCCTCTGCCGGGTCGACGGTTTCGCGGGCGACGCTCCACTCGCCGTGATCAAGCGTTACCGCAGCGCGCGAGCTCGCGGGGAGGACTCCATCGGCGAGACCAGGGCGATCGTGTTGTCATCGCTGAACGAAAGCCACGACGACATCGTCCTATCGGAAAGTGATCGCGTCTCGATCCTTGGGATCTTCGAACGTGTCATTTGAGAAGCCCCTCGTGGAAGCCGCAAGCATGTCGGCCGCACCGTCTACCGTGCTGTCAGCGCATCGACGAGACTCTGGCTAGAAGGCGGACAATTGAAGACACTCGATTCGGACCAGTGCAGGTCCGGTCGCAATTCGTAGGCACCTCCTCCGCATGTCAGGCACCTCCCTCTACGACACGCCTAGTAAGGTCTCGCAGCAATGGCTCGAACACACGCACTCCTGCCCTGCCAATACTTGCACCACTTGCCATAAGCTCAAGCATCGTCACCAAATCCGCATCCGTCAGAGGAAGGACTAGGCCGTTCCGATCCCTATATGAATCATGGCAGCGCCGCACGAATCGCTTCATGTCCTCAATATCGCGACATATTAGCATTCCAACGCGCCCCCGATCGTCACTAAATCTCCCGAGAAGTTGGTCTAGTTCTGGATTCGCGGGATCCTCTCCGTAGTTCTTGCACTCTACAGCAATGTATGGACACTTCATTCCAAGCGGCCTCTGCAACCAGGCAAAGAACCCATCTCTATCAAGGTTGTCAAACGTAACATCGATCCGCTTGCGACCGCCGTGTATGCGATTCTCAGTGCGAATATTGGCTAGAGCGGGGTAGAACACGAGGTCCAGGATCGCAGCCACACAGTGATGATAATCAGCAGCACCAGGCTGGCCGATTGGAATACTCGCAAGTTCATCAATCAACCGCTTGCAGATATCGGTGATGTCCTGATCGGAATCGAACTCTTCATGTGAGAGCGGAGCACGACCCTTTGCAAGTCGGGCTTTGAAGCGCTCCAGAACTTCCCGATGCCGCGCCGCCCACTCTACGAGATACTCTTTCGTGGCGATGACTCCGGACTCAACAAGCGATTTCTTGGTGATAAATGGCGAACCATCCCCACGGTACTGAACGAGAGCACTATTCACGCTGAGCTCGCTACGCTCATACTCAAGAACATATTCGCGGTGAAATGCGTCCTTTGGCGTTCCGCGTCGCCGGGATACGGCCCATTTGGGAACAAGCAGGATTCTTCTGTCTTTGACAACGAGGATATCATCACGGCGCGCCTCCCACCGCTTATTGGTCGCGGACCAGCAGAATCCGGCAGCGCCACCAGACTTCATCGGTATAGACCACGTGCTGCACTGTGACTTGGTATACTCAATCAGATGCCAGCGAATAATGTTAGTAACCATGTCTGACACTTTGTCGGGCCCTACGCCGTGAATGAATAGCTCAGCATCCTCCAGGTCCGTCACCATGCCGCTGGCGTAACGTTCCTTCTGTAATCTACAACTGCTGACGAGGCGAGTTGTCGCTCGCCGCCGTTGCGCTGCCTTGCGGCGCAGCGGAGGCGAGCGAAGCGAGCCGAAGCGGAGCCGCAAGGCAGCGCGTTCGTCAAGTAG
>JANNQS010000047.1:0-32959 GCA_031400875.1 Planctomycetota bacterium | reverse complement strand
ACGCCGACGCTCTTCTTCCAGGGCACGACCCAGGCCGGCGGCGGCCTCGGCGCGGTCTTCGGCGACGGGCTGCGCTGCGCGGCCGGCGCCACGATCCGGCTGGGCGTCGACAACTCGTCCTCGGGCTGGGCCAGCTACGGCCAAGGGAACCCGGGCGATCTGCCGATCTCGGTGCGCGGGATGGTCCCGGCCGGCGGCGGCCAACACCACTACCAGGCCTGGTACCGCAACGCCGCCACGTTCTGCAGCGGGTCCACGTTCAACCTGACGAACGGCGTGACCGTCAACTGGGCGCCGTGACCGGGCTGGACCCGTCGACGATCGTCGAAGATCGTCGACGGGAAGCTTGTCGAGACGTCGTGGTCGTGCCGTGACACCACCAGGACGGCAGGTCCACGAGGTCAACTTCAGGCCGAGCCATCCAAGGTCGGCTTCTGGGTGGGGTGGCTGCCCGGCGGCCTGCGGCCGCCGGAACACTCACGGGACCCAGGTCACGCTCACGCCGTTCGACAGGTTGAACGTGGCGGCCGTGCAGAACGCGGCGGCGTTGCGGTACCAGACCTGGTACGTGCGGAAGTCGCCGGCCGCGCACAGGCCACGGACGGACACGCTCGGGTCGCCGGCCGCCGGGTACTGGCTGGCTCCGCCCGCGTTGGCCTTCGTGCCCAGGCGGGCCACGGTGCCGCCTGCGCAGCGCAGGCCGTCGCCGAACGTCGCGCCGCCGCCGCCGCCCTGCATCGACGTGCCCTGGAAGTAGAGGGCGCTCGAGTTGGGCATGCCCGTGCCCGAGAGCAGGAACGTGTCCACGGCGATGCTGGCGTTGCCGCTCCCCGCGATGTTCGCGCCGGCCGCGTTCAGCGAGTTGGCGCAGCCGTTGCCGGCCGCACCGGTGTTGCCGCACGGGCAGGGCGTGGCCGTGCCGTCGCCGAAGCAGAAGCTCGAGACCGGCGTGCCGGGCGCGCGCTTGAGCTGGATGCCGTTGCAGGATCCGAAGCCGGTCACGGTGCCGATCGTGATCGTGATCGTCCCCGTGGTGACCGTCGTCGTGTGCAGCGTGTGCGTCGTCCCGAGCACGTAGCCGCCCGGCCAAGGGCCGCCGGACGTCTGCTGCCCACCACCGAGGTTGACGCGCGTGATGAACGACGAGTTGTCCGGCGCCCAGGCGTAGCAGTAGACGTCGTAGACGCCGTTCTGCAGACCGGAGATCGTCCAGGTCGCCGTCGCCGGCGGGGCGCCGACGTCGGCGCAGTCGTCCATGAGCGCCTGGTCGTCGCCGAACGTGCCGGGGTTGTCGGTCTCGAAGTCGCCGACCGAGTTCGACGTGGCGTTCATCGTCACCGAGGTCGTGACCGTCGTCGCCGCGCCGCCCAGGTCCGAGAGCGTCCCGACGTACCACGGGACCGAAGTGGGCGGCGCGACGTTCACGCCGGCCGCGCCGTCGGTGAGCGCGTTCCAGAATCCGGGCTGGGCAGCGGCGGCGCCGAAGGTGGACGCGGGCACGCCGAAGATGCCGCCGCCCGGATCGTCGCCGACGTCGATGTTGAAGCTCTGGGCCGCGGCGAACGGCGCCAGGAGACCGAGGCTGAGCGCGAGGCGCAGGGAAGCGAGAACCGGACTGAGGGTCATGGGAAACTCGGGAGGGGGGGGAGAGTCGTACGTTTCCAAGACGGCCGTGTGGCGCCGGTCTCCCGCGAGGCCGGCAGACCCGAGGCCGCCGACGGATGGACGAACGCGCGTCCTCCGCGGTTCCACCTTCGCACGGTTCCCGAGGGACGGGAAGCCTGCCCTCAGGGCTGAAGGAACCGCCACGCCGGGGGCGCGCCCGGCGCGGGCACCTCGCCGACGAGGCGTGCGCGCACGAACTCGACCGGGATGTTGCCGCCCTGCAGGATCGCGTCGTGGAAGGCACGGTCGCTCAGGCGGCCGCTCTCGACCAACTCCCGATGGAGTGCGCGGAACTGCATGCCGCCCGTCAGGTAGGCGGCCTGGTAGAGCGGTCCGTAGTCGCCGCCGAAGGAGCGGCGCACCTCGCCTTCCGCCGCGCGGCGCTCGTGGCCGACTTCGTCGACCAGGAGCTTCACGCACTCCTCCTCGCTCATCGTGCCCAGGTGGAACGAGAGGCTGAACACGATCCGCGCGCAGCGGTGCGAGCGCCAGAAGAGCATCCCGATCCGTTCCTCGGGCGTGCGCGCGAAGCCCCTGTCCCACAGGAGCATCTCCCAGTACAGCGCCCAGCCCTCGGTCCAGAACGGCGTCGAGAACGCGCGCCGGTGCGTCGCGTGGCGCGCGGTCATGAAGCCCTGCAGATGGTGCCCTGGGATCAGCTCGTGGTGCACGACCGCGCGCGAGAAGGCCCGGTTGTTCGCCCTCAGGCTCATCAGCTTGTCGGCGTGCGCCATCGCGTCGGTCGGGAACGAGACCTGCACGACCTCGCCGCCCAGGAAGAAGGGGCTCACGCGCTGCGACTCGGGCGACAGCATCGACATGCGCCACGTCTCGGCCGCGATCGGCGGCACGGTGACGAGGTCGTTCTCCTGCACGTACTCGATCGCCTCGCGCGCCAGCTCGCGCACGAGCGCGGGCTGATCGCCGGGCTCGACGTGCTGGCGCTTCACGGCCTCGAGCGCCGCGCGCCAGTCGGTGCCGTGCCCGAGTTCCGCAGCAGCCTTCTCCAGCTCCGTGCGGCACCAGGCGAGCTCGCGCTGCGCCATCGCGACGAGTTCCTCGGGCGAGTGCGGGATGCGCTCGAACGCGAGCTCCTCGAGCAGCGCCGCGCGCCCGATCGGGTCGCCCAGGATCGTGTCCTTGTCCTCCGGCTCGAGCTTCGCGACCTGCTTGCGCAGACGCTCCTGGTGCGACGCGAGCTGCGCGCCGAGGTCCTTGGCCGGGTCCGCGACCCACCAGTCGAAGGCCGGGTCGTAGCCGGCGCGGAACGTGCGCCACTCGTCGAGCGCGTCGCGCAGGCGCCCGAGCTCCTTCGCGGAGCGGAAGCCGACGGCGCGCCCGGCCGGCGGCTCGGCATCCGTCGCTGGCGCCTTCTCGAGCGCCTCGCGCGCGGCCTTCACCGCGCCGGCGATGGCGTCGAGCTCCTCGGCCGCGGCGCGCGCGTCGAGCGGGTCGGCACGCTGGCGCGCTTCGAGCAGCGCGACGATGCGCGGCGCGTAGGGGACCAGCGCCACGACCTCCTCGCGACGCGCGTCCTGCCGCGCGAGACGTGCGCGGTCGCGCGCGATGCGGTTCGCGAGCAGCGCCAGGTCGAGGCGCGCCTCCACGTCGAGCTGAGTGACGTCGACGCCCACCAGCGCCGCGTCCGCCGCGTCGAGGAACGCGCGCATCCGGCTCGTGCTCGTGCCGGAGAGCGGCGCGTCGTAGAAGCGCTGCAGGCTCCCCGCGTCGGCGACGAACAGTTCGATGCGCTCGGCCGGTGCAACAGCGGCTGGCACGGCCAGAGCCGGGCGCGAGGCTTTCGCCTCGGCCGTCGGCGTCTCCACCGGGCTGGCGCAACCACCGAACGACGAGAACCCGACGAGAGCGGCCGCGCACAGGAGTCCGTCCGACATGCCGGGAGTCTAGGGACGGCGCCGCGGGTTTCCCGCGCTTTCTGCTCCACGCCGGGGGGGCTGAGCGCACGGAAGGGCAACCCGCCGGGTGTCCGCCCGGTCTACCCCAAGCGCGAGATCCGACCCATGACGCAGTTTCGACGCCTCTTCCTCACGACCACGCCCCTCGCGGCCCTGTGCGCCCTTCCGGCCCAGGCGCAGCAGTTCCCCGTCTTCTCGATCGACTGGAACGGCCCGACGATCGGCACGCCCGACTCGTTCACCGGCACGCCGATCACCGAGGGCGATGTGCTCGCCGCTGCGACCCTGACGCCCGCGATCGGGCCGCTGGCCACGCCCGGCATCGTCGAGAGCGGCGGCGTGATCGCGCCCGTCGGCCTGGGGCTCGCGCTGCACGGCGCCTGCGTCGGCCACCCGGCCTACACGCCCTGCCTGGTCGAGGTCGACGCGCTGAGCCACGGCCTCGACTCGATCGTCTCCTGCAACTCGTCGGGAGCACTGGCCCGCCAGCAGTGGGCCTTCTCGGTCAACTACCGCGGGCTGGGCTGGGTCGGCTCGCCGACCGCGCCGGCGGTGTGGACGGAAGGTCCCTGTCAGGACGAAGCCGCCGACGTGTTCCGCGACCTCGGGATGCCGTGCGGGCCGCTGCCGCCCACGGCGGTCGTGTTCGGGAACACCGGCACGATCGACGGCGACGGCCTGGTGAGCTGCTCGGGCGCGGTGTACCCGGGCACTGGCCTGATCGAGAACCCGCCCGGCATCGTCCACGGCGACAACCTGGACGCGCTCGACGATGACGTGCCCGACCGCTTCTTCCCGCGCACGACGTGCACGTACTTCTCGCTCGACAGCGGGTTCGTCGACCCCGTCACGACGTTCCCGAACTCCGGCTCGGCGGTCGCGCACGGGTTCGTCGGCGGCGACGTGCTGCGCACGTGCCCGACTTGCGCGCCGGCCGTGTACGCCTCGGCGTTCCAGCTGGGCCTGTCGACGGCCGACATGGACGACCTCGACGCGCTGGCGTTGCGCGAGAACGGTCTCGCGGGCTACCAGCGCTCGTCGGCGCCGTACGACTGGCTCACGGGCGCGACGGACATGCTGTTCTTCTCCGTGCGCCGCGGCAGCGCGATCTGCGGCACGCCCGACGCCTTCTTCGGCATCCCGATCAGCGAGGCCGACATCCTGGTCCCGGCCGGCCCGCCCGGGTCGACGCCCGGCATCTGGATCGCGGGCGAGAACCTGGGCCTCATGACGTCGCGCTCGGGCATGGGGCCGGACGACGACCTCGACGCGCTCGACACGCTGCACGAGCCCGAAGTGGGCGTGGGCTACTGCTTCGGCGACGGCAGCGGGACGCCCTGCCCGTGCGGCAACAACGGCGCGCCCGGCCGCGGCTGCGGCAACAGCCAGAACGGTTTCGGCGGCCTCTTGTGGTCGAACGGCAACCCGTCGATCGCGAACGACACCGTGCACATGACCGTGTCGGGCGTGAACTTGAACGCCACGATGCTGCTCTACCAGGGCACCATCCCTCTCGTCGGTGTCCCGTTCGGCGACGGCCTGCGCTGCGTCGCGGGCAACACGCGCCGGCTCAAGATCCAGCCCGCGCTGTGCGGCAACCGCGAGTTCGGCTACGGCGTGCCGGGCGATGCGCCCATCAGCGTGTCGGGCGGCCTGGGCGGTCCCGGAACGGTCTACTACCAGGTGCGCTACCGCGACGCGAACCCGACGTTCTGCTCGGTGCCCGCCTTGTTCAACTGGACGAATGGGTACCAGCTGACGTGGGTCCCCTGACATCGACGCGCCCAAAGCAGGCCCGACAGCCTGCGCGGGACGAGCTGGCCGCGGGGCGATCGCCTCGCGGCCAGCGTCGTTCCGCCCGGGTGGAACGCGGCCCTCGCAGGAGGAAGGGCGCTGGCTGGGCCCGAAGAGGAACGCCGGCGGAGCGTCGAGCCATCCAGCAGGCGGGGACCCCTCCGTGTCGGTGCGCGGCGGCGTCACGGCGCCGGGCACGCGCTACCACCAGGTCAGCTTCAGAGACCAGGGCGACTTCTGCGCGCCGGCTCCGTTCCACATCACGAGCGGCGTGGCGGTCCTCTGAGAGACCGAGAAACAATCGATCGTACGGTCTCTCAAACCCTGGTGGCGCCGCGCGGAACCGCGCGCGGCGCGAGAGGCTTCGAATTCTTCTCAGCCTCTGAGTGCCCTAGACCTCCCTGCGCTCGCACGCCGGTCGCTGTCGGCTCGCGGCACTCCCCGCGCGGACGCACGGTGCCGGTCTACGGGACGGTCGTCGACGGATTGCTCACGTTGGTCGCGCTCGTCGTCGGCGCGCGATCCGCCGCGAGCCCGATGCCGGCACCGAGGTGACGGCCGCGCGGTTGGCGCGTGCGAATCCTTTCCGCCGCCTCTGCGCACAAGGGCCCGTACGCGGCCCCCCTCCGGCGGCATAGCTTGCGTGCGCCGAGTCAGGATCCCGCGCAAATCGGCGTGGAACCAGGACATCGGCGCCAGCATCCGGAGGTCCGTCGTGCATCGTTCCTTCCACAGTCTGCAGGTTGGTGTCGTCGCCGCGTCGTTCGCGTTCCTCGTCGTCTCGAGCACGGCGACGGCGCAGTCGGGTCTCGCCGGCTGGGGGCAGGGCGTCTTCGACAGCCGCTGGAACTCCGAGCCGTTCGTGCAGATCGCAGCTGGTGGAATGCACACCCTGGCGCTGCGCGCGGACGGCTCGGCCATCGGGTTCGGGTGGAACGAGTACGGACACTCCATCCCGCCGGCGCTGCCGCCCGGTCTCGGCTACGCGCAGATGGCGGCGGGCCGATGGCAGAGCTCGGCGCTGCGCAGCGACGGCTCGATCGTGACCTGGGGCTGGAACGCCTTCAACCTGGGGAACGTGCCCGTGCTGGCCCCCGGACTGACCTTCGTCGAGGTCGCGATGGGCGCCGACCACGGTCTCGCGCGCGTCAGCGACGGCTCGCTCGTGGCGTGGGGACGAAACCAGTCGGGCCAGTGCAACGTGCCGGCGATCCCCGCCGGTCTCACGTGCATCGGGATCGCGGGCGGCGGCTCGCAGGACGCCATGAACGATCCGGACGCGCACAGTGTGGCGCTCCTGAGCGACGGATCGATCCTGGCCTTCGGCTGGAACGGCGCCGGCCAGTGCGACGTGCCCGCGCTGCCCGCCGGCCTCACCTACGTCGAGGTCGCGGCGGGCTACGCGCACACCGTGGCGCGTCGCAGCGACGGTTCCGTCGTCGGCTGGGGCGCGAACCGCTTCGGCCAGTGCAACGCGCCCGCGCTGCCGCCGGGCCTGACCTACACGGAGATCGCGGCGGGCGCGCGGCACTCGTTGGCGCTCCGCAGTGACGGCTCGCTCGTGGCGTGGGGCGACGACCGAAAGGGTCAGTGCGTCATCCCCGCGCTGCAGCCCGGCCTGAGCTACGTGGAGATCGCCGGCGGGACGACGCACTCCGTGGCTCGGCGCAGCGACGGCACGGTCGTGGCCTGGGGAAACAACTACTTCTACCAGTGCAATGTCGCCGACCCGCCGCCCGGCGTCACCTACGTCGAGGTGGCCGCGAGCAGCGGCACGACGATCGCGCTGCGCAGCGACGGCCAGGTCCTGGTCTGGGAAGCAGGCTGGGAACAGGACCTCGTTCCTCCGCCGCCGGCCGGCACGACCTACGTCGACATCGCGGCGGGAGAGCGACACGCGGTCGGGCTCCTCAGTGACGGCTCCGTCGTCTCCTGGGGCTGGACCGGTGGCGGCGTGCCGGCGTTGCCGGCCGGACTCACGTACGTCCAGATCTCCGCCGGCAACGATTTCACCGTGGCGCGCCGCAGCGACGGATCGGCGATCGCCTGGGGCACCAACGGCCATGGACAGTGCGACGTGCCCACGCCGCCACCGGGCCTCGCCTACGTCGAGGTCTCGGCCGGCGAGAGCCACGCGTTGGGCCGGTTGAGCGACGGTTCCGTCGTGGGCTGGGGCTGGAACTCCGACGGCCAGTGCAACGTGCCCGCGCCTCCGCCCGGCGCTCGGTACCTGGGGATCGCGGCGGGCTTGGATCACAGCCTGGGCCGCTTGAGCGACGGCACGGTCGTGGGCTTTGGCAACAACTTCTTCGGGCAGTGCGTCGCGCCCGCGTTGCCGCCGGGACTGGCGTACGTCGATCTCGAAGCCGGCGGCGGAGCCTGGGGGTGGGGTCACAGTTTGGCGCGCCGCAGCGACGGCGCGTTGATCGGCTGGGGCCGCAACGACAAGGGGCAATGCAACGCACCCGCGCTGCCGCCGGGATCCTCGTACGACCACCTCGCGGCGGGCGGGATCCACAGCGTGGCGATCTACGGGCCGGCGTCTCCTGCGCCGACCGTGTACTGCACGGCGAAGGTCAACTCGCTCGGTTGCACGCCCTCGATCGCGGTCGTCGGGCTGCCGAGCGCGAGCGCGGGCGTCGGTTGCACGGTGACGACGACGAACGTGATCGCGAACACGAGCGGCATGTACTTCCACGGCCGGGGTGGCGCGCAGGCCGTGCCGTTCCACGGCGGTCTCCTGTGCGTGGGCGGCCAGCGGTTCCGACACCCCGTCCTCAACGCGGGCGGGACCTCGGGGCTCTGCGACGGACGATTCGTGGAGGACTTCAACGCCTACCTGGACCTCCACCTCGACGCCGGGCTCCTGCCGGGTGCGAGCGTGTGGATCCAGACCTGGTCCCGCGATTCGAACGATCCCTTCAGCGACAGCCTGAGCGACGCGGTCACGATGACCATCGCGCCGTGAACGACGGCGGGAGCAGCGCCCTGCGTCGCTCGAGGCGGCGCGGGCAGTCCGGACTTCCTGGAGCGTACGACTTGGGTTCCCGAACACGGACGCGGTGGCGAGGCACTTCCGGGGCTGGCCCCCGCCGTTCGCCGGACGGGAGCCCACCGACGAGCCAGCCGGTCCTGGTCACGGCGGGGCGCGGCGACTAGCCTCCCGGCGTGTCCCCCCGGATCCTGGCGTTCGCATGGGTGCTCGGTGCCTGCACGGTGCCGCCCATCCCCACCCCTCCGCCCTTGCCACCTCTCCCGCCGCGCCCGTCGGCTGCAGCGGCCGATCCGCCTCCGGCCGCGGTCGCTGCGCCGGCTCCGGCATCCGCGGCCGTCGCCGCCGCTGCCACGCCGGCGCCGCGCGTCCATCCGCCCGAGACCGTGGCCCTGTTCGTCGCGAACTGCGCGCAGTGCCACGGCGAGAAGGGCGACGGCGAAGGCGTCACGCAGCTCGACCGCAAGGCGCGCAGCTTCCTCGACGGCGGCTTCAGCTACGGCAACACGCCCGACGCGCTCTTCCGCTCGATCACGCACGGGATCCCGGGCACGCCGATGCCGGGCTTCGAGAAGCCCTTGAGCGAGGCGCAGCGGCGCGAGCTCGCGGCGTACGTGATCGCGCTCGGGCCGGCGGATCAGATCGTCGTCGATCCGAAAGACAGCGAGATCGTCGTGCGCGACCGGCCGGTTTTCGTGCGCGGCAAGTTGCCGTCGATCGCGGAAGGCGAGCCGGAGTGGCCGCGCGGCCTTCTCGTCGGCCTGCCCGAGGGCCTGACGTTCGAGTACCGCGCCGACGATGTGCAACTGCTCGCCGTGCGCGCGGGGCGATTCGTGAACCGCCAGGACTGGGGCGGGCGCGGCGGCGATCCGCTCGAGCCGCTCGGAAAGGTCGTGTGGCGCGCGCGGGCCGCAGGCCCGTCGTCGCTCCTCTACGTGGCCGACACGCAGCTCGAAAGCGCGGGCAAGCCCCTGCCGTGCAGGTTGCGCGTCACGCAGCTCGACGGCGCGACGCCGTGGATCGCGTACGACGCCCGTCTCGCCGGTGTAGAGCGCGACGCACCGCGCGCGGCCGGGGTGCGCGAATCGGTCCGCGCCTTCACCTGCGACGCCGGCACCGGCTTCGTGCGCGAGTTCGAAGTCGAGGTCGAGCCCGGCGCGCCCGCGCTCGAGTTCGTGGAGCAGCCGATCGCGGGTGCGTTCGGGCTGCGCTCGCCGCGACACGAAGGCGGTCAGATCGCGATGTGGGGCACGCCCGCGTTCGGCAGCGAGCCGCTGCCGGATTGGGTCGCGATCGCCGGGCCGGAGGGGATCCCGCAAGTCGGCGGACCGCGCGGCGTGGGCTTCGTGATCGCGCCCGGAACGCAAGCGCGGCTGCGCGTCTGCGTGCTGCCGGGCGTGCGTCTGGCCCCGGACTCGGACGAGGAGCGCGCGGTCCTCCGCGCGGCGTTCCCGACACCATGATCACCGCTGTGTTCCTCGTGGCGCTGGCCGGCACGGCCAGCGAGTCGGACTACTACGTCGTCGACCACCTCGTCGCTCCGCCGGGTTGCGTGGCCGAAGTCGGCGGCATGGACTTCCTGCCCGACGGTCGCCTCGTCCTCAGCACGCGGCGCGGGCAGGTGTGGATCGTCGAGAACCCGCTGGCGGCGGATCCGGCAGCTGCGAAGTGGACGCTCTTCGCCGAGGGTTTGCGCGAGGGGCTCGGACTGAACGTCGTCGACGGCGACGTCTACGTGCTGCAGCGCCAGGAGCTCTCGCGTCTCGTCGACACGAACGTGGACGGCACCTGCGACCGCATCGAGACCGTGTGCGACGCGTGGGGCCTCTCGACGAACTACCACGAGTTCGGCTTCGGCCTGCCGCTCGACAAGGACGGCAACTTCTGCATCTCGCTCAACCTCGGTTTCGGCGAGCCGCACTGGTGGCACGGGCAGTCGTACGAGCCCTGGCGCGGTTGGGTGCTCAAGGTCTCGCCGGATGGAACGATGAAGCCGTTCGCGTCGGGTTTCCGCTCGCCGGCGGGGATCGCGACGAACGCGGCGGGGGACTTGTTCGTCACCGACAACCAGGGCGACTGGGTGCCGACTTCGTCGATCGCGCACGTCGAGGAGGGCAAGTTCTACGGCGTGCCCGCGTCGCTCAAGTGGACGCCCGAGTACCGCGCGACGAACACGCAGCCCTCCGACACGAACCCGGTCGCGACGCCGCGCACGCCGCCCGCGATCTGGATTCCGTACGGATGGTCGCGCTCGACGGGGGATCTGGCGCCCATGCCGAGCAACGGCCGCTTCGGGCCCTTCGGGCCGGATCAGCTGGCCGTGGCGGAGATGACGAACGGCGCGGTGCTGCGCGTCGATCTCGAGAAGGTGCGCGGTCGCTACCAGGGTGCGGTCATGCCGTTCCGTCGCGACGTCGGGTCGGCGATCCGCACGCTGTTCGCGCCGGACGGAACGCTGTTCCTCGGGTTGACGAACCGCGGGTGGGGCGGACGTCCGCCGGGCCACGGCATCGCGCGCGTGCGCTGGAACGGTCGCACGCCACTCGAGGTTGCGCACGTGCAGCTCCTGCAGGACGGGTTCCAGATCTCGTTCACGCAGCCCCTGGCGGCGAACACGAAAGTGGGTGCGGACGACGTCCTGCTGCGCCGCCACCACTACGACTGGTGGTGGGAGTACGGCTGCCCCGAACGCGACCGGCGCGTTCTGCCGGTTGATTCGGCACAGATCGCGCCCGACCGCAAGTCGATCACGATCCGCGCGTCGCAGCTCGAGTGCGGCTCGGTCGCGACCGTCGTGCTCCCGGAGCTCGTGTCGGAGAAGGGCGAGCCGCTCTTGCACCGCGAGTTCGCGTACACGATCAACGAGCTGCCCGGCGGACCGCCGTGCGGCCAGCCCGTTGCGCGCGTCGCGCCGCCGCCTCCTGCGCACGAGAGCTCGGAGCAGGGCTGGCTGCGCTTGTGCTACGGCGACGCGTTCCAGCTTTGGCGGGGCGAGGGCTGGAAGCTCGTCGACGTCGACCTCGACGCGCAGGATCCAACGAAGCTCGCGACGCGGGAGGGCGTCAACGCGCTCGTCAACGCGCCACAGGCAGGCTCGTCGGCCGCGTGGGATGCGGCCTACGCGCCGTTCACGAATCGGCTCCCGTTCGGCGATATCCGGATGAGCTTCGAGTTCATGCTGCCCAAGGATGGGCGCGCGGCGCTGCGCCTGCAGGAGCGCTACGACCTGCTCCTCGCGGCCACGCCCGACGAGCGCACGACCACGCTGGCGAGCTGCGGCGCGCTGCTGCCGGGTCCGGGCTTCGCCGGCAAGGCGCCCGTGAACCCCTGCTTCCGCTCGCCCGGCGAATGGCACCAGATGGACCTGACGTTTCGCGCGCCGCGCTTCGACGCGCGAGGGAAGAAGGTCGCGAACGCGCGCATGGTGCGCGCGATGGTCGACGACATCCTGCTGCACGACGAGGTCGAGTTCCCCGGGCCGGCCGCGGGCGCGCCGATCGACGAAGTGGCCGAGGCCCCGCTCTCGTTCCGCGTGCTGAACGGTCAGATCGCGCTGGGCGACATCCGCGTGAAGCCGACCGACCCCGAGGCGCCCGGCGACGGCTGGCAGAAGCTGGCGGAGGACGAAGACCTTGCGGGCTGGCGCACGGTCGGTGGTGCGACTGCGCAGAACGCTGATGGCGAGCTGACGCTGGGTGGCGCGACCGGGATGCTCGTCACCGATCGCGCCGACTTCGGTGATTTCGAGGTCGCGTTCCGCGCGAAGGTCTCCGACGGCGGAGCCGCGCGCGTGCTCTTGCGCGCTCAGTCGGTCGCCGATCTCGAAGCCCAGCGTGCGAAGGAACCCGGCGCGATCGACCACATGCTGGACCACGGGCCGCTGCCCTGGGTGCTGCACCTGAACGCGAGCATGCCGGCTCTTCCATTCACGGGGACGTTGGAAGGTTCGTCGCTCGGAAATCTGAGGGTGCAGATGGTGGCGCCAGAGACGTGGTGCTGGGTGCACGCATCCGTTCGCGAGGAAGAGCGTGGTACGCGAGTCCGCGTGCGCTTGAACGGCCTCGAGATCGCGAACGAGCTGGATTCATCGCCGAAACGGCCGAAGAAGGGCGCGATCGCGCTCGAGCAGATGCACGACGGCTCGCGCGCCGTCTTCCAGAACCTGCGCTGGCGTCCCATTCCGCAATGAAGCTCGTGCGTTTCGGTCCCGCGGGGCGTGAGCGTCCCGGCGTGCTTCTCGAGGACGGCGCGCGCCTCGACTGCAGCGGCTTCGGCCTCGATTGGGGCGAGCAGTTCTTCGGCAGCGACGGCTTGCCGCGTCTCGCGGCTTGGCTCGACCAGCACGGCGAGCACTTGCCGCAGGCCGCGCGCGACGAACGCTGGGGGCCGCCGATCGCGCGACCGAGCAAGATCGTCGGGATCGGCTTGAACTACCTGGACCACGCGCGCGAGATGGGCATCGCGAACCCGGGCGAGCCGGTGCTGTTCCAGAAGGCCAGCTCGGCCTTGGCGGGACCGTACGACGACGTCGTCCTGACGCCCGACATCCTGAAGCTCGACTGGGAGGTCGAGCTGGGCGTCGTCATCGGTCGCACGGCGCGGCGCGTCGCGGACGACGCGGCGCTCTCGCACGTCGTCGGCTACGTGCTGACCTGCGACTACTCCGAGCGCTCGTGGCAAAAGGAACGCGGCGGGCAGTTCACGAAGGGCAAGAGCCACGACGGTTTCGCGCCGATGGGGCCGTTCCTGGCGACGGCCGACGAAGTGCGCGATCCGCAGCAGCTCGGCCTGTGGCTCGACGTGAACGGCGAGCCGCGCCAGCGCGGGACGACGCACGACATGATCTTCGGCGTCGCGCACCTGGTCGGGTACACGAGCCAATTCATGACCCTGCTGCCCGGCGACGTGCTCTCGACCGGGACGCCGGCCGGCGTGGGGCTCGCGAGCAAGCCGCCGCAGTTCCTGAAGGCCGGCGACGTCGTCGAGCTGGGCGCGGACGGGCTCGGCAGCCAGCACCAGAGGATCGTGGCCGCGGAGGAGCGGCGTTGATCGGCGCCTTCGTCCTGGGCGCGGGCCTCGTCGTCGTCGTGCCGCGCGAGTTCGCGCCGGCGCTGGCGGAGTACGTCGAGCACCGCGGGCGCGACATGCCGGTCGAGGTCCTCGTCGTCGAGGACGCGGTGCAGGGCGCCGGCGTCGATGCGCCCGAGCGCGTGAAGCACGTCCTCTTCGAGCGCTGGAAGGCCGGGCACTGCTCGGCCGTGCTGCTCGTGGGCGACGTCGGCTTCGTGCCCGTGCGCTGGATGACGCTCGACCGCGTCACGCCGGCCGCGTTCGACACGGCCTTCTACCCCAGCGACCTGTACTACGGCGACGTCGCGCGCGACGACGGCACGTTCGACGACTGGAACGGCGCGCGCGACGGCGTGCACGCGCTCTACTTCGGCGAGGTGCACGGCGAGCACCACAAGTCGCCGCCGGTCAACTTCGATGGCGTCAGCTACGTGCCCGAGATCGCAGTCGGACGCTGGCCGGCGCGCTCGGTCGAGGAGGTGGCTGCGTGCGCCGCCAAGACGGTCGCGTTCGAGCGCGAGCGCGCGCCGGAGCGCCGCGCGGCGTTCGTACACAAGGACGGCTGGGTCGACGTGCGCGCGCGCCTCGACGCGCTCGTGAAGCGATTCCCGGCCGATCGCGCGGTCGTGCTGGCCGACGCCGCCGGCGCACCGGTCGGCGCCGCGCGCGTGCAACAGTGCCTGCGCGAGGCGATCACGCTCGTGCTGCACACGGGCCACGCGCTGCCGGCCGGCTGGGACGGCGCGTTCGGGCTCGGCGACCGGGCCGGGCTCGAGGACCTGGCGCCGCGGTCGATCCTGGCCAGCGCCGGCTGCTCGAGCGCGGCGATCGCGACCGAGCCGCCGTACCAGGGCTACGTCGACGTCCTGGGCATCGAGCACCCGGGCACGAACGCGGGCGAGGTGTTCGCCACGTGGCCGCCGCCGCCCGCGCCGCTGCAGCCGGCGCACCACGACGCGACGAGCCTGGGCGAGGAGCTCGTGCGCGGCCCCGGTCCCGTCGCGGCCTACTTCGGCTGCGTCACCGGCAGCCAGCCGGCCGCCGTGACGCTGGTCGAGGAGTTCGCGGCCGCGCTGCCCGACGCGGTGCGCCTGGGGGATCTGTGGCTCGCGGCCGTGCGCAACTACCACCGGCGCGAGAACCTGGCCGCGATCGTCCCGACCGAGGACTGGTACCCGGCCAGCATCTACTTCCAGGCGATGAAGTTCGTGCTCCTGGGCGACCCGACGCTGCGTCTCTAGGCTGGGGCTCTAGAGACGCGCCGCGCGGCGCGCTACCTTCCCACGCGATGCGCCTTCCCACCGCGATTCCGAGTGTGTGCGCCGCGCTCGTGCTGGGCGCCTGCGTCAGCCAACCCGATGCTCCCACCGCGGCGTCCGTCGCGAACACGCCGCCGCCGACCCTGGCCGAGCAGGCCTCGCTCCAAGCGCAGGCGACGCGACCCGGGCCGCATCATCGCAAGCTCGATCCGCTCGTCGGCGCTTGGACGACCGTGAACGCCGCGGTCGACGTCGAGGGCCGCGAGACCGACCAGGTGTCGGGCCGCGCCGCGATCGACTGGGCACTCGGCGGCCGCTATCTGCGCATCGACGCGAACCTCGAGGTGCCGGGCGGCGGCACGTACACGTGGAGCGGCTTCCTGGGCTACGACGAGCCGCATGCCGAGTACCAGTGGCTCATGGTGTCCGACCTCTCGACCGGCATGGGCGTCGCGCGCGGCCAGGGCGATCCAGCGCGCGGGGGGATCCGCTTCGTGCTCGAGCTGCAGGATCCGCGCACCGGCGGTTTTGCGCGCGCAACGAGCTTGCTGCGCGTGATCGGTCCGGACGAGCTGGCCCTGGAGCAGCTCGGCGCGGACGCGAGCGGTCTCGAGCGCGTGCTGCGCCGCACGCACTACCGCCGCGCGACGAAGCCCTAGGCGCTCAGCAGGAATTCGCGGCGCGAGAGGCGCCAGGACCCGACGGCGAGCGCCACGACGACGACCCCGACGAGCACGAACGCGGCTGTCCGTGCGTCCACGGTGCCCGCGGTCGTGAACTTCTCGAACCGGCTCCAGGTCTCCGAGCCCTGCGCCATGATCCAGCTGCGCAGGTGGTGCTGCAGCGTCAGCATCTGGTTCTTGCCGGGCAGGTTCGCCAGGAAGCCCTCGACCGCGAACGCGTACCCCAGCCCGATCACGATCGGGTAGCGCACGAACGCGCCGAGCGCAGCGGCTGCGGCGCTGTAGGCCAGCCCGCCCATCAGCACGGCCGTGGCGAGCGGCCACCTCACGCCCGCGTCGAGCTGCGGACCCTCGCCGCGCGCGCGGCCCGCGGCCACCAGGAAGAGCCACGTCGCGAGGGCCAGGATCACGGTCAGCACGACCGCGATCGCGGCCCAGCGTCCGAGCAGAAGCGCGGCGCGCGGCATCGGCCGCGTGAAGAGGTACGTGAGGGTGCGATCCTCGACCTCCTCGGCGACCGCGGCCGATCCCATCACGAGGGCGGTCAGCGGCACGACGACCTGCATCAGCAGGATCCAGCCGCCCATCGTCGCCACCGCGCCGGGCGAAGGGCTTCTCTTGAGCGCCACCGACGTGACGATCCAGGCGATCGCGGCCGGAATCAGCGCCACGATGAGCACCAGCAGCGTGCGCCTCGAGCGCAGGAGGCGCGGCAGGTGCGTGACGAAGAGCAGCCACGTCGCGGACAGGAGCGCTTTCACCGGACACCGCCCACGAGGTCGTCGAACAGGGAGTCCAAACTCGCGTCGGAGACCGTCAGGGAGCGCACGCCGGCGCGTTCGCGCGCCGCGATCGCCGGCAGGCGCTCCTGCAGCTCGTCCAGACGCGCGGTCTCCACGTCGAGCAGCCCCGCGTCGCCCAGGCGCACGGCCGTGACGCCCTCGACCTCGAGCAGGGCGCGCGCCAGCCGCCGTGGATCGCGCGCGCGGATCGCGACGCGGCGCGGCCGGCGGTCGAGCAGCGCGCGGATCTCGGGCGCCGGACCCAGCGCCAGGAGTCGCCCGCGGTGCAGCAGCACGACGGTGCGCGTCAGCTCCTCGACCTCGTGCAGCACGTGGCTCGAGACGATCACGTGCGTGCCGGCCGCGGCCAGCGCGCGGAAGAGGTCGAGCGTGTCGCGCCGCGCGAGGGGATCGAGGCCGTTCAGCGGCTCGTCCAGCACGACGAGCGCCGGATCGTGCGCGATCGCCTGCGCGATGCGCACGCGCTGGCGCATGCCCTTGCTGAACGTCCCGACGCGCCGGTCGCCCGCTTCCACCAGGTGCACGCGCTCGAGCGCCGCGCCGGCGCGGCGTCGCGCTTCCGGGCGCGCGAAACCGGACGCGCGCAGGAGGAACGTCAGCGTCTCGCGCGCGGTCAGGTCGGCCCACAGCGCGTCCTGCTGCGGCGAAAAGCCCAGGCGCTGGTAGAGCCGGCGGTTCGCGAACGGCTCCTCGCCCAGAACGCGGATCGTGCCGCGCGAAGGGCGCAGCTCGCCGACCAGGAGCTTCAGGAACGTCGACTTGCCGGCGCCGTTCGCGCCCAGGAGGCCGACGATGCCGCCTTCGACGGTCAAGCTGACGTCGGAGAGGCCGACGACGTCGCCGTACCACCGACCCAGGTCGTGCGCTTCGACCGCGGGGGTCACTTGACCGCCTCCATGCGCCGCACGCTCCAGACGAGGACGATCCACGACGCGACGAAGAGCGACGCGACCGAGATGTAGTTCCAACTCATGTCCCAGGATCGCCGGCTTGGTTCCTCCACCTCGAACACGTTGTTCGCGATCTGCGCCCAGGCCATGTGCGGACCGAGCGCGTTCCAGGCGCGCACCTTCAGGAGCCCGGTCAGAACGCCTCCGGTCGCGGCCAGGCCGAACACGAGCCCGATCGTGCCGGCCAGCGCGAACGCCTTGCGGGTCGCCAGGCTCGAGATCGCCAGGACCAGCGAACTCATCGCGACGACCCAGGCCAGCCCGTAGAGGACGGCCTTCACGATCACCATCCCCTCCAGACGGATGAACGACCACTCGGGTGACGCGAAGGTCGCGATCGTGCACACGACCAGCGTCGGCACGATCGCGCCGAACGCGCCGAACGTGGCCACGGTCAGGAACCGCCCCATCAGGTAGCCCGTGCGCGAGAGCGGCCGCGCGAAGAGCAGGAGGTGCGCGCCTTCGCGCTTGTCGTCGGCGATCAGCCCGGCGCCGTACCAGGCCACCAGCAACAGGGAGAAGGCCGACATCGACAAATGGAAGAGCGCGATCTGGTTCTTCACGTCGAGCGCCTTCGCGGCGTGGTCGCGCATCATCGAGCCGGCCATCTGGCCGAGCAGGCTCGAGCCGCCGAGCGCCTCGGGCGTCGTGCCCTCCTGCAGCGCGTAGCCCGTGTAGACGACGAACGAGAAGATCACCGTGCCGATCACGGGCGGCGCCAGGAGGATCATGAGCGCGAGCCGCCGCCGGAACGCGGTGCGCAAGCCGGCGCGCCACAGCGCGATCGGCGCGCGCGGGTGCTGGCGGAGCTGGCCCTGGAACGGCCGGTAGACCTCGAGGTGGGCTTCGGCCTTCACCCCACGGCCTCCGCTTCGTCGAGCGCGCGCAGGAAGGCCTGCTGCAACGTCGCGCGCTCGGGCTCGATCGCCACGACGCGCGCACCGGCGCGGCTGGCCGCGGCCAGCGCCGCATCGGCGTCGATCTCGGCGCCCGACTCGGAGGCACCGAGCGTCAGGGACCACGAGCCGTTCTCGAGCCGCTCGTGGACGATCCCGGATGCTGCGAACTCGGTCTCGAGTCGCGCGGCGTCCCCGATCGCTTCGAAGCGCACGCGCGGCCGCGAGCCGCCGACGAGGTCGACGATCTGCCCGCTGGCCGCGACGCGACCGCGCGAGAGGACGACGACCGCGTCGCACGTGGCTTCGACGTCGGGCAGGAGGTGCGAGCACAGGAGCAGGCTCTTCTTCTGCGCGTGGCCCAGGTCGTGGACCAGCTCGAGCATGTGCCGCCGGCCCGTCGGATCGAGCCCGTCCGTGGGCTCGTCGAGCAACAGGAGCGGCGGATCGTGCACGAGCGCCTGCGCCAGCTTGAGCCGCTGTTTCATGCCGGTCGACCAGCCCACGACCTCGCGGTAACGGGCCTCGTCGATTCCGACGTAGTCCAGCACTTCATGCGCGCGCGTCATCGCGTCGCGCGGCTCGAGCCCCGAGAGGCGGCCCAGCATCCCGACCGTCTCGACGCCGGTCAGCCCGGGCACGAGGCAGTCGCCCTCGGGCATGTAGCCGATCGCGCGGCGCAGGCGCGCGCGGCCCGCCGCCGTCGCGGGATCGTGGCCAGCGATGCGCGCCGAGCCCGACGTCGGAGCGATGAGACCCAAGCACAGCTTCAGGAGCGTCGTCTTGCCCGCGCCGTTCGGCCCGAGGAGCCCCGTGGGACCCGGCTCGAGCGCGAGTGTCAGCCCCTCGAGTGCACGGACCTTGCCGTACGTCTTGGTCAGCGCGTCGAACTCCAGCACGGCCTTCGTCACGGTGTCGGTGTCACGGTGTCGTGGTCGGTGCGGTTCGCTCAGTTCGCGCGCCGCAGTGCGCGGCGCATGAGTGCCGACGCGACGTCCGCCAGGAGGACGAGCACCGCGCCGAGCGCCACGAATACGACCATCTCGTCGTAGAATTGCTTGGCCCGCGAATCCTGGATCCAGTACCCGAGCGACACGACGCCCAGCATGCCGAGGACGGTGGCCTCGCGCACGCATGTCTCGAAGCGGTAGAAGAAGTAGAGCAGGAACCGGTTCGAGGCCATCGGCAGCGCCGCGAGCCAGGCGACTTGCGCGCGCGAGCCGCCCAGTCCGCGCCAGGCGGTGAGCGGCCGCGGGTCGAGGTTCTCGACCGTCTCGGCGTCGAGCTTGCCCAGGATCCCGGCGTTGTGGATCGCCAGCGCCAGGACGGCCGGCCACGCGCTCGGCCCGAGCATCGCCAGGAGCAGGAAGGCCCACACGTACTCGGGGATCGCGCGCAGCAGGATCAGGGCCGCGCGCACCCCGGCGGACAGGGCGCGCCAGGCGCGCGACCCGGGCACCAGCGTGTCGCCGAACGGCGTCGGGCTGGCCACGTTGCGCGCCGCCAGGAAAGCCAGCGCGAGTCCGGCCGTGCCGGCCAGCACGATCGCCAGCACCGCGATGCCCAGGGTCGCGAGCATCCCGTCGAGCCCGCGGTCGGCGACGAGGCCGCCGGCGAAGCGCAGGTACTCGATCGGTCCCCAGTCGGTCCCGCGCAGCGCGTAGGGCGTGACGTCCTGGCGCAGGAAGCGGCGCAGGTTGTCGGCGCGCTGCTGCGTGAACAGGTCGTCCACGTGGATGTCGCCGCTGAGCCAGGCGTAGGCCACGAGCGCCGCCAGCGCGAGGAGCGAGACGCGCAGCAGGCGGCTCCTGGGCCGCGCGCGTCGCAGGGCGTCGACGTCGAGCGTCAGGTCGGGGCGGCGCGGGCTCACGCCACGAACCTCCGCCGCAGCGCGCCGCTCCACAGCTCGATCGCGACGACCAGCAGCACGAGCGCGTAGAGGTACGTCCAGACCTCGCCGTAGTGCAGGTTCTCGAACGACTGCGCGATCGCGTAGCCCAGCGTGGGGAAGCCGAAGAAGCCCAGGACGGCAGCGCTGCGCACCGCACACTCGAAGCGGTAGAAGGCGTACGCGCACAGGTCCGGCAGGGCGCGCGGCACGAGCCCGAAGCAGAAGACCTGCAGCGGTCCCGCGCCGGCGTCGCGCAGCGCGTAGGCCGCGTCGCGCGGCGCCTCCTCGACCATCTCGGAAAAGATCTTGGCCAGCGTGCCGGCGTAAGGCATCGCGATCGCCGCCACGGCGCCCGCGGTGTTGAGCCCGAACGCAGCCAGGAAGAGGACCGCCCACAAGAGCTCGTGCACGGAGCGCATGACGACGATCACGACGCGGGCCACCGACCACGCTGCCGGGCCGATCGTGCGCGCCAGCGCGCGGCGCACGGGACCGGCGCCGCCCGCCAGTTCGGTGGCCCACCAGGTGGTCGTCGAGAGGAACCCCAGCACGATGCCGCCGGCGAGCGCCACGCTCATTGCCGCCACGGCGAAGACGAGAGTGCGCCGCGCGGCCGCGAGGGCCTGCCACAGGATCGGCGGCGTGTCGGCCGGGACGTCCGACTCGTAGTCGAGCGCCGGCGTCAGCGCGCGCGCGAAGAAGGCACGCACGATGCGCCAGCCGCCCTCCTGCGGCACGAGCATCGCGAGCGGCGCGTCGAGCGCGAGCCAGGCGACGACGCCCGCGGCTGCGATCGTCAGGACGACGCGCCAACGCGGCGAAAGCGGGAAGGGCCGCCGGGGTGCTGCGTTCGGGCTCACGCGAGGCGCTGAGGCTCGGTCATGCTCGGAGCCCCGGCTCGACGCGCTCGAGCCCCTCGAGGGAGTACAGGGCGTTCAGGTCGGCCGGCGAGGTCGCCTGCGTCTCGCGGTCGAACACGATGCGCCCGCCGCGCAAGCCAACGAGCCGCGGGAAGAAGGCGCGCGCCAGCTCGATGTCGTGCAGCGACACGAGCAACGTGATGCCGCGCTCGCGCGAGATCTCGGTCACGAGCTCGACGACGTCCCGGGCGCGCGCGGGGTCGACGGAAGAGACGGGCTCGTCGAGCAGGAGCGCGCTGGGCTCCTGGTAGAGCGCGCGGGCCAGCGCCACGCGCTGCCGTTGCCCGCCCGAGAGCGAATCCGTGCGCTGGTAGAGCTTCTCGCCGATGCCGACGCGCTCCAGGATCGCGGCTGCGCGCTCGACCTGCGCACGCCGCGGGAACGTCATGGCGCGCGCGCTGGCCCAGAAGCCCATGCGGCCCATGCCGCCCGCGATCACGTTCGACAGCACGCGCAAGGACGGCACGAGCGCCAGGTCCTGGTGCACGAATCCGATCCGCGCACGGACACCGCGCAGCTCGGCCGGCGTCAGCTCGTCGAGGCGGCGGTAATCGACGCAGACCGATCCCGTGGTCGGCTTCTGCGACGCGTTCAACAGGCGCAGCAGCGTCGTCTTGCCGGCCCCGCTGGGACCGACGAGCGCGAGCGACTCGCCCGGATTGACGACGAGGTTGGCGTCCGCGAGCGCCGAGGTCCGGGAGAAGACGACCCCGGCTTCGTGCAGCTCGAAGGCTGCCGAGCCGGGGTTCGCCCGTTTCCAGGCCTCGGGGTCAGCGCAGGAGACCGATCTCGACGGCGGTCTTGCGGAGGGGTTCAAAGGTCTCGTTCGTGCAGACCACGAGGCCGTCCTCGGCCCGGTCCAGCGCCGCGAGCACGGCGCGGTCGTCGCCTTGGATCCCGATCAGGACCTTCTGCAGCTTGTCGGTGAAGCCCGCGCCGAAGTCCTTGTCGAGCTTGGGGTGCGCCGTGAAGTTGTAGTCGGCGTACTCGGGCGTGATCCAGATGATCTGGACGACGGCCGGGTCGACCTTCTTCTCCTTCACGAGCTTGTCGTAGACCGTGTAGTCGACGACGCCCGCGTCGAACGTGCCGGCGCCGACGAGAGCCAGCGTCTTGTCGTGCCCGCCCGAGTAGCTGGGCTCCGCGCCGAAGAATTCCTTGGGGCTCTTCTTCGTCTGCTTGCGGATGAAGTACTCCGGCATCAGGCGGCCGGACGTCGAGCTGGCCGAGCCGAACGTGAACTTCTTGCCCGCCAGCGCCATCGGGAAGTCGGTGCCCTTCGAGAGGCCCAGCGACTTGTTGGCCACGAAGTAGCTCTTGAACTTGAGGTCGCGCACGCCGCACGCGATCGCGCGCGCGTCGGGCACCGCGGCACGCGCTTGGCAGCCCGTGTAGCCGCCGAACCAGGCCAGCGGGACGTCGCCGTTCTTGAACGCGTCGACCGAGGCGTTGTAGTCGGCCGAGGGCACATACTCGCAGGTCACGCCCAGCTTCTCGGAGAGGTACTTGGCCAGCGGCTTGTACTTCTCGGCCAGCTCGGTCGTGTTCTGGTTCGGGATCCCGGTGAACTTGAGCACCGGGGCGGGCTTGGCGTCCTCCAGGAGGAGGGGCGAGCCGGCGGAAGCGGGCACGCCCGCTGTGAGCAGGGCCAACGAGGCCAGGGAGCCCAGCAGGCCTTTGCGGAGGGCTCGGCGAACGAGATCGTGGGACACGGCATTCCTTTCTGCGGACCCTCGCCGGAACAGGCGGCGGTTGGGTGCGCGGGGGTCAATGGAGCGTCGAATGCGACGCAGATGGTAGCGCCCCAGATCCGCCGCAGCACAAGTCGAACGCCCTCAGTCGAATTCGGGGCCGATCCCCCGCGTCGCGGGCTGGATGCCTGGGCGAAGGGCGGTAGGATCCGCACGACGACGCGCGCACGCTCCGTGCGCGCTCGAGGCGTCGAGGAGATCGCATGGCGAAGAGCTCGGATCGCGACTCGGACGGAGACAACGCCGCGGACCTGAGCCGGCGGCGCTTCCTGCGCGGAGCCGGCGGCGTCGCGGCGGGCGGCGTGATCGGACCCGCGCTCCTGGCCGGCGGCGCGCGCGCCGCTCCGGTCACGCCGATCCCGCTCGCGGCCGCTGGTCCCGAGGAGCTGGCGGGTCTCGTCGAGATCGAGCTCACGATCAATGGCAGCCCGCGCAAGCTCAAGGTCGAGCCGCGCACGACCCTGCTCGACGCGCTGCGCACGCGCCTCGAGCCGGCGCTGACCGGCACGAAGAGCGTGTGCGACCGCGGCAACTGCGGCGCGTGCACGGTGCTGGTCGACGACGAGCCGCGCTACGCGTGTCTGCAGCTGGCCTGCGACCTGCGCGGCCGCAAGATCACGACGGTCGAGGGGTTGGGCGATCCGGCGTCTCTCTCCGTGCTGCAACAGGAGTTCGTCGCGCACGACGGCCAGCAGTGCGGCTTCTGCACGCCCGGCTTCGTGGTCGCGATCACCGCCGCGCTGAAGCGCGACCCGCGCGCCTCGGAAGCCGACATCCGCGCCGCGTGCGCAGGCAACGCCTGTCGCTGCGGCACGCAGCCGCAGATCTTCGAGGCCGCTCTCGCGGCCGGCCGGCGCCTGGCGGAGGGCAAGTGACGTGAGCCGCCAGGACGCGCCGAAGAAGAAGAAGATCAAGGTCCCGAAGGTCGTCAACGGGATCGAGAGCGAGGTCGAGATCGAGGTCGATGACGTGCCGGGCGGAGCGTGGCCGGACCGCGCGTCGCTGCGCCTTTTGAACCACGACTTGCCGCGTGTCGACGGGCCCGAGAAGTCCAGCGGCCGCGCGCGCTACACGCACGACGTGCGCGCGCCCGGCATGGTCTACGCGCGCCTGCTCGTGTCGCCGCTGCCGCACGCGCGCGTGAAGAAGCTCGACCTGGACGCCGCGCGCAAGGTGCCGGGCGTCGTCATCGCGATCGCGCTGCAGGAAGAGCCCAAGTGGCTGGGCGAGCCGATCGCGGCGGTCGCGGCCGAGTCGGTGGAAGCCGCCGAGGACGGGTTGCGCGCACTCGCGCCGCAGCTCGAGGCGATGCCGTGGGCCGTCGACCACGCCGGCGCCACGCGGCCGGATGCGCCGCGCGTCGGGAAGGACGGCAACCTGGGCAAGCCCGAGACGAACGGCGACGAGGCCAAGGCGCGCGCCGCGCTGAAGGCCTCGGCCGCGAGCATCACGGCTACGTACACGGTGCCGATCCAGCACCACTCCTGTCTCGAGACCCACGGCGTCGTCGTCGACTACCGCGGCGGGGACGAAGCGACCGTGTACTGCTCGACGCAGGCCACGACGGGTTTCGCCGAGGAGGCGGCCAAGCCGCTCGACCTGCAGGCTTCGAAGATCCATGGCCTGAACGAGCACATGGGCGGCGGCTTCGGGGGCAAGTTCGGACTCGGCCTCGAGGGCCAGGTCGCTTGCCGGCTCTCCAAGGAGCTCAAGCGCCCGGTCCACTTGATGCTGACGCGCCGCGACGAGTTCCTGATGGGCGGGAACCGCAGCGGCTCGGTGCAGACGATCGAGCTGGGCGGCAGCGCCTCCGGCGACCTGCTCGGGATGGTGGCCACGTCCTTCAAGCACGGCGGCTTGGGGCGCGGCTCGCTGGCCGGTCAGCCCTACATCTACGCGGTCGGCGACACGTACCGCGCGGTGCGTTCCGTGCTGATGAACCTGGACAGCAGCCGGGCCATGCGCGCGCCGGGCCACCCGCAGGCCTCGTTCGCGATGGAGTCGGCGCTGGACGAGCTGGCCTACGCGCTGGGAGTCGATCTGCTCGAGATCCGGAAGCGCAACGTCAAGAACCCGGAAGCCTGGCGGAACGAGGCCTGGAAGCGCCAGCTCGACCGCGCTGCCCAGGAGATCGGTTGGGCCGCGCACCCGCACAAGACGAAGCCCGGACCGGCCACCGGGACGGAATGCATCGGCATCGGGTTCGCGCTCGGGAACTGGGGCGGCGGCGGCAGCAAGGGCTGCGAGGTCGAAGTCAAGATCGAGCGCGACGGCAGCGTGTCGGCGCTGTGCGGCACGCAGGACCTGGGCACGGGCACGCGCACGTACATGGCCGCGATCACGGCCGAGGAGCTGGGCCTGCCGCTCGCGGGCGTGACGGCGCGCATCGGCAGCTCGCGCCTGGGCAACTCGGTCGGCTCGGGCGGCAGCGTGACGACGGCCTCGCTCGCGCCGGCCGTCAAGGACGCGGCCTCGAACGCGCGCGCGCTGATGGCCGACCACCTGTCGCGCGTGATGAACCTGCCGGCTGCCGGTTTCCGCTTCATGCCCGAGGGCATCGTGAACGACCAGGCCAAGAGCCCGACGGTGATGACGTGGGCCAAGGCCTGCGCCACGCTGCCGGTCGAGGGCTTGCGCGCGAACGGCGTGTGGGTCGACTCGCTCCAGGCAACCGGCGCTCCCTGCGTCCAGGCCGCGCGCGTCGCGGTCGACCCCGGCACGGGCCGTGTGCGCGTGCTGCACATGGTCTGCGTGCAGGCCGTCGGGCTGCCGCTCAACCGCCTGGCGCTCAAGAGCCAGATCCAGGGCGCCATGATCCAAGCTCTTGGATACGCGACCGGCGAAGGCCGCGTGATCGATCCCGTGCTGGGCTTGCAGATGAACGCGAACTTCGAGGAGTACAAGCTGCCGCACGCGCTCGAGATCCCGCGCATGACCACGATCATCGACGACGAGGACAAGCGTCAGGCCGTGGTCGGCGTGGGCGAGCCGCCCGCGATCCCCGGCGCGGGCGCGATCGCGAACGCGGTCGCGAACGCCTGCGGCGCGCGCGTGCGCGAGCTGCCGATCACGCCCGACAAGGTGCTCATGGCGCTCGGAAAGGTGGTCTGACGTGAAGTCCTTCCGCTTGCTGAACCCCACCACGCTCGACGAGGCGATCGCGCTGTGCGCCGACCCGAAGGGCGGCGTCACGAAGCTCCTCGCGGGCGGGCAAGACCTGCTGACCGAGATGAAGGAGCACCTGGCGGGTCCCGACCGCCTCGTGAACCTGAAGTCGATCCCGGGCCTCGACGCGATCGAGGCCGGCGCGGTCGGTTTGCGCATCGGCGCGCTGGCGACCCTCGCGAAGATCGAGCGCGACGCCGGCGTGCGCGCGAATTGGACGGCGCTGTCGCAGGCCGCGCTGTCCGTCGCCAGCCCGCAGATCCGCTCGTGCGCGACGATCGGCGGCAACCTCTGTCAGCGGCCGCGCTGCTGGTACTACCGCATGGAGGAAGCGCACTGCCTGAAGAAGGGCGGGACCGAGTGCTTCGCCTACGGTGGCCTGAACAAGTACAACGCGATCCTGGGCGGCGGGCCAAGCTACATCGTGCACCCGAGCGACCTGGCGCCGGCCCTCGTGGCGCTCGACGCCGAGGTCACGCTGCGCAGCGCGAAGGGCGAGCGGAAGCTCCCGCTCGAGAAGTTCTACGTGCTGCCTGAGAACGGCGGCGTCGAGAAGGAGACGGTCCTCGCCGACGGCGAGATCGTGACCGCGATCACGGCGCCCGCCCCGGTCGCGGGGATGCGCTCGACCTACTCGAAGTTCAAGGAGCGCGATTCTTTCGACTTCGCGCTGTCCGCCGTCGCGGCCTCGATCGTGATCGCGGGCGGCAAGGTGACACGAGCCCGGTTGTGCCTGGGCGGCGTCGCACCCGTCCCCTGGCGCGTCCCGGCCGCGGAGGCGCTCCTGGTGGGCCGCGTGCTCGACGCCCAGGCCGCCCGCGAGGCGGCCGAAGCGGCCCTGAAGGGTGCCGAGCCGCTGGCCCAGAACGGCTTCAAAGTGCCCCTGACGAAGACCCTGGTCGAACGCGCCCTCCTGTCCCTCGCCGGGTGAAAACCATGCCTCGAGAACCCGAGACCGAGTCGATCGCGCCCTTCTGCGCTCAGATCGCCAGCAAGAAGCTCTTTTTCCTGGGCCGGCCGCCGCAGACCGAGGCGGACATCCTGGACGCCAGCCAGGCCTGCTGGTGCCGCCGGACCATGCAGGCCCTGGGTCCGGACCGGCAGGTCGTCGATCCGCGGGACTGTCGGGCCGGCCGCGTGTGCTACGAGTCGGTCCTGTAGGATTGACCACCAAACCCACCGCCGCGCCCTGGCCGGGCGCAGCTGGGAAGGCCCGCCCATGATCTCCTTCGCGCTGAATCTCCCGCTAGTCCTGCCCCTGGTCCTGCCCGGTGCCCCGGACGCGGTCGCGCCGACCGGCGCCTACGTCGAGGCGCGCACCGCCAGCGTCTTCGCCGGCGCCTGCCACTACAACGGCGAGCTCGTCACGGCCGGCCGCGAAGCCCTGTGCGCGTGGAGCCTCGAGAGCGGAGCCTGGAATGGCGTCGACCTGGCCGGCGTGCGGATCGTGGCGATCGTCACGGCCGACGCGAACCTGGTCGAGCGCGACGTCGCGCGCCGCTCGGTCGTGCACGTCGACGCCGCGCTCGCGCCCGAGAAGGCCGCGGCCGCCGTGCGCTGGCTGGCGGCGACGCGCGCCGATCTGCTCGGCACGATCGTCGAGGTGCGCGCCGACGCGCTCTCGATCGCGATCGACGCCGAGGCGTACCGCGTGTCCGCACCGGGCTGCTTCGAGCTGGCCGGCGCGCCGCTGCCCGATCGCGCTTGCTGCGCGATGCCGCAGAACGTCTGGTACCGGCCTCTCGAGACGCTCGAGCGCCCGCTGGTCGGGCTCGACGCGACCTTCGAGGCGCGCTCGCCGGCGCTCGACCGCGCCTGGTCGCGGCCGGGCGAGAACGCGGCCTTCACGGGTCGCTTCGGCCGCTGACTCCATTCCGCATGCGCACGTCGACGATCGTCGCGCTGGCAGCAGCCGGCGCTGCAGCCCTCTCCGGCGGCGTGCTCTGGCTCGTCCTCGCGCGCGCGGGGGACGGCGCCGGGCGCGGTGCCGCGCTGGCGACGTCCGATGTGCCGAACCTGCCGGCCGAGCTCGTGCGCGCGCGCGCGCCGGTCCAGCTGGCCGACGACGAGTCCGCGGACGAGCTCGCGCTGCAACGTGGCGGTCGCGGCCGTCACCTCGGCTTCGAAGCGCCTGCGCCCGATGCGCTGCGCGCCGTGCGCGGAAAAGTCGTCGACGTGCAGACGGGCGAGCCGCTGGCGGGTTTCACGTTGACCTTGTTGTCGCGCCGTCCGCGCACCGTCGACGTGATCACGGACGCGCAGGGCGAGTTCCGCACCGAGAGCGTGCTGGCCTCCGGCGTCGTCGCCGTGAGCCACAAGCCGAACGTGGCCGACTCGCGCTACGCCGGCCGCTACGAGATCGCGCCGGGCGAGTTCCTGCTGCCGCGCGCCGACGAGCACGCCCCGGCGTTCCCGGTCGCGTTGGGCGCGCGCGCGCCGCGCCGCGTCTTCGAGGTCGACGTGCGCCGGCCCGACGGTGCGCCGGCGGCCGACGCGACCGTCGCGCTCTCGTCCGGGCGCCGCGACGAGCGCGGCGCGTTCCTGGCCGAGGCGCGCGACTTCGAGATCGCCGACGCGTTGGGCCGCGCGCGGTTCGCGCTCTTCGGCGACGACGCGTTCCAGAACACCTGGCGGCTGGAGGCCGAGCACGGCGGCTCGCTCGTGTCCGAGCCGCGCGAGTTCGACCCGCCGCTGCCCACTGCGCCCGAGCGACTCGACCTGTTCCCCGGCGGCGTGCTGCGCGTGCGCGTGCGGAACGACGACGGCCGCGGGCTGGGCGGCGTCTCGCTCTGGCTCTCGACGCCCGACGTGGGCCGCTCGTCGAGCGGGCGGCGCGCCGAGACCGACGCCGCGGGCGAGGCGGTCCTGACCGGCTTGCGCGACGCGTGCTGGACGATCGCGGCCACGCACCCCTGGACGGGCGAGTCGGTCGAGCGCGCGGTCGACCTGCGGCTGGGCGAGTACGCCGACGTCGACCTGCGGCTGTCCGTCCTTGGCCTCGCGCTGGGCGCACAAGGCGTCGTGCAGGACGAGAACGGCTACCCGCTGCCCGGCGTCGCGGTGCACGTGCACGCGCCCGGATCGCAGCCGGTCGAGCTCGCGACGGACGCCGCCGGCCAGTTCCAGTTCTGGAGCCGCCCGGGCGGCGCGCTGCTCCTGGGCTTCGGCGGCGCGTTCCTCGACGACCACTTCGAGCCCAGCGTCCTGAGCGTGCCGTTCGGCGCGACGGCGATCTCCGTGCGCCGCCTCGAGCGCCGCGGCGAGCGCACGGCGCTGTTCGAGATCGTGGACGGCACGTCGCGCGCGCCGGCTGCGCGGGCCGTGATCTGGCTGGCGCGACCGGAGCCCGCGGCGCTCTCGGGCACGCACGCCGTGCAGCGCTGGAGCGCGCCGAGCGGCGTCGCGTCGGTGCAGCTCCCGCGGGGCGACGAGGCTTCGTACGCGATCGACGCGCCCGGTTTCCTGCGCGCGCAAGGCCGCGTGTCGGCGCTGATCGAGGAGGCCGGCCCCGGCCTTCCGTTGCGCGTGTCGCTCGTGCCCGGCTTCGAGCGCGCGGTCGAGGTGCGCGACCGCATCACGCGCGCGCTGCTGGCCGACGCCGTCTTCTTCACGCCGCAGGGCGTCCTGGGCGCGACGGACGGTGGCGGGCGCACGACGCTGCGCGCCGACGCCTGGCCGGCTGCCGTGCGCGTCGAGTGCACGGGCTACGTGCCGCTGGCCTGGGACCCGCTCGCAGCCGGCTGGCCCGGCACGGTCGTCTGGATGGAGCCGGTCGACCGCCGCTGACGGGGAGCACGCCACGGACCGCGGGGCCCGATCGTTGCGAACGGGGAAGCCCCACCGCGCGCGCAGAGCGCGCGCTCGGCGCGCGCCCGCGCGCCCAATAAAATGGGCGCGCGGTTCAAGCGCGCGCCCGGCGCGCTCGGCGCGCTCGGCGCGCGCCCGCGCGCCCAACAGGATGGGCGCGCGGTTCAAGCGCGCGCCCGCCCGCGCGCTACCATCACGACGCCATGGCCCCGAAACAGCGTGACCCCAGCGAGTGGATGTGGGAGCGCGCCTCCGAGCTGCTCGAGCGCGCCGACAAGGTCCAGCGGCGGTTCTTCCACCTGTCGCAGGGCGGCACGCGCGCCTGCTGGGAGCCGCCGGTCGACGTCTTCGAGAGTGACGAGGAGCTGGCCATCCTCGTGGCGCTGCCGGGCGTCGAGCCGGGCAAGGCTGAGGTCGGCATCGAGTCGGGCGGCATCGTCATCCGCGCGCACCGCGCGCTGCCCGAAGCGTTCGCGCGCGGCTCCGTGCGGCGCCTCGAGATCCCGCAGGGCCTGTTCGAGCGCCGCATCGCGCTGCCGGCCGGTCGCTACGAAGTGATCGAGCACACGCTGCGCGACGGTTGCCTCGTGCTGCGCATCCGGAAGGCCGGAGCATGAGCGCGGACCAGCCCGAGAAGCGCGGCGCGCTCGCTCCGCCGGCGCCCCAGCCGGCACTGGCCGCCGCGACCGAGGCACCCGCGATCGTCGTGACGCCGCCGGCCGACGCCGCGACGCCCGTGGTTGCCGACCAGGAGACGCTGCTGATCGTCCCGGTGCGCAACATGGTGCTGTTCCCGGGCGTCGTGCTGCCGGTCGTCGTCGGCCGCCAGAAGGCAGTCGAGACGATCCAGGAAGCGGTGCGCACGCAGAAGCCGATCGGCGTGCTGCTCCAGCGCGACGAGAAGGTCGACGAGCCGGGCCGCGCCGACCTCTACGAAGTCGGCACCGTGGCCGAGATCGTGCGTTTCCTGACCGCGCCCGACGGGCGGCACCACGCGATCTGCCAGGGGCAGCAGCGCTTCCGGCTGCTGAGCCTCGAGGGCGGATCGAAGGGCCTGGTCGGCCGCATCGAGCGGCTCGTCGAGCCCGAAGCGAAGGGCCTCGACGTGCAGGCGCGCTTCATCGCCCTGAAGACGCAGGCGAAGGAGGTGCTCGAGCTGTCGCCCGGCGCGCCCGAGGACCTCTCGAACGCGCTGCAGGCGATCACGTTGCCCTCGATGCTGGCCGACATGGTCGCGACGTTCCTGGACATCCCGGTCCAGGAGAAGCAGGCGATCCTCGAGACCGTCGACGTCGCCGAGCGCATGAACCTCGTCGGCCAGAAGCTGGGCCACCTGATGCAGGTGCTGCAGCTCAGCCAGAAGATCCGCGAGGAGACGAAGGGCACGCTGGAGAAGGCGCAGAAGGACTACTTCCTGCGCGAGCAGCTCAAGCAGATCCAGAAGGAGCTGACGGGGGAGGACGAGGACAAGGGCGAGCTCGAGCACTTGAAGGAGGCGCTGTCGAAGGCCGGCCTGCCGCCCGAGGCCCGCAAGGAAGTCGACAAGGAGCTGCGCCGCCTCGAGCGCATGAACGAAGCGGCGGCCGAGTACTCGATGCTGCGCACGTACCTGGACGTCGTGGCCGAGCTGCCCTGGTCGAAGACGACCGAGGACGTGCTGGACGTGCGGCGCGCCAAGAAGATCCTCGACGAGGACCACTACGGCCTCCAGAAGGTGAAGCGGCACATCCTCGAGTTCCTGGCGGTGCGCAAGCTCAAGCCGGACGGACGCCGCCCGAACCTGTGCCTCGTCGGTCCGCCGGGCGTCGGCAAGACGTCGCTCGGGCAATCGATCGCGCGCGCGATGGGTCGCACGTTCACGCGCGTGTCGCTGGGCGGCGTGCACGACGAGGCCGAGATCCGCGGGCACCGGCGCACGTACATCGGCGCGCTTCCGGGCGTGATCGTCACGTCGCTGCGCAAGGCCGGCTCGCGCAACCCGGTGTTCATGCTGGACGAGCTCGACAAGCTGGGCCGCGGGTTCCAGGGCGATCCGGCCTCGGCGCTGCTCGAGGTGCTCGACCCCGAGCAGAACCGCGCGTTCCGCGACAACTACCTGAGCATCCCGTTCGACCTGTCGCAGGTGCTCTTCATCGCGACGGCCAACGTGATCGATCAGGTGCCGAGCCCGCTGCGCGACCGTTTCGAGGTGATCGAGATACCGGGCTACACGCGCGAGGAAAAGCTCGAGATCGCGCGGCGATTCCTCGTGCCGCGCCAGCTGGAGCAGAACGGGCTGGACGAGAAGCGCTGCAAGATCGACGACGCTGCGATCGCGCGCGTGCTCGAAGGCTGGACGCGCGAGGCCGGTGTACGCGGGCTGGAGCGCCAGATCGCGAGCCTCGTGCGCTGGGCGGCGGCGCGTATCGCTTCCGGAGAGGCGAAGCGCGTACACGTCAAGAAGAGCGACGTCGAGAAGATCCTGGGCGCGTCGCGCTTCCAGGACGAGACGAAGAGCCGCACCGCGCTGCCGGGCGTCGCGACGGGCCTAGCCTGGACGCCGCACGGCGGCGAGATCCTCTTCATCGAGGCCACGAGCATGTCGGGCAAGGGCCAGCTCGTCCTCACCGGTCAGCTGGGCGACGTCATGCGCGAGAGCGCGATGGCGGCCATGTCGCTGGTGAAGTCGCGCGACGGTGCGCTGAAGCTCGAGCCGGACTGGTTCGAGAAGCACGACCTGCACGTGCACCTGCCGGCCGGCGCGATCCAGAAGGACGGGCCCAGTGCGGGCGTGGCGCTCTACGTCGCCCTCGTGTCGCTCCTGACGGGCCGCACCGTGCGCAGCGACATCGCGATGACGGGCGAGATCTCGCTGCGCGGCCTCGTGCTGCCCGTCGGCGGCATCAAGGAGAAGGTGCTCGGCGCACGCGCGGCCGGGATTCGCACCGTGCTACTGCCCAAGCGCAACGAGCCCGACCTGGCCGACGTGCCCGAGTCGGCGCGCAAGCAAATGCGCTTCGTGCTGCTCGAGACGGTCGATCAGGCGCTGGCGGAAGCGCTCGAGCCCGCGCGCAAGGGGAGCACGGCCAAGAACGGCACGGTCAAGGGCACCACGAAAGCCCGGGTTTCGGCGCCAGGCCGCCGAGCCCGCGCACCGGACGCTCCGCGCCCGCCGCGCGCCACGAAGAAGCCGTCGAAGCGCTCGCGCCGCTGATCAAGTGCACAAGGGTGTCAGACACCTTGCACCACCTGACACTCGCGTCACCGCGTCGCGGTGGTGCAAGGTGTCTGACCCCGGATGATTCATGACGGGCAGGGCAGGGCGGCCGATTGATTCGGCGGACGTTTCTGGCGTGTCGCTGAAAAGCGGGTACGGACCGTCACCCTCCCCGTCGCGGCGGGGGCCACCTGGAGCCGG
>JANNQS010000046.1:0-7564 GCA_031400875.1 Planctomycetota bacterium | reverse complement strand
CCGGCGTCGAGCGCGTTCTCGACCAGCTCCTTGACGACCGACGCCGGCCGCTCGACGACCTCGCCGGCCGCGATCTGGTTGCGCACGCGCTCGGGCAGGATCGCGATGCGGGCGCCGGGTGAGGTCTGCACGCGGCGAGTGTAGGGCCGCGCGGCGCTCCGGTCAGCGCTCGGGGCGCAGATCGACGCGCACGACCTCGTCGTCGCTCGCGGAGATGTCGAGCTGCGTCTCCGGGAAGCGCAGCAAGAGGCTCTGGCAGCGGAGCGTGTAGCGTCCCGGGCCGACCCAGCCCGACCAGGACCGCCGGCGCGCATCGGAGGGTCCCTCGCCCAACTGCTGCTGCCAGGGTCCCAGCTCCGGATCCTGGGCCGGATCGCGGAACAAGCGCACGTCGATCGCCCCCTCGCGCTCGACGAGGTCGATCGTCTCGATGCGCACTTCGACGCGGCGCCAGGGCGCGAGCCGCAGGGTCAGGTCACCTGAACCGTCGTAAGTGAACGGGAGCGTCTGGGATCGACCGCCCCTCTCGACGAGGCTCGGGACGAGGCTTTCGTCGACGACGACGAAGCCCGTCGCCGGAAACACGGTATGGAGGACGAGCCGCCCGGCCTTGCCTCGCACCATCCCGTTCGAGGACCACGTCCGCTGGGGCTCGCTGAAGTACAGGCGCACGCCTTCCGGAACCGGATCGCCCGATCCATCGAGGACGAGCACCTCGACGCGCGGAAGCGGCTCGAGGGCGAACGTGCCGAGATCGTGCTCGACATCCGCCACGAGATCGACCTCGCGCGGAGCACTGGGCGAGTAGCCGGGAGCGCGCGCCGTCGCGAGCCAGTGTCCCGGAGCTACGTCGCGCCAACGACCGGCCCCGGCAGCGGCGTTCGCCACGTTGGGCAGGTCGAACCTCTCCTGGCGTGATTCGGGCCTCGGTTCCGAGAAGTCCACATACCCTTCGATCGAGTCGCCCGTGCGTGCATCGACCAGGCGCGCGCGCACGCGCGCCGGCACGGCTCGCACGCGCTTCGTCGCGACGACGAGTGGCTCGGACTCGGGGAGCGGAACGTCGATCGGGTGCCAATCGGGACCAGGTATCCACGGCCCGAATGTCGCGGTCGATGGGTCCATGAGGGACCGCACGCCGACGAAGAACGGACGTTCGGCGGCAACGGTGAGCTCGACGTCCGTCACGCCAGGCCGGCACGGAACCACGCTGAACGCTCCCAGGCCGCAACAACCCGGCGACGCGCGCTCCTCTGGCGGAAGGTCGTTCCACTCGGCGGGATCCCGCACGCAGGCGTGGAGCACGAGGTTCCGAGGCGTTGCCTCCGGCCCCTGCGGTTCACCCGGTATCCGCAGGCGCACGCGCACGACCGGCAGCTCCTCGAGGACGAATCGCAGCACTTCCGACGGGTCGCCGGCGAGAGTGTGCTCGACGGGTTGATATCCGCCCATCCGTGCGATCAGGGACTCGGCCGCGCCTGCGAGGCTCTCGACCTGGATCCGGAACAGGCCATCGGGGTCGGAACCGGCCGACGCGGAGACGTTTCCGAAGGCGCAGTGCACGTCGACCTGCAGCTGCGTGTCAGGCAGTCTCTTTCCGGATCGATAGACGGTACGCGTGCGGAGCGGAGGTTCCTCGATGCGTTGCCCCGCTCGATCGACGAGCTCGATCACGAGCATCGTCGCGTCCTCGATGCGCAGCTCGAGGCCTTCGAAGCGCGCTCCGGGCTCGAACGTCGGCACGGCAAACTCGTGACGCGTTGCGGCACGGGTGATGACGGACACGCGCTTGGCCTTGAACCGGCCGCGAAGCTCGAAGGAACCGTCCGGACCGCTCGTGGCCTCGCCGGGCCACAGGGAGAACGCCGCACCCCCGGGCCAGCCGGCGAGTTCCGGGTGTCCCGAGCGCGGGGCGCCGCGCCGTGATTGCAGGCGACCGTCGATCGAACTGACGAGCGCTCCGCTCACGGCGTGCCCACGTGCGTCGAGCACATGACCAGACCACGTAGCAGCCCGCGGAATCACCAGATCGCCGAGGTCCTGCCCGGCCTCGTCGCGCAGGTCGATCGTGACCGGCACTGCCGCGTCCTCGAAACGCAGCCACACCGCGGGCCAGGCCCATTGCTCGGGCTTCATCGCATCGTTCTCGATCCACACCCGACCCGGCAAGCGCGCGAGGTTCGCGAGCGTGAAGCGGCCGTCGGCCGAGCTGCGCGCAGCCACGGCGCTCGAGCCGTGGATCCAGCTCTTCGCGCCGAAGCGCGGTGCGAAATCGTCGCCCAGCAGGATGTCGACGCCGGCGATCGGCGTTCCCAGGTCGTCGACGACGCGGCCCGTGACCGTGGCACCGGTGCCGAGGCGCAGCACGACTTCCTCGTGCTCCCGCGGCTCGAGCCACACGGCGCCAAACGTGCGAGCGTAGGGCGGCTTGCGCAACGCCTCCACGATCACCGTGTTCGCTTCGACCGCGTCGAAGCGCGCTTCGCCGCGCTCGTCCGTCGTGCCCGTCGCGAGGAGCTTGTCGCCGCCGCGCTCGCGAGCGAGGCGCACCGCAATTCCCGCGAGCGGCTTGCCCGACGCATCGTCCACGACGCGGACGTTCAGCGTTCCCGTGCCGATCGTTGCGCTCGACGTCGCGTCGGAGGCGGCCTGCGTCGTGGATCGGCCCCCATCTCGACCGCCTTCCAGCTCGAGCGGTGCGCTCGATGCCTCGGCGATCGCCGGTAGGTCCGGACCGCTCGCGTTCGGACGTTCGCCGACGATCCGCCACGCGGCGAGGGCCACGAGCGCGAGCCCGACCAGGCTGATCGCGAGGACCCTCGTGCGCGAGTTCATGCCGGCCGAGGCTAGCCCGTGCCCTCCGCCGAAACCACGCGGCGCCCGCTCAGCGTGCGCGCTTCTCGACGCGCCAGCGCAGCGCGAACGCCATCAGGTCGTTCGCGTCGACAAGCGCGCCGTCGCGCCCGCGTCGCTCGAGCGCGGCCAGATCGTCCAGCAGCGCGGCCCACGACGCCGCGTTGCGCGCTTGGATGCGGATCGCGAGCTCGTCGCGGCCCATCGGCGGGCCCTTGAAGCCGACGGCCGCGATCGGGTCCTCCCCGCGCTCGGCCGCGCGTGCGCCGGCCAGCGCGTCGCGCGCCTTGTTGCGCAGCGAGCCGAACAGCATCGCGAACAGCGCGACCGGGTCGAGCTCGCGCTCGCTGCCCTTCGTGAAGCCGCCCTTCACGAGCACCTCGACGCCGGCCACGGCGCGCGCCGCGTCGCCGCGCAGGATCTGCTCGGCCACGTCCCACGGCGCGGTGCCGGCTTCCCACGCGACCAGGCTGCGCACGCTCTCGCGGCCGCGGCCGACCAGCCGGGTGAGCGCATTGTCGAGCGCGGACAGGTCGTTGCCCGTCGCGGAGCACACGTAGACCGCTTCGTCGCTCGTGAGCGGCACGTCGCGCTCGCGCGCGCGCGCGGAGAGCCACTGCACGAGCTCCGTCTTGCGCAGGTCGCCGTTGCGCTCCCACGGCGGCGGCGCGTCGTACAGGCGGCGCAGCTCGAGCACGGGCGCGCCGATCGCCGCGGCGCGCTTGACCACGACGCTGTCGGCGCGCAGACCCTCGGCGTCGAGCACGAGCAACCCATCGGGCGACTTGCCGGTGACGAAGCGCGTGACCGCGTCGAGCAGCGGCCCTTCCTTTTCGCCTTCCTTCTTCAGGAGCGCCGCCGCGCCGCGCACGACAATGCAGCGCGCCGACGAGAACATGGGCGCCTCGATCAGGTCCCCCACCGCGCCGCGCAGGTCGAAGTCGGGGTCGCGCGTGTCGTGGCGCACGACCTCGAGGCCGGCTTTCGCCGCGGCTTCGCTCGCGAGGCGGATCCCCTGCTCGCGGAACCAGCGCTCGTCGCCGCGCAGCACGACGACGCGCGGGAGCGCGGTTTCGAGCGCCTTTTCCAGCGCGCGCAGCTGCTCGGGCGGCGCGGGGGGCTTGGGCGCGGCCATCAGACGCCGCCTCGCTCCAGCGCGCGGTCGAGCGCCAGGCCGACGAAGAGCCCCACGCCGACCCAGCCGTTCAACGTGAAGAACGCCAGGTCGACGTGCGACAGGTCATCGGGCTTCACCAGGCGGTGCTGCCAGACGAGCAGCCCGCTGCAGATCGCGAGGGCGGTCCACCACGGCCAGCCCAGACCGGCGCTCGTGCCGACGGCGACGAGAGCGACGACGGTCACGACGTGCAGCGCGCTCGAGATGCGCAGCGCGTTCGCGATGCCGAGTCGCGCGGGGATCGAGAACAGCCCGGCCTGGCGGTCGAACTCGGCGTCCTGGCAGGCGTAGATCAGGTCGAAGCCCGCGACCCACGTCAGCACGGCGAGCGCCAGCCACAGGACGGGCGCGACGTCGGCTCCGATCGTGCCGCGCACGGCGACCCACGCGCCCAGCGGTGCGATCGCCAGCGCCAGGCCCAGCACGAGGTGCGCGGCCGAGCTGAAGCGCTTCACGTAGCTGTAGCCCAGCAGGACGAAGAGGACCGGCAGCGCCAGCCAGCCCGCCAGCGTATTCAACGCGAACGCCAGCGCCACGAACGCCACGGACGCGAACAGGACCAGCGCACGCACCGCGCCGGATCGCAGTCGGCCGCTGGGGATCTCGCGCCCCTTCGTGCGCGGGTTGGCCGCGTCGATCGAGCGATCCACGAGCCGGTTGAAGCCCATCGCGGCCGTGCGCGCCGCGACGGCGCACGCGACGATCAAGAGCGCCGTGCGCCACCCGGGCGGCCCTCCGGCGGCGAGCCACGCGCCGCACAGCACGAACGGCAGCGCGAACACCGAGTGGCTGAAGCGCACGAGCGAGAACCAGTCGCGCAGCGTGCTCACGCGCGGTCCTCCGGGAGCGCGCGGCCGAGGCCCTCGTCCTCGGGCGGCTTTTCGAGCCCCTTCCAGCGCGCGCCGACCGAGTTCTCGACGCCCAGCCGATCGAGGATCTTGCCCACGACGTGATGCACGAGGTCCTCGCGCGTCTTCGGCCGGTGGTAGAAGCCCGGCATCGCCGGCAGGACGATCGCCCCCAGCCGCGCGAGCCGCAGCATGTTTTCCAGGTGCACGACCGAGAGCGGCGTCTCGCGCGGCACGATCAGCAGCTTCTTGCCTTCCTTGAGCGCCACGTCGGCCGCGCGCTCGACCAGGTTCGAGCTGAAGCCGACCGACACGCGCGCCAGCGTGCCCATGCTGCACGGGCACAGGATCACGCCGCCGGTCAGCGCCGTGCCCGACGAGGGCGGCGCCTCGATCGCGTCGGACGCGAAGACGCGCACGCGGCGCGCAGCTTCCTTCCCGATCCAATCGGGGAGCGCGGCCGCGAGCTTCTCGCCGCGCACGCCCGGGTCGACGCCCAGCTCGTGCCGCATCACCTTCGCGCCCGCTTCCGTGATCGCGACGTCGACGTCGTGGCCGCTGGCGACCAGCGCCTTCAGGAGCGCTTCCGCGTAGGGGTGCCCGCTCGCACCGGTGATGCCCAGGAACCAGCGCGTCACAGGAAGACCCCCGGGCCGGCACCCAGAGCCAGGGCCAGGTTGAACAGCGCGTGACACCACGCCGCGACGCCCATCCCGCGCCAGCGGAAGAGCAAGGCCAGCACGAGCCCGGCGGAGACGCGCCAAGCGAAGCGCGCGCCGTCGTAGGGCTCGCCGCCGGGTGCGATCAGGCCGACGACCACGTCCAGGTGCGCGGCCGCGAACACGACGGCCGAGCCCACCAGCGCCGTGATCTCGGCGATTACGCGCGACGCGCGCGGCAAACCCAGGAACCATTCGGCGGTGCCGCGCGCCACGACGTAGATCGCGGCCAGGAGCCCGAGGCGGAAGACGACCTCCTCGAACGCGGCACCGCCCACGAGGAGCGCGATCGAGGTCGGACGGGGAACGGAGTCCGGCAAGCCGATCGCCGGGGGTGAGAGCTCCAGCGCGTGCAAGAGGAAGAGCAGCAGAGGCCCGAGCACCACGGCGGCACCGAGGCCCTCGAGCACGACGCGCACGATACGGCGCACGAGGCCCAGCTCGGCCTGGAAGAGCGCCCAGGCCGCCAGCCCGGTCGCCACGACCTCCAGCGCGATGCGTCCGACCGCGGGCCGCGCCAGCAGCGCCTCGAACGGCAGCGACAGCAGGTACTCGGCCGTGTTGCGCGGCGATCCGGGCGAGCGCGACAATGCGATCTCGTAGGCCACGACGAGCGGCAGCACGGCGATCCAGCCCAGCGCGAGGGTGCGCTCCACGCCGTGCTCGACGGTCGTGTCGCACTCGTTGGCCGCGAGCGGCGCCGCGGCGGCTTCGGCCGCGCTCACGGCGCGCCCCCGGCGACCCGCCCCCAGTGCAGGCACGCGATCCCGCGCGTCAGCAGGCTGTGGCCGCACTCGACGAGACCTGCCTGCTCCATCTCGGTCTGGAATGCGCGCGGCGACGGCCAGGCCATCACGGTGCGCGGCAGGTAGCTGTAGGCCTCGGCGTCGCGCGAGACCAGCCGGCCGACACCGGGCAGCACGCGCGTGAAGTAGAAGCGGTACAGGGCGCCCAGCAACCGGCCGGGCGGCATCGTGAACTCGAGCACGAGCACGCGCCCGCCCGGCCGCACGACGCGCGCCATCTCGCGCAGCGCGCCGCGCCGGTCGACGACGTTGCGGATGCCGAAGGCAACCGTGCACACGTCGGCCGCCGCGGGCTGCACCGGCAGGCGCAGCGCGTCGCCGTGGGCGAAGGCCGGCGTGGCGGCGTGCCGGGGCAGCGAGCCCTTCTTGCGCTGCGCGTGCTGGAGCATCTCGGGCGTGAAGTCGACGCCCACGACCGAGGCGCCCGCGCGCGCGAAGACCAGGGCGACGTCCCCCGTGCCGCAGCAGGCGTCGATCACGCGCGCCCCGCGCACGTCCCCGGCGCGCTCCAGCAGCGCGCGGCGCCAACGCTGGTCGATCCCCAGCGAGAGGAGCCGGTTCAACGGGTCGTAGACGCCCGCGATGCGGGCGAACATGGAACGGACCTGGGCGGGCTCGTCGATCACGCTCGGCGCTGCGCCCGGGCACGGCGCCACTTGGATCGGTTCCGTCACGGTGCGCGTCGCCACAAAGGCTGCGTCAGAGACGGTACCAAGCTGGGCGAACCCAGACCCCAGGCGCCCCACGGCGCCTCAGAAAACGCCACAGAGAAGGAAGCCGTACTGGTGGTTCGGCGCCCAAGGGCGCCTCACTGCCGGAAGAAGCTCGATACGACCTGGACGTCCTCCGCCGGGATCGACTGGATGTTGGGCTGGAACGCGTTCGTGTCGACGCGTCCGAACGTGCCGTCCATGAGGATCACGTCGACCACGCCCGTCCCGCCGATCGGGTTGGGAATGGCCAGGAACAGGAACTTCGACTCGAGGGTGTTCACCACGGCCGGGCATCCGCCGCGCACGAGGTGCTTGCCGTTCGACTGCGCCGGCGGGCCGGCGCTGAAGGCCGACTGGAAGTTCGGCAGGCCGGCCAGCGCGCGCAGGTCGTCGAAGGCCATGTCGACCGGCAGACCCGAGAGCTTCTCGGGACCGATCGAGATCTGCA
>JANNQS010000045.1:0-2439 GCA_031400875.1 Planctomycetota bacterium | reverse complement strand
GGGACGCCGAGCGCGAACCTGATCAGCGTGCGCACGTTGGCCGACCTGGTGGCGAACGTGAACTCGGTCAACCCGGTGCAGGCTCCGCCGGAGTTCGCGACCGCCGCCTCGCTGCCGAACAACATGCCCGGCAACCACTTCGTCTACGCCGAGTTCACGAAGGACGTCGACTTCACGACGATCCTGGACTCCTCGCCCTCGGCGCAGGCCAACAACGGTTTGCGCGGTCCGATGCAGCTGGTGCAGATCGACCCGGCCAGCGGTGGCTCGTCGATCGTGCACGCGCGCGTGTTCGTGGGCATCGCCGACGGCGAGGACGTGATCGCGTCGACGTACGCCGGGACGCCGAATCCGGAAGGCGCGCTCGAGCTGCAGGGCTGGGTGCGGCGTGCGGGCGCGAGCAACGCGCTGACCGTGCTGCCCGTGGAGGGCTCGTTGCCGGGGCTGGGCTTCCCCGGCACAGTGACCCTCTTCGGCGGCTACGAGAAGCTGATCTCGACGCGCTCGGTGGTGTTCGTGGCCGACACGGACAACAACCTTTCGACGTACGAGACGTTCCCGGCCGGCGTGCAGCTGCGGCTGTCGATCACGACCGACGTCAAGGGCACGGACGGCTCGGAGATGGTGCGCACGGCGCTGGCCGCGTCGACGGTGGGGCCGGACACGCTGCGACCCGAGATCGCGACGACGCCGCCGCCCGACCAGCAGCCGGACGTGGTGCCGGGCAACGGGGACGAGGACGTCGACCCGATGACGACGATCCGCATCGCCTTCACCGAGCCGATCCAGCCGACGAGCGTGGGCTCGCTGCCGAACGGCCAGCCGCCTGCGCCGAGTTCCTCGATTTTCGTCGAGTTCGGTCCGGGTGCGGCGCGGGTGCGCGTGCCGTTCACGGCCTCGCCGCTGTCGGTGTTCGACCTGACGCACTACGAGCTGACGCCGGCCTTCAACTTCCCGGGCGAGGGCCCCGAGTTCCTGCAGTGCGGCGTCTACAACGTGGTCGACGTGACGATCAACGCGGGCCAGCTAAGGGACCTGGCGCCGACGGCGAACTCGAACCTGCTGGGCGCCTTGTCGACGTTCACGACCGGCGAAGGTCCGGGCCTCGTCAACGCGCCGGTCACGCCGGACGCGATCTACGTCGGGCGCCTGGGCGCGATCCCGGGCATCTCGATCATCGACTTGAACGGCTTCGGGCAGTCGACGGGCGATCCGACCTTCGACCCGAGCTACCAGACGTTCGCCGAAGGCCGCTCGAACTTCCCGAACAACCCGAACGTGCGCCTGCAGGGCGGCAACTTGCGCCCGCAGCTGACGCCGGGCACGTGCACGATCAACGGCGGCTCGTCGGGCGTGTTCACGCTGACGCGCGACAGCGCGCTGAACAACCTGCTTGTGCGCGCGCCGCTCTTGACGAACATCGGCGACATGATGCTGGGCCACGCGCTCGACAGCGCGTTCAACAACGGCCCGATCCCGTTCGGTTGCCAGTCGGGCGGCGGCAACCTGTGCGCGCAGGACGGCAAGAAGCTCGTCTCCGCGGTCACGAACGGCAGCGGCAACACGATGACGCCGACCCAGGCCGGCCAGTTCGGCGGGCTGGGCGCCGGGGCCGAGAACCTGATGGGCTGGGCGCCGCACCCCAACCCGCCGCCCCTGGTCTTCCCGCCTTTGTGCATCTCGCCCTACATCGGCGGCCAGGAGCCGACCTCGATCGACACGCAGGTCGCCGCCCTCTTGACGAACATCCTCGTGCCAGGCGACCCGTTCGGCCGCCCGCTGCTGGGTGAACCGCCGTCGGGCCTCTTGACGCCCGAGCAGAACGCCTTCTTCGAAGGGCCCTCGTTGGAGCAGGCCCTGATCGGCGCGTGCAACCAGTTCCAGATCCGCCAGCAGATCGGTCACTACCTGTACGTGATCGACCGTGCGCGGCGCGAGATCGTGGTGCTGAACAGCAACCGCATGACGGTCATCGACCGCATCCAGACGTTCGACCCGACGTCGCTGGCGATGTCGCCCAATCTGAACTTCCTGGCCGTGGCGAACCAGTTGAGCGACCTGGTCGTGTTCATCGACATCGACCCGAACTCCTCCGTGTTCCAACAGGTCGTGCAGGAGACGGTGGTCGGCAACCGCCCGCGCGGCATCGCCTGGGACCCGGGCAACGAGGACATCCTCGTCGTGAACGAGGGCGAGAACACGATGTCGGTGATCTCGGCCTCCTCGCTGACCGTGCGCAAGACCGTGAGCGCGCAGTTGAACCTGCCGTTCGACGTGGCGATCACGCCGCGCCAGCCCTGCTGGGGCTTCTCGCGCAACGTGTACTTCGGCTACGTGATCAACCGCAACGGCAAGGTGACGGTCTTCGAGTCGGGCCCCAACACCGTGAACGGCTGGGGCTACGACGACGTCATCGGCGTCAGCACGGAGACGTTCCTG
>JANNQS010000044.1:0-19559 GCA_031400875.1 Planctomycetota bacterium | reverse complement strand
GGCCAACGGCTTCGCGATGGATGTGCAGCGCTACCTGGCGGATGAGCCGGTGCAGGCGTGTCCGCCATCGGCGGGGTATCGGCTGCGAAAGTTCGTGCGGCGAAACCGCGGGCCGGTGCTGGCGGCCGGGCTGGTGCTCTCAGCCCTGATCGCCGGCGTGATCGGGACGTCGATCAGCACGGCGCTGCTCTGGCGCGAGAAGGAGCGCACCAGTACGGCGTTCGACCGGGCGGAGGCCAACCTGGCTCTGGCCATCAAGGCCCTCGACCAGATCTACGTGGACGAAGCGAAAGGCCATCCCGAGATCCGCAAGGGCCTGCCCCGCGACCTGCTGGAGAGGGGGCTCGGGTTCTACCAGGAGTTCGCGAGGAAGAACGCGCACAGCCAGAACGTGGCCCGCTGGATGGGCGACGCGCATCTCAACGTGAGTCGGATCTTCCGCGAGCTGGGCCAGAAAGACCGGACGGAGGAGGCCCTGGATCTGGCCATCTCGACCTACCGCGAGGCCATCCGGCTCCAGCCGGACGATGCCGACATGCACTGCATCCTCGGCGTCGCGCTCCTCGACAAGGGCGACATGGACGGCGCGATCGCCTCGTCCCGCGAGGCCATCCGGCTCGAGCCGAACCTCATGCGGGCGCACTGCAACCTCGGCAACTCGCTCCTCGGCAAGGACGACCCCGAGGGCGCGATCGCCTCGTACCGCGAGGCCATCCGGCTCGAGCCGGACTTCGCCGATGCGCACTACAACCTCGGCACCGTGCTCTCCGGCACGGGCGACATGGACGGCGCGATCGCCTCGTTCCGCGAGGCCATCCGGCTCGAGCCGGACCTTGCCGAGCCGCACAGCAACCTCGGCGCCGCGCTCAGAGCCGAGGGCGACATGGACGGCGCGATCGCCTCGTCCCTCGAGGCCATCCGGCTCAAGCCGGACAATGCGGAGGCGTACTCCAACCTCGGCATCGCGCTCTGCGGCAAGGGCGACATGGACGGCGCGATCGCCGCGTGCCGCGAGGCCGTCCGGCTCGAGCCGGACTACGCTCCCGCCCACAGCAACCTCGGCCTCGTGCTCAGCCGCAAGGGCGACATGGACAGTGCGATCGCCTCGTTCCGCGAGGCCATCCGGCTCGAGCCGGACCTCGCCGAGGCGCACGTCAACCTCGGCACCGCGCTCTCCGGCACGGGCGACCCCGAGGGCGCGATCGCCTCGTTCCTCGAGGCCATCCGGCTCGAGCCGGACCTCGCCGAGGCGCACTGCAACCTCGGCGGCGCGCTCAGAGCCAAGGGCGACATGGACGGCGCGATCGCCTCGTTCCGCGAGGCCATCCGGCGCAAGCCGGACCAGGCCGCGGCGCACGGCCACCTCGGCAGCGCGCTCTCGGACATGGGCGACGTCGACGGCGCGATCCAGGAGTACGGCGAGGCCATTCGACTCCAGCCAGACGACGCCACGTCTCACAACAGCCTCGGCATCCTGCTCAAGGTCAAAAAGGGTGACATCGACGGCGCGATCCGGGAGCACCGCGAGACCATCCGAATCGAACCGGACAACTTCGCGAATCACTTCAACCTCGGCAACGCGCTCTTTGTGACGGACGACATCCAGGGCACGGCCGCCTCCTACCGCGAGGCGATTCGACTCAAGCCGGACCACGCCGAGTCCCACTACGCCCTCGGCAACACGCTGAGGAAAGGAGGGGATCCCGAGAGCGCGATCGAGGAGTACCGCGAAGCCATTCGGATCCGGCCCGACTACGCCGAGGCGCACTGCAACCTCGGCGGCGTGCTGGTGAAGCGGGCCCGCTTCTCCGAGGCCCTCCCTTGGCTCCGGAAAGGACATGAGCTGGGCTCGATGCGGCCCGACTGGGCCTATCCTTCCGGGAAGTGGATCGAGTCCGCCGAGCGCTCCGCCGAGCGCCAGGCGGAGATGGAAGGGCGTCTGGACCAAGTGCTCTCGGGAGGGGAGAGACCCCACGACGCGGTCGAGCGGGTCGCGTTCGCCGAGCTGCTGTATGCGAAGTCGCGCTACGCGGAGTCCGCGCGGATGTACGCGGAGGCGTTCGCCGAGGACGCCGCGCTCGCCGAGGGCCACCGCTACAACGCCACCTGCTCGGCGTCGCTGGAAGCCGCCCGCGGAGGGGCGGACGCCGCGGAATGGCGCGGCCGGGCGCTCGAGTGGCTCCGCGCCAATCTCGCCGCGCGCGAGAAGGTGCCGTCGGGGCTCGTGGCAACGCTCGAGCACTGGAAGCAAGATCCCGACCTCGCGGCCGTGCGTGACGGCCTCGACGAGTTGCCGAAGCCGGAGCGCGAGGCGTGGCGGAGCCTGTGGGCCGCGGTCGATCGAGCCTTGGCGGCCGCCCGTCCGGCGGCGAAGTGACAGCGCCGCTGGGAAGGTCAGCCCGGCGCGTGACCAAGCCGGCCGGGGCGCGCGCCCGTGGCGGCGCAGCGCCTGGATCACGCGGCCATCACCCACCGCAGGGGTCCCTTTTCAGCGTGCCTTCAACACGTTCATCCACGACTGGTTACACCTGCCGACCGAGCTCCGCGCGGCCCCTGGGCGCTACGCTTGGCCGTGGGACGATCTTGCGAATTCCTCGGGACGCCCACGCGAACTCCTGAAGCGCCCTGTTTTTTCGCGCGCAAACTCCCCTGATTTCTCGCACTGGTGGCAGAAGCGATAAGCGCCTTCCGACGTTCGGAGGGCCACAACCGGCAGCGCCTTTGGCAATAAAGCGCTGCTGATCGCGGCGAGGTTTCTCGCAGCACACACCAGACAGGGAGATGACCATGAGCAAGAAGAAATCGAACTTGGTGCAGGCCCTTGTGCTGCCACTGGCCATGGCGGTGGCCCCTCCCATCGCTACCTCCGCGCACGCCGACACGGTGAGGATCGCACCCTCGGGCGGCGACGACACCGACGCGATCCGGTGCGCGATCGAGTTCGCCGGGCCGGACGGCGTCGTGGAGCTCCGCGCCGGCACCTTCCGGATCTCGGAGTCGATCATCGTGCGGCAGTCGCTGACGATCAAGGGCGCCGGGAGACAGCGGACGGCCGTGATCGCCGACGCGTCGCTCGCCCCGGGCGGGGTCTATCCGAACATTTCCGAGGCGGAGCGCGCGTCGCTCGAGATGGAATTCGCGCTTCCCTTCGTCTTCGTCTTCCAGGTGCAGCAGGAGCGCTTCGGCCGCTATGCCCTGCGCGATCTCACGCTCGGGATGTCGGGCCTCGCGGCGCCGCACTACGAGCCGCCCAACGATGTGGATGACTCGGAGCGGCTCTTCTCGCTCGTCTGGGTCCACGGCTTCGACGGCTTCTGGCTCAACTCGGCGGGCGAGTCGCCGACCGACATCGGCGAGCTCGACGCCGAACACCGCGTTCTCTCGACCGTGCGGTTCCGCTGCGAGAACGTCTTCTTCGACGGGAAGAACCGCGATCCGTCGGCGCCGGACGTCTACCACGCGTTCGGGATGGAGGGCGGTTTCGTCTTCAGCCACTTCGATGAGAACGGCGAAGAGGTGGAAGACGGGCTCGTCAAGCCGCTGAACGGCAACATCTCGTTCACGAGGTGCCGGTTCGCCGACTTCCCGGCGCACAGCGCGATCTTCAACCAGGTCGTCATCGGTCGCGACGACCCCTACTGGACGTTCGGCCCCGAGGCGGTCGAGGGGGCCATCATCGTCCGAGAGTGCGACTTCGTGCGCGCGCGGAACCCCCTCGCCGTGTACGACCAGAGCGACACCCGCGTCGTCATCGAGGACTGCTTCGTCCGGGAAAGCAGCGCGGGCGTCTACTACTCGAACGACTACCAGGTCGAGGTGTTCGAGTGGATCGGGTATCCCGAGACGGCGATGTGCAGCCTGCTCGTCGCGGACTCGATCTTCCGGGACGCTTCCCGCGTCGATGATGACCTCGGCATCGCCGCCGCCGTGTTCGTCGAGGAGTTCCGGCGCGGGCACACCGTCGACGCCAGGTTCCGCGACTGCCGGTTCCGGCTGGAGGGCGAGGGGGTCGGGATCCGGTTCTTAGGGTCGCAGGGAGCGGTCGTCCGCGACTGCGACTTCCGCGGCCCGGGCGAGGCCGGCATCTACGCACTGGACGCCGAAGGGCTCCGGCTTGTCGGCAACGACTTCTGCCACCTCGCGCCGTCGAACCCGGGGGAGGCGTCGGTCGTCGTCGCCGGGACGACGACAATCGTAGACATTGACAACGACTGCCTCGACTTCTTCACGGAGCCGAGATGAACCGTGCATCGCATTGGACAGGTGTGGCTCTGGCTGCGGCTCTGACGGGCAGCCTCGCGCGGGCGCAGACGACCGAGCGCGCGAGCGTGGACTCGGGCGGGGCCCAGGGCAACAACGATAGCGGCCTTCCCTCGATCTCGGCCGACGGCCGCTTCGTGGCGTTCTGGAGCTACGCCTCGAACCTCGTCGCGGGCGACACGAACGGGTTCGATGACGTCTTCGTGCGCGACCGCCAGAGCGGGACGACCGAGCGCGTGAGCGTGGACTCGGGCGGAGCGCAGGGGAACGACGTCAGCCATTATTCCTCGATCTCGGCCGACGGCCGCTTCGTGGCGTTCCAGAGCCGCGCCTCGAACCTCGTCGCGGGCGACACGAACGGGTTCGTAGACGTCTTCGTGCGCGACCGCCAGAGCGGAACGACCGAGCGTGTGAGCTTGGCCACGGGCGGGGCGCAGGGGAACTCCGACATCGAGGACGATCCTCTCTCGATCTCGGCCGACGGCCGCTTCGTGGCGTTCACGAGCGTCGCCTCAAACCTCGTCCCCGGGGACACGAACTTGGCCAGTGACGTCTTCGTGCACGACCGCCAGAGCGGGACGACCGAGCGCGCGAGCGTGGACTCGGGCGGGGCTCAGGGCAACGGCGATAGCGATAATCAGTCGATCTCGGCCGACGGCCGCTTCGTGGCGTTCGAGAGCCACGCCTCGAACCTCGTCGCGGGCGACACGAACGGCTTCAGAGACGCATTCGTGCACGACCGCCAAAGCGGGACGACAGAGCGGGTGAGCGTGGACTCGGGCGGGGCGCAGGGGAACGACGGCAGCGACAGTCCCTCGCTCTCAGCCGACGGCCGCTTCGTGGCGGTCGAAAGCGACGCCACCAACCGCGTCGCGGGCGACCCGAACGCGGCCGATGACGTCTTCGTGCTCGACCGCCTGAGCGGGACGACCGAGCGCGTGAGCGTGGACTCGGGCGGGGCGCAGGGGAACGACAGCAGCGAGCGTGCCTCGATCTCGGACGACGGCCGCTTCGTGGCGTTCCCTAGCGAAGCCTCGAACCTCGTCGCGGGCGACACGAACGAGTCCTCGGACGTCTTCGTCCGCGAACACGGCCAGCCGCCCGTCGCCTTCTGCTTCGGCGACGGTAGCGGCACGGCCTGCCCGTGCGGCAACGCGGGGATCACCGGGCACGGCTGCGGCAGCTCGCTGAACCCAAACGGCGCGATCCTCTCCGGCAGCGGGAACACGAGCCTCAGCGGCGACACGCTGGTGCTCTCGGGCGGCGGCATGCCCAATGCCTTCGCCCTCTACCTCCAGGGCACGTCGCAGCAGAGCGGCGGACTGGGAATTGTGTTCGGCGACGGTCTGCGCTGCGCGGGCGGGACGATCATCCGCCTGGGCACGAAGCTGAACGTCGCGGGCTCATCGCAGTACCCGAGCGGGACCGACGCTCCCGTCTCCGTCCGCGGCATGGTGACGTCAGCGGGCACGCGCACGTACCAGGTCTGGTACCGCAACGCGGCCGCGTTCTGCACGGTCTCGACGTTCAACCTGTCGAACGGGCTCGAGGTGCAGTGGAATCCTTGATTGCGTCGAGCGGGCCCCCCCCGGCGTCAGGGTAGTTCTCGCCTGGTCTGACGGGCCGTGGGACGATCTTGCGAATTCCTCAGGACGCCCACACGAATTCCTGAAGCGCCCGTTTTTTTCGCGCGCAAACACCCCTGATTTCTCGCACTGGTTGCAGAAGCGATAAGCGCCTTCCGACGTTCGGAGGGCCACAACCGGCAGCGCCATTGGCAAACAAAGCGCTGCTGACCGCGGCGAGGTTTCTCGCAGCACACACAGACAGGGAGATGACCATGAGCAAGATGAAATCGAAGTTGGTGCAGGCCCTTGTGCTGCCACTGGCCATGGCGGTGGCCGCCCCCATCGCTACCTCCGCGCACGCCGACACGGTGAGGATCGCACCCTCGGGCGGCGACGACACCGACGCGATCCGGTGCGCGATCGAGTTCGCCGGGCCGGACGGCGTCGTGGAGCTCAGCGCCGGCACCTTCCGGATCTCGGAGTCGATCATCGTGCGGCAGTCGGTGAGGATCAAGGGCGCCGGGAGAAACCGGACGGCCGTGATCGCCGACGCGTCGCTCGCCCCGGGCGGGATCTATCCGGTCATCTCCGAGGCGGAGCGCACGTCGCTCGAGATGGAATTCGCGCTTCCCTTCGCCTTCGTCTTCCACGTGCAGGAGGAGCGCTTCGGCCGCTATGCCCTGCGCGATCTCACGCTCGGGATGTCGGGCCTCGCGGCGCCGCACTACGACCCGAACACGGACGAGGGTGACTCGGAGCGGCTCCACTCGCTCGTCTGGGTCCAAGGCTTCGACGGCTTCTGGCTCAACTCGGCGGGCGAGTCGCCGACCGACATCGGCGAGCTCGACGCCGAGCACCGCGTCCTCTCGACCGTGCGGTTCCGCTGCGCGAACGTCTTCTTCGACGGGAAGAATCGCAATCCTTCGGCGCCGGACGTCGAACACGCGTTCGTGATGGAGGGCGGTTTCGTCTTCAGCCACCTCGATGAGTTCGGCGAAGAGGTGATCGACTGGCTCTTAAAGCCACTGAACGCCAACGTCTCGTTCACGGGGTGCCGATTCGCCGACTTCCCGGCGCACACCACGATCTACAACCAGCTCGTCACCGGTCGCGACGACCCCTTCTGGACGTTCGGCCCCGAGGCGGTCGAGGGGGCCGTCATCGTCCGAGACTGCGACTTCGTGCGCACGCGGAACGCCTTCGCCGTGTACGACCAGAGCGACACCCGCGTCGTCATCGAGGACTGCTCCTTCAAGGAGTGCAGCGTGGGCGTCTTCTACTCGAACGACTACCAGCTCGCGCTGTTCGAGTGGATCGGTTATCCCGAAACGGCGATGTGCGAGCTGCTCGTCGCAGACTCGATCTTCCGGGACGCTTCTCACCTCGATGACCTCGGCTTCGCCGCCGCCGTGCTCGTCGAGGACTACCTCCGCGGGCACACCGTCGATGCCAGGATCCGCGACTGCCGGTTCCGGCTCGAGGGCGAAGGGGTCGGGATCCGGTTCTTCGGGTCGCAGGGAGCGGTCGTCCGCGACTGCGACTTCAGAGGCCCGGGCGAGGCCGGCATCTACGCACTGGACGCCGAAGGGCTCCGGCTTGACGGCAACGACTTCTGCCACCTCGCGCCGTCGAACCCGGGGGAGGCGTCGGTCGTCGTCGCCGGGACGACGACGATCGTAGACATTGACAACGACTGCCTCGACTTCTTCACGGAGCCGTGAACTGGAGCGGCTCCAGGCGATCGACCCAAGGGGCGCTCGGACACCCGGACAGCTGTCTGTCCGGGTGTCCCGTTCCGTGTCCCGGAGACGGCTCGTCGTTTTCTCTGCGCGCGAACGAGCCAAGCCTGGTCCAAGCTTTGCTCCCTGTCGCTTCGAGAGCGGAAATGGCCGCCGTCTAGCTAGCCGTCACGGTTTCCTGAGGTGTCGTGATGCCGTACTCGCCGCCGACATCGAAATGTACGGCTTCACGCTTGGCTCGAGACTTGGCGGCGACGATCCAGGTGTGTGCCTCGTGGGTTGGTAGAGTCTTCCGCTGGAACTCGACGCACCCACGGCGCGTCCACATCCATCTGAAACCCGGAGTCATTCATGGCACGTCTCCTTCCGCTGATGCTCACTCTTGCCGCCGTTCTCGGCTTCGCTGCCTGCGGCGGAGGGGGCACCCATGAAGCTCTGGCGAAGGAGAGCATCAGCACGCTCAGGGAATTCGGCGACACGCTCGCGAAGGTGACTGACAAGGCGTCCGCGGAGGCACACGTCAAGGACCTGGACAAGCTGGGCGCGAAAATCAAGGACCTCCACGACAGCATGCAGAAGCTGGGCACCCCGCTGGACAAAGCGTTGGAGGTGATGACGGAGAACCTGGAAGTCGAGATGAACGCGGTGATGGCCAAGGTCAACAAGGAATTGGGCCGGATCGCCATGAATCCAGAGCTCAAGAGTGTCATCGGCCCCGTGCTCGAGCGGATGGGGAAGTGGCGATGAACGAGTTGTCTTCACCGACGCGACTGCCGTTCGAGTCGGATCGGTGTTGTCCGCCTACCGCCTGACGCGGGTCGTTCCGCTGATCATCGCCCACGCCACGACGAACAGCGAGCCGACGACTTCATCTCGTTTGACGCCGGTCCGCATCAGCTCTCGCACGGCCCTCTGCGCGAGCGCGTTGACGTTGGACCGGGTGCCAGCCATCGCCGTCGCCCGCGTCGCTGCGATGCCGTACTCGACGCCGATGTCGAAGTAGGCAGCCTCGCGCAACGATCGATGCTGGTCGGCGCGGGCGCGGCCACGAGTCCGTGACCCTGCAGGGCAACACGAGATCGCGGGTCATCGTGAACACGCGCGCAGGCTACCAATGGCAGATCGAATCGGCGCGGTCGCTATGCTGGAGTCCAGGGCCTCGAAGGAGGACTCCATGCGGAAGCTCGCCGGCATCGCACTCGTGCTTCTGCTCGTGCTCGTGTGGCTCGTCACGCGCGCGGATCCAACGGCTCGCTCCGGAGACGTGGGAGTCGCTCCGCAACCACCGCGGGTCGTCGATCCGTCCGGCGACCTTGCGGTTTCCGAGAGCGGCGCGGAGCGCGCCGCGCGCGAGGTGCCCTCGATCGACTCGACGCAGGCCGACGACTCACGCGCGGTCGGGCCGTCCGCAGCTCGCGAGCGGGCCGAGATCCACGGACGATTCCTCCTGTCGAGCGGAGTTCCGGCCGCGGACGTCGCTCTGCGTCTGGCCGGCAAGGTGGGGAACCAGGAGCGGGTGATGCGCTACGGCCTGCCCGCGTCATGGCCGGACCTCGAAGCGACGACCACGGGCGACGGCCGCTTCTCGATCGCCTTCGATCCGCCGCGCGCCTACGAGTTCACCCTCGACGCGACGCTCGCGGGCTACTGCACGACGAGCTGGCACTGGGGCCAGATCGAGCCACGCGCGAGCTTGGATGTCGGCGACGTGACGCTGGTGCGCGGCGGTTCGATTCGCGGGCGCATCGTCGACACCCGGGGAAGCGCCCTGATCCGGGGCTGGACCGTGCACGCCCAGGACACCCTCTACGATCCGTCCACCCGCCATGGTCCAGAGCGCTGGACCGCGCAGCCGGACGCCCGGAGCGGCGAGTTCGTGTTCGACGACGTTCCCCCCGGCCGCATGGAGCTTTCGGCCTACTCCGCCATCGCGGGCTGGGCCGCCGGACCCGTCGTCGTAGTGCGCGAGGGCGGGGAGTCGCGGGCGGACATCCCGTATGCGGGCCCCGACAACGAGCGACGCATCGCGGTCATCACACGCAGTCAGGACTACTTCGTGCTCGGAACCAACCCGGCCGAAATCCTGTTGCGAGCCCCGGGTGTGAAGGAGCGCCGGGCAACGAAGACGGATCGCTGGTACTTCTTGTTCGAGGACCTCGCCCCCGGCCGCTACACGCTCGAGGTGCGTGATCCCCGGTTCCTCCCCTGGATCCAGGAGGACGTCGAGCCGGGCACGAGCGTCGACGTGCGCTTGAAGGGCAACGCCGCCGTCGTCCTGACCGTCGTCGACGACGCCACGGGCGCACCCGTGTCCAGCTTTGCGCTCGACGTCCGCTTCGACAACGTGGATTTCGTGCCCCACACCTACCGCGTGCACGAGGCGCAGCAAGCGCCGCCCGCGGGCGGTTGCTTCGAAGGCCTGATCCCGCGCAGCCAGACGCTCACCGTGCGCGCGAAGGGCTTTCGCCCGTGCGAGATCCTGGTTCCCGACCTGAAGCCGGGCGAGCGCCGTGTGCTCTTCGCTCGGCTCGTCCCGGGTACACGCCTCGTGGGGCGAGTCGTCTCGGGTCCCGAGCGCACGCCCGTCGCACGGGCCCGAGTGCAGCTCACGCCCGACGAGCCCCTGGCCAGGAGCAATATGCCGCGCTTCGATTCGGACCTCGACAACAGGCACGAAGAATGCGATGCGGCCGGTCGCTTCGCGTTCGAGGACGTGTCGCCCGGCACATTCACGCTGCACGCGGGCGTGACGCCCCTCTTCGCCGCGGAGCAGCACGTGACGGTCACGGGCACACGACCCGACGTCGAGCTCGAGGTCTCCCTGCCGGCACCCGCCTGGCTCGCGGGAAAGCTGATCGGTCCGGAGGGCGCGCAACTCGAAGGACTGCGCGTGCTCACGCTCGTGGTCGGCAGCGAAGCGGAGGGCCGCAAGGCCTACAAGGCGGCGGCCAGGCGTGAGGTCGACGTGCTCTCAGCGGTCGTGGGCAGAGACGGCCGCTTCCGCGCCGGCCCTGTGCCCGCCGGCGAGGTCCGAGTCAGCGTGCGCCTGCCGGCGCTCCTGAGACCGGACAGCCGCGGCAGCGGCTTCGGCCTCCAGCCGGGCGACGTCATCGACCTCGACACGGTGGTGCTCGCGCCGAATGTCGACACCCAGCGCGAGTTCGACTTGAGCGCGTCGTTCCCCGGATCGTTCGCGCTGCGCGTGATCGTCGACGGGGCCCCGGCGGTCGGCTTCATCGCGCACGTCGTGGAGGCACGGACACACGAGACGGCGACCCTCGTCCTGCTCGGCCTGCAGGGGACGGGGCGCACCGGCCAGATCGTTCCCGGAACCTACCGCTTCCACGTCTATCACGAGCGCCTCTCGGCCGACTTCCCCGAGCTCTCGGGCATCTCGTGCGTTTCGAATGTCGAGAGGACCCTGCGCGCGGGCGAATCGGCGACCGTGGAGGTCGACGCTCACCTCGTCGAAGGCAGCGTGCGCTTCCTCGACCGTGCGAGCGGCCAGCTGCTCGCGGGTCAGGTCATCGCGCTCGCGCTCGACGTGGACGGCATGCGGCAGGAGGCGACCGGGCGGACCGACGCGGAGGGTCGCGTCACCTGGCGGCTCCCGCTCGGCCAGTACGAGGTGAGCGCCGCCAGAGCGGACGGCACCCTCGCGCAGGACCAGAGCACGATCGTCGACTGGGCCGCCAGCGGCCCTTCGCCGGCCGAGGTGCGCATCTCGACCCAGCCCCGGTGAGCGGTCTTCTCGCGCCGCTTCCGCCCCTCCGGTGGACGACGCAGTCGCGTACCTTCAGCGGCTCGGCTACGACATGATCCATCTGGCGGGCGGGTTCACCGCGTGAAGGGAGCAGCCATGAGCAACGTTCAGGGAATCGACGCCGCGACCGCGCGACGGTGGCTCGACGCCGGTGAAGCCATTCTCCTCGATGTCCGCGAGCCCGACGAGCACGCCGCCGAGCGCATCGCGGGCGCAACCCTCAACCCGCTCTCGAAGTTCGACCCCGCCTTCATCCCCAGCGCTCCCGGCAAGAAGCTCATCGTGCATTGCCGCAGCGGCAAGCGTTCCTCCGACGCGTGCACACGCCTCGCGGGCGCGGGGAGAGCGAATGTCTTCAGCCTAGAGGGCGGCCTCGAAGCCTGGAAAGCCGCACCCCTCCCCATCCAGAAGAGCGCGAGCGCGCCGGCCATCAGCATCATGCGCCAGGTGCAGCTCGTCGCGGGTTCCATCGTGGTCACGGCCGCAGTCCTCGCCTGGCTCGTCTCTCCCTGGTTCATTCTCCTCAGCGGCTTCATCGGCGCGGGCCTGATGTTCTCGGGCGCGACGGGCACGTGCGGCATGGCCGCCGTGCTCTCCCGCATGCCTTGGAACCGTTACGAGAATCCCGTGTGAACGCGATGACCGACCGAACCGGGCACGCCGCGCTCGGCTCTGGAACGCGCATACCACACCCCGGAAGCTCGCGCGCATGAGCCGGGACGAGCGCGATCGCGACGGTCAGCTCGTCCGCCGATTCTCGGTGCTCGGCCTGTGGGTGCTCGTCGTCAACGGGGTCCTCGGGGCGGGGATCTTCGGCTTGCCGTCGAAGGTCGCGGCGGAGACGGGCCCGTACAGCCCGCTGCTCTTCGTCGCCTGCGGGCTGCTGATCCTGCCGATCGTGCTCTCGTTCGCCGAAGCCGCGAGCTACGTGCGGACGACGGGCGGCCCGATCGTCTACGTGAGCACGGTCTTCGGACCGTTCGCGGCGTTCCAGACGGGCTGGTCGCTGTACGTCGCACGCGCGACGGCGTTCTCGGCCAACGTCAACCTGCTCGTCGACTCGCTGGGCTGGTTGTGGGAGGACGCCTCGCGCGGAGCACCGCGGACGGTCTTGATCGTGGGCATCTGCGGCTTCCTCACGATCGTCAACGTCGTCGGGTCGAAGCAGGCGATGCGCACCGCCGGGATCCTGACGATCCTCAAGCTCGTGCCGATCCTCGTGCTCGTCGTCGCCGGTCTCGTCGTCCTCGCGCCCGCGATCCTGCCCTCGGCCTCGACGCCGCTGCCGTCGCTCGCCAGCGCGGGATCGGCCGCGTTGCTCGCGACCTACGCTTTCGTCGGCTGGGAGATCGCGCTCATCCCGGCCGGCGAGGCGCGCGATCCCCGGCGCGACCTGCCGCGCGCGCTCCTGCTCGGCCTGGCCTGCGTCGTCGTGCTCTACGTACTCATCCAAGTGGTGTGCGTCGCGGCGCTCCCCGATCTCGCGCACTCCCAGCGGCCGCTCGTCGACGCCGCCGACGCGATCCTGGGGCCGGCCGGCGCTTCCCTGCTGCTGTTCGGGACCGTGGCCTCGATCGGCGGGAACCTCGCGGTCTCCGTGATCGCCGGCTCGCGCACCACGTACGCGCTGGCGCAGGCGGGATCGCTGCCGGCGTTCCTGGGCCGCGTGCACCCGAAGTTCGGCACGCCGGCCGCGTCGGTGATCGTGTTCGGTGTGCTGGTCACGGCGCTCGCGCTCAGCGGGTCGTTCGTGTGGCTCGCCGGGCTCAGCGTGCTGACGCGCGTGCTCGTGTTCCTGCTCGTGATCGCCGCGCTGCCCCGGCTGCGCCGCCGCTTCGGCGCCGAGAGCGGCACGTTCCGCCTGCCGGGCGGGTACGCGATCCCGGTCCTCGCCGCGGTCGTCTGCGTCGGCCTCACGTTCCAGGCGAAGGCTGGCGCCGCCTGGACCACGCTGGCGTTCCTCGGCGTCGGATCGATCCTGTACTTCGCGGCGCGACGCAAGGCTTGAGAGAACGAGAGCGCGCGCCGGCCCGATCGGTCGGGCCGGCGCGCGCGTGGGGCGAACGCTCCTACTGCGCGTGGGCCCGCGAGTTCAGCACGGCCGGCAGGACACCCGCGTCAGCGCCCGGGTGCGACGGGGATTGCCCCGGGTTCGGGACGAGAGCGCCGTTCGCCTGCAGACCCACGACGAACGGCAGGGAGCAGGTGCTGTCGGGTCCGTCGGCTTCGATGAGGCAGGCCAGGATCGCCGGATCGCTGATCGTGGAGCGCTGCGAGAACGCGACGCTGCCGTCGAGCCGGAACCAGCCTGTCTCCGGGCCGAAGTAGCCCGCCGGCTCGTTCACGTCGTGGTTCGTCGCGCCGAAGAGGAACGCATTCGAGAAGACCGCCGAGATGTCGGTCAGCAAGGTCCTCGTCCAGCAACGGAACTGGAACTGACTCGAGAACACGTCCGTGTTGTCGTTGAAGGTCAGCAGGTTCACGATCGCCGTCCAGGGATTGCCTCCGCTGAGGTGGATCATCACGAGCGAGCTCCCCGAGGGCTGGCCGCTCTGGCCGAAGAAACGCGGGAAGATCACCTCGTCCGGTGCCTGCGCGTACTCGACACCATCCAGGTCGCGGCGGCCGTCGGCGTCGACGTCGGTCGGCGCCCCCGTGGGGACGGCTGCACCAGCCTTGAACTTGAACACGGGCACCGTGTACGTGCCGCCCGCGATGCCGTCGAGCTGCGTTCCCGAGCCGAGCAGGTAATCGAACGAGATCGCCTGGCCGGTCAAGGGCGACTTGGCGAAGGCAAAGGCGTAGCCACGCCCCGGCTGCGGGTTGTGGCTCCGCGCCATCACCGTCAGCGTGTCGCTCGGCGTCAGCCGTTGCGTCCGGTTGAACTCGAGGCACGCAACCTCGTCCCCGTCGTCCTGGAACCGGAGGATGTAGACGAACTCGACGTCGACGGTCCCGGAGAACAGGCCCGACGGCAACTGGCTGAAATCGCCGTTCGTGTTCGTGACCGTCAGCACCGTGTCGCTGCCTTGCCGCGTGTCGTACTGCGGGAAGACGAGCAGGCTCGCCGGCCCGTCCGACGCGGCTCCCGGCCTCGCGGCCGAAAGACCGCCGAGCGACAGGATCGCCGCGCCGAGCGCCAGCGGCAGGAAGAGGGTTCGATGTGCGCGCATGGTGGTGGAGTCGGGAAGCCGGAGTTGGGAAGTGAGAGTGATCACGGGCAGCCCTCCGTCGAATCGAAGCTCTGACCGTCGTCCGTCGCGGGCGTGCCGTTCTGCGAGTGCGGGACCTGGAGCGTGATCCGGCCGTCGCACGCGAGGTTCAGGCTGTTCGTCGCCGTGTAGTTCACGACGTACACGCGGCCGTTGCCGTTCCCGGAACGCTCGGCGCGGATCCGCGCCACCGCGGTGCCGATGCCGCTGCCGTCGCAGACCGTGTTGCCGTCACCCTGGCCGTTCACGGGCTCGTCCTGCGTGATCGACGTGATCGTGATCGTGAAGGGCAGGCTCGCGGGGTCGGTCACCCCGGCGACCTGCGCGAGGTCGATCTCAACCACGTGGTGGTTGGGCGGCCAGAGCGGAATCACGACGTCCGTGCTGCACACTGGAGGCTGACCCTCCCCGCCGGGCAGCACGCCGTCGAGTTGCAAGCCCAAGCCGTCCACGGCGGCGGCCTCGGGACGGTTGCCGATCCGGTCGACGAGGAACGCGAGCACCACCGTGTCCGAGAAGGGCGGGATCGCGAGGCGCCCGTCGATCCGCATCCAGCCGGACTCCTGCGAGCTCAGGCCGACGATCTCGTTGGGGTTGTTGTTCGTGGAGTCGAGGAACGCCTCGAGGAAGAAGCTCGAGACCGACTGCAGCGAGCGCCTCTCCCAGCACTGGAACTGGTGCTGGAGCGAGAAGACCTCTTCGTTGTCGTTGAACGTCAGGAAGTCCAGCAGCGTGGGCGTGTTGGCCGTCGCAGCCAGCGACACCAGGACGATCTCGCTCTGGGCGAACGCGCCCTGGCCCAGGAAGCGCGGCACCAGCACCTCGTCGGGCGCGCCCTCGTACTCGTTGCCGTCCAGGGCCGGCCGCCCGTCCCCGTTCAAATCCGTCGGCGCGCCCTCGGCCAGGATGGAGCGGAACGGAATCGGAGCGATCTCGTAGGCGTCGCCTGAGAGCGGATCGAGCCGCCAACTCGCGCCGACGAGCCAGTTGAAGCTGATCGCAGCCCCGGTCGTCGCGCTCGTCGCCATGACGTAGGTAAAGCCGCGGCGCGCTGTCGGGAACAGGGATGCGACGTTGACCGTGTACGTGTCGTTGGGGAGCAGCTCCACCTCGAACTGCTCGCTGATGCAGTCCGCGGAGTTCACGTACATCCAGCGCGTCGAGATCGCGGCCAGCGGGTCGGAGTTCGTGTTCGTGACCGTGAGCAGATCGACGCCGACGGTGTCGTACTCGGGGAACAGCAGCAGGCTGCCGGGATTCGGAGCTTGGGCTCGCACGGGCGGAGCCCAGGCGAGGAGTGCCGCGAAGAGCAGGGAAGACGCAAGGAGGCGAGACATGGAAGGGGGATCTCCATTTCCGGGTTGAGACGCGCAGCGGCAGCGGGAACCGCGACGACGAGTGCGAGGCAAGCTGCAACAGGATCGGCGCGGCGCGTAACCGAGAGACTAGCGACGCCCTGTGGAACGCGGGCGTGCGCGTTCTCCACAAATCGATGCGCCGCGAAGGGCGAGAACCCGAGTGGCATGTCGCGTTGGCCGAAGTCGAGATCCGACAACGACCGAGCGGTGCCCGCTCACAATGCGTTCTCCTAGAGGTTCAACCGGATCACCAAGGGGAGTGCGTCGCAGCGAGCTTTCACCAGCACGGTGTGGAACCCTCGATCGGTTTCTGCTCGCCCTATCAGCGCAGCGCGGCTTGGACCGCAGGCGCGAGGTCTGCGGCCCACTGCTCGTAACCCTTGGCCGACAGGTGCAGGAAGTCCGGCATGATCTCGCTCGCGATCGTGCCATCCGCGCGGACCCACTGATCGCCGGTTGCCAGCGTGCGGTACGGCGCATCCGGGCGCCGCGCCTGCGACCGCAGCACCTGGTTGATCTGCGCGATCTCGCCGCGCATCGGGTTGAAGGTCTCGCCGCGCGGGAAGATCTCGTGGACGAGGATGGTCGCGGAGGGCGCCTGCGCGTGGATCGTCGCCACGACGTGCTGCACGCCCTCGAGGGTCTGCAGGCCCGTGCTGCTGCCGTGGCCGAGGTTGTTCGTGCCGATCAGGAGCACCACGCACTTCGGCTCGAGGCGTCCCAGCGGCGCCTGCTGCAGGCGCCACAGGACGTGCTCCGTACGGTCGCCGCTCACGCCCAGGTTCAACGCGCCCAGCGGCGCGAAGGTTGCGTCCCACTCTGCCTGGCCCGTTCCTTCCCAGCCCTGCGTGATCGAGTCGCCGAGGAAGACCACCTTGGTCGGCAGCGCCTCCTTGGCGCGCTTCAGCACCTCGTCCTGGCGCGCGAGGATCCCTTCCTCGGTGCGAGGAACCGGAGTCGTGGCGGGATTGGCAAGCGCCGGCCGGGTCGCGGGTTCCTGCACGCTGGAGGAGGGCTGCGGCATGGCGCAGGAGCACAGTGTCAATCCGATGAGGAGGATCTGGTTCATGGAGCACGGACCTACGGAGCCAACGACTTCGCGCTCTCGACCAGCGCCGGCTCGGGCCGATCGAACGCCGACGAGGTCGATCAGTTCGCCCGGCACGAGCGAGGCCAACCCATATCGGCCAGCCTCGCTCGAGTCAACCCAGCGCACCTGTCATCAGGCGGTCAGCAGGTTCGACACGTTCACGGTTGCCAGCTGAGCTGGAGTCCGTTCGAGAGGTTGAACGTCGCTGCCGTGCAGAACGCGGCGGCATTCCGGTACCAGCACTGGTACGTGCGCGTGCCGGGCACGGTCACGAGGCCCCGGACGGAGATCAGCGGATCGGCGCCGACGGGGTATTGCGACGCGCCGCCCGCATTGAACTTCGTTCCGAGGCGGACCACTGAGCCGCCGGCGCAGCGCAACCCGTCACCGAACATGACTCCGAGGCCGCCGTTCTGCTGCGACGTCCCCTGGAAGTAGAGCGCGGAGCTGTTCGGCATGCTCGTGCCGTGCAGCACGACCGTGTCGGCCGAGATCGACGCGAATCCCGTGGCCGCAAGGTTCGCGCCGGCGGCGGAGACGCTGCTCGCGCAGCCGTTGCCCGCTGCACCGGCGTTGCCGCACGGACAGGCCGTTGCGGTGCCGTCGCCGAAGCAGAACGGCGTGCCGACGGCTGGCGGACAAGACGGCGTGATCGTGAACGTGCCGCTGCCGGGGATTTCGCCCGGCCACATGCCGATCTGGATCACGTAGTTCTGGCCGGCGACCGCGTTGAACGTGACGTCCGAGGGTCCGACGGGGCCGCAGCCGTCGTCGTTGCACGCGAGGGACGAGCTGGCCGGACAGGCGGAGCCCGCATAGACCGCGACCTTCGTGTCGAAAGCGGTCTGGTTGCACAGCGACACGGTCACGGCGCCCGTGCACGTGGAATTCCAGCTGTACCAGAGGTCGTAGGTGACCATCTCGCTCGCGCACAGCACCTCGCTCTGACCGGGGAACCCGGTCGTGCCCGACGTGTTGTCCCAGGCGAACGGCCCGTTGCCGCTGACCACGATCGGCGCGGCACAGTCGTCACCGGCGGCCGGCGTGAACGGATCCACGGTGAAGAACCCGGGGGTGCCGGGCACGGTCTGGTAGCTGCCGATCTGGAACAGGTACTGCTGTCCCGCCGTGGCGAAGAAGGCCGCGAGCGCGCTCCCCGAGAGAATGCCGCAGCCGTCGTCGTCGCAGGAGAGCGGCTCGCCCGTCGGGCAGCCGCCACCCTGGTAGACCGCGATCCGGAGGTCGTGCTGTCCGCCCGCGCACGTGTTCAACGCGACCCAGCCCGTCGAGGCCGCAGTCCAGGCGTACCACACGTCGAAGGAGATCGCCGACGTGTTGAAGATGAAGCAGCGCGCGTTGACCTGGCCGGTCACGCCGGTCGTCGCGCTCGTCGTGTCGTAGCCGTGCGGGCCTGCGCCGAAGATCGGCAGAGCCCCTGTGCACTCGTCGTTGGGCACGCCCACGAACTGCGAGACCGCGAAGAATCCAGCGCCCGGAACGGCCGGCGGATTGCCGCCCGGGTAGAGGCCCAGCTGGATCGTGTACTGCTGGCCGTTGGTGACCGGGAAGACGACCGTGCTCTCGAAGGTCGCGCAGGCATCGTCGCTGCAGGCCAGTGCCGGGGACGTCGGACAGCCGGCGCCCGCGTAGACGGCGATCTTCGTGTCGATGCCTGTGCCGACGTTGCAAGTCTCGACACGCGCCGTGCCCGTGAACGTGGACGTCCACCGGTACCAGACGTCGGCCCGGATCGCCGTGTTGCCGAACAGGTTGCAGACCACCTCGGCCTGGCCCTGCGTACCGGTCGTGGCGGTGGTGTTGTTGAACGGGAAGGTGCCCACCCCGGCGATCACGACGGGCGTCGCGCAGTTGTCCTCGGGTGGAGGCGTGATCGGGTTGATCGAAAGCTGACCTGCGCCCGGCACGGCCGGCGGGTTCTGGCCCGGGTAGAGGCCCAGCTGGATCGTGTAATCCTGGCCGAGCGTGACCGACAGATCGACCGTGCTCTCGAAGCTCGGGCATGCGTCGTCATTGCAGGCGAGGGCCGGGCCGGTGGGGCAACCCGTTCCGGCGTAGACCGCGACCTTCGTGTCGACGCCGTTGCCGATCCCGCACGTGGTGATGCGCGCCACGCCGTTGAACGTGGCCGTCCAGCGGAACCAGACGTCGGTCAGGATCGCCGTGTTCCCGAACAGGAGGCAGGCCGGCTCGGACTGACCTTGCGTGCCGGTCGTGGCGGCCGTGTTGTCGAAGGGAAACGCTCCAGTGCCGACGAGGAGGTCGGGGGTGGCGCAGTTGTCGGATCCGCCGACGAGGTTGGTCGTCAGGAGGACCGGATTCAGGCTTCCGCCCGTCGCGCCTCCGCCGTGCGGCACGTTGGCTCGTCGAGCACTCGGCTTCAGCCAATCGGACTTGGAGCCGGGCTGCTGCGCCAGTGAGGCGGGGGCGAGAGTTGCGGTCGCGGTCGCAACGAGCAGAGTCGAGTGCTTCATTAATCGTCGTTTTTTGTGAGGGGGGGGGTTGAGGGGCGGGCCCCCCCGAGGCTGGTCCCGGCCGCCCAGGCCCGGGC
>JANNQS010000043.1:0-4847 GCA_031400875.1 Planctomycetota bacterium | reverse complement strand
GAGTGCGAATGGAAGCCTGCGACTCGGTCTGGGAGCGTGCGCGGATCGGGTCACCAAGCACCGGTCACGACCGGCAAAAAAACCGAACTCTCCTACTGGACTGGGAGGGCCTTCTCATGGAAGACACCTTTCCCCGTCGTCGGACAGCGCCGCGGTCGAAACGGCTGCCGACCCGCGGGCAAAGTGTCTGACACCGTTGTCTACCGATCGCGGAGGGCTGCGGGCCCTGGTGGTGGGAAGCGGGCTGGGTACGATCGAATGGTGCAACGTGGAGTCCTGTTCGCACTGGCAGCCCTGGGCGCGTGCTCGGATCCGCCGGCGGTTCTGCCCGTAGAGCGGGTCGCGGTCGAGGCGCCGGCCCTGTCGGCGGACGACGCGGCGGAGCTCGTTCGCGAGCGCACGGGGGTCGCGCGCATCGGCTCGGACGCGCGCGATGCTTGGACCGTTGCAGTGGGGGAAACCGTCTCGGTCGAACTGCCCTGGAGGGCCGGCACGCTCGCGACGATCGAGTCGGCGGCGAGCGTCCTCGTCGACCGCGGCGGGCCGCGCGCCGGGCGCGTGCGGCTCGCGTTGGGTCCGAAGGGCGGTGGCGATCCGTGGTGGAGCCGTGAGTTCGATCTCGCGGACGACGCGCGCTCTTGGAGACCGGTCACGCACAAAGTGGCGGGCACGGGCGATCGACTCCCCATGGAACTGAGAGCTGCATGGGTCGGCGAGCCGCCCAGCGGCGCGGAGAAGGTGCGCGGTGCGTTCGAGCTGCCCGTCCAGGCCCGGAAGCGGCCGGGCGTTCGAGCGGGGACGCCCAACGTGCTGCTGATCACGGTCGACACGCTGCGCCCGGACCGGCTGGGCTGCTACGGCTACGGCAAGCCGACCTCGCCGCACATCGACGCGCTCGCAGCGCGCGGCGCGCGGTTCGCAATCACGTATTCCAGCGCGCCCTGGACGCTGCCGAGCTACGGATCGCTCTTCACCGGCCTGCTGCCGTGCGCGCACCGCGCCGGCGTGGTCACGGAGCGCGACGCGCTCTTCGGCACGGACATGGACGCTCCGGCGAAGCGGACGACGGAGCTCTTGCGTGCGGACTTGACGACTCTGGCCGAGCGCTTTTCGTCGGCCGGATTCGCCACGGCGATGTTCCACAACAACCCCTATCTGTCGCGCGAATCGGGTCTCGAGCGCGGGTTCGAGCGCTACGTGGCCTACGGCTCGAACGCGAAGAACGGCGTCGACGTCGCGCTGGACTGGATCGACGACGTGCGTGGCGCGCCGTGGTTGTGCGTCGTCCACTTGATGGACCCGCACTTCCCGTACGCGCCGCCGGCACCCTTCGACGAGCGCTTCGCGGGTCGCAAGTTCGAGTCGATCCCGGATTGGCGTCCCAACCTGGACACGCTGCGCGCCGGCCGGCCGTCCGACGACGTCGCGCGGCTCCTGTCGGATCTGTACGACGGCGAGATCGCGTTCACCGACGACCAGATCGGGCGTCTGCTCGACGAGCTGCGACAGCGCGACCTGGCCGACGATACGATCGTCGTGCTGCACTCCGATCACGGCGAGGAGTTCTGGGAGCACGGCAGCTGCGACCACGGCCACGCGCAGCACGAGGAGCTCCTGCGCGTCCCGCTCGTGATCGCGTGGCCCGGTCATGTGCCGTCCGGGCACGTCGCCGAGGATCGCGTGCGCGCGCTGGACCTGCACGCGACGCTGCTCGAGCTGTGCGGGCTGCCCGTGCCGGGGGACATCGAGTCACGTTCGCTCGTTCCGCTGTTCAAGGCTCGCGAAGCACCGCGCCGTGCGATCGCCGAAGCCGTCCAGCGCGGCGATCGGGAGATCAAGGCGGCGATCGACGGCCCGCACAAGCTCGTGGTCCGCGGTGCGCAGGAGTCCGTCTACGACCTGGACCGCGACCCGGGCGAGCTCTCCGCGCTGGCGGTTCCCGATGCTCAGGCCGTCGCGCGGTTGCGCACGCTGCTGCGCGAGCACCGCAAGTGCTCCGACGACGGCGCCAAGCGCGCGCGTGCCCTCGAGCTCGATGCCGACAAGCGCGCCGCCATCCAGCGCCTGGGCTACGGCGGCGACGGCGACGAGTGAGCGCGCAAACTTGTGCGAGCGCCGCGCTCAACGCGCGCTGATGGCCAGGTCGTCGAATGCCGTGCGCGCGTCGGCCTTCGTCCACACGCCGACGCCGCCGGCCTCGGGCAGCGTCGCGTCGGTCGCCTCGAGCAGCGTCTTCCCGTCCATCGTGCAGCGGATCTTGTCGCCGACGTGCTCGACGCCGATTCGGGTCCACGGCTTCGGCGGTTCGGGCGCGTCCGCCGTGGCCAGCTGCTTGCGCTCGCCGCCGACCACGACGTAGAGGCGGAAGTTCTTCTCGAGCGGGTTGTAGCGACAGATGTAGTAGTCGCCCGCGCCGCGGATGCGCCACGCGGGACCGCCGCCCTGGTCGACTTCGCCCGCGAGGGAGCGCACCGAGACCTCGATCGTCCCATCGCGGAACTTCAGCTCCGGGTTCCAGCACAGGTTGAAGGTCTTGGCCGAGGCGAAGGCGTCCAGCGCGAGGACCTGCGGGGCTGACGGTGCGGTGTCGTCGGCCTGGATCACCCACTTCGCGACCGGGTCGTCGGGCTTCGTGCTGGCCTGCTTCCAGGGAGCCGGCACGGGGCCGAAGGGGAGCTCGGCGAAGCCCACTGCGGTCACGACCGCGGCCTCCTTCGGGGGCGGATCGACGCCCTCGGAAGGCGAGCAGCCGGCTGCGAGGCAGAGAAGGAGTAGGAGGGTGAGTGTGGTGCGCATGGGGACCGTCGTGGGTGGGCAGGCTCCAGCATGCTTCGGCCCGGGAGCAACTACAACTGAGAATCAGTCTCAACAACCATCTGGCCGAGCTCCAGAGCTCGGGCTCGCCGGAGCCCCGGACGCGCCGAAAGGCGTGACCGCGCCTCTCGCCGCTGCGAGACGCACCGGCTAGACTCTTCGCCCTCGTTTCTCTGCGAAAGGGCTCCATGGGACTTGCCTGCGGGATCGTCGGACTGCCGAACGTCGGGAAATCGACGATCTTCAACGCCATCACGGCCGCCGGTGCGGCCAGCGCCAACTACCCGTTCTGCACGATCGAGCCGAACATCGGCGTGGTCGACGTGCCGGACGACCGCCTGGAGGTGATCCACAAGTTCATCACCACGGACCGCCTCTTCCCGGCGTCGGTGAAGATCGTCGACATCGCCGGCCTCGTCGCCGGCGCGTCGAAGGGCGAAGGCCTGGGCAACAAGTTCCTGGGCAACATCAAGGAGTGCGACGCGATCTTGCACGTCGTGCGCTGCTTCGCGAAGGGCGACATCATCCACGTGTCGGGCTCGGTCGATCCCAAGCGCGACATCGAGGTGATCGAGCTCGAGCTGCAGCTCGTCGACCTGGAGACGGTCGACAAGGCGCTCGACCGCGCCTCGCGCAAGGCGCGCGCCGGCGAGAAGGACGCGGCGCTTCAGAAGGGTGCGCTCGAGAAGGCCAAGGCCCTGCTCGACCGCGGCGAATCGCTGCGCACGGCGACGTGGACCAAGATGGAGCACGAGGCGCTCGACCCGCTGTTCCTGATCACGATGAAGCCGGTGCTCTACGTCGCGAACGTCGGGGACGACGACCTGGAGGGACAGGGCCCGCTGTCGCAGATCGTGCGCGAGCACGCCGCGAAGACCGGTGCCGAGGTCGTGGCGCTGTGCGGCGACATCGAAGGCGAGCTGTCGTCGATGCCGAAGGAGGACCGCGCCGGATTCCTGTCGGACTTGGGCCTCCCCGAGCCGGGCCTCAACCGCCTGATCCGCAAGGTCTACGACCTGCTCGGCCTGCAGTCGTTCTTCACCGCCGGCCCGATCGAGATCCGCGCCTGGACGATCCACAAGGGCGACGTCGCGCCGGTCGCGGCCGGCAAGATCCACACGGACTTCGAGAAGGGCTTCATCCGCGCCGAGATCTACTCGGTCGAGGACCTGGTGGCGCTGCGCAGCGAAGCGGCGGTCAAGGCCGCGGGCAAGATGCGTGTCGAGGGCCGCGACTACGTGATGCGCGAGGGCGACATCGCGCACTTCCTGATCGGCAAGTAGCGCCGCGGCGCGCGGAGTTGCCGGACCGATCCGGGGCGGCGACGATGCCGGCATGCGACGTCTGCTCCCCTGGGCGCTATTCGCGCTCCTGGCTGGTATCGCCGCTCTGCTGTGCGTGATCCTCGCTCCCGTGCGGCCCGATGCCGTGCTGCCGGAGCTCAGACGCGAACCCGTCGCAGTCGTCGAGCGTGGACCGGTGGACCTCGTCGTGCCCGAATCGGTCCTGGCCGACGCCGGCGCGGCGACAGACGCGCGTCGTTCGAGCGATGCCGGCAAACCCGCGCCGCTCGTCGCCTCGGGTCGCATCACGGGCCGCATCCTGGGCGGATGGAACGGCGACGTGCCGATGGCCGGCGCGGAAGTGACCGTGTGGATGCGCCGCGTCGGCGAATCCGTCAAGAACATCGGCGTCACCGACGCGAGCGGCCGCTTCCTGCTGGAAGGCATCGGCTTCGCCCACTGGTTCGCGGAGGCCTCCGCGCCGGACCACGGCACGATTCGCCAGGTCGTCCCGATCACGCCCGAGGAACCGGAGGCAGAGCTGTCGATGCAACTGCCGCGCTGGCGCGACGTCGCCGTGACGCTCGTCGGCCCCGAGGGGCCGCTGGCGAGCGTGGAGACCCTCGGACTGCGCGCCGCGTTCGCGTCCGCGCTCGCCCTGGACATCGGGCCTCCCGGGGCCAGGTCGAGGGATGACTTGGCGGGCTGGACGCGCACGGGCGAGAACCTGGTGCTCTTCAAGCCCGATCC
>JANNQS010000042.1:0-33182 GCA_031400875.1 Planctomycetota bacterium | reverse complement strand
ATGCCGGCTCCAGGTGACCCCCGCCGCGACGGGGAGGGTGGCGGTCCGTACCCGCTTTTCAGCGACGTCCCAAAAACGTCCGCCGATTCAATCGGCGGTCCTGCCCTGCCCGTCATGAATCATCCGGGGTCAGACACCTTGTCCCACCTTCCGTCCGCCGTGGGAGCGCGCTGAGCGCTCGACGGTCTCAGTTCCCGCTCGAGTCGCTCCCGGGAGCGGGGCTCAGCCCGACCCGCGCAGTTTGCGAGGGACGACAGGCGCAGCGAGGATGACGAGCATGCTCTGGCTCGCGCTCTCGGTCCTGAACTCCCTGCCGCCTCCGGTCCCGGTCGAGAAAGGCACCCTTTTCCTGCAGGCGGCCGTTGACGGCTCCACGCTGGTCTGCATCGGCACCGTCACGGGCGTCGACAAGGTGACCTTGCCCGCGGATTGGAACGCATCAAGGACGGCCGGCCTCGATGTGATCGACAGGGTTGTCCCGACCGAGTCCCCGTTCGGCCGCATCGTCGTCGAGCGCGTACTCAAGGGCGATCCGACGACGAAGCTCGTGTACCACGAAGCGTGGACGACGTGGGTGTGCGACACGACCTCCGCGCACGAAGGCGAGCGTTGCCTCTTCTTCTTACGGCCTTGCCAAGTCGAGACGGCCAGCCAGGAAGTGCGCAATGCCATATCGACGGCCTTCGGTGGCGCACCGGTGCTGCGGAACATCGGCGCCGGGAGCGGCATCGTCCCGATCCTTTTTCGTGACGGTCAGGAGTGCGTGAAGTTCTCCGGCGCGCCCGACGATCTGCATATCCCGGACGTCAGGTACCACCAGCGCCTCGCGTCGGTGATTCCATACATCGAGACGTTGGCTCGGTTCGCGCCTGAGCGAGTCGTGCTCCACGCGACTTCACGCGCCGACTCGGAATTGTCCCGAAAAAGATTCGACTTCCGCGTCCTCGCAGACGGCGGAGCTCGGCTTGCCACGAACCGCGGCGAAGTCCTCCGCATGTCGGCCCTCGACGAGTCGAGTTGGCGGGTTCTGCAAGCTTCGCTCGCAACGCAGGTCGGATCTGAACCGATCTCGTTCGGTGAACCTGGCCGCTACAACCCGTACCGGAGCCTGCGCGTCGCGCTGCCCGGCGCGCAGCTCTCGTTCACCGACGACGACAGCGTGATCGTGTCGGGGATGGAGGACGCGGATCTCGCACGCTATCGACGGGTCCTCCGGACGTGGGCGTTGGTGCGCGAGACGATGGATTGCGCCGACTGCGTCGATCACCGACCTGCGGACCGCGACGTTCTCGCGCGCTGATCCTCACGCTCAGGCCGCTCACCCGAGGGCCGGTCAGGCCGTGACTTTCGACAGCCGAGTCTGCCCCTGCGCGAAGCCAGCGCCAAGGAGCTCGCGGCCCGCCCGAGCGAGGAAGCCGAAGAACAAGAACAAGTAGAGCAGGCTTCGGCGGTGTCGGACGCTGCATCCCGTTCCGGAGGTCCCGGCCGTGATCGGAGCGCTGTGCCGGCCCGCGGCACACGACCGCGCCTCACCGAGTCTTGACGTCGGCCTCATCCGCCCCGGGTTCGCCGGACGGATCTTCCTCGCGCTTCCGAGCGCGCCGACCGGTCGTTGCCGGGGTGCGCTGCATCCATGAGCCCCCTTCGTGATCCGTGGAGAGTTCCCCATGTTCGACGCCGTGAGACGTTCCTGGTTCGGATCGGATTCCGCCTGTAGAGCAACGCGCTCGGGTCCATTCCTCGAGAGACTCCTCCTGTCCGGCGCCGCGGCGCTGGCCGCCGTGTTCGGCTCCGCGAGCGTCGCGGACGCCGCGAACTTCACGCCTGGCAACCTCGTCGTCGTGCGCATCGGTGACGGCACTGCCGCCCTGACCAGCGCGGCAACAGCGGTCTTCCTCGACGAGTACACGCCGGCCGGAGTGTTCGTCCAGACGATCCCGCTGCCGACCACGATCAGCGGGCCGAACTTCCGGCTGACGAACTCGGGCTCGGCGACCTCCGAAGGCCTGCTCAACCTGTCCGTCAACGGTCAGTACCTCGTGCACGCCGGCTACGACGCGGCGCTCGGAACCGCGAGTGTCGTCAGCACCACGAGCGCGACGAACCCGCGCGTGGTCGCGCGCATCGACCTCGCCGGCAACGTCGACACGAGCACCGCGCTGGGCGATGCGTACTCGGGGAACAACATCCGCAGCGCGACGAGCGACGACGGCACGCAGTTCTGGACGGCCGGCACCGCCCCGACGGGCGGCGGCGTGCGGTTCGCGACCTTCGGCGCGACGACGACCACGCAGCTCTCCACGACGATCACGAACATCCGCATGGTCCGGATCGACAGCGGCCAGCTGTACGTCTCGAGCTCGACCGGTGCCTTCCAGGGCGTCAGCACGGTCGGCACGGGCCTGCCGACGACCGCGGGCCAGACGATCACGCTGCTGCCCGGGTTCCCGACGGCAGCCGGTCCGTCCGCCTACGACTACTTCTTCGCCGACGCGACCACGCTCTACGTGGCCGATGACCGGACGACCGCGTTGGGCGGCATCCAGAAGTGGACGTTCAGCGCCGGCACGTGGACGCTCCAGTACACCTTGAACCCCGCAGCTTCGACCGGATGCCGCGGGCTCACCGGCAGCGTCAGCGGCGGAGTCGCGACGCTGTACGCCACCACGACCACGGTCGCGGGCGTGAACTCGATCGTCCAGGTCACCGACACCGGGGCCGGCTCGCTGTTCACCACGGTCGCGACGTCGGCATCGAACACCGCCTTGCGCGGGCTGCGCTACCTGCCGGTCTCGGGATGCAACCAGCCCGCGATCGACGGCCCGGGTCAGCCGGCCAACACGACGGCCTGCGTCGGCGGTTCGGCCAGCTTCAGCGTCACGGCCACGGGAACGGCCCCGCTCGCCTACCAGTGGTTCCTGGGCGCAACGCCCCTCGTGGACGGCGGAAACATCTCGGGCGCGACGAGCGCGACCCTCACGATCAACCCTGTCGGCGCAGGAGATTTCGGCGGCTACACGGTCGTCGTTACGAACGCGTGCGGCAACGCCACGAGCAACGTGGCCACGCTGTCCGCTGATCTCACCGACACCGACGGCGACGGCACCGCGGACTGCGACGACGGCTGCCCGGCCGATCCGTTCAAGATCGCGCCCGGCGTTTGCGGGTGCGGAGTCTCCGACGTCGACACCGACGCCGACGGTACCGCGGACTGCAACGACGGTTGCCCTATCGATCCTCTGAAGATCGCTCCGGGAGTGTGCGGCTGTGGAACTGCGGACGTCGACACGGACAGTGACGGCACGGCCGACTGCAACGACGGCTGCCCCAACGATCCGCTCAAGACGGCTCCCGGCATCTGCGGTTGCGGCTTCGCGGACACGGACACCGACGGAGACACGACGCCGGACTGCAACGACGGCTGCCCGCTCGATCCGTTCAAGATCGCTCCGGGCGTCTGCGGCTGCGGCACCCCCGACACGGACACCGACGCGGACGGCACGGCCGACTGCAACGACGGCTGCCCGCTCGATCCGCTCAAGGTTGCTCCGGGTGCTTGCGGTTGCGGTTTCGCGGACACGGACACTGACGCGGACAGCACGCCGGACTGCAACGACGGTTGCCCCACCGATCCGCTGAAGATCGCTCCCGGCGCCTGCGGCTGCGGCGTGGCCGACACCGACACGGACGGGGACAGCACGCCGGACTGCGTCGACGGCTGCCCGAACGATCCGCTGAAGATCGCTCCGGGAGTCTGCGGCTGCGGCTTCGCTGACACGGACACCGACGCCGACGGCACGGCAGACTGCAACGACGGTTGCCCCAACGACCCGCTGAAGGTCGCTCCGGGAACCTGCGGCTGCGGAGTGGTTGACACGGACACCGACAGCGACGGGACGCCGGACTGCAACGACGGCTGCCCGACCGATCCGCTCAAGGTCAACCCGGACCAGTGCGGATGCGGCGTGGCCGACACGGATGCGGACGGCGACTCGGTCGCCGACTGCATCGACAACTGCGCGTCGGTCTCGAACCTCTTCCAGGACGACGTCGACTCCGACGGCGTGGGCGATGCCTGCGACAACTGCCTCGCGATCCCGAACCCGGGGCAGGGGGACTGCAATGCGGATGGCATCGGCGATGCCTGCGAGATCGCCGCTGGTGCTGCGGACTGCAACACGAACGGCGTTCCGGACTCGTGCGATATCGCGGGTGGAACGAGCGTGGACGTGAACGCCAACGGCATCCCCGACGAGTGCGAAGGCGGCAGCATCACGCCGTACTGCTTCGGCTACACGGGCTGCCCGTGCGGGAACAACACGCCTCCGGGCTCCGAGAAGGGCTGCGCCAACTCGACCGGGATCGGTGGCCAGTTGACGGGCCAGGGCGGGACGTCGCTGTCGAACGACACGCTGAACCTGCTGGCCGACGCGCTGCCGACTCCGCCGGGAGGCTCGAGCTTCGCGCTGTTCTTCCAGGGCGACCTGGCGACGCAGGTGACGTTCCAGGATGGTATCCGCTGCGCCGCGGGCAACGTGGTCCGTCTGGCCACGAAGGCCCACACGACGGGCTCCACGAACTACCCGCAGAGTGGCGATCTGCCGGTGAGCGTGCGGGGCCAGGTCACGGCCCCGGGCGTCCGGTACTACCAGGTGTGGTACCGCAACGCGAACGGCCCGTGCGGCACCGGCTCCAACCTCACGAACGGGTTGCAGGTGAACTGGGCGCCGTGACATGGATGAGTGAGTCGTCGACGCAGGTCGACGGGCTCACTTGAGCGACGAGCTGGCCGCGGGGCGATCGCCTCGCGGCCAGCGCCGTCGACGGGCAGATTCACCGTCTGCACCGGCATCGTCCCGTACCCATCCCAGCGCCTCACGACGGTGTGGGGCACGTGCGTTCTCAGACGGAGAGCTCTCCCCGCGCGATCGTCACGGCCTGACCCGCGAGCGTGACGCGATCCCCGCGCGCTTCGACGCGCACCGTGCCGCCGCGGCGGCTGGCCTGGAAGCCGGTCAGCCGCGTGCGACCGAGCTTCGCGGCCCACCAGGGCGTCAGCGTGCAGTGCGCCGCGCCCGTCACCGGGTCCTCGTCGATACCGACGGCCGGCGCGAAGTAGCGCGACACGAAATCGAACTCTCCCCGGCCGCGCGCGGTGGCGATCACGCCCTGGCCGCCCAGCGCCGCGACGCGTGCGAAGTCGGGGCGCAGCGCACGCACGGCGTTCTCGTCAGCGAGCTCGACGAGCCAGTCCTGCGCGCTCTTGCCGCAGTCGACGGCGCGAGCACCGAGCGCCGCGACGAGCTCGGGCGGCGCGGCGCGCCTCTCGGCCGGCAACGCCGGGAAATCGAGCTCGATCCAGCCGTCCACGTGCCGCGCGGACAGTGCACCCGAGAGCGTGTGGAAGCGTGCCCCGCGCTCCGGCGCCAGCCCGCCCTCGCTCCACAGGACGTGCGCCGTCGCCAGCGTCGCGTGACCGCACAGCGGCACCTCGACCGCGGGCGTGAACCAGCGCAGGTCGTACTCCCCCGCGGAGCGCGGCACGATGAACGCCGTCTCCGACAGGTTCATCTCGCGCGCGACGGACTGGAGCCACGCGTCGTCGCGCTTCGCGTCCAGGCGCACGACAGCGGCGGGGTTGCCGGCGAACGGCGTCGCGGTGAACGCGTCGACGATCGAGTACGGGATCGAGCTGCTCACATCAACGGCTGGTAGAACCAGATCTTGTTCCCGTCGGGATCCGTGAAGTAGAGCAGGTGCACGACGCCCGGGATCGTGACGACGTCGCCGCCGAGGCTCACCTGGTTCGTGACGAGCCAGGCCTTCGCGGCGGCCATGTCCTTGACGCCGAAGCCGAGCGCCGTCGTCTCGCTCGCGACCGCGGTCGGGTTCTGGGCCAGCCCCAGCACCGTGCCGCGCGCGGGCGTCGTCAGCTCGCACCAGCCCTGCCCGGCCAGCTCGTAGAAGACCTGACAGCCCAGCACGCGCTGGTACCAGGCCTTCGCTGCGTCCATGTCGTGGACGTGGAACTGCACGATCGACGCTTCGGTGTCGAACTCGACGCCGGGCACGCGCGCGGGCACGAGCGCGGGCGGCGGAGGCGGCTGCGAGGCTTCCTGGACGGCGCTCGCACGCGGAGTGGGCGTGCTCGTCGAGGCGCACGCAGCCAGGGGCAGGGCGAGGAGGAGGGCGCAGAGGGTCGTGTGCATGAGGGGGCTCGTGGGTCCGTCGGTTCCGACCCGAGGACGGACGGCCCGGGCCGGGATCGACAGGGATCCTGGAAAGCGGGCGAAAGTGTCAGACAGCGCGTCCACTAAGATCCCCGGGATGGTCATGGGAGTCGAGCCCCTGCCGCGCTGCTGGACGTGGACGGAAACCGTATCGGGGGCAGGGGTCCCGCCCCTGCAGTTCCCGAAGCCCGTCCTCCTGGTCGTCGTCGACACCGAGGAGCAGTTCGACTGGACGGCGCCGTTCGACCGGCGCGAGACGGGCGTCTCGCACATGCGCTCGATCGGCCGCTTCCAGGAGATTTGCGACGAGTCTGGCGTGAAGCCCGTCTACGTCATCGACCACCCGATCGCGACGCAGCCGGAGTCGGCCGGCCCGCTGCGCGCGATCCACGCGCGCGGGGCGTGCGAGATCGGCGCGCACCTCCATCCGTGGGTCTCGCCGCCTTTCGACGAGGACGTCAACGCGCGCAACAGCTACCCGGGCAACCTGCCGCGCGCGCTCGAGCGCGAAAAGCTGTCGCGCCTGACGACCGCGATCGAAAACGGGATCGGCGTGCGCCCGCGCACGTACAAGTCGGGGCGCTACGGCTTCGGGCCGAACACCGCCTCGATCCTGGAGGAGCTGGGCTACGACGTGGACTTGTCCGCCGCGCCACCCTTCGATTTCACCGCCGACGGCGGCCCCGACTGGTCGGCCGCGCCGCCCGGGCCTTGGTGGATCCAGACGAAGCGCCGCATCCTGGCCGTCCCGAACTCGGGCGCGTACGTGGGTTGGGCGGGCGGGTCGTCGCACGCCTTCCACCGGATGGCGAACGGTCGCGTGGGTCGCTCCCTGCGGCTGGGCGGCGTCCTCGCGCGGCTGGGCGCGGTCGAACGGCTGTTCCTGTCGCCCGAGGGCTACGGCGAGCGCGACCTCGTGCGCTTGACGCGGGCCCTCCACCAGCGCGGCGTGCGCTGTTTCACCTTCAGCCTGCACAGCCCTTCGGTCGAGCCCGGTCACACGCCGTACGTGCGCGACGAAGTCGAGCTCCATGCGCTGCTGGCCGCGAGCCGATCTTATTTCCGATTCTTCCAGGAGGAGCTCGGCGGCGTGTCGTGGACCGCGCACGAGCTCCGACAATTCCTCGACCGGACATCCAGGACACCCACGGCTTGAAGATCCTCGGCATCTCACCGCTCGACAAGGATTCCACGGCCTCGCTGGTCGAGGACGGCCGCGTGCTCTTCGCCTCGGGCGAGGAGCGCTACAGCCGCGTCAAGCAGCACGCCGGCTTCCCGTCGCGCGCGATCGAGGCGGCGCTGAACGCGACGGGCACGGATCCGCGCGAGATCGACGTGGTCGCGTACCCGTTCCTCGAGTGGCACAAGGAGACGGAGCTGATCCTGGACGCCATCGCGCACGAGGAGCGCGAGCAGGCTACGTACGACGAGGCCGACCTGCAGCGCCTGTTGAGCGAGGCCGAGCGCCGCATCCCCGAGCGCTCGCAGCCCGTGCACGGGCTCAGCGGGCCGAACCAGCGCAAGCGCAAGGGCACCGCGAAGGAGATCTTCTACCGCTACGCTGGTGGCGAGCGCACGATCTCGCGCGCGGTCGCCATGCGCCTCGCGCGCGAGTGGGCCGCGCGGGCGAGCGAGGACCACAAGAAGTGGCACGCGGAGCTCGAGGACGGCCTGCGGTCACTCGGTCTGCTGGGCAAGCTGAAGCGTTCTGAGCACCACCTCTCGCACGCGGCCAACGCGTACCTCTCGAGCGGGTTCGAGCGCGCCCTGATCGTCACGATCGACGGCTACGGCTCGGGCCTGGCGGGCTCCGTCTCGCTGGGCGAAGGCGGGCGCATCCGGCGCCTGCACAACCTGAAGTTCCCGCACTCGCTGGGCACGTTCTACGAGATGGTCACGAGCTCGCTCGGGTTCCACCCCGACCGCCACGCGGGCAAGATCGTCGGTCTGGCGGCGTACGGCGACCCGCGCGTGCTGTCGGACGTGCTGCTGTCGCGCGTCGTGCGCACGCCGGGCGATTTCCGCCTGGTCGAGAACTTGAACGTGCACTTCTCGCGGCACCTGGCCGCGCGCTTCCCGATGGTCGACGTCGCGGCGGCGTACCAGCACGTGCTCGAGGTCGTCGCCACCGACCTCGTGCGCCACTGGGTGCGGCACACGGGCTGCGCGAACGTCGTGCTGTCGGGTGGCGTCACCGCCAACGTGAAGATGAACCAGCGCATCCACGAGCTGGACGAGGTCGAGTCCACGTTCGTGTACCCGAATATGGGCGACGGCGGCTGCGGCACGGGCCTGGCGACGCTCCTGTCGTGGACGGGCGGGACGCGGCCCTCGATCCGCGACGTGTACTGGGGACCGGAGTACTCCGACGCCGAGATCAAAGCCGAACTGGAGCGGAACGGTCTGCGCTTCGAACGGCCTGCGAACCTCGTCGAGGAGGTTGCGCGGCGCATCCACGGCGGCGAGGTGATCGGCCGCTTCGCGGGGCGCATGGAGTACGGCCCGCGGGCGCTGGGCAACCGCTCGATCCTCTACCACGCGCGCGAGCCCGAGGTGAACCAATGGCTCAACAAGCGCCTGGGCCGCACCGAGTTCATGCCGTTCGCGCCGGTGACGCTGTGGGAGGCGCGCGAGCGCTGCTACGTGAACCTGGTCGGCGCCGAGCACACGGCCGAGTTCATGACGGTGACGTTCGACTGCACGCCCTGGATGCGCCAGAACTGCCCGGCCGCCGTGCACGTCGACGGCACGGCGCGGCCGCAGCTGGTGAAGCGCGAGGTGAACCCGGGCTACTGGGACGTGCTCTCGGCCTACGAGAAGCTGAGCGGCATCCCGTGCCTGATCAACACGAGCTTCAACATGCACGAGGAGCCGATCGTGTGCTCGCCGAACGACGCAGTGCGCGCGTTCCTGCTCGGCAACATCGACGGTCTGGCGATCGGCCCGTTCTTCGTGCCGCACCCGTCGAAGGGGCAGGCGGCCAGCGCCGGGAGACTCGAAACCGCGTCGGCAAGGTGACGGTACGGTGCCAGGGACAACTTCGACAGGTTCGCGTTGTCACGCGCGCCGTACGGAGCCAGGAACCTTCCCGACGGATTCGCGCGCGGCAACGGCGAACAGCACGCACCTGGCCGAATCCGTCAGGAAGGTTCCAGGCACCTACGGCAGGATCGTCAGCTGGACGTAGTCCTGCGTGAAGCGACGCGGCTGCGTCGTCAGGCCTTGGAACCAGAGCGTCGCCCCGATCATCGCGGGGTTGCTCGGCAACTGGTATTGCCGGAACGTGTACCCCTGCGCATCCGTCGCTGGCATCGGCAGGATCGAGAGCATCGTCCGGTTCAGGTAGAGGACGCCGTAGGGCGGGAACAGGAGCGGCGTCTTCGCCGGCTCCGGCGCCATGAGGAGCCGCGCCGGCGAGTTCGACGCGCCCCACAGCTCAAACGTCACGCGGGTGCCGAGCCTGGGGGTGGTCGAGGCCACGAAGTCCTCCACGCCCAGCGAGTAGAGGTCCACGGTGCCGCCGCCCGAAAGCAGGTTGGCGTGCACCGCCTTAGAGCCCGCGACGACGCGGTCGCCGTCCGCGCTGATCGCGACGTCGTAGATCGAGCCGGGGTAGTCGTACGTCGCCACGGGCGCGTTCTGGCCGCGGCGGTACAAGCGCAGCTCGGGCACGAGCCCGGCTTCGTCGCCCCACAGGCCGACCGCGAACCGGTCCCCGTTCGCGGCGCAGGCGACCTTGGAGACGATGTTCTGGAGCGAGCCGGCCCCGAAGGCCTCGTCGACCATCGTGGTGTTCTTCGTGCGCAGGTCGATCGCCTCGATCCGCACGCCCAGGTTCTGGTCGAAGTAGCCGAAGCCCAGCACGAGCAGCGAGCCGTCGGCCGAGATGTCGAGCTGGTGGCACACAATCGCACCCGGCCAGTTGCCCTGCCACGTGCGGATGTAGTTGCCGCCCGCCTGGCGCTCCCACACGTCGACGCCGTTGAAGTAGCCGATCGCCAGGATGCCGCCGTCGCCCGAGATGTCCTGCGCCGCGAAGGACTGCATCAGCAGGATCTGGAGCCGCACGAAGCCCGTGGCGGCGTCGCAGATGTACCCGCCCGTGGTCGACGCCGCGTAGACGCTCGAGCCGTCCTCCGAGAGCACGAACGCCTGCATTTGCAGGCCGATCTGCCGCGTCCAGTACGAGGTCGGCACGCTCGAGCCGTTGTCGAACACGGCCACGTGCAGCGTGGCGGTCGACTGGTGCAGCATGCCCGCCACGATCCGGTTCCCGTCGGCCGAGACCATTGCGCGCGCCTGGCCGTAGGTCGTCAGCGGGAACCGGTACGTCCAGCTCGGCGCGGCGGACGACGAGCTGTAGGCCGCCACGTCGACGTGGCGCGGTCCGTTCGGCGCGGTCGGGATCTGCCGGCACGAGACGAAGGGGCCGATCGCGTCGCAGCCGTGCACCTTGACGTTCATGGAGGACGAGGCGGTCGGATCGCTCCACACCGGCTGGGCCGGCGCGACGTCGAAGCTCGAGAAGAGCGACGCGCGGTGCGCTCCGTTGTCGAACTCCGCGAAGACCTGCGTGCCGTCGTTCCCGATCGTGACCGCGCGTCCGACCCAGTCCTCGCCGTTGTCCGGGTAGGACCAGAGTCGGCCCGGCAGGTTCGCGCCGACCGCCAACGGCGGGGGCGGAGCGAAGCCGCGCTCCTCGACGATCTCGGCCTGCCCGGGGCTCGCGACGAACGTGTGGCGGGTGGCGGGAGTCGTGCCCGCGTGGTTGGTCGCCGTGTGGCCTGACTGCGCGACGGCGCTGGAGGTCAGCGCCAGCGCGAGCGTCAGCGGAGCAAGGACAGCGTGGAGGCGCGCCGCCATAGGGCTCATCCCGGGGCCAGGGTTGCAGGAAGATGTCGAGGAGCGGACTGGCTTCGGTCCGGGGGCACCGAGGCGAGCCAAGCTAGTCGAAGCCTCCGGATCCGCCCAGGCACGCGTTTCGAGATGTTCGGAAAAGGAGGCGGCTGCCATAGGAACGATGGTCCCGGCCTCGGGAAGGCGTGCCGCACCGACCTCCGGGATCAGGCAGGCCTGAGCCGGACGCGCTGGACGATGCCGGGATTCCAGCAGCGGAGGAGCCAATCCGAGTGGGCCACGCCCGGTCGTCCGGCCGCTCAACTCAGCCGGAAGTGGTGCGCGCGCCTCAACAACCGGCGCGCATCGCGGTGGAACCCGTCCTGCCGCACGTAGGTCACGAGCCGGTCCAGGAAATCGAGCGGCAGCACGACGCCGTAGAACGCGAGCAACGCGCACTTCAGGTCGCACGGGATGCCCCACACCGTGAACGGCACGCGAAACAGGTCGATCGCGGCCGCGAACAGGAACCACAGCACCGACAGGTCGAAGTTGGTGAGCGCCGCGCGCACGAAACCGCGGTTGCGTCCGAGCGTGAAGGGCAGACAATCGCCGGGCAGATCGCCGTCGTGGTCCAGCTCGCCGATCGACGCGCCGGCCGTGATCTCGCGCACGAAGCGCTCGCGGTCGGCGGCCCCGCGCATGAGCACGTAGCGCGCCGCCAGCACGAACACGGCGTCGTAGAGCGCCTTGCCGAGCAGCGTGGCGAGCAGCGCCGATAGCCCGAACATCGACGCCCACCAGCGGCCCGTCGTGTGCGCCGCGTAGATGCCCAGACACGTGAAGAAGGCCGACTTCACGTACAGGTGGAACATGCAGTCGTGGAAGCCCCACACGAGCTTTTCCTGCTGCCTGGCACGCGCGACCTCGCCGTCGACGCAGTCGAGCACGTAGTAGACGAAGACCAGCGCGAAGCCGACGACGGACCAGCCCTCGCCAAACAGGAGCAGGACGCTGCCCGAAAGCCCCGTCACCAGCATCCCGATCGTGCCGACCGTGGGCGAAAGACCCAGCGCCAGGAACAGCCGCGTGACGTGGATCGAGATGCGATCCCCCACCAGGAGGCCGGCGACGTCGTTGTACGCGCGGACCGGTTCCTGGACCTTCTTTCGCAGCTCGGAGATCGTTTCGACCATGCGCCCGGGGAAATTGCGCGTCCCTGGTTTCGCTCAGCGCGCGCGTGAACGCGGTCGACGCCAGCTGGCCAGGACGGCCTTGATCTTCGCCTTTTCCGGCGCTTGCAGATAGCTGCACGCCCCGAGCAGACCGGGGAGTGCGAGGAGCAGGCCCACCTTCGCGGCGACCGAAGCCGCGGTGGGCCAATCCTGCGGCAGGAGCAGTCCGGCACCGGCCAGGAGAACGGCCAGCACGGCCGGGGCCAGGATCCGCACCGTCTCGAAACCCACGGGCCACAGGCGCTCGGCCGCGATCCACGCCGCTCCGGCCAGAGCCGCGAACGAGATCAGCGTGGCCCACGCCGCCCCCATCGCGCCGTGCGCGGGCACGAAGGCCGCGTTGAGCGCCAGGTTGATCGCCGCCGCGCCACCGACGAGCCACGGGATCGTGCCCGTGCGTTTCCGCAGGTAGAAGGTCGTGTGCAACACCTGGAACAGCGCCCAAGCGAGATATCCGAAGGCGACGACCGGCAGGATCCGCGCGGCCGGGGCGTACTCGGGCGCGGCCATGCCGCGCACGATCTCCGGCGCGAAGAGCGCCAGGCCGAGCGTCAGGAACGAGAAGACCAGCGCGACGTACGTGGTGACCGCCCGGCACAAGCGCCTCGCGTCGTCTTCGCCCGCCAGCGCGAAGATGAACGGAAACCAGATCAACCCGAAGGCCTCGAGCAGGACGGCGTTGCCCATCGCGCCGAGCTTGTACCCGACGCCGTAGATGCCGACGGCCGCCTCGCCGTGCAGGCGCTGCACGAACCAGCGGTCGGCCTGGTGCAGCACGAACATGAGCATCCCCGAGCCGACCAGCGGCAGGGAGTAGACGAGGAGCTTCTTCGCCAGCGGGCGCGAGAAGCGCAGGCCGAACCGCGCCGCGATCGCGAACGTGAGGCTCAGGGCCACGAGGGCCTCGCCGCCCAGCACGCTGAGCAGGACGCCCAGCGACTGCAGACCGGCCAGCAGCAGCACGACCTTGAGCGCGACCTCGACGACCGTCTTGCCGGTGGTCAGCGCGACGTACGTGACCGAGCGCTGCTCGGCCTGCAGCCAGCGCAAACCGACCTGCCCGACCGTCTGCGCGAAGAGGATCGCGAACACGACGACGGCCGCCTTTGTCTCGTTGGGCGTGCCCACGAGCAGGCGCGAGGCGAACTCGGGGAACGCCAGCGCGAGGATCGCCGCGGCACCCGTCGTCCCGGCCAGCAGCCACAGCGTGGTCGAGACGACCGCGCCGCGCTCGCGCGGATCGGCGGCGTCGGCGTGGAAGCGCGTCATGCCGTGCAGCAGGTTGACGCCCAGCACCTGCGCCAGGACCGCCAACGTCACGCCGCCCATCTCGACGACGCCGTACTGCGCCGCGCCGCCGATCGTGGCCGTCACGAACGGCAGCAACAGGAAGCCGAGGAGCTTCTGGAGCGCCGGCCCCGCCGCGTAGATCGCGGAGTGGCGCGCCAGGCGCTTCAGGGCTTCTGTCAGCATGGGGAGGCCGCGCGGGAGACTACGGGTCGCGGGGGTCGGGCGAAACGTCGACGGGCGTCGCGCGGGGGAACGCGAGCGGACCGCGCAGGGGGCCCACGTGGCGTCCCGGGACGGGTCGGGTACGATTCAGGTCGTCTCGCCACGTTCCAGGGAGGCCTCTCATGACGATCCCGTTCCGCTCCGCATGCGTGGTCCTCGCGCTGGCTTCGCAGGCGTCGGCGCAAGGCGCTGCCGACTTCGACCAGCTGCCCGAAGGCTTTGTCGGCAGGAGCTTCGTGACCCCGGCCGGCACGTTCCAGGATCTCGTGCTCGACGGCCTCGGAACGCCCGGGATGTTCGCGGTCGACCAGGGCGACGGTCAACTCGGGAACCTGAACCGATTCAGCAGCCCGAACGTGCTCAGCCTCGGCGACTTCATGCCGGGGCCGTACGTCTACCCCGAGCCGGTCAAGTCGTTCCGGCTGGTGCTGTCCCAGCCGTCGAGCGCGATCCGCCTGGGGCTCTTCCTCGACAACCTGCCGCAGGCAAACACCGTCGAGGTCGCCTTCTGGTCGAACGGCCAGCCCGGAGCGACGTGGAGCATCGGCGGAGGCGTTGGCATCCAGAGCCACACGATCGAGCAGTGCGACAACCCGGGCCCGTACGACGAGATCCGCGTGCTCGGCCTGGGTCCGGTCGACGGCGGACGATTCCGCGGCATGGTGGACACGGTCGTGATCGCCAACGCGCAGTGCGGCAGCGCGCCCACGTTCTGCGCCGCGAGCGTGTCCGGCGGTTGTCCCTGCGGCAATCAGCCCGCGCCCAACACGTCGGGCGGCTGCCTGAACTCGTTCGGTCGATCCGGTCTGCTCACGGGCTCCGGCATCGCCAGCCTCACGTCGGACGAGATGGTGCTCGGACTGTCCGGGCTGCCGGGGTTCGGATCCGCGATCATGGCGCAGTCGGCGTCCGCGCACGTACCCGCCTCCTTGCTGGGCGACGGGCTCTGGTGTCTGCCCGGAGGCACCGCGCGCATCCTCTCGCTCGTCGCGAACCAGAGCGGGAACGCCGCGTATCCCGCGGCCGGAAACCTGCCGCTCTCCGTGCGCGGCAACGTGAACGCGCCTGGCACGCGCCACTACCAGGCCGCGTACCGCAATGGCGCCAGCTTCTGCACGCCGGCCGTGTTCAACACGACGAGCGGCGTCAGCATCACCTGGGGTCTCTAGGCAGGGCCGCGAGCCGCAGCGCAAGAGCCGGACTCCCGCCTACGGATCTCCGGGGTGCGCCGCCTGCGCCAGGCGCTCGGCCTCGCCGGGTCCCAGCCAGCGCACGACGAGCGCGCGCGCGACGTAGAGCAAGGGCGTCATCACGACCGCGATCGCGAACTTGTAGACGTAGTTCGTGAGCGCGACCGATCCGGCCGCGCCAGCGCTCATGTGCGGATCGCCCGCGATCGCGGGCAGCACGTAGAACGCCAGGTAGATCACGATCAGCGTGTCGAGCAGCTGGCTGACGACCGTGCTGCCCTGCGCGCGCAGCCAGATCGCCTTGCCGCCCGTGCGCCGGCGCAGCCACGAGAAGACGGACACGTCGACGAGCTGCCCGACGGCGAACGCCGCGAGGCTCGCGATCGTGATCGTCCACGTCGCACCGAACGCCAGCGCGTACGCGTCGTGGGCCTGTACCGCGCTGACGCCCGGGGTGTAGCTGACCGTCGGCGCCGCGACCGCCGCCAGCACGATCGGCTGCAGGATCAGGTTCACCGCGATCGCGAGCCACGTGAACGTGCGCACGATCCGCTTGCCGAAGTACTCGTTGACGATGTCGGTCAGCAGGAACGTCAGCGGAAAGGCCAGGATCCCGGCCGTGGCGACGAAAGACTGGCCTTCGAAGCCCAGGTGCCGCGGCCGCAGGCCGAACAGCGTGAACTCCCACAGCTTCGCGCCCAGGAAGTTCGCCGCGACGAAGAAGGCGACGAACAGCGCCAGCGTCACGAGGAGCAGGGTCTCGCGTTTCGATCCCGGATCCCGCTGCGACATGGGTGCGCTATCTAGCGCCCCGCCGCCCGTGACGGCAACGACGGTCTTGGCGCTCGCGCGGGTCTGCCCCTAGACTCCTCGCCCACCCCTCCCACGAGACGCCAAGTTCCAACATGCCCGTCCTCGAGCAACTGCACGCGATGTCCGCCGAGCGCTTCCTCCAGATCTACGAATCGCTCGAGATCCAGGGCTTCGGGCCGCTCGACAAAGAGGTCGCTGCATCCCTGCACTTTCGGCCGCAGGCCGTGCGCAAGCTGCCCATGGTGCAGCGGGCAAGGCGCGCCAAGTCGATCCTCGAGGCCGGCAAGGCCGCGGAGCTGGCCTACGAGGTCTTCGGCGCGTACCTGATCAAGCACAAGAAGGACCTGGTGACGGGCTTCCTCGACGCGACGGGCGTCGAGCACAAGGACGGCATGATCGAGGACGTCGAGGCCGCCAAGCCCGACGGCAAGAAGGTCGCCGCCGCCGCGAAGGAGCTCGACGAGCGGTTTCCGCCCGAGGACGTGACGCTGTACCTGGCGCTCGCGGCCGAGCAGTGGCCGGACGTGAAGGAGCTCAGCGCGTTGTGGGCGAAGCGCAAGGGCTGACTCCGCGAAGGTGTCGATACGGTGCCAGGGACGACTTCGACACCCTGACACCCGACCTCCCGCCTCGGAACCCTGCTCGCGCCGCGAAGGTGTCGAAGTCGTCCCTGGCACCGTACCGTCACTCTCGGCGCTTGCGCGGCTTCGGTTGGCAGCGCGGGCACACGTGCGTCCCGCGCTGGCCGACGACCAGCCGCGCGATGGTGGTCCCGCACGCGCGGCACGGTTGTCCGTCGCGCCCGTACACGCGGAACTCGTCCTGGTACGCGCCCGGGTTGCCTTCGGGCGTGCGGTAGAAGGCGTCGAAGCTCGAGCCCTCGCGATCGATCGCCTCCCGCAGCACGGCGCGGATCTCGCGGTGGAGGAGCGCGGCCTGCAGCGGCCGCACGCGCTCGGAGCGCGCCAGCGGATGCAGTCCCGAGCGGTGCAGCGACTCGTCGACGTAGATGTTGCCGAGCCCGGCGACGAAGGCCTGGTCGAGCAGCAGCGGCTTGAGCAGGCGGCGGCGGTCGTGCAGCCCGGCGACGAGCCAGTCGGCCGTGAACTCGTCGCTCAGCGGCTCGGGACCCAGCTCGTCGAGCAGCGTCTCCGGGTCCGCGCGCCACACGAGCCGTCCGAACTTGCGGACGTCGACGAAGTGCATCACGTGGCCATCGTCGAGCGCCAGCGCGACGCGGCCGTGATCGGGCTCGCGCGTTCGGACGGGCAGGACGTGCACGCGCCCGGTCATGCGCAGGTGGCCCACGATGGCGCCGGCCGGTGCTCCCTCGCGCTCCAGGTCGATGACGAAGAACTTCGCGCGGCGGCGCACGCCGGTGATGCGCGCGCCGGCCACGCGCCGCTCGAACGACTTCTCCCCCACCGTGCGGCGCCATGCGACCGACGCGGCCGTGATCGTGCGGCCGACGAGCTGCGGCCGGATCAGGCGGACGACGGTCTCGACCTCGGGGAGCTCGGGCACGCTGCGCTCCGCGCGATCAGGGTCCGGCCCACACGCCGACCTGGACGCACGAGCCCGGAGCGATCGCGTGCACGGAGCGCCGGTAGTCCTCCGCCTTGGCCTCGTAGGGGTTCGCCAGGAACGTCTGCGGGTTGCGCGCCACGAGCGGGAACCACGTGCTCTGCACCTGGATCTGGATGCGGTGACCCTTCTCGAACGTGTGCAGCACGTCCCACATGTGGAAGCGGACGTCGGCGAAGACGTCGGGCTCGAAGGGCACGGGCTGTTCGTATCCATCCCGGAATCGCCCGGGCATGACCTCTCCGCGCACGAGCATCTGGTATCCGCCCGCACGCTGGCCCGGCGCGAGCGCAGGCTCCTTGGGATCCGGCGTGTCGTCCGGAAACACGTCGACGAGCTTCACGATCCAGTCGGCGTCGGTGCCGTCGGTCTTCACGCGCAGGTGGACGATCGAGCCCCCCGCGAGCGTCAGCGGCGTTTCCAGCGGCTCGGTCTGGAACACGAGCACGTCCGGCCGCCGCGCCGCGAAGCGCTGGTCCTCGGCCATGTACTCCTTGTTCATGCCGAGCGTCACGGCTTGCGTGTGCGGCACGGGCTTGGCGGGATCGCTGACGAACTCGATCGCCGGTCCTTCGGCGCCGAGCGGGTTGCGCTCCGCCAAAGCGAGCTTCGAGCCGTTCTCCAGCGAGAGCCAACGGCGCTGCGCCGGCGGCGGCCAGGCGTCGAAGCGCCGCCACGTGTTCGCGCCCGTGTCGAACACCATCGCCTCGGGCAGGTCCGGCGCGGGCGCGTCGAGCAGGAAGTGATCGAAGAACGGCTTCTCGACCTCGGCCCGGAACGCCGGCCCCGTCTTCGTGCCGAAGCGCGCCTGTCCCAGCGCGTCGCCGTCCGTGCGCGCCCAGCCGCCGTGGACCCACGGGCCCATCACGAGCACGTTGAAGATGCCCGGGTTGCGCCGCTCGACCTCGCGGTAGATCGCGAGCGGCCCGAACAGGTCCTCGGCGTCGAAGAGCCCGCCGACCGTCATCACCGCCGGCGTGACGCCGTTCAGGTGCGGCAGCAGGTTCCGCTCCTGCCAGAACGCGTCGTAGTTCGGGTGCGCCATCAAGTCGTTCCAGAACGGCACGCCGCCGTGCAGGTGGCGCCGCCCGACGTCGTGCGGGCTACCGGAGCGCAGGAAGAAATCCCAGCCGTCGGGCGTGCCGGCCGAGAAACGACCACCGCGCTCGGCGACCGGCTCGGGCCGCGGCCAGCCGAACGAGGACAGGAACAGGAACGCGTGCGGCAGGAACAGCGCGCCGTGGTGGTGGAAGTCGTCGAACCACCAGTCCGCGATCGGCGCCTGCGGCGAGACCGCCTTGAGCGCCGGGTGCGCGTCGATCATGCCCGCCGCGGCGTAGAAGCCGGGGTAGCTGATCCCCCACATGCCCACGCGACCATTGTTGCCTTCGACGTTCTTGACGAGCCAGTCGACCGTGTCGAACGTGTCGCTCGACTCGTCGACGTCTCCGGGCCCGCGCTTCTCGGCGCGGTGCGGACGCACGTCGACGAACTCGCCTTGCGACATGTACGCGCCGCGCACGTCCTGGATCGCGAAGGCGTAGCCCGCTTCCGTGTAGAGGTCGTTCGGCCCGGGCGACTCGGGAAACTTGTCGGCGCCGTACGGCCGGCACGAGTACGGCGTGCGGCGCATCAGGATCGGGAACGGCCGCGAACGGTCCTTGGGCACGTAGAGAGCCGTGTGCAGCTGGATCCCGTCGCGCATCGGGATCATGACCTCGCGCTTGTCGTACGCCGCGCGCACGCGCTGGACGCGCTGCGACTCCGTGGGCGGTGCGGCCGGCTCCGCGACGGCCGCCGGGGCCGCGGGCTGCGCAGTCGGTGGCGGTGCGTGCGCGGCGACGGGCGGGTCCGGTTCGTGCGACGGGGGCGCCGCGGGAGTCGAGCAGGCCGCTAAAACCAGGAGCGACAGCGAAAACGAATGGGTCGGTAGGCGCATACGGGCGCCGATCCTACGCTCGCGGATCTGCGCCGAACCAGTCGCGGAGCGCGGAACGTAGGATGCCCCCCGGAGCATGCACAAACACACACCCCTGCTGTCGTTCCTGGCGATCCTGTGCGCGACCTGCGCCACGCGGCCCGATCCGGCGCCGACCGCGGATCCGAGTCCCGCAGCAAAGCCCGACGCCACGCAACCCGCGCCGGCTCCTCCGCGACCGCGCGCTCCTGCGCAGCCGGTGCAGTGGATCTGGGCTTCTCCAAACGCATCCGCCAGCGAGGTCGTCGCGCTGCAGCGCACGTTCGACGTGCCGCGCCCGATCGCGCGCGCGACGTTGCGCGGCTCGGCCGACAACCGCGTGCGCCTCTTCCTGAACGGCGAGCTCGTCACCGAGCACGACGAATGGCGGACGGGGATCGAAGCCGAAGTCGGTCCGTATCTGCGGCTCGGCTCGAACTCGCTCGTGCTGTGCGCGCAGAACGAAGGCGGCCCGGCCGCCGCGTGGGCCGAGCTCGAGGTCGAGGACCCGTCGGGCCGGCGCGTGCGCGTCGTCAGCGACGGCAGCTGGAGCGCGGTGCGCGTCGACGCCGACGTCGGATTCACGTCGTGGGAGCCCCACGACTTCGACGAGGCGCGCTCGGGCCCCGCGCACTCTTTCGGTCCGCTCGGCATCGCGCCGTGGCTCGACGTGCAGGGCTTCCCGCCGATCGCCGCGCCCGAGGTCGAGGAGGAGCCCGACGAGCCGCCGCTGGCCGCGAGCGCGCTCGAGCTGCTGCGGGGTTTCGAGGCCGAGCTCGTGTACGTCGTGCCGAAGCGCGCACAGGGCTCGTGGGTGACGCTGTGCGAGGACCCGCAAGGCCGTCTCTACACGAGCGACCAGCACGGGCGCCTGTACCGCATCGTGATTCCGAGCGGCGATTCCCGCGCGGAACCGATCGTCGAGCTGGTCGACATCGAGATCGGCAGCGCGCACGGCCTGTGCTGGGCCTTCGACTCGCTCTACGTGGTCGTGTCCGAGCGCGACCCGGGACGCGTGTGCGGCTTGTACCGCGTGCGCGACACGAACGCCGACGACGAGCTCGACCAGACCGTGCTCGTGCGCGAGTTCGACGGCAACGGCGAGCACGGCCCGCACGCGGTCGTGCTCGGCCCCGACGGTGCGCTGTGGATCATGGGCGGGAACCACACGGCGCTGCCCGAGCCGATCGATTCGTACCGGCGGCCGAAGACGTGGGGCGAGGACGAGCTCTTGCCGACGATCCCCGACCCGAACGGCCACGCGGTCGGCATCACGGCGCCGGGCGGCTGGGTCGTGCGCACGGACGAGCACGGCGAGAAATGGGAGCTGTGGACCGCCGGATTCCGCAACGCCTACGACATGGCGTTCGACGAGCGCGGCGAGCTGTTCACGTTCGACTCGGACATGGAGTGGGACGTGGGCGCGCCGTGGTACCGGCCGACGCGCATCCTGCACTGCGTCAGCGGCGCCGAGTTCGGCTGGCGCACGGGCTCGGGCAATTGGCCGACGGATTGGCCGGACACGTGGCCGTCGACGTGCGACGTTGGTCGCGGATCGCCGACCGGGACGATCTTCGGGACGGGCGCGAAGTTCCCCGAGAAGTACCGGCGCGCGCTGTACGCGTGCGACTGGGCGCTGGGCCGGATCTACGCCGTGCACATGACGCCGCGCGGCGCGTCCTGGTCGGGCGAGGCCGAGGTGTTCGCGCGCGGCGAGCCGTTCCCGGTGACGGACGCGATCGTCGCGCAGGACGGCGCGATGTACATCGTGACAGGCGGACGTGGGACGCAGTCGGGTTTGTACCGCATCACCTCGAAGGGCCCGCCGGACGGATCGCGCGCTCCTGCGCCGCAGCTCTCCGCTGAGCAGGAAGAGCGCCGCGCGCTCGAGAAGCTGCACGTGCCGCGGGAACGCACGTCCGACGAGCTCGCGCTGATCGCGCACGGGTTGGCGAGCCCTGACCCGTTCCTGGGTGGCGCGGCACGCGTCGCGCTGGAACACACGCCGCAGGATCAGTGGGGCAGCGTGGGGTCGACATGCGCCACGCCGCTGCCGGCCGCGCGATTCATCATGGCCTCGATCCTGGCGGGCAGTGCGGATCCGCAAATCACCGACGCGACCCTCGAGGGACTGCTTCTGGGAGCGCCGGTCGAGGTGGCGCGCATCGACGTCCTGCGACTCGTCCAGCTCGCGTTGCTGCGCGTTGACGTTCCTCTCGACGCCCGCGAACGTCTGCGCATGCTCCTCCGGTGGGATGACGCGGCCGGCGACGCGCGCATCGAACGCGAGCTGGCTCGGATGCTGGCCTGGTTCGAGCAGCCGGGGATCGTGGAGAAGCTCCTGCAGCGCATCGACGCCTCGACGACGCAGGAGGACGCGATCCACTACGCCTACTGCCTGCGCACGGTCGAAACCGGCTGGACGCCAGAGCTGCGCGCACGATTCCTCGATTTCCTGGACGGCCGCGCGCGCACGTTCCGCGGTGGCGAGAGCCTGGAGAAGTTCGTGGGTGTCATCCGGCGCGAGTTCGTCGAGGCGATCCCGGCCGAGGAGCGCGACGCGCTTGGGATCCGCCTGGAACCTGCGCGGTCGACCGCGACGAAGTCCAGCGCCGTTCCCGCCGCCGCGCCGGCGTTCGTCCACCGCTGGACGCGCGCCGAGCTCGATCAGCTGTTGCACGAGTGGCCCGCCGGTCGCGACGCCGCCGCCGGACGCGCCGCGTACGACAAGGCGACGTGTGCAACCTGTCACCGCACCGGCGACGGCGGCGGCGCGACCGGGCCCGACCTGACCGGCGTCTCGTCACGTTTCGGCCGCGCCGACCTGCTCGAGTCGATGCTCGAGCCCTCGCGCACGATCTCGGACCAGTACCGCGACACGGAGCTGCGCACGACCGAGGGCGACCTCTACGTCGGCCGCATCGAAGCGGAACGCAACGGGCTCATCGTGCTGCGCCGCACGCCGGGCGACGAGCGCGTGGAGATCGACGCGGCGTCGGTCGAGATGCGGCGGCCCTACCCTCTGTCGCGGATGCCGAGCGGGCTGCTCGACGTGCTGAGCGAAGACGAGGTCCTCGACCTGTTCGCCTACCTGCGCGCAACGAGGTAGTCGGTACGGTGCCAGGGACGACTCCGACAGGTTCGCAGCGCGAGGAGAGGGCCAGGATCCGCCGACGGGCTGCCAAGCTGTCGAAGTTGTTCCTGGCACCGTATCGACACCCTGACCGCGCTATTCAGATTGCGTGGCTGACGCCGAGCAGCTCGTAGAGCCGGTTCTTGATGCGGCCATATTCCGGGCTGCCGATGTCGCGTGGGTGCGCCAGGGGCACGTTCACGATCTCGGTGATGCGCGCGGGTCGCGGGGACATGACCACGATGCGGTCGGCCAGCTGGATCGTCTCGTCGACGTCGTGCGTCACGAACAGGATCGTCATGCGCTCGCGCTGCCACAGCCGCAGGATCTCGGCGCGCATCTGCAGGCGCGTCAGCGAGTCGAGCGCGCCCAGCGGTTCGTCCATGAACACGACGTCGGGCGACACGGCCAGCGCGCGCGCCAGGGCCACGCGCTGGCGCATGCCGCCGGACAGCTCGTTCGGGAAAGTCTCCTCGAACCCCGTCAGGCCCACGAGATCGACGTAGTGGCGCGTGATGCGCGCCTGCTCGTCCCTGGGCTTGTCGCGCAGGCCCAGCGCCACGTTGTCCCACACGTTGGCCCAGGGAAAGATGCCGTATTCCTGGAACACGAACACGCGCCGCGGATCGGGGCCGGTGACCGGCTTGCCGTCGATCTGGACCGAACCCGACGTCGGCACCTCGAAACCGCCCACGATGTTGAGCAGGGTCGACTTCCCGCAGCCCGACACGCCCAAGATGCACACGAACTCGCCGGCCTTCACGTCGAGCGCGATGCGGTCCAGCACGTGCAGCTCGTCGTGCTTGCGGGGGAAGACCATGCTCACGTCCGCGATGCGGACCTTGGGATCGGAGGCCGCGCCGGGTGCTGTCCGCTCCGTCATGATTGGATCTTCCGGAAGCCCCAGCGCACCGATTCGAGCGTCTCGAGCTGCCTCACGGACCAATCGAGGCCGATCCCGATCAGCCCGATGCAGATCATCGCGCCGGCCACGCGGGCGTAATTCCCGGCGTTGCGCGAGTCCGTGATCAGGAAGCCGAGGCCCGAGTCGACCGCGATCATCTCCGCCGCCACGATGACGACCCAGGCGATGCCGAGCGCGATGCGCAGGCTCGTGATGATCTGGGGCAGCGCGGCCGGGAAGACGACGCGGCGGAAGAGCTCGAGGCCCGCGAGCCCGAAGTTCTGCGCGGAGCGGACGTAGATGAGCGGGATCGCGCGCACGGCGGTGATCGTGCCCGTGACGATCGGGAAGACCGACGAGAGGAAGATCAGGAAGATCGCGGAGCCGTCCCTCACGCCGAACCACAGGATCGCGAACGCGATCCACGCGATCGGCGAGATGGGGCGCAAGGCTTGGACGAGCGGGTTGATCGCCTGGAACGTCCGCAACGACCAGCCGGCCCACAGCCCCAGGGGGATGCCGATCGCGCACGCCAGGCCGAACCCGGCCGCGATCCGCAGCAGGCTCGCGACCGAGTGCCGCAGGATCGTCCCGTCCGACAGCGGCTGAAGCATGTCGAGCGCTGTCTGACCGGGCGTCGGCGAGGACCAGACCAGGCGCGCGGTGCCGTCGTCCTGGTGCACCCAGTAGCTCTTGGACTCGGCCCCGATCTGCCAGAGGCACACGAACACGACACCCGTCGCAAGCGGCAGGAGCCATTTCGGCCACGGATCGCGCAGCCGGCGTGCGACGAACATCAGGCCGATCGCGACGAGCGCGATCGCGATCGGCGGCCAGCTCACTTCGCCAGGGCCTCAGCGAGTCCTGGGAGACGGTCGAACGCCACGTCGACGGTCTCGAGGTCGGGCGCGAAGCTCGTGTCGCAGTACTGCTCGAACTTCATGCGCTGCGTCAGGATGCCGGCCTCGAGCGCCAGGTCCATGATCTCCTCGAAGCGCTCCTTGGGCGGGAACAGGTTCGTGTAGGAGACGCGGTCGATGTCCTTCGTCAGCACGCGCTCGAGCAGCGCGGGCGGCTGGTTGTAGAACATCTTCCCGACGATGACCGCGGCGTCCTTGCGGTGTTGCGCGCCGCTGCGCTTGTCCTCGTCGAGCCACTCGCCCGAGGCGGCGATGCCGCGCACGAGCTCGTCGACCAGCGGCCGACGCTCGTCGATGACCTCCTGGCGCACGACGAGGACGCACGAGATGAAGTCGGGCCACAGGTCCCGCATCTGCATCAGGACGCGGCCGTAGCCTTCCATCTCGGCCTTCGTGCAGTGCGGCTCGCCGACGATGAAGGCGTCCACGGCGCGCGCCGAGAGGCTCACCGGATGGTCCGGCGGCGGGACTTCCTTGAGGATGATGTCACCCGGCTTCATGCCCGACTGCTTCATCATCCGGTACATGAGCAGGTTCTGGTTCGAATAGCGGCTCGGGATGGCCACGGTCTTGCCGCGCAGGTCCTCGAACGTGCGGATCGGCGAGTCCTGGTGCACGACCAGCGCGCTGCCGTCGCGGTGGCCCAGGTAGCATATCTTCACCGGCACCCCGTCGGCCGCGAGCTTCATCGCCAGCGGCGCGATCATGAACGTGGCGTCGATCTTGCGGCCGATCAACGCCTCCTTCATCGACGAGAAGTCGTTGAACTTCTGCGACATGAATTGCGTGCCTACCGTGCTGTGCTGGCTCACCCAACTGGTGACCGGGCAGGTGAGGTGTCATGTCACCGGGAGGAAGCCGACGACGAACTTCTCCCGCACCTCCCCCCCCGGCGGCAATGCGGTCGACGGCGACGACTCCATGTACCGCGGCGTCTCGTTCAACCAGCGGTTGGCCAGGAACAGCCCCGCCAGCACGGCGATTGCGACCAGGATCCACTTGAGCTTCATGGGGCTGTTCGGGAGGCTGCCTGCCCGTTTCCGGGGGACAGTCATACCCTAGCGCCCCTCAGCACCGCCCGAGCCTCCCCGAGTCCTTCCACGGCCAACATGACCGCCACTTCCGATCCCCTCGCCCTGCGGGACGTGCCCTTCATGGGCGTGATCTGGGTCGTCCACGAGGCCAGCCTGCTGGGCTTCAAGAACGGCCACCCGGACTGGTGCAACTTGGGCCAGGGTCAGCCCGAGGTCGGCCCCATGCCCGGCGCGCCGCCGCGGATCGCGTCGGTCGAGCTCGAGCCGCAGGACCACGCCTACGGCCCGCTGGGCGGGACCGACGAGCTGCGCGCGGCCGTCGCGGCGCACTACAACCGTCTGTACCGGCGCGGCCAGCGCTCGCAGTACACGCCGGCGAACGTGTGCGTCGCATCCGGCGGCCGGCTCGCGCTCACGCGCGCTTTCGCGGCGCTGGGTCACGGCAACGTCGGCTACCAGGTGCCCGACTACACCGCGTACCAGGACATGTTCGAGCTGCACCTGTCGCGGCTCGCGCCGATCCCGGTCGTCGCGCGCGAAGCGGACGGGTTCCGCCTCACGCCCGAGCGCATCGCGCAGGAGGTCGACGAGAAGGGCCTCTCCGCCTTCGTGCTGTCGAACCCGTGCAATCCGACCGGGAACGTCGTGCAGGGCGAAGAGCTCCAGCGGCTCGTCGCGGTCGCGCGGCAGAAGAGCACGCTGCTCCTGCTCGACGAGTTCTACAGCCACTTCGTCTACACGCCCGAAGGCCGTCCGGCGGCCGGACCCGTCAGCGCCGCCCCGTACGTCGAGGACGTCGAGCGCGATCCGGTCATCCTGATCGACGGTCTGACGAAGAGCTTCCGCTATCCCGGCTGGCGCGTCGGCTGGGCCGTGGGTCCGGCGGCGATGATGGAGACTCTGGCGCGCACGGCCAGCTCGATCGACGGCGGTCCGTCGCGCATCGCGCAGCGCGCGGCCCTGAAAGCGCTCGAGCCGTCGTACGCGGATCAGGAGACACGCGCCGTCCGCGAAGTCTTCGCGCGCAAGCGCAACCTGATGGTCGAGCGGCTGGAAGCGATCGGCGTGCGCTTCGCCGCGCGGCCGACGAGCACGTTCTACGGCTGGGGTTGCCTCGATCGCCTGCCCGAGCCGCTGAACGACGCGATGGCCTTCTTCCGGCGCGCGCTCGAGCACAAGGTGATGACCGTGCCGGGCGAGTTCTTCGACGTGAACCCCGGGAAACGGCGGCGCGGAGCATCGCCCTACCGGCAGTGGATGCGGTTCTCGTTCGGTCCGCCGGAGGACAACCTGAGGATGGGGCTCGAGCGGCTGGAGCGCATGGTCCGGGACACCTGACCCCCGACCGAACGCCGTTCGTCCGAAGCCCCGCGGACTCCGCCGGAGTGCGTTACCCTCGGTTCGGGGTGCGCTACCGCTCGCCAGCGCGTCGGCAGGCGGTGTCCGTGGCACGCAGGCTGGCGCCGGGCCGCTCGGCTTGCCGCTTGCAACGGCCGATCGTCCCCGGCCACCCCATCCGAGCCTTCGCCCATGAATCTGCCTCGCCCTTCCCCTCTCCGCTCCGTGGCCCTGACCGTCGCCTTCGTGCTCGTCAGCCCGCTCGCCATCTCCTTCGCGCTCGAACCGGCGCCCCAGGGCCCGCCTCAGGCCGGTCAGGTCTTCGACGGTTTCGACTCGCGCGCGACCGAGGATCCGTTCGCGTTCCGCCGCGACCAGCGCGCGATCTGGGCGCGCGACAGCCGACTTCTCGCGACGACGCACTTCCCCGGCAGCGGTGGTACGGGCGGCGAGTTCGACTGGAGGATCAGTGCCGGGGGAGGCCCCGTCGTCCTCGACACGACCTTCTCCGTCATCGTGAACGAGCAACAGACGGTCACGCAGACCGTGATCAACGGCCAGGTCGACATCCGCAACCTCACGATCGACCCGGGCGCGACCCTGGTCGTCCGGGGACCGAACCCGATTCGCATCACGGCCAGCGGCACCGTGCGGATCAACGGCACGATCGACGTGCGCGGGCTCAACAGCCGCGGTGTCGTGACGTTCAACACGGGCGGCCCCGAGTTGGGCGTGGCCGGCGGACCCGGTGGTGGTCGGGGAGGCGACGCCAGCATCCTCGGCAACCAGTCGACTCCGGCCGGGTCGCCTGGATTCGGCGCGTTCAACTCGCCGAACGGCGGGGGGGGCGGAGGTGAGAGCGCCTTCCACCCCAGCTCCGACCTGAACCAGCGCCGTCCCGCAGGCGGCGGCGGCGGACGTTTCGCGAATGACGTGCACGTCGCCGCGACGGGCTGCCCCGACCAGTCGCGCATCGGGCTCGACGTCGAGCAGGGCGGGCCAGGTGCTCCGAACGCGAACGGCGCAATCGGCGGCCCGGGCGTGCCCCCGGTGCCGGGCGCTCCTGGACCGAGCCCGTTCGCCGACGGCGATCCCACGAACGACTTCTGGGGGCTGATGCGCATCGGCGGGGGCGCGCTCGTCACGGGCGAGCTGCCGCACCTGTGGGCCGGAGCCGGTGGTGGTGGCGGAGGCGACGCGTGCATGACGTCGAGCTTCCCCACGACCCCTTACAACCCGACGTCGGACGAGATCGGTGCCGCTGGCGGCGGCGGCGGCGGCGCGCTCCAGATCTTCGCGCTGCAGGACATCATTTTCGGTGCGAACGGCCGACTCGACGCCTCGGGCGGCACGGGCGGCGGCGGCGAAAACTCGAGCGGCATCAACCGCATCGGCGGGGGTAGCGGCGGCGGCTCGGGCGGGCACATCGTCATGCAGACCCGCGGCGCGCTCGATTTCCGGGCCTGCATGGGCGGCTTCGGCGGTGCACGCCTCTGGGCGCTCGGCGGTCAAGGGGGCGAGGGTCGCGACGGCATCGGCGGCGCGGGTCCGGGTGGCGTGCCGACGCCTCCAGCCCAGGACTCGATCAACCTCGTGCCGCCGTTCGACCCGGCGTGCCTGCCGACGAGCCCGCCCGGCATCATCAACTGGGTCGGTTCCGGCGCTGACGGCGGTCCCGGTGTCATCCAGCTGCACGTCGGATCGCTCGACGACGTGCTGCCGCCGACTGCGGCCGGTGTCACGTTGTCGCAAATCGTCGCGCCGCCGCCCGTCGGCGCGGGGAACGTGAACGCACCCCCGACGTGGAACCAGGTCGAACCCATGTTCGGGCCGCTATCGAGCTCGCGCTCGCTGTGGGTCCCGATCGGCGCGCCCGCGCCGGTCGACCTGCGCTTCGCCGGCACGGGTGCGGACGGCAGGGTGCTCACGAACGGCACCGGACCGAACGCGCGCGTCGTTCCGCTGGCGCCGATCGCGACCGGCGACCTCCAGGGCCCCGGTTCGCTGCCGCGCATCGATCCGCTCGGCATGATCCTGTTGATCGACGTGAACTCCCTGACCGACGACACGTGGGCGATCGCCCCCGCGCTGCTCGTGCACGGCGACGTCGCGCTGCGCCACCCCACCGCCGGCGTCGGGCGCTTCGAGGTCCGGAACGCGGTCCTCACCGGCAACGCGCTTTCGCTCACCCTCGGGGATCCGGGCGACCTCTCGGGGTACGGCCCGGGCTGGTCGTTCGAGCTGCGACCGCGCCACTTCCGCGTCGTCACCGACTCGACGCGCGACTGGCTGCCGGGCTCGGCGTCGATCCGCGTCGCGTTCCAGGGCGCGCCCTCGAACGGCCAGGGCGGACCCGACACGTCGATGGTCAGCGCGTGGTCGCCCGACGTGAACACGCTCGAAAACGTGCCGGGCCTGGCGTTCCTGCGCTTCCAGGTCGACTTCGACATGAGCGCCAACGGTGCGGACCTCACCCTCGGCACTCCTCGACCGAGCCTGGAGTTCCTCCGAATCGTCTGGCGGCGGTAGACAACGGTGTCAGACACTTTGCACCGTCACTCGCGGTGCAAGGTGTCTGACACCGGTGTACACGCGCGGGTGCCGTCGCCATGATGGCGCGCCCCGCGCATGCAGTACGGCTTCCTGATCGACCACCGCCGGTGCATCGGCTGCCACGCTTGCACCGTTGCGTGCAAGGCGGAGAACGACGTTCCCGTCGCGAGCTTCCGCACGTGGGTCAAGTACGAGGAGAAGGGGCGCTTCCCGGCCATCAAGCGCCACTTCGCGGTGCTGCGCTGCAACCACTGCACGAAGGCGCCGTGCGTCACGATCTGTCCGGTCAACGCGCTGGAGAAGCGCAAGGACGGCATCGTCGACCTCGATCGCGACGCGTGCATCGGCTGTCGCGCGTGCATGCAGGGTTGTCCGTACGACGCGATCTACCTGAACGAGGATTCGGGGGCGGCCGAGAAGTGCCACTTCTGCGCGCACCGCGTCGAGAAGCAGCTGGAACCAGCGTGCGTCGTCGTGTGCCCCGAGAGCGCGATCGTCGCCGGCGACCTGCACGACCCGACGTCGCGCATCGCGCAGATGGTGGCGGAGCAGCCGACGCTCCTGCGGCGCACGGAGCAGGGCACGGGCCCCAACGTGCACTACCTGGGCGTCGAGCCGACGATGCTGAAGCCGGGGCGCGCGGAACGCCCTGAAACGTACATCTGGAGCGATCGGCCGCCGCACAAGACGGAGGCCTGGCCGGCGGAGATCGCGACCGAGCCCGACACGCGCACCGTGCTCGACGCGGGGCACAAGGTCGAGTGGGGCTGGCACGTGGCCGCGTATTTGGTCACGAAGGGCATCGCAGCGGGCGCGGCGATACTCGCGCCGTTCGCGGCCGCGCTGGGGCTGACGGGCTGGGCCGGCGCGTGGCTGCCCGAGATCCTCGCGCTCGCGTTCACGGTCGTGACGACGGTGCTCCTGATCGACGACCTGTCGCGCCCCATGAAGTTCTTCCGGCTGCTGACGCGGCCGAACACGCGCAGCTGGCTCGTCCGCGGCGGCTGGGTCCTGTCGGCGTTCGGCGCGACGACGTTTGCGATACTGGCGGCGCGATTCCTCGAGTTCGACGCGATCGCGGACGCGCTGCGCTGGGTCAACATGCCGCTCGGGCTGGCGACCGCGGGCTACACGGCGTTCCTGTTCCAGCAGTGCGAAGGACGCGACCTTTGGCAGGGCTCGCTCGTGCTCCCGCACCTGCTCGTGCAAGCTGTCCTGTGTGGCGCCGTCGCGCTCGCGCCGTTCTCGGCCTCGCCCGAGCGCCTGGCGTTGATCGCGATCGCCGCGGCGCTGCTGCATGCTGGATTCGCCGCGGCCGAGCGCATGAAGTCGCACCCGACCGAGAACGCGCGTCAGGCGGCCGCGTTCCTGGGCACGATCGGGATCCACGGCCTGCCGCGCGCGTTCCAGTCGTCGCTGGTCGTCGGCGCCATCGTGCCGGCCGCGCTGGCGATGGCCTGGTGGGCGCTCGCGCTGCCGATCGGCGTGCTCGTCGCGGTGGCGCTGTGCGCATTCGCCGGCCTCTACCTGTACGAGGCCGCGTTCGTGCGCGCGGGCCAGCTTCCGCCGCTCTCCTGACCCGCGCGTGCAGGCACGGTTCGCGGGTAGACTCCCGCGATGCAGCTACGCGCCCTGTTCCTGGCGACTTCCTGTGTTTCCACTCTGGCCGCAGTTGCGCCGGCCCAATCGCCCGCGCGCGCAGAGCTCCGCGAAGGCGACGTGATCGCGCTCGTCGGCAACGCGCTGGCGGAGCGCATGCAGCACGACGGACAGCTCGAGGCGCGGTTGCAGCTGCGCCTGCCCGAGCTCGGCCTGTCGCTGCGCAACCTGGGCTTCTCGGGCGACGAGGTGGCGATCCGCCAGCGCACGTCGGGGTTCGGCGCGCCGGACGAACACCTGGAGCGCGTCCAGGCCAGCGCCGTCTTCGCGTTCTTCGGGTACGTCGAGTCGTTCGGCGGAACCGAGAAGCTGCAACAGTTCCGCTCGGACCTGGAGCACTACGTCGACCACACGATCGCGACGCGCCGGCTCGTGCTCTTCTCGCCCGTGCCCTACGAAGATCTGGGCAATCCTCTCCTGCCGGCCGCGGCGGGTGAGAACGCGCGGATCGCGCCCTACGCGGCTGCGATCGCCGACGTGGCGCACGCGAAGGGCGTCCCCTTCGTCGACCTGTTCGCGCGCATGCCGAGCCTGTACGGGGCCTCGATGGAACCGCACACGATCGACGGCATCCACCTGAACGAACGGGGCCACCGGGCCCTGACCGCCGTGATCGAGAGCGCGCTGCTGGGCGACAGGGCCAACCTCGCGCCTGACACGATGCGCGAGCAGACCATCCTCGCGCTCGTGCGCGAGAAGGACGAGCTGTGGTTCCAGCGCTACCAGGTCACCGACGGCTACAACGTCTACGGCGAGCGCTCGAAGCTGGCCTACGTCGACGGCGTCACGAACTTCGACGTGCTGCAGCGCGAGCTCGAGTCGATCGATGCACGCTGCGCCAACTTCGATCGGCGCATCTGGGAGATCGGGCGAGGCGCGGCGGAGGGCAGCGTCGCACGCGTGCCCGTTCCGCCGCTCATTCCGGTGGTCACGAACCGGCCGGGCGAGGGACCGGGCGGCGCGCACGTCTTTCTGTCGGGCCTCGAGGCGATCGGTCGCATGAGCCCTTCGGAGGGGCTCGACGTGGGGCTTTTCGCCGACGAAGCGCGCTTCCCCGAGCTTGCGAAGCCCGTGCAGATGTCGTTCGACACGCGCGGGCGCTTGTGGGTCGCGGCCTGGCCTTCGTACCCGCACGCGCGGCCGGACCAGCCGGCGCACGACAAGCTGCTCGTGCTCGAGGACACGGACGGCGACGGGCGTGCCGACACGTGCAAGGCCTTCGCGTCCGACCTGCAGAACCCGACGGGCTTCGAGTTCTGGAACGGCGGGGTGATCGTTGCGAACGCGCCCGATCTGCTGTTCCTGCGCGACACGGACGGCGACGGCGTCGCCGACCAGCGCGAGCGCGTGCTGCACGGGCTGTCGTCGGCGGACACGCACCACTCGGCGAACAGCTTCGTGCTCGGGCCCGACGGCGCGCTCTACTTCCAGGAGGGCATCTTCCACCGTTCGCAGGTCGAGACGATCCACGGCGTCGTGCGGCAGAAGGACGGCTGCGTGTGGCGCTTCGAGCCGCGCACGTGGCGCGCGGAGCGTTACGCGCCGTACGGCTTCTTGAACCCGCACGGTCACGTGTTCGACCGCTGGGGCCAGGACTTCATCACGGACGGAACGGGCAACGAGAACTTCTTCGCGCTGCCGATCACGGGGTTCCTGCCGGCGCCGAAGCAGCACGCGCCGACGGAGACGTTTTTCCGTCAGAGCAGCCGGCCGGCGGGCGGCACCGAGATCCTGTCGAGCGCTCATTTTCCGCCCGAATTCCAGGGCGATTACTTGATCGCGAACGTGATCGGGTTCCAGGGCATCTTCCGCTACGGCATCGAGGACGACGGCTCGGGCTTCGGCGCGGTCGAGCGCGACCCGATCGTGCACAGCTCGAACGCCAACTTCCGGCCGGTCGACCTCGAGGTCGGTCCCGACGGCGCGCTGTACTTCCTCGACTGGCAGAACCCGCTGATCGGGCACATGCAGCACCACCTGCGCGACCCGAGCCGCGACCAGGTGCACGGCCGCGTGTACCGCGTCACGTGTCGCGGGCGCGCGCTCTCGAAGCCCGCGCCGATCGCGGGACGCCCGATCGCGGAGCTGCTCGCACTCTTGAAGTCGAGCGAGGACCGCGTGCGCTACCGCGTGCGCATCGAGCTGTCCTCGCGTCGCTCGGACGAGGTGGTCGAGGCCGCGCGCACCTGGGTCAAGGGACTCGACGACTCGAATGCGGAGCACGAGCACCACCTGCTCGAAGCGCACGCGGTAGCGCACGCGGTCCTCGCTCGACTTCAAGAGT
>JANNQS010000041.1:0-105695 GCA_031400875.1 Planctomycetota bacterium | reverse complement strand
GAGACGGTCGAGGATGTAGGATGAGTCATGGCTGGCCTCCTTGTGGTTTTGGGGTGGTTCAACGACCTCCCTCCTCTACCACTGAGGCGCTCAGCGACCTCGCGTGGAGGCCGGCCTTCTCATCCCATCTGACACCCTTGTTCACTCGCGCAGTCGCGTGAGTCGCTCGGCGAGGCCGCTCCCGGTGCGCATCGAGTCCGGGAGGCCGAGTGCGAGCCGCGTGAGCTCCTCGACGAGCGCGGCGCGATCCGGCCCCGCCGGGAGCGCTTCGGCACGCGCCACGAGCGTCTGCGCCAGCCCCAGCGCAGCATCGTCGGAGTCGTGCAGCTCGCGCGCGGCACGGAAGTGGCGCTCGGCGTTGGGCAATCGGCCGAGCCACAGTTGGATCCAGCCCGCGGCCGTTCGGGCCGAGGCGCGCTCCGCGGCCGGCAGCACGCGGTCGAGCGCGATCGACTGCAGGCGGTCGAGCGCGTTCTCCACGCGCGCTTCGCCGGGCGATCGCTCTCCGCCGCCGGCCTCGACTTGCGCCCGGCCGGCTTGGAAGCCGGCCAAAGCCGCCGCGATCCCGGCGCGAGCCTCCCCCGCTCGCAGGTCCAACGCGTCGGGGTCGAACGCGCGCGCGGTCGCGAAACGCGCGAGCGATTCCTCGGCTTCCCCCAGATCGAGCGCGACCCAGGCCGCGAGCGAATTGGCACGGAAGCGCTCGCGCGGGAACACGCGCGGGTCGTCGGCGACCTCGCACGCGCGGCGCAGAACGTCGACGAGCTGCGCGCGACCGGCTGCACGCGCGGTCTCGCTCGGTTCCGCCAGGAGCCTGGATGCGCGGCGCTGGTCGTAGGTCGCGAGGAGCAGCTTCACGCGTGCCGTGCGCGGGTGCTTCACGGCCAGCTCTTCCGCCAGGCGCCGGCCCTCGGCCGAGTGCTCGGCGTCGTCGATCCACTGCACGGCCAAGTTGTGGTCGCGCTCGTCCCAGTCCTCGGCGCGATCGGCGGCGCTCAGCACGGACACGTGTGCCAGCACGAGCGCGACGGCCAGGGCCGCGGCCGCCACGGCAAGCGGCGCCCGCTGGCGCGCGCGGAGCCAAGCGACGGCCTGCACCATGAGCCACGCGGCGAACGGCGCGAGCACGACAAGCAGCGGCAGGCGCGCGCGGTCGCTGGTCACGGTCAGCACGATCGTGCCCAGATACAAGGCGAAGAAGATCGCCAGCTCGTCCGCGCCGCCCGCGCACGGGACCGCCGGCGCGCAACGCGCGAGACGCAACGCGACCCACGTCAGGATCCCGGCCAGGCCGAGCGCGCCGACGACGCCGAATCCCGGCCACGGGAGCCGCGCGAGCGGCACGAAGCGCGCGTCCCAGCCGAGCATGTGGTTGTCGGGCACTTCGTACGCGCCCAGCGAGAGTCGGAGCTTGTTCCACAGGATCGAGGCGTGTTGCAGCGGGCGTTCGCGCACCGAGCGCAACGTCTCCGTCAGCCAGAACGAGCTGACCTCCTGCGGATCGAGCTCGCGACCCGCGCGTCGAGCCGCCTCGCGCGCCCAGTCGCCGGCCTCGTGCTCGGGGATCCCGCGCACGAACGAGAACTCGGTCGCGCGACCGTACGGGTTCTCGAGGTTGTTGCCGCCGTACACGTTCGTGCCCGCGCCGCTCGTCGTCAGCACGAAGACGCCGCCGACCTCCCAGTTCCGCCACGCGACGGGGACGAGCGCGCACGCGGCGCCGAACGCGACCAACGCAGCGTCGCGCACGCCCGACCGAGGTGCGCGCGCTGCAAGGCGCGTCGGACGATCGGCCACGCGACGAGCACGGGCAGCAGCACGAGCACGTTGCCACGCAGGAGCGCCGCGAGCCCGGCCAGCAGGCCCACGCCCCACCAGGCTGCGATCGCCCGGCCGCCGCGGGCTGCGCGCGTCGCCACGAGGAGCAACAGCGTCGCGGCCAGCACGGGCACGAACAGGTTCTCCTTGAGCAGCAGGCACGGGAACAGGAGCCCCGGCCCGTACAGCGCGAGCGCGATCGACGCGACGAAGCCCGCCGCGCGTCCGAACGTCCGACGCGCGAGCAGGCCGACCAGCACGATCGCGATCGCCCACAGCGCGCACTGCGCGATGCGCGCCGCGAGCAGGCTCGGCCCCGTGACGGCGTAGAGCGACGCCAGGGCGTACGGGTAGAGCGGCTCCTGAAAGAAGACCTCGCTGCCCAGCCAGTCCCCCGCCGCGATCGCGCGTGCCCAGAGGTCGTAGCTGCGCTCGTCGATCACGGGCGCGGCCGCGTTGGGATGCGCGCCCTGGTACTGCAGGACGACGGCGACGCGCAGCAGGAACCCGATGGCCGCGATCCCGCTTAGGATCGCGAGGTCGCGGAGCCGCGACGTCGGGCGCGCGCCCGTCACGGACGCGAGGTCTCCCACCGTTCCGAGAGCGGGCTGGCGCGCTCGCGCCGCGCTGCGGCGTGGATCGTGCGCGCCAGATCGATCCAGCGGCGCCCGATCGGACTCGCGGCCAGCGCGAGCGCGAGGCCGACGACAACGAACGCTGCGGGAACGAAACCCGACGCTGCGAGCACGACGGCGGTGAGCGGGATCGCGACGAGGCTCGCCACCGGCGCGGCGCGCGGCCCCACACGGTAGAGCAGCGTTTGCGCGCGTTCGAGGAACCCCCGCGCCGGGATCGGTCCGCGCTGCACGATCTGGAACCAGGCGCGCGCGCGGCGCAGCCTCTGCTCGCGGCGCGCCGGTCCGTCGGGCGTCTTGACCTCGAAGAACACGGCGTCGCCGACGAGCTCGACGCGCCGCGGCTCGGAGGTGCGCAGCTTGACCTGGAAGCGCAGGTCGATGTCGTCGGCGGCGACGCCGAAGCTGGGCGCGAGGCCCAGGTCGGCGCGCCAGGCGGCCAGTTGACCGTGCACGCTGAACAGCACGCCGGCGCGCGACTCGAGCTGCCGCACGCGCGCCGTGCAGGCGTCGAAGGTGCCCCCTGCGCCGCGCACGTGGCCGCCCGCCTGCGCGACGCACGCGCCGTCCGTCGCCAGGTCCTCGACGAAGCGCTGCGAGGCGCACGCCAGCGCCAGCCGCGGCTCGCGCTCAAACGCCGCGGCCAGCGCGACGATCGCGTCCGGCAGGCACACGACGTCGGCGTCGGTCAGCACGACGAGGTCGACCCCCTGCGCTCCGTGCCCGAGGCCGGTGCGCACGGCGCCGGGCTTGCCCGGACGCACGTCGTTCGCGACGACGAGCACCTCGACGTCGGTACGGCCGGCGAAGAGTTCAGCGGACGCGCTGCGCGCGAGCCCGTCCGTGTCGTCCCGCGAGCCGTCATCGACGACGACGATCCGGTGCGGCGCCGCGCTCACGGGCCACGTGCAGCGCGCCAAGTTCGCGAGCTTGCGCCGCACGACGGCCGCTTCGTCGCGGCACGGGATGACGACGAGGCACCTCATCCGCGCGCCGCTCGCCAGGCGAGCGCGGGCCACGCGCGCGCGTTGAACAGCACGTTGTCGGCCTGCGCGCATTCCCAGGTGCAGGCGCAGCGCGTCGCTGCGATGCGCTGCCGCAGCGCGCGCGCCGGCTCGCCGTCCCACAGGCGCGCCAGGTCCCACGCGTTCGCGTTCAGGTTGCCGAGCGAATCGGGCAGCATCTCGCACGGGCGCACTTCGCCGTCCTCGAACACGACGGCGGACAGCGTGCCGGCGGTGCACGGCAGGTGCCGCTCGGCGTGCTCGCCGCGCGCGACGCGCGCCACGTGCTCGTACATCAGGTCGTCGCGCGCGCGCGCGACACGCGCGAGCGGGATGTCGAAGTACGGCAGCTCGCCCGCGGCCTGCAGGCTGCGCTTCATCGCCACGACCTCCTCGTAGCGGGCGACGTCGACATCGAGCAGCGAGCGGTCGAGCGCGTCGCCGCGGGCCAGGTTGACCGTCACGTTGTCGGGGCGCAGCTCGCGCACGAGCTCGGCCACGTGCCCGGCCAGGACGTCCTGGTTCTCGCGCGTCACGCACACCAGGATGCCCGCGCCCAGGCGCGGCTCGCTGCGGCTCAGCGCGACGAGGCGCCGCACGCACTCCATCGACCGCGCATGACCGCCCGCGACGTCGCGGATCGCGTCGTGGACGGCCGGCGGCCCGTCGAACGACACGGAGAGGGTCAGGTGCAGGTCGGGATGCCGCGCGAGCAGCTCCCGCGCGAAATCCTCCGCGCGCTCGGGGAACAAGCCGTTCGTGGGGATCGCGAGGTGGCGCAGCCCGTGGCGCGCGAACGCCGAAGCGACCTCGAGCAGATCCTTGCGCAGGAACGGCTCGCCGCCGCCCAGCGAGACCCACAGGAGCGGTCCCATGCGCGCGGCCGAGTCGGCCAGCCGCCGCAGGTCCTCGAGCGCCGGCCCGGGCACGGACGCCGCCACCTCGCGCCAATGGAAACAATGCCGGCAGCGCAAGTTGCACTGCCCCGTGACGAACACCGTCAGGTGGATCGGCGGTCCCGCAGCGACGAGACCGCGGCGGACGAAGGGCAGGTACTCCAGCACGACACCAGCGAGTCTACGTCACCATGCTGCGCACCCGCTCAGCATGCTGACCCTGCCCCGCCGACACGAGAAAGGTCGGCTTCTGGTCGGGGTGGCTGCCCGGCGGCCCGCGGCCGCCGGAACACAGGATCACGCCCCCCAGGTCACCTCGACGCCGTTCGCGAGGTTGAACGTCTCCGGTTGGCAGAACGCGGCTGCGTTGCGGTACCAGACCTGGTACGTGCGCACCGAACCCGCGCCCGGAACCGCGCCGCGCACGCTGATCGACGGGTCGCCGGCGGCCGGGTAGATCGACTGGTTCGCCGCGTTCAGCTTCGTGCCCAGGCGGATGATCGATCCGCCCGCGCAGCGCAGCCCGTCGCCGAACGCCGCACCTGTTCCGGCGCCGACGCGCGTCGTGCCCTGGAAGTAGAGGGCCGAGCTGTTCGGCATGCTGGACCCGGTCAGGACGAGGGTGTCGGCGCTCACGCTGGCCGTGCCCGTCGCGGTCAGGTTCGCCCCGCCCGTGAACAGCGAGTTCGCGCAGCCGTTGCCGGCCGCGCCGGCGTTGCCGCACGGACAGGCCGTGCCGCTGCCGTCGCCGAAGCAGAACGGCGTGCCGGTCGAGGCGCCGCCCGCGGTGTAGCAGCGCTGCACCGACGTGCCCGTGTTGCCGTACTTGTCGATCGACACGACCTGGTAGCAGATCGTACCGACCAGGTTCCCGGGGATCTCGCCGCGGTACATGTCGCCCTGGCTCGTCCGCATCGGGTAGCTCGTCACCGGGCCGCCGTTGACGGTCACGTCCAGGCGGTGGATGTCGTACCAGACGATGTAGTAGGCCGCGTTGTCGTGGATCGCCGCGCGGATCGCGGTCGGAGCCGTGCCGGCCGTGCGGTTGGGCGCCTGCTCGAGCGTGGGGATCACGGGCGCCGTGACGTCGTTGCTCGTCGTCGTGTTCTTCAGGTACCACTCCGAAGCGCCGCCGTCGTTGGCCACGAACACGTCCGGATCGCCGTCGAAGTCGACGTCGCACATGTCCGCGTCGAGCGAGATCGTGCCGTCGACGGGCAGGATGCCCGTCATGAACGTGTACGTGCCGGAACCGTTGTTCCGGTACATCCGCTCCTGGCCCGAGAAGTTGGCGACGAACAGGTCGAGGTCGCCGTCCAGGTCGTAGTCGATGTAGTCGCCCTCGTTGTCGTCCGACTGCGAGTTCGGGAGCTGCACGATGTTGTTGAACGTGCCGTTGCCCTGGTTCTTCATGACGATGTCCGTGAACCCGCCGGACACCTGCCAGTTGAGGCCGTAGATGTCGAGGTCGCCGTCGCCGTCCTGGTCACCCAGCTCCTGCTCGTAGTGCCCGTCGCCGAACGAGTAGCCGGGCGGGAACGCCGTGCCGGTCACGTCGCGGAAGATCAGGGTGCCCTGCTCCGAGAGCCGGTTCTGGAACATGCGCGGCAGCTCCTGGCGCGCGCCGTGCAGGATGTCGAGGTCGAAGTCGCCGTCGATGTCGCCCATTTGGATGTCGAGCGCGCTCGAGGCGATGTCGGCGCTCACGCCGGTCGAGTTCGTCGTGTTGGGCGACTGGAGGCCCTGGCACCACAGCGCCGGAGCGCCGGGCGGGATGTCGACGCTCGGGACCATGTAACCGGACGGGTTGTGCTCGGTGAAGATGCCGGCCCCGTTGTTGAGGAAGAGCCGCGTCGGGGCGTTGCCCTGGAAGGTGCCGCCGTACGTGGAGTGGATGAGGTCGAGGTCGCCGTCGTTGTCGATGTCGCCGAAGTCGCAGTCGCAGGAGAAGTCGATGAACCCGCCGCCGATGAGCAGGGTGGGCGAGATCGAGGATCCGGGCTGGCCGAGGCCGGACCAGCGCGCCGCGGTCTGGTCCACGTAGAAGCCGATCGTGCCGCCCTGGATGCCGCCCATGTTGGCGAACCAGCGGTTCGTCTGGGGCGTCTCCTGGGCCGTGTTCGAGATGTAGAGGTCGTGGTCGCCGTCGTTGTCGAAGTCGACGAACTCGATGTCACGGCTGTCGTCGAGCACCGCCGGGAACTGCTGCGACGTGCGGTTCGTGAACTTGCCGATCGGATCGCCGGCGACGAACGCGTTGATCCAGATGACGTCCTGCTCGTTGCCGAAGTCCCCGCCGTTGGCGAACACGGCGTCCCAGTCGCCGTCGTTGTCGACGTCGGCGAAGTCCACGTTCTCGGTGAACCCCCCGCTCGTCGGGATGTCGACCGTGTTGCGCAGGAACTGCTGGGCGCTGGCCGAGGTGCCGAGGCCGAGCACGAACGAGGCGGCCAGAGCCGGCCCGGAGACGATCCGAAGTCGTGACATGTCGCAGGTCTTCGAGGCTGAGCGCGGCCTGAACGAGGCGCCGCACGGGGTCCGACGAGAGAACGCAGAGTACGGCGATCGCGGTCCCTCCGCGGTCGTGCGCCCTGTCCCAGGCTGGAAACTGTACCCTGCCCGGCGCGCCTCCGGGAGGCCTGCGGAAACCCTTGCCGGGTGCGCCTCGGTCTGGTTTACGAGACCCTCACGCGAGATGCCTCACGCGCCCCACGTGATCTCGAGCCCGTTCGAAAGGTTGAACGTCTCCGGTTGACAGAACGCGGCAGCCGCGTTGCGGTACCAGACCTGGTAGGTGCGCACGGATCCGGGGCCCGGCACCGCGCCGCGCACGCTGATCGGCTGGTCGCCGCCAGTGGGATAGCTGGATTGGTTGCCGGCGTTGAGCTTCGTCCCCAGCCGGCGGATCGCGCCGCCGGCGCAGCGCAGACCGTCGCCGAAGGCCGCGCCGGAGCCGCCGTTCACACGGGTCGTGCCCTGGAAGTAGAGCGCCGAGCTGTTCGGCATGCCCGTGCCTGTCAGGACCAGGCTGTCTGCACCGAGGCTGGCCGTGCCCGAGGCCGAGAGGCGCGTGCCGGACGGGAACAACGAGTTGGCGCAACCCTGGCCCGCCGCGCCGGCGTTGCCGCACGGGCAGACCGTCCCCGTGCCGTCGCCGGCGCAGAAGACGGTGCCGGTCGAGCCGGGCGTCGCCGTGTAGCACTTCGTCACCGACGTGCCCGTGTTGCCGTACTCGTCGAGCGCGACGACGCGGTAGCAGACGGTCCCGACGAGGCTGCCCGGGATCTGGCCGCGGAACAGGTCGCCCTGCATCGAGCGCATCGGGTAGCTCAGGACCGGGCCGCCATCGACCGTCACGTCCACGCGCGCCGTTTCGTACCAGGTGATGTAGTAGGGCGCGTTGTCGTGGACGCTCGCGCGCACGGTCGTCGCTATCGCGCTCGCCGTGCGGTTCGGGGCCTGCTCGAGAACCGGGAACACGGGCGGCGTGACGTCGGAGCCCGTGCCCTGGTTCTGCAGGTACCACTCGGACTCGACGTTGTCGTTGGCGACGAAGACGTCCGGGTCGCCGTCGCCGTCCACGTCGCACGCGTCGGCGTCGAGCGAGGTCGTCACGTCGGCTGTCAGCAGTCCCGCGGCCAGCGTGTAGTTGCCCGCGCCGTCGTTCTGGTACGCGCGCTCGGGACCCGCGAAGCGCGCGATGAACACGTCCAGGTCGCCGTCGCCGTCGAAATCGAAGTAGTCGGCCTCGTTGTCGTCCGAGTCGGAGGCCATGAGGACGGTCGGGAACCCGAACGTGCCGTTGCCGTTGTTCTTGTAGACCGCGTCCTCCAGGTTGATCCAGTTCAGCCCGTAGATGTCGAGGTCGCCGTCGCCGTCCTGGTCACCCATCTCCTGCTCGTAGTGCCCGCTGCCGACGGCGTAGCCCGGCACGAACGCCGCGCCCGTCACGTCGCGGAACGCCAGCGCGCCCTCTTCCGCCAGTCGGTTCTGGAAGATGCGCGGCTGCTCGACGCGCGCGCCGTGCAGGATGTCCAGGTCGAGATCGCCGTCGATGTCGCCCAGGTCGATGTCGAGCGGCGTCGAGGCGATGTCGCAAAACGTCCCGTTCGTGTTGAGCGTGTCGCCCGACTGCGTGCCCTGGCACCACAGGCCCGGCTGGCCGTTCAGGATGTCGAGGTTCGGCAACTGGAAACCCGACGGGTTGAACTCGGTGAACACGCCCGTCCCGTCGTTGCGGAAGATCCGCGTGGGCGACTGACCGGTGAAGGCGCCGCCGTACGTCGAGTGCACCAGGTCGAGGTCGCCGTCGTTGTCGACGTCGCCGAAGTCGCAGTCGCACGAGAAGTCGACGAAGCCACCGCCGATCAGCAGGCTGGGCGCGATCGACGAGCCCGGGCCACCGAGCCCGGACCAGCGTGCCGCGGTCTGGTCCTGGTAGAAGCCGATCGTGCCGGCCTGCGAGCCCATGTTGTGGAACCAGCGGTTCGGCTGGTGCGTCCGCTGTGACGTGTTCGACACGTACAGGTCGGGGTCGCCGTCAGCGTCGTAATCGACGAACTCGATGTCGCGGCCGTCGTCGAGCACGGCCGGAAACTGTTCGGGCGTCCGCTCCGTGAAGTGCCCGACCGGGAACGTCCCGAAGGCGTTGATCCAGATCCGGTCCTGCTCGTTCCCGACGTCGCCGCCGTTGGCGAACACCGCGTCCCAGTCGCCGTCCAGGTCGACGTCGGCGAAATCGACGTTCTCCGTCGCCTCGGCGCTGGGCGGGATGTCGGCCGCGTTGCGCACGAACTGCTGGGCGACCACCGAGGGGGTACAGAGCAGGAGGCCCAGGACGGAAAGGGGGCGAAGCATGGGTCGGAACCGGACGGTATCGCGGGTTCCCGACCTCGAAGCTAACCCGGACTTCCTGGCGCGGGTTCGGAGCCCGCGCGATTCTCTCCCGGGCCGACGCGCGCCAGCACCGCCAGGGCAGCCGCCCCCACCCGCTCGACCGTGATCGAGCGGTTGTCCGCGTCGGGCCGGTAGGAGCAGTAGTCCGGCGCCGTGCTCCACACCTTGCGCCCCAAGCCGTAGAGCTCGATCTCGGCCGCCGACGTCGGCGCGAAGAAGGCCACGAGGCGCACGTCCTGCGCGACGGCCAGGTGCAGCGCCAGGCTGTCGCTCGTGATCAGCAGATCGCACAGGCCCACGATCGCCGCAAATTGGAGTAGCGCGTTGGACGTACCGGCATCGATCGCACGCGCTGCCAGCCCCGCACGCACGAGGCCGTCGAGGATGAGAACGTTGCGCTCGGCCTCGCTGTCGCCGCCCAGCACGACGAACGTCGCGCTCGCGGGCAATCGCGCCGCCAGGAACTGCGCCAGCCTCACCGTGCTCTCGACCTGGAGCTGCTTCGAGATCCAGCGCCCGCCCGCGCCTGTGTTGAGCCCGATCAGGGGGCGGCGCCCGTCGAGCGCATGCCGTCGCGCGAACTCGCGGCCGAACTGCTGCGCCTCGGGCGTGAGCTCCAGCCGCGGCTTCCCCATCGGGATGCCGAGCATCTCGGCGTAGATCTGCGGGTGGCTCTTCGTGTTGAGCACCTTGCGGCGGTCGGCCTCGGCCTTGCCGTGCGCCGAGAGCAGCCCCATGTCGAACCAGGGCGCGACGTCGCGCGTGTAGACGCGGCGCCCGCTGGCGTCGAGGTGGGCTCCCGAGAGCTGCTTCGCGTTCAGCCGTGACGCCAGCGCGCACAGCGGCTCTTCGTCGTCGAGCGAGATCACCCGCGTCCAGGCGGTCGGCGCCAGGCGCGCGGCCGCGCGCTCGACGTCGGCGGGGTCACGGACGTCGACCGTCTCGACCGCGTGCACGAGCGGGTGCGTGCGCACGAGGTCGACGGCTCCCGGCGCGGTCAGCCACGTGATCCGCACGCCCGGCAGCGTGGCCGCGAGCCCGGGCAGGATCGAGGTCGTGCGCAGCACGTCGCCCAGGGCGGCGGTCTTCTGGATCAGGACGTCGGACAAGCGGGCGGGCACTGGACCAGGGTCCGTGCTCTTCGGCAACCCTTCAACCGCCGCTGATGGCCACGACGAGGTCCAGCGCGTCGCCGTCGCGGGCCGTGTCGGCCGCGCCCAGCCGCTGGCCCGCGCGCCATACGGTCGGGATCGGCGAGCCCGCGTCGATCAGCCAGCGCCGCGCCGCCGGCCGCGCGCGTGCGGCGGCGGAGAGGACCTCGAGCGCCGTCGCGGGCAGGGCCAGCTCGACCGCGAAGGGCGCGTGCAGCGCCCGGCCCAGGGCGCCTCGCGCGTGCAAGACGACACGACCGGGAGCGCTCGCGTCCCCCGGCGACGGCGCTGAGACCCGTGCACGCACGGCGTCCGCACCGGCCAGGTCGAGCACCGCGAGCGTGCCGACGGCGGCCCACGCCTCGCGCGTGCACCGGCCCTGCTCGTCCAGCCCGCGGAAGCGCGCGTACTCGTCGCGCATGCCGGACGCGTCGACACGCGCGCGCGCGAACGCCGGCCGATCGTCGTCGGGCTGCGCTCCGTGCCTGCGCGCCAGGTCGCGTTGCACGAGCGCGATCGACGCGCCGGCGGCGAGCAGCGCACGCCCGTCCTGGCCCAGCGACGCGCGCACGCTCGCGGGCGCAATCCAGCCGGCCAGCTCGTCGAGGTCGACGACGCCGTCGGCCAGCAGCGCGGCGGCCGAGAACGCGCAGAACCCGCTGGCGTCGACCGCGGCCAGGAACGCTTCGGTCCAGGCGACGAGGCGGCCCTTGCCGGCCGGCGCGTGCGGATCCTCGGCGCCTTCCGGCAACGGCCAGGGCGCAAGCAGCCGCGCGAGCCGCGCGCGGTCGGGCACGTCGGCCGCCAGGAACGCGAACGTGCGCATGGGATCGGCGCCGCGCGTCGAGACGCACTGGCCGAGCAGCGACGCCAGATCGCTCTCGGGACGCGCGGCCTGCCCGCGCACGAGCGGCGCGTCGAGCGCGAAATGGCGCGCCACGTGCGCGGCGCCGCGCGCGAGCAGCGCGCCGGCGCCCGCGCGCCGCGGGATCGCGTCGATCGCGTCCGCGAGGCGCGCGACGTCGCCGTGCGGACTCGCGGCGATCTCCCCGGCCGCCTCGAGGCCGCGCACGAGCAAGGCCAGCGCCGCGCCGGTCTCCTTCGCGTCGAGCCCGAGCGCGTCGCAGCGCTGCAGCAACAGGAGCGGACCTTCGAAGCCGGCGAGACCCAGCGGCTCGGTCAGCGCCTGCACGGCGCTGAAACGCGCGCCGACGCTGCCCTGCGGCCGCTCGAACACCCACCCGCACGGCGTGGGACAGCCGCGGCAACCCTTGCGAGCGTCGGGCGCGCTCTGCACCACGGCGCCGGCTTCGAACGTGCCGCCCTCGGCTCGCGCGCGCAGGCGCGGCGACGCGAGGAGGCGAGCGCGCAGAGGGACCGGCGCCTCCGCGTCGTGCGCTCGCTGCGGGCCGTGATCCGGCGGCGGCGCGAGCAGCGCAATCGCGCGCAGGCCGAGCCCGCCCATGACTGCGCCCAAACCGCCGCGTCCGACGAAGCTGGGTGGATCGGCCTCGTTGGCCAGGCTCGCGAACGGGATGCCGGCATCGCCCGCCGGTCCCGTGGCGAGCAGAGCGGCGCCCGGGAAGCGCTCGCGCAAGCGCGTCAGGCGCGCGGGGACGTCGAGGGCGTCGAGCTCGGGCAGGTGCACGAGCCGCGCGTCCGCCGCGGCGTCGATCACGAGCACGGCGCCATCTCCGCGCGCTCGGCCATGCACGACGAGTGCATCCGCCAGCGCGGCCAGGTGCGCGCCCAGCTCTCCGCCGACCTGCCCGTCGGCGTACTGACCCGACAACGGCGCGCGCGCCGCGACGGTGGCGCGCGCGGCGGTGGGCAGACCGCGCCGCACCGCTTCGCCGGCGGCCAGGACGAGCGGCGACCGCCCGCTCGCATCCCCGGCCGTGGTTGCCGCGTGCACGAGCGCGAGGGCCAGCGCCGAACCACCGTAGCTCCCCACCCGCTCGACCGCCGGATCGGCGGCGCTCCAGGCCTCGCGCGACACCCCCACGCGGCCCGCCGCCGCCGGGGCGTCGAGGTCGATCCGCAGCACGCTGGGCCGGAGCTCCTGCACTCACGCATCGTAAACGGCCGAGCGAGCGATTCCGGCCCGCACGGCTTCCAAGGCGGCCCGAAGCGAGCGAGATTGCGGCACCCTTCCGCGAGGTTTCACCCTGTTCGGCTCCATCCTCCTCGGCTCCGTCGCCGGCATCCCCGTCCGGGCCCACGTGTTGTTCCTGGTGCTCGTCGCCGCGCTCGCGCTGGCCCCCGGGAGCGGCGTGTTCGAGGTCGTGGCCCTCGTCATGCTCGTCGCAGCCGTCGTTTTGCACGAGCTCGGCCACGCGCTCGTCGCGCGCCGCTTCGGCATCCGCGTGATCGACATCACGCTCTGGCCGCTGGGCGGCATGGCGCGCCTGTCGCACGTGCCCGAGTCGAGCCGCGTCGAGGCCTGGATCGCGATCGCGGGTCCGGCGGTCAACGTCGCGCTGGCGATCGTCGGCGTGCCGCTGTGGATCGCCGCGCTCGCGTTCCTGCCGCCCGGCTCGGAGTGGATCCGCATCGCGGCGGTGTTCGTCGCCATCCACGTGCTGATGGCCGGCTTCAACCTGCTGCCCGCGTTCCCGACCGACGGCGGACGGCTCGTGCGCGCCTGGCTGGCGCGCCGCCGCAGCTGGCTCGGCGCGACCGAGGGCGCGGTGCGCTTCGGCCGGTTCGTCGCGGTTGCGATCGCGGTCGCCGGCCTCGCGACGGGCAACTGGATGCTGCCCGTCGTCGCCTTGTGGCTGTGGTGGGCCGGCGCGCAGGAGCTGGCGCAGGTGCGCGCGCGCCACGCGGCCGGCGTCGCGGTGCCCGGGCGCGGTTACACGGACGAGGAGATCGCGCGCATCGAGGCGCACCGCGGTCCCCTGCGCGGGCTCTAGTCGACGGTTCCAGGAACCACGTCGAGCCGGCCCGTCACGAGGCGCGTGCGCTGATCGCCTCGACGTGCTCGCGCGCGAACAGGAACAGCTCGCGCAGGAACTCTTCCGACTGAGCCGAGCCGTCCGGCGGCGCGAGTCCCAGCCGCGTCGCATACACCCGCGCCGCACGCTGGACGATCTCCGCGCGCGTGTCCGGTTCCAGCCCGCGCCGCGCCGCGAGGTCGCGCAGGAGCGCGACGTCGCGCGGCGACAGGAGCTGCGCGGATCGCGGCGTGAGCGGCAAGGTCGGCAGCAGGCTCTGCGACCAGCTCTCTCCCGGCCAGGGCTCGACCGCCGCCGCCGCTCGGTGCACGCGCAACACGAGCGTGCCCGCCGCCAGGTCGCCCAGGCGCGTGTGCCGCGGCGTGACGGCCGCCAGCACGAGCCCGAGAGGCACGGGCACCGGGAGGATGTCGACCAGGAGGATGAACGAGCGCAGCAGGTGCTGCACGGTGCGCGCCGGACTCCCGTCGGCCGACGTGACGCGCACGCCGACGAGGCGCTTGCCCGGCGTCTGCCCGTTGCGCAGCACGTGCCACGTGAACGGGTAGGCGAGCCCGATCAGCACCATGCCGCCGATGTAGAACCCGGCGATGAAGCCGCCGAAGACCTTTCCGGTGGCGGAGGCCAGCGCGAACGTGAACACCGCCAGCACGAGGGCCAGCATCAGGAAGATCAGGCCGTCGATGCAGGCCGCCGCGGTGCGACTGCCGGCGCCGGCCAGGTCCTGGCGCAGCTCGACGCCCTCGGGTGTCTCGACGATCAGCTTCGTCACGCGCGCGGAGCGTACGGGTCGTGCGGGGTGGCACGCCAGGGCCGGCGGATGCGAGGATCCGCGCGTGACGTCCACGCCGCCCAAGCCGACCGCCGCGCGCGCGACGCGCAAGGCCCAGGGCGACGAGCGCCTGGAACGGCTGACGCGCGTCTGCGCCAGGGTCGACAGCTCCGGAGTCCGCGCGCTCTCCGTCGAAGAGGTGGCGGCGCTGCCGCGTCTCTACCGCTACGCGGCGACGCGTCTGGCCCACCTCGAGACCTCGGGCCGCGATCCGGACGCCGCGCGGTCGCTGCGCGCGGTGCTGGCGCGCGCGCACGGCATCCTGTTCCACCGCGTCGAGCGCGACGAGCGCAACGTGTTCGTGCGCAGCGCCGATTTCCTGCTGCGCGAGGTGCCGCGCACGATCCGCGCCGAATGGCGGCCGCTGGCCCTGTCGTTCGCGCTCCTCTACGGCCTCGCGCTGGTCTCGTTCTTCGCCGTGAGCGCCGACCTCGACCTGGCCTGGTCGCTGCTCGATCCCGCGTCGGTGGCGATGGAGATCCAGCAGCTGCAGGGCACGCCGGAGGGTCAGCCGTTCCGCGGCAACTTCATCTTCGGCCTCGAGGATTCGCCGACCTTCGCGGGCTTGATCATGGCGCACAACATGTCGGTCGGCGTCCTGTTCTTCGCGGCCGGCCTCGTGCCGCCGTTGTTCGCGTACGCAGTGGCGACGAACGGTCTGATGCTGGGCACCTACACGGCGGTCGCGGCGCACTGGGGCCGGGGGACCGAGATCTCTTCGATCCTGTGGTGTCACGGCGTGATCGAGCTGCAAGCGATCGTGCTGGCCGGCGCCTCCGGCCTCGTGCTGGTGCGCGGCCTGCTCTTCTCGGGACCGTGGACGCGAGCGCACGCGCTGCGACTCGGAGCACGCCGGGCGTGGAGGCTGCTGGCGCCGGTGTTCCCGTTGCTTTTCCTGGCCGGGTTGATCGAGGGCTTCGTCAGCCCGCACGCGCCGACGGGCGTGCGCATGATGGTCGCGGTGGTCTCGGGCGTGGCGTTGCTGGCGTGGGCGTTGCTCGGCGGGCGGACCGTGGATCGACGTCCATCCCAGCCGTCGTGACGGATGCGAACCTGTCGGTACCGTGCCAGGGACAACTCCGACACCTTCGCGCGCCATCGCGCCAACTGACCGAGCGAAAGTGTCGGAGTTGCCTGGCACGGTATCGTGACGCTCCACGTCCACTGGCTGGTGACGTCCGCCTGCGGACAGATGAGCACCCATCTCGAAGCGGAATCCCTTCGGCGCTTGTCCGGGTTGGGGCTGGATTGCCACATCGACATGTAGGCGCCCCGCCTTCCCGAACCCGCTCATTGATTCGGCGGACGTTCGCGAGCCACCTTGGTCGCTGAATCACGGCCCAAGCCAAGTTGCGATCGCGAGCAGCCTGGCAGACGGCGGACGGCGCGTTCGGGCTCCTGCTAGCTGACGCGCGGGGAGGAGAAGTCGCCGCGGCTCCGCTCGGTCATCAACAGGAGCAGGAGCGCTACGCCGCTCAGTCCCAGGAACGCTCCGACGGCCAGCGAGAGCATGACCATCTGCGGATTCATCCCGAGGTCCTTCGGAGTCGGCGCCTCGAGCTCCTCGATCTTCTGGAACGACTGGAATATCCCGAGGACCACGCCTGCCGGGATCGCCACGGCGGCCAGCATGAGGAAACCCGCGAGCCACGCGTACAAAGTCGCGCGTCCAGGTTGGGCGGGCTGCGGTCCGGCTTCAGTCATCACGCTTCAGCTTGATCGGGTAACAGCATCCGGTCAATTGGACGCGCGCTCACGGGCCGCTGCGACGCGCTTCGGTTACGTGCCAGGAACGACTCCGACATCTTCGCGCACGCGCCAGCTGACACAGCAGGACAGGACGCAGGCGCTTCAGACGCCCGACCACTCATCGCCGGCACGCGGTGACGTCACGTCTTTCGCTCGGCTCAGATTGATCACCGCAAGGAGGAGGAGCGCCACGCCCGTCAGACCCAGGATCGCTCCGGCAAGGAACCCGAACCCGATGATCAGCTCGTCGGATTCGAGGTAGGTCGGAGTGGGTCCCTCCAGTTCCTCGAGCTTCAGGAACGAGTCGTACAGCGCGAGGCTCGTGATCAGCGGAATCGCAACCGCGACCAGCAGGAGGAACCCGCCGAGGCACGCACACAGCGTCCAGCGCCGCCGTTGAGCGCGCTGAGCATCGCGGGCCATCGGAACTGATTCAGGTCCGGTCATCGAGGCGCGACAGGCTGACCAGGGGAACGGAGTGCGTCAAACTCTCGCGCATTCAGGCACCACTGCGGCGCGCTTCGAGCCAGGCTGCGATCGACGGCGCCGCGGCCTCGGCCGGCAGCGCGTCGAGCACCCTCACCGTCCGCGTGCCGAGCGCGCGCAAGCTCGCGCGGCGTTCCGACTGCAGCGCCGCGGCGCTCGCGGCCAGCAGCGGATCGACGGCGATGCGGCCCTCGGCGATGCCGCGCAGCGCCGGGTCGTCGAGACCGGCGAAGATCAGGCGGTGGCGGCCCGATCCGGCGCTCAAGGCCTGTCGCTGGCGCTCGACCGACAGCGGGTCGGCGACGTCGGACAGCACGAGGACCAGCGCGCGCCGGCGGTGGCGCAGAGCCAGCTGGCGCAGCGCACGCTCCAGGTTCGACTCGCGCGGCGACGCCTGCAAGGCGAACAAGCGCTCGCGCAGGCGCGCGAGCTGCGCGCGTCCGCGCGCGGGCGGGATCCAGGCCAGCACGTTGGCGTCGAACGCCAGGGCGCCGACGCGGTCGCCGTGCTCGAGCGCGACCGCGGCCAGCTGCAGGCCCGCGTCGAGCGCGTGGTCGAGCTTCGTCATGCCGCGCGCCACGCGCTGTCGGCCGCGCGCGAGCGGCACGTCCTCGGCCGTCGTCGCGGCCATGCGGCGGCCGCAGTCGATCACGACGACGAGCTCCTGGCCGCGTTCCTCGCGGTATTGGCGCACGATCGGCCGGCCGCGGCGTGCGGAGGCTTTCCAGTCGACGAGGCGCACGTCGTCACCGGTCGAGTGCTCGCGCAGCGAATCGAACTCCTGCAGGCCGCCGCGGCGCGGCGTCGAGCGCGCGCCCAGGTCGCGCCAGCGCTCGCTCGCGGCCAGCTTCAGGTTCTTGCGCAGGTCGAGCAGCGCGGGCTCGATGGCGATCTCGTGCGAGCCGGAGATGCGCGCGACGCGCTCGACGAGGCCGAGCGGACCGCGCAGCCGCAGGCGCAGGTCGCCCAGCGCGTGCACGCCGCGCAGGCGCGCGACATAGACGCGCGCCAGGTCGATCGGACCTTCGGGCGGCAGCCGGACGGCGTCGGAGCCGCCGCTCGGGTCGCCCGGCTCGGGTGCGATCGTGCCGGGTCGCAGCGGGTCCGCGCGCCGCGCTCTGCGCGCGCGCTCGTCCAGCTCGTCGGGCACGAGCCTCGTTCGCGCCACGACCTCGAAGCTGGGCGGGAACTCCTCGTCGACCTCGAGCACGAGCCCGGCGGCGTTGTGGATCGAACCGGCGTCGATGCGCAGCGTGCGCACGATGTCGCGGCCCAGGCCGGCGCGCTCGGGCAGGCGGCGGCGCACGTCGAGGCGGCGTGGCGACGGCGTGCGCAGGAAGTCGGCGACCACGAGCGCCAGCACGGCCAGGTCGGCCAGCAGCACGGCCGAGCGCAGCTCGGGCACGAACCCGGCCAGCACGGAGAGCGCCAGCACGAGGCCCAACATGAGCAAGCTGCGGCGCGTCGGGATCAGCGCGGCACCTCCACGGTGTCGAGCACGCGCTGCAGCGCGTCGTCGGCCGTCGCGCCCTCGATCTCCTCGGCCGGGTCGAGCACGACGCGGTGCCGCAGCGCCGGCAGGAAGACCGCTTTGACGTCGTCGGGCAGCACGAAATCGCGGCCTTGGATCGCGGCGCGGGCCTTGGCACCGCGCAGGAGCATCACGCCCGCGCGCGGGCTCGCGCCCAGCACGAGCTGGCCCTGCTGGCGCGTCGCGGCGAGCAGGCGCACCACGTAGGCCGGCAGGTCGTCGCGCACGCTGACGCGCGACACGACCTGTCGCAGGCTCAGCACCTCCTCGGGCGTCGCGACGGCGCGCACGCCGAGTTCCGCGGGCGTCGCCAGCTCGTCGCGCGCGTGCGCTTCGGAGAGCAGCCGCGCCTCGACGTCCGGCGCCGGGTAGCCGATGACGACCTTGAACAGGAACCGGTCGAGCTGCGCTTCGGGCAACGGGTACGTGCCCTCGTGCTCGATCGGGTTCTGCGTCGCGAACACGGTGAACGGCTGCGGCAACGGATGGCGGCGACCGTCGGCCGTCACGGCCGCTTCCTGCATCGCCTCGAGCAGCGCCGACTGCGTCTTGGCCGGCGCGCGGTTGATCTCGTCGCACAAGAGCAGTTGCGCGAACACGGGCCCGGGCTGGAAGCGGAACGCGCCCTCGCCCGGGTGGAACACGCTCGTGCCGGTCACGTCCGCCGGCATCAGGTCGGGCGTGAACTGGATGCGGCCGAAGCGGCCGCCCAGCGCGGTCGCGAGCGTGCGCACGAGCAGCGTCTTGGCGACGCCGGGCGGACCCTCGAGCAGCACGTGACCGCCGGCCAGTAACGCGGTCAAGCAGGCTTCGACCTCGCGCTCGAGCCCGACGACGGCGCGCCGGGCCTCCTCGATCACGCGCCGGTTCAGATCCTGCACGGCATTCGGAACGGTAGGAACGGGCGGAACGGACTCCATGGCTCCAAGGTCCCAGGCGGAGGGCCTGATCTCAACTCAAACCGCGGCGTCCCGGCGGTCGCGCGGGCGCACAAGGTAGACAACGGTGTCAGACACCTTGCACCACCTTGACGCGTTCCGCAGAACCCGGTGCAAGGTGTCTGACACCCTTGTCTACCTCGAGCGCGCGGAGGTCGCGGGCGAGCCGCTCGAGGTCGGCGCGGGTGGCGATGCGGCGCGTCACGAGGAGGTCGCGCGCGCGCGCGCCGGCTTCGGGGCCCAGGGCGCGCGTCACGCGCTCGACGTCCGCGTCGGACAGCTTCGCGGACGGATCCGCGACTTCGCGCCGCGACCGGAGTTTCAGCCGCGCGGACAGGCGATCGAAGGTCGCGGCGCGCAGCGGGGCGGCCAGCAGGCTCACGCGACCGGCGCGCTCGAACAGGCGGCTCTGCGCACGCGCCCGCAGGACCGGCGAAAACGACTCGAGGGGCTCCGGATCGCGCGGGAACGAGCGCGGCGCGGCGCGCATCCACGTCCAGGCCAGAATGAGACAGAGCAGGTTCGCGCTGAAGAGGACCAGCGCCGGCCCGGTCGCGACGTCGAGCGGTCCGTCCGGCGCCCACAGGCCCAGCGCGTACTCGTCGAACATGAGCCGCCCGCCGCGCGACGCCTCCTCGGCCAGGCGCACGGCGAGCAGCGCGTGGTCGTCCGCGCCGATCGCCGCGTTGTCGAACGCGCCGCCGTCGGCCACCACGATCGCGCGCCCGGCGCCTTCGGGCAGCTCGAGCGCGAAGGCCCACTCGGATCCGTCCTCCGCATCCACGACCGTCGCGAACTCGCGCGCGGGCGAGCTCGGATCGAGCGGCTCGAACGCCAGGTCCACCTCGACCGCCAGCGTCTCGCCCGTGCGCCAGCGCAGGGCGCGCTGGCCGTCGTCCGGCAGCACGGTGATCTCGAGGCCTTGCGCGGCCGCGAGGCCCAGCGTGTCGCGCACGTACGCGAGCCCGAGCTCGCCCTCGACGACGAGCGTCCCGCCCTGGCGCACGAAGTCGCCGTACAGCTCGGGCGCGTGCATGCCCACGTCCGGCCGCGCACGTTCGCGGGTACGGAACAGGCCGCTCTCGCCGTCGTCTTCCTGGGCCTCTCCCTCGCCGGGCTCGGTGCGCTCCACCGGCTCGGCGCGCGACATCCACACGCCGTGCGAGCCGGTCGGCAGCGCGGCCGGCACCTGCCGCCAGCCTTCGACCGCGACGCCGAGGCGCTGCACGAGCAGCGCGAGGGCACGCCGCCCGTCTGCCTTCGTGGAAGCGATCGATCCGTCGACGCCGGAACCGGGCCGCTCGCCGGTCTGCAGCACGAACACGAGCACGACGATCAACGCCAGCGCGGCGATGCCGGCCCCGGTCGATGCGCGCGACGAGTTCACGTCCGCGAACCCGCCAGCAGCCGGTCGCACAGCGCCGCGAGCCGCGCGAAATCGCCGGCGTCCGCCGGCTCCCCGCCGAAGCTCTTGCGGTCGAGCCCGGGCACGATCGGCCGCAGCACGCGTTCGGCCTCGGGGCCGGGCCTGCCGCGCTCGAGCAGCTCGCGATTCGTGAAGGCGTCGCGGTACTGGAGGTCGCCGCGCTCGCCCAGGCCGACGACGAGCGCCGTGAACTCGAGGCGCAGCGCGAGCACGTGATCCCCGCGCGCCCCGGCCGCGCGCGCCTCACGGCGCAGGCGTGCGACGCGGCGCGCGCGGTCGGCTACGGGATCCTCGGCCACCTCGCCGGAGGCCGCGGCCGGCGTGCGCAGGCGCTGGATCGATCGCACGAGGACCCACACGAGCAGCACGACGACGGTGATGAGCACGACCCAGACGAAGATGCGCGCCGCCTCGAGGAACGCGTTCCCGCTCGAGGCGAGGCCCGGGAACAGCTCGATCAACCAGTCCTTGATCGCGTTCGCGGCGCGCTGGATCCAGGACGTCCCCGGCTGGAACTCGGGTCCGGCCAGGATCTCGTCGACCGCCAGACGCACGTCCTCCGGCCGGGCCTGCCCGCCCTGCGCCGCGTTCACGCCGCCACCCCCGAGGGCGGCTCGATCTCCACCAGCCGCGCGCGCAGGTCGAGCGCTTCGCGCCGCACGCGGCAGTCGTAGTAGTAGGCCGTCGTGATCGCCGCTCCCGCGGCCGTGGCCACCGCGAAGAAGAGCGTGGCCGAGAGCCACAGGATCGTGTCGTAGGTCGGGCCCGGCATGCTCAGCGAGTCGAGGGCCGCATCGCGCACCGCGGGCGATGCCGCCCCGCCGGCGAAGGACGTCAGCGGGCCGAGCAGGACGAACGAGACCGCGCTGACGCCGGCCCAGCGCAGGAAGCTGCCCTTCGTCAACCAGAAGCTGCGCGCGATGCTCTGCGCCGGACCGTAGCCCTCGCTGGCGCACACGAGCGGCGCGAGCGAGAGGCGCCAGAGCAGGAAGAAGTACGGCAGGATGCAGGCGATCAGGCCGGCCATCGCGAACAGCGTCACGAGGATGCCGTTGGCGAAGAGCGGCAGGAAGCGCGACAGGATGCGCCGCGCGGCCTGACCGAGCGTGATTCTCTCGCCCAGGAACTCGCCGCGCACGACGAGGGCCACCAGCATCGTGCCGAACACCTGCACGATCGTGTTCAGCGCGGAGTGGACGAGCAGCCCCGTCAGCTGGAAAAGAGCCTGCGCGCCCTCGTCGACCGCGCCCAGCCCCTGACCCCACTGCTCGGGCGGCGCGAACGCCAGGAGCCACGACGGTCCCAGCCAGAGCAGGAAGCACACGCCGGCGCAGGCTGCGAAGCGCGCCCGCAGCGCGTCGAGGCCGGCGTCGAGGATCTCCCCCACGTTGCGCGGCGCGAGATCCTCGCGCGACGTGTCCAGGCGCTCGGAGGAGCGGCGGCCGCGCGCGCGCTGCGGGGCGTCGGATAGCTGGCCCAGCCGGCGGAAGCCGTCGTCGCGCCCTTGCACGCGCGCAGACTAGCAGCGGGAGAGACCGATCAGAAACCGATCCTACGGTCTCTCTGATCCTCTTGGCGCCTCGCGGCGCGCCGGGCGCGGTTACAGGTTTCCGAGGCTGATCGCGTCGGTCGGGCAGTTGCGCGCGCAGGCGTGGTCGCGCGTGCACTCGTAGTTCGACAGCTTGCGCACCGTCGCCGTGCCGCCGCGCGCCCAGAAGGCGTCGGTCTCGCACACGGCCTCGCACTGGCCGCAGCCGATGCAGCGCTCGGGGTCGATGCGCACCGAGACGAAGTCACGCGGCGTCACCGGGCAGGAGAGCCCCTCGACGATCACCGGCTCGACCAGGTCGCGCGTCGCGGCGTGCGACGTCAGGACCTTGATCGCCTCCTCCTCGCCGGCCCGCACGACCTCGGCCACGCGCCGGAAGTCGAAGCGGCTGGCCTCGGCCACCTTGGGCTGGATCAGCGCGACGCGGTGGTCGGCGTGCATGTGCAGCATCTGCTCGACCAGCACTTCTTCCACGATCTCGAACGTGCGGTAGAGCGTCGAGAGCAGCCGGTTCTTGTAGTTCGGCGCCTTGAACGTGCCCTTGACCGACAAGTCGACCGCGATGATCAGCTCGGCGCCCAGCGTTTTGGCGAAGCGGATCGGCAGCGAGTCGATCATGCCGCCGTCCATGTAGCTGTAGCCGCCGCGCTCGAGCGGCTCGAAGATGCCGGGCAGCGCGCACGAGCTGTACACGGCGTCGACCAGAGGGATGTCGTCCATGCCGGGCGTGCCCCAGAACACGGTGCCGCCGCTTTCGAGGCGCGTCGCGTTGCAGAAGAACGGCACCTGCATCGAGGCGAAGTCGACGGCCGGCAGGATGCGGCGCAAGCTCGTCTTGAACGTGTCGCCGTGGTAGACGCTCGTCGTGCGCACGCCCTTGAGGAGCATCTTCACGAAGTTGAGGCGGAAGTAGTCTTCCTTCTGCACCGCGGAGACGAGCGACTCGATCTTCTCGATCGGGTAGCCGCCCGCGGCCATCCCGCCGACGAGCGCGCCGATGCTGGTGCCCACGATCGCGTCGTAGCGAATGCCCAGCGTCCGCAGCGCGCGCAGCACGCCGATGTGCGCCATGCCGCGCATGCCGCCGCCGCCCAGCACGAGCACGGTGCGCGGCCGTTCGCGGGCCCAGGGCCGGAGCTCGGAGCGCCCCAGGCACGTGTTGGGCGGTGGCGACGTGGGCGGGAGGGGCATCGGGATCTGGGGCGGGCCTTCGTACATCGACAGCTTCTGGGGCGCGCTGGAGGACCGTCCGGCCCGCAATGCCGGCGGAGCCCGCCGCGCGAGGTCGCGCAACGGGCTCCGCGGCCGGGCTGGGGTCTCACTTGAGGCCCGCGCGGAGCGAGCCTGCGAGCGCAGCCAAGAGAATACGAGGGCCCGTTCAAGGGGCCCGCGCGGAGCGAGCCTGCGAGCGCAGCCAACTGATTGCGAGGGCCCGTTCAAGGGGCCCGCGCGGAGCGAGCTCGCGAGCGCAGCCAACAGAATGCGAGGGCCCGTTCAAGGGGCCCGAGCTAGGGGATCCACTGCGCGCGCAGGCCGTTCGTCAGGTTGAACGTCGACGCCGTGCAGAACGCCGCGCTGTTCCTGTACCAGACCTGGTAGTAGCGCAGCGCCCCGATCGCGGGGATGGCGCCGACCGTCGAGATGGCCGGATCGGAGATGGACGACGGGTAGACCACGAACCCGGCCGACGCGGTCCGCGTGGCCAGCCGCAGCACGGTGCCCGACACGCAGCGCAGCCCGTCGCCGAAGACCGCGCCGGCGCCGGCGCTCTGCTGCGCAGTGCCCTGGAAGAACAACACGGTCGCGGAGTTCGGCAAGCCGTCGGCACGCAGCTGGAAGCTGTCGTCCGAGACCTGCGCGTCGCCGGAATGGCCCAGCACGGCGCCTAGGGCGTTCACGGAGCTCGCGCAGCCGTGGCCGATCGCCCCGGTGTTGCCGCACGGGCAGGCCGTGCCGCTCCCGTCGCCGGCGCAGAACCCGCTCACCGGCCCGCCGTTGGGCAGGTCGTAGCCGGTGCCGATGATGTCGCCCGGCCCGCTGACCTCGCGATCGAAGACGACGAGCGCGTCGTCGTTGGTCGAACCCGACGAGGCCTGCGTCACCACCTTCGGGCGCCGGTCGATGTGCGCGAACGGCGAGGCCGAGAAGTCGCCTTCGTTCAGGCCCAGCACGCCCCCGATCGAGTAGAGCGCCGCGATCCGGATGTCGGTCGAGGTGTAGTTCCCCTGGGCGCGCTGGTCCCAGGCCACGACGAACTGTCCGTCCGCCGTGTCGCAGCTCGGCGACACCTGGTTCAGGTCAGCGTTCGGGAGCTGCTGGGACAGGCTCATCGTCGAGAGCGTCGTCCCGCCGTTCAGCGTGCGACAGCGCACGTCCCAGCCGTCCGTCCCGGAGTCGATCTCCCAGGCGACCATCCAGGGGTTCGTGCCGCCGCTCACGTCGCTCTCCGCCGTCACCGACGGGTTGCGCTCGTCGGACGTCGCCGACCCGATCGTGAACGGCGTGACCCACATGTCTCCGGTGTGGTCCAGCCGCCGCCCGTGGATGTTGCGGTTCCCCGACGAGGCGTCGAACTCGTACACGATGTTCCACCAGCGCAGCGGCGCAGACGGTCTTCCGTTCGAGTTGCTGATGGCCGGGTTGCGCTTGATTTCGCCGGCGACGCCGTCGATCAGGAAGAGCGTCTCGAGCCCGCCGATCGGGCCGCTGGTGGGCACCAGCCGCGCGTGGATGTCGTGACGGACTTCCGGGGTGAGCTCGATCTCCCACACGACGCAGTAGTTGGGCGACCCGACCAGCGAACGATCGCCGCCGACGTCGGGCGAGTGCTTGTCCCCGCCGAGCACGGGCTCGCTGAGCACGAACTGCGACGACATGGCCAGCGAGACCGTGGCCTCCACCCTGCGGCCCCAGATCTCGCGGTCGGGCACCACGCCGGCCTGGGCGACGACCAGGAACTGGGACTCCTTGTCGTTGTTCGCGATCGCGGGCGAACGCCAGTCCACGAGCGAGGCGTCGACGTACGCGCCCCCTGTGACCGTCCCGGCGGTCGAGTGGCGCACCACGTGGATGTCGTGGTCGCCGGCGCTGAAGGCCTCCTCGCAGACGGTCAGCCAGGTGGCCGCGCTCACGTCCCACGCCGTGTCCGCCGCGATCGCGTCCGCGTCCGTGCCCTCGATGGTGAACGTGCTCAACACCGGGTCGATCACGAAGGCGCCCACGGCGCTCTCGACGAGCGCGGCCGGCGCCACGATCTCGATCCGGCCCGGTGTCAGGCGGCTCGCGATCGGCACTCTCGGGCCCGCGGCGTCAAAGGCGAACGCCCGGCCGTACTGCACGTGGCCCAGCTCGTTCGCGAACTGGAAGCCTTCCGCGGCCTCCGTGGGCGCGAGCTCGGTGTCGACGGCGACCGTCAAGGCGATCTCGCCGCGCGCGCGAAGCTCCTCGAACACGAAGGTCTGCTCCACGGAATCGGGTGCCAGGAGGTAGCGTTCGCGGAAGGACCCGCGGTCGTACTCGATCGTGTCGCCGGCGCGGACGGCGCGCGCATCCGCGTCGAAGGCGATCGGCGCGCCGCCGACCGTCACCGACTCGACGCGCAGGGCGACCGGGAAGTTGCGCGGCGCCTTCGATCCCAGGAAGGGCACGTAGGTGGCCTCGCGCTGCGAGAAGCTCGCCTTGTACGTCCGGCCGCGCACCCACACGGTGCCCTCCGCGTCGACGTCGAAGTGGAGCCGGTCGCGGTCGAGACCCGCGATCAGGCCGGCGGGCCGCGGAGTCTGTGCGCCAGCGGGCTCTGCGGCGATCGCGCCAGTCAGCAGGGCGGCCAGCAGGAGGGACGGAAGGATGGCCTTCGACATGGGATCCTCACGATGCGAGTTCGGCGGACTGGGGCATTCCGGCGTCCGGGTGACGCGAGGCCTCTTCATCAGGAGCGATCCGCAGCCCGGCGCCCGCGTTACCGGATCCCTGCGCGGAACCGCCCGCGAAGGGCGTCGTGCGGACGGTTCGGGAGCCCTGGGACGCGCGCAGCGACCCACGCGGGCGGAAAAAGGCCTGTTTCTCCCTTTCGGCACGCAAGCGCGGAGCCCGCCGCGCGATCGCGCGACGAGCCCCGCCCGGCCTTCATCCGTCCGACCTCTACCGAGATCTACGGGATCCAGCCGATCGTCAGTCCGTTCGTCAGGTTGAACGTGGAGACGGTGCAGAACGTCGGGTGCGCGTCGCGGTACCAGATCTGGTAGTGGCGCGTGCCGCCCACGGCCGGGAGACCGCCCGCCGCGGACAGCGGCGGGTCGATCCCGACCGGGTACGAGCTCGTGTTGCCGACGTTGAACTTGATCGCGATGCGGATCGTCGCGCCGGCCACGCAGCGCACGCCGTCGCCGAAGGGCACGGCGACCTGCGTCATGCCCTGGAAGTAGAGGCACGGTCCGTTCGGCATCTGCGTGCCGGTCAGCACGACGGAGTCGGCCGACACGCTGGCGAAACCGGTGGCCGCCAGGTTGCCGCCGGCCGCGAACAGGTTGTTGCCGCAGCCGTTGCCGGGCGCGCCGACGTTGCCGCACGGGCACAGCGGGCTGGCCGAGCAGAAGGGCGTGCCGGTCGGCGGCCCCCAACGCGTGTCGAGCGCGTCGAGGTCGTCCGCGAACGCGAGACCCGCGATGATGCGTGGCGTCGCCAGTCCGAGCGCTTCGGCCGTGATGAAGATGCCGGGGAACGGCGGGCCGCCCGGAGCGGGCGGGACGAGGATGTCGCCTTCGCAGATCGGCAGACCCAGCAGGCTGTCCAGCACGCCGATCACCGCCGAGCCGCGGCGCACGGAGAAGAGCAGCATGTCGAACGCGGTCCCGGGCCCCCAGATGTACGGAGCGGGCGAGGGCATGTAGCCCGGGATCCCGTTCTCGAACAACGCCAGCGCGTCGAGGTCGTCGGTGAACGGACCGAACACGTCGAGGCCCAACGCCAAGGGAGGCGCGTACACGATCGGCGGGCCGCCGGGGACGAGCGTCACGAGCACCGCTCCGGGCGGGAAGCCGTTGACCGGCCCGCTGCCCGTGTTGGGCATGGCGCGCAGCGGATCGAAGAACGCCGCGTCGAGCGAGAAGAAGACCGCCATCGGGCCGGGCGGCCCGTCGGCGAAGTCGTACGCGTCGACGTTGTCGCCGTCGACGGCCGGTCCCGGGATCGGGCAGTTGGGCTCGAGGACGCCGAGGCCCGGGTAGAGAGCGCCCGACCCGGACACGAGGCCGTTGCCGTCGATCAGGCCGGTGCTGCCGCCGAACGCCGGCGGGATGATGCCGGCTGGCGAGAGCAGGTTGCCGAAGATGTCGGCCGCCGAGTCGCACACGGCCGACTCGCTGGTGACGTCGGGGGGCAGCGGCGCGGGCGGGATCCCGATGGCGAACTCGTCGACCGAGAACTGGATCGTGTGCGACGCGATCGCACCCGCGCGCAGCGGGAAATCGGTGCCGTAGGAGAGCGCGTCGAGCTCGATCGGGCACGGGATCGGCGCCGGCGCGCCCACGCAGGCGAAGCCGAACGAGGGGATGCCCAGGCCGGCCGGGCCGCCCGGGATGAAGACGAGGGGCGGCGGCAGCGGGCCGTAGGCCGGGAGGCCGCCGACGGGCATCAGGATGTCCCCGTGCGTCACGAACGGCCGCAGCGGGCTCATGTAGTCGGTTGAAAAAGTGACCTGCGCGCCGGCTGCGCCAGAGAGGGCCACCAGGGACAGGGTCGCGAAGAGCGTGGGAGTGGATTTCATGGGAGGGACCTCGGAATGAAGCCGGGACTCGGGCCACCCCCACGTGATGCCAAGCGGGCCGGCGTGGAACGGAATCCGGCACTTCCGACCGTTGATCCCGCTCCCGGGCCCCGTAGGCTCCGCGCGTGCCCGTGCGCTGGTCCGAGCTGTCCCGGATGCCGAAGGCCGACCTGCGGCGGCTGCAGGACGAGCGGCTGGCGCGGTACGTGCGCGAGGAGCTGTACGCCTTCTCGGCGCACTACCGGCGCGTGTTCGACGCGGCCGGCGTCGCGCCGGGCGACATCCGCACCGTCGCCGACCTGGCGCGGTTGCCGTTCACGACGAAGGTCGACCTGCTGCAGGCGCAGAGCGACCCGGCGACGAAGCGCGATTTCGTGCTGATCCCGACGCCCGAGAAGATCCGCGCGCACTGGCCGCTGACGCGCAAGCTGCCGCTCGTCCTGCGCGGGGCCAAGGCGCGCGAGCGCCTGCGGCGCGCCTACACACCCAACTTCGTGACGTTCACGACCGGGCGCAGCTCGGACCCGGTCGTCTTCTCGTACACGCCGTACGACCTGCAACTTCTGGGCGAGATCGGCGCGCGCATGTGGGACGTGCACGGGATCGACGATCCTGCGACGCGCATCCTGAACATGTTCCCGTTCGCACCGCACCTGGCCTTCTGGCAAGCCACGTTCGCGGGCTTCGAGACGGGCCAGCTTATGCTGGGCACGGGCGGCGGCAAGGTGATGGGCACGGCCGGCAACCTGCGCGTCGCCGAGCGCGTGCAGCCGACCGTGCTGATCGGCACGCCCGGCTTCGTCTACCACATGCTGCGCGAAGGCGCCGAGAGGGGCGCGAAGCTCGCCAGCGTCAACATGGTGATCCTGGGCGCGGAGAAGGTGACGCCCGGCCTCAAGGAGAAGATGTCCGAGGCGCTGGCGGCGATGGGCTCGTCCAAGGTCGTCATCTCGGGCACGTACGGCTTCACCGAAGCGCGCATGGCGTTCAGCGAGTGCCCCACGCCCCCCGACAAGACGCCCGGCTACCACGTCTACCCCGACAAGGGCGTGTTCGAGGTCGTCGATCCCGAAACCGGCCGCGTGCTGGGCGAAGGCGAGACGGGCGAGCTGGTCTACACGCCGATCGACGGCCACGGCACCGTCGTGTGCCGCTACCGCACCGGCGACGTCGCCGTCGGCGGCATCACGTGGGAGCCGTGCCCGTGGTGCGGCCGCACCGTGCCGCGCATCGGCACCGAGCTGCGCCGCGCGAGCGACCAGCGCTCGATGAGCTTGACCAAGATCAAGGGCACGCTCGTCGACCTGTCGACGATGGCCTCGATCCTGTCGGACCTGCCCGAGGTCGAGGAGTGGCAGGTCGTGCTGCAGAAGAAGAACGACGACCCGCACGGGCTGGACGAGCTCGTCGTGCGCATCTCGGCGCGACCCGAGACGGACCGCGCCGCGTTCGAGAAGAAGCTGCGCGAGAACTTGATGCTGGGCATCGAGGTGTCGCCGAGCAGGGTCGATTTCATGACCCGCGATCAAGTGCTCGAAGCGCTCGGGATGGAGACGGAGCTGAAGGAGAAGCGGTTCCTCGACCGGCGGCCGAAGTCCTAGACCGTCGGCGCCTCACGATCCGCGCCGCGTTGCGCCCTGGGCACCTCGGGAGGAGACTGGAGACGTCCGCGCGTTCCCCGGAGGAATCGACATGAAACCCTCGCACGTGCTCGTCGCGTTCGCAGCGATTGTGGTGCCCGCTTCCGCGCAGCAGGTCGTCTTCCAGGATGGCTTCGAGGCCGGGCTCTCGAACTGGATCGCTAGCGGACTCTTGCACCTCGAGGACTCAGCTGACCCATGCGGCGCGCAAGTCGCACCCTTCCCCGAGGGGACGAAGGCCGCGTGGTACGGACAACTTGCCGGCACGTGCAGCTACAGCACTGGGAACCAGCCGAACGCAGGCGGCCTCATTCTGAACCACTGGGTCGATCTGCCCGACTCGCCCGCCATAAGCCTGCACTTCTGGATGTGGAGTGAAACCGAGTACTGCGTCCCGGGGACCCTCCCCGAGCGATTCGACATCCACCTCGTGGATGTGGAGGTGCAGCAGCCGCACGACTGGATCGTCCGGAATCTATGCCCGACCAACGGGGAGATACACTGGTTGCTCCTGCCCTGGCATGAGCGGCGCATCGACTTGTCTGCCTACCGCGGATTGCGCGTGCGCGTGGGGATCGGGTTCGACACGGTTGACGAACAGTGGAACAACGGTCTGGGCTGGTTCGTCGACGACGTCCGGATCCTGGCGGAGCCGGGCGAGCACGCGTGCCCGGGCGCCAGTTTCAGCTCCCAGTGCCCGTGTCTCCCGTGGTACGTGCCTGTGGCCGGCGGCTGCCGAAACTCGACGACCCAGTCGGCCGTGATGTACAGCAACGGCTCGGTCAGCGTCGCATCGGATTCGCTCCAATTCCGCGTCGAGCACATGCCGCCCAACGCATTGGCCTTGCTGAGCCAGTCGACGACCGTCGGAGCGTGGATTCCGTTCGGCGACGGCATCAGCTGCCCCGGCGGCCAGATGCGCAGGCTGGGCACGGTCCAGGCGTCCAACGGCGTCGCCACATGGCCGCCGCAGGGCACGCCGTCGATCTCTGTGCGCGGCCTCGTGCCGCCGGGCGGCGGCTCGCGCTTCTACTCCGTCTTCTATCGCGACGTCCTGGCCTACTGCACCGACGCGACCTACAACCTGACCAACACGCAGCGGATCCACTGGCTTCCCTAAGCGCTTCGCGGCAGTGTGTGGTCCCGGACGGCGCGACCGGGCGTGGTTAGGCGGGGCGAACTGGGCACCATCGTCGCTGTATTCGCCGACCCGCCGGAGTCGTAGGCTCGCGGGCGTCGATGGCCCGCACTCCCCCGCCCGCGCAGCGCGACGTCGTCCTGGCCGCCGGATGGCGCACGCCCCTCGCGCGCGCGGGCGGCGCGTTCGCGCGCGAAGACGTGGCGCACCTGGGCGCGGCGATCGCGCGCGAGCTCGTCGCGCGCACCGGCATCGACCCGGGCAAGATCGACGAGGTGATCGCGGGGTGCGCCGGCGTGCCCGCGGATCAGGCCAACCCCGCGCGCGTGCTGGCGCTGCGTGCCGGAATCCCCGAGCACGTGCCGGCGCGCACCGTCGCGCGCAACTGCGGCAGCGGCATGGAGGCGATCACGACGGCGGCCACGATGATCGAGGCCGGACGCGGCGATCTGTTCCTGTGCGTCGGCGTCGAGGTGATGAGCCGCTACCCGCTCTACTACAACGAAGCGGCCGTCCGGCAGTTCGAGCAGGTCTCGCGCGCGCGCTCGGCGGTGCAGCGCGTCGCCGCGCTGGCCGGATTCCGGCCGCGGATGCTGCTCACGCCGCGCATCGCGATCGTCGAGGGGCTCACCGACCCGATCAGCGGCCTGATCATGGGCAAGACGGCCGAGATCCTGGCGCGCGAGTTCGACGTCTCGCGCGAGGACGCCGACCGCTACGCGCTGCAGAGCCACATGCGCGCGAAAGCGGCGCGCGATTCGGGGCGGCTCGGGCGCGAGATCGTGCCTCACTTGCCGCTGGGTGCGCGCGAGGGTGCGCGCTCGCTCGAGCACGACGACTCGATCCGCGACAACCAGACGCTCAAGGGGCTCGCGAAGCTCGGCCCGTACTTCGAGAAGCCCGACGGGCGCGTCACGGTCGGCAACTCGTGCGGCATCACGGACGCGGCCTGCGCTCTGCTCGTCACGACCGCGGCGAGAGCGCGCGAGCTGGGCCTCGTGCCGCTGGCGCGCATCCGCAGCTGGGCCTACGCCGGACTCGATCCGGCGCGCATGGGCCTGGGGCCCGTGTTCGCGACGGCGAAGGCGCTCGAGGAAGGCGGCGTCGCGCTGTCGGACGTCGGGCCGATCGAGCTCAACGAAGCGTTCGCGGCGCAGGTCCTGGCCTGCGCGAAGGCGTTCGACAGCGACACGTTCGCGCGTACGAAGCTCGGCCGCGGCAGCCGCCTGGGCGCGGTCGATCCGGCGCGCTTGAACCCGAACGGCGGCGCCATCGCGCTGGGACACCCGGTCGGTTGCACGGGCGCGCGCATCGTGCTCTCCGCGGCGCTCGAGCTGGCGGTCGCCGACGCGGATCTGGCGCTCGCGACGGCCTGCATCGGCGGCGGGCAGGGCGGCGCGGTCCTGCTCGAGAGGATCGGCATGTGATCGACTTGACCGGCATCCTGGTCCCGCCCGACGCGCCGCCGCCGCGCGCCTGCGTGCTCCTCGAGCGACCTGAGCCAGGACTCGCGCGAATCGTGATCGCTTCGCCCCACCGCGCGCTGCCCGTGTTCGACGCGCCGACGCTGCGCGACTTCGACATCGCTCTCGAGGAGGTCGAGGGCGACAAGTCCTTGCGCGCGCTGGTGATCACGGGCCGCGACGTGCGCACGTTCGCGGCCGGCGCGGACATCGACGCGCTCGACGCGGTGAAGGACGCCGCCGTCGTGCGTCGCTTCGTCGAGCTCGGCCAGCGCCTGTGGGACCGCGTCGCCGGCCTCTCGCGCGAGCGCTCGGGCTTCCGCACGGTCTGCGCGGCCGGCGGCGCCGTGCCGGGCGGCGCGTGCGAGCTGGCGCTGGCCTGCGACCGCATCCTGCTGGCCGACGGCAAGGAGACGCGCATCGGGCTGCCCGAGACGCAGCTCGGCATCCTGCCCGCGTGGGGCGGCGCGACGCGCCTGCCGCGACGCATCGGCGTGCCCGCGGCGCTCGACGCGATCCTGACCGGCCGCCTTTTCGCGGCGCGCGACGCGTACCGGCGCGGGATCGTCGACCGCGTCGTCGCGCCCGAGGACCTCGACCGCATCGCGGCCGGCGTCGCGCTGAAACGGATCGCGTGCCCGCGCCGCGGGCGCACGGGCACGGGGCGCTGGCTGGTCGACCGCAACCCGCTCGCGGTGACAATCATCGCCAGCCAGGCGCGCAAGCAGGTGATGGCGCGCACGCACGGCCACTACCCGGCGCCGCTCGGCGCGCTGCAGATCGTCGCGTGGTCGCCGCTGCGCAGCCAGGCCGCGAGCTTCCGCGCCGAAGCGCAGGCGGCCAGCGAGTTCGCCACGGGCCCGGTCGCGAAGAACCTGATCGCGATCTTCCGGCTCACCGAAGAGGCCAAGAAGCTGCGCAAATCGCCCGATGGCGCGCCGGTGCGCACGTTCGAGCGCGCCGGCGTGATCGGCGCCGGCGTGATGGGCCGCGGCATCGCCAGCTTGCTGGCCGAGCGCGGCCTCGCGACGCGTCTGACCGACATGTCCCCCGCCGCAGCGGACGTGGCGCTCCTCGAGCACCGCACAGCCATCCAGGATCGACGCAAGAAGCGCCGCCTCGAGAACCACGAGGCCAACGCCGCGATCGACCGCCTGGACGTGACGCGCACGCCGGTCGGGTTCGCCCGCGTGCAGATCGTGATCGAAGCCGTCGCCGAGCGCCTCGACGTGAAGCGCGCCGTGTTCGCCGACATGGCCGCGCAAGCCGGACCCGAAGTGATCCTGGCGACGAACACGTCGTCGCTCTCGGTGGCCGCAATCGCCGACGGCCTGCCCCACCCCGAGCGCGTCGTCGGCTTCCACTTTTTCAACCCGGTCGCGAAGATGCCGCTCGTCGAGATCGTGCGCGGACCGAAGACGAGCGCGCGCACCGTGGCCGAGGTCGCGTCGCTCGCGCTGCGCCTGGGCAAGACGCCGGTCGTGACGGCCGACGTCGCCGGCTTCCTGGTGAACCGGCTCCTCGGTCCCTACCTGGACGAATCGCTGCGCCTCGTCGCCGCCGGCATCGACCCCGCGCGCGTCGACGCCGCGCTCGAGCACTTCGGCATGCCGATGGGGCCGCTGCGCCTCCTGGACGAGGTCGGCTTCGACGTCGCCAGGCACGCCGCCGCGTCGCTGCACGCCGCGTACGGCGAGCGGATGACGCCCAGCGAGGTGCTCGACGCCGTCGGGAAGGACGGCCGCTTGGGCAAGAAGAGCGGCCGCGGCTTCTACGTGCACACGGGCCAGCGCCCGCAACTCGACTCCGAACTGACGCGCCTCGTGCCCCTCGCGCCGCAGCGCGCGCGCACGATGACCGATGCCGAGGTCGCCGAGCGCCCGCTGCTGGCGTTGCTGGCCGAGGCTGCGCGCGCGCTCGAGGAGCACGTCGTCGCCGGACCGCGCGAACTCGACCTCGCGACCGTCTTCGGCATGGGCTTCCCGCCGTTCCGCGGCGGCCTGCTGCGCTGGGCCGACACGGTCGGCATCCGGCTCATCGTCGCCAAGCTCGAGCAGATCGCGAAGGAGCCCGACGTGGCCTCACGCCCGGGCGGACCGGCGCGGTTCGCGCCGTGCGAGCTCTTGCGCGAGCTCGCACGGACCAGCGGCCGCTTTCACGGCTGAAAGACGGAGATCGGAGCGCTCTACGGCGCCCAGGTCACTTCCCAGCCGTTCGTCAAGTTGAACGTCGCACCCGTGCAGAAGCTGGCCGCGTTGCGGTACCAGCCCTGGTACGTGCGCACGCCCGGGCTCGTCACGCCGCCCAGGATCGACACGGCCTGCGCGCCGCCCGACGGCAGCGTCGCCGAACCCGTCTGGTCGCCCGGGATGACGCCAAGGCGCGTCATCGTGCCGCCGGCGCAGAAGAGGCCGTCGCCGAGGACCTGGCCCATGCCGCCGTTCCGCCGCGACGTGCCTTGGAAGAAGAGCTGCGGACCATTCGGCGGGATCCCGGCGCTGAAGAGGTTGAGCGTGTCGTGCGCGAGGCTCGGCACGCCTTCCGCGCGCAGGCGGCCCGCTTGTCCCAGCGAGTTCAAGCACCCGCCGTTCTGGCCCGGATTGCTCGCGTTGCCGCAGGGGCACGCCGTACTGCTCCCGTCGCCGTTGCAGAAGTCCTCGCCGGCCGGCACGGTCGGGCATGCGTCCGCATACAGCTCGAGGTGGTAGCTCGCGAAGGGCGTGCCACCGTACCAGTAGCAGCCGGGTGCGGTCGGTCCGCCCTCGATGCGGAACTGGTTCAGGGAGCCGAAGCCAGTGCCTTGCTCGCCGTAGTTGACGACCGAGTCCCAGCGCGTGCCGTCGAAGCCCCCGCACACGTTCGGGTCGCCGGCGATGACCGGTCCCGTCCCGGTCTGTTCAGCGGGAGGCGCGCTCGAGCCAAACGACCAGCCGAACAGACCCGAGGGGGCGGCCTCCGCCTCCATCGAGAAGGACAGGGCCGAGCCTCCCGGCGGCGCGCCCAGATCGATGGTCACGATCCAGCACGAGATCGCACCTCCCGAGCTCCCGGGCAGGCCCGACAGCGAGAAGGCTCCGCTCGGAGTCGCGCCGATGACCGTCGCGCAGGCGACGTACGAATCGTAGAAGCCGATTTCGAACGGTCCCGGCACCGGCCTGTCGGTGCAGTAGCTGATCTGGAAGCCGTCGACTCGGTAGCTCGTAGCACAGCCCCCTGAGTTGGGTCCGGGCAAGCGCCCTTCGTCGACGTACGTGTCGCCGGACAGGAAGCCGACGTAGCCCGACGAGCACGTGTTGTCGTAGATCGTGTCGGCGCCCAGCGAGGCCGACGAAGCCTTGCGGGTCCACGTGCCTGTCGAGAGCTGGAAGACGCCCCCGTCGCGCACGATCCCGGGCACGGGCTGAGCGCTGCGGGGCAAGGGATTGTCCTGCGCGCGGACGACGGGCAGGGCGGCGAAAGCGCCGAGCGCGATCGCAAAGACTGTGATTCTCGACACGGGGGGAGTCTCCGGGGGGTGACAGGGATTCGAGAGAGGGACGGCCTGAACGACAGAAAAGTTCCGGGGGCAGCTGCGGTTTCGCCCCGCGCTACGGAAAAACCGGGGGTGCCTTGGAGCCGTCCCACGTAGTGACGCAAGCGCCCAGGGTTTCCGCGCGCCGCGTGACTTTCCGCCTCGCCGGAGTCAGGCTCCCCCCGGTCCCCCTTGGCCGGCAAGTTTCAGAGCGACGTCGCGTGGAACGTCGCGAGCCTCGCGATCCTGGGGATCGCCGGCCTCGCGCTCAACATCCTGATCGCGGAGCACTGGGACCCGTCCACGCTGGGCGTCTTCAACCAGGCGCTCGCGGCCTACACGTTCTTCTCGATGGCGGCGGTCGGCGGCATCGACCGGTCCGCGTTGCGAGCCGTGGCCGAGGCCGGCGAGGACCGCGCGCGCGCGGCCTCGGCCGCGTGGGCGACGCTGGCGCCGACCGCCGGCATCGCGGCGATCGTGGCCGGCCTCTACTGGCTCGCGCGCTGGCCCATCGCGCACGCACTCGAGAGCGACGGGGTCGCGCGCGCCATCGAGGCCAGCATGCCGGGCCTCTTCTTCTTCGCACTGAACAAGGTGCTGCTCGCGATCGTGAACGGCGAGCGCCGGATGCGCGCGTTCGCCATCTACCAGTCGCTGCGCTACGCCGGGATCCTGGCGACGCTCTTCGCGGCCATGCACTTCGAGTGGAGCGGCGACCGGCTCATGGTCGTCTTCAGCGTTGCCGAAGCGGTGCTGTTCGTGGTCGCGGGCGTCGACGTTGCGCGCCTCCTGCGCGCGACGCGGCCCGGCTGGGGCGCGGAGGTCCGCGGTCACGTCGTCTTCGGCGCGAAGAGCGCGTTCAGCGGTGTGCTGCTCGAGCTGAACGCCAAGGTCGACGTGTGGATGATCGGCCTGTACATGTCCGACGCGGCGGTCGGCATCTACACGTACGCGGCGATGATCGCCGAGGGCCTCTACCAGGTCGTCGTCGTGCTGCAGAACGTCTACAACCCGATCCTGGCGCGCCATCTGGCGCTGCGCGAACACGAGGCGATCCGCGCGATCGTGCGGCGCGGTCGCACGTGGGCCTGGGTTGGACTCGCGGCCGTCGGCGGGCTCGCGGTGCTGCTCTACCCGCTGGCGCTGGAGATCATCGGCGCGCGCCCGGAGTTCGCCGAGAGCCGCCTGCCGTTCGCGATCCTGGTCGGCGGCATCGCCGCGGCGGCCGGCTACCTGCCGTTCGGCCAGATGCTGCTCATGGGCGGGCAGCCGGCGGCGCACACGGCGCTCGTCGGGCTCACCGTGCTGACGAACGTCGTCGGAAACGCGATCCTGATCCCGCACCACGGCCTGGCCGGCGCGGCGGCGGCGACGGCGGTTTCGATGGTCGTGTCGATCGTCCTGCTGCGTGTGCTCGTGCGCAGGCGGCTCTCGCTGCAGATCTGAGGCGCAGGTCGGACTACCGCAGACGGTAGATCTCCACGACCGGCCCGACACAGCGCGCTTCCAGCATCCGCCGCGCCCACGGCACGCGGATCGGGTACTCGTCGTCCTGGTGCGCGAGCGGGATGTCGGTCTCCGGGTCAGGCTCGTCGGGGACGAAGCGCGCGACGAGCTCGAACTGCCCGCGCAACCCCGCGCGCACGGCGTGGAGCGCCGGCCGGAAGTTCTCCGGCCAGACGATGATCGCGGCGTAGCCTCCGGGCAGCTCACGCGCAAAGGCGTAGGCTTCGGAGTGCGCCTTCGTGCGCTCCTCGGGTGTGATGAGCGGCATCGAGTCGATGTGCCACGTCGGACCTTCGATCGCGGCCGGCATGAGGTCGGCCTGGTAGCGGAACCAGGGCACCGACTGCTCGTCCTTGTGGAGCCAGTCCTTCTTGATCGAGGCGCGCGAGCGCGCGATCGGCAGGTCGAGGCCGGGCATCACGGAGATGGCCTGCGTCTCGGGCGGCACGTGCTGCGTGATCCAGTTCGCCGCCTCCTGGATCGTGTCCGTCCGCGCGCGCACGCGGCCGATTTGCCACGACCACGCCAGCTCCGCGGCAGCGGCGAGGAAGGCCAGCGCGCCGGCGGCCAGCGACAGCCCGAGTCCGCCGCGCGCCGCGAGACGCCAGAGCTGCCAGGCCCCGTACGCGGACGCGATGGCGAGGTACGGCACGAGCGGCAACGCGAAGCGCTGGTACGTGCGCTGGTACAGGCCGATCGCGATCAGGTAAGGCAGCGCGTGCGCCAGGACGATCACGAAGTCGAGCGTGCGCCGTTCTCCAGCGCGCAAGCGCAGCCTCGGTGCCCAGCGTGGAGCATTCAGCACAGCCGTGGCGAGCCCGAACAGCGCCAGGCCGGTGAGCAACGGGTCGTACTCGGTGAACGCACGCCAGACGACCTCGAAACCGCGCCCGTTGAAGAGGTCGAGGAACACGAGGTGCCGCGACACGGCCAGCGTGCCGTCCGGGCGCAGGGTGACGCGCCCGGGGTCCGCCTCACCGGCGAACACGAAGGGGTAGAGGACGAACACGAAGACCGCCGCGATCGCCAGCACGAGCACCGCACCGGCCAACGCGCGCCACCGGTCGGCGCGCGCGCGCAGCAGGATCGCGAGCGCGAGCGCCGGCAGCACGGCCAGCCCGCTCTGCAGCACGCCGACCGCGAGCCCGGCCGAAAGGCCCGCGATTGCGTACGCGCGCCATCCGCCCGTGCCGCGCAGGTGCACGGCCGCACACACCGCGAGCAGCGCGAACGACGTCGCCGCCGCGTGCGGTCGCGCTTGCTGGGCGAACCAGACCAGGAACGGGCTCCCGGCGACGAGCGCCGCAGCCATCAAGGGCCACGGGTCGGCGAGGAAGCGCCGCGCGAGCCACCACGACAGCGGGATCGCGAGCAGCGAGAGCAACGCGACCGCGATCCGGGCGCGCATGCGCGGGGCCGACGCGACGCGCAGGTGGTCGGCCAGCGTGTGCGGCGTCTCGGGCGCGACCCACGACCGCGGCACGAGCGCCGCCGTGCGCGCCACGAGGTGCGGGTAATAGGCGTAGAGCGGGTCCGCCGCGGTCTCGCGCCCGTGTCCCTCCAACGCGCGCAGCTGGTAGTCGATGACCAGCCCGTCGGGCTCGCCCAGCTGGGGCAGCAGGAACCCGATGCCGTGCAGGCGCAGCGCGAGCCCCAGCGCCACGATCAGGGCCAGGAGCACCAGCGAGCCGCGACTCGGGCGTCCGGTGTTCGTGGGCGACGCGCTCGAGTCGGGGGGCATCGTTGCGGCACGAGACTAGCGCGGGGCGCTCCTCGCACGCACTCGCAGCTGCCGGGAAGTGCGTTCCGGCGCCGTATAGGCGCCGTCGTGGGCGTCGTTGTCGGCGTCCGGGCGGCGAGCCTAGAATACGGGTTCGATTGCGCGCGCTGCGCGTACCGCATCCATGATCCAGACCCGCTCGAAGCCGAACGCCTCGGTGATCTTCTTCGAGCTCAACGAGGCCGAGCGGTACTTCCTCGACAAGTTCGCGGCCGAAGGTCGACTGCCGAACTTCGCGCGCGCGCTGGCCGGAGGCGCCATCGTGCGCACGCGCGTGCCCGGCTGGGACGCGAGCCAGGAAAAGGCCTGGCGCAAGATCAGCCCGTGGATCATCTGGCCCTCGATCTACACCGGCCTGACGCCCGAGCAGCACGGGCTCGTCGGCTTCGGGCAGGACCCGGCCTCGATCCGCGGCAAGTGCGTGTGGGACGTGCTCGACGCGCACGGCGTGCCGGTCGGCGTGCTGGGCAGCTTGATGAGCTACCCGCCGCGCACGAGCGGCGCGGCAGCCTTCTACGTGCCGGAGTCGCTGGCCGACACCGCCGACTGCTTCCCCGACGAGGCGCGGCCGCTGCAGGATTTCTGCGTCTTCGCCGCGCGCAACTACAGCCAGAGCTTCGGCAAGTCGGCCGCGACGGCCGTGCGCCTCTTGCTGCGCACGACGAAGAGCGGCGTGCGCGCCGGGACGGTGCTGCGCACGCTGGGTCAGATGCCGGCCGAGGCGCTGCGCGGCGCGTCCGTCGCGCCCGAGCGCGCGATGCTGCACAGCTACATGACGCGCGACGCGTTTCTCGGCCTCTACCGGCGCCTGCGGCCGAGCTACGCCAGCGTGCACATGAACCACGTGGCCTACATGCAGCACCGCTACTGGCGCGCGGCCGAGCCGGAGCGCTTCGAGGACCAGCTCTCGATGACCGACCGGCGCTTCTTCGACAACGTCGGCCAGCGCAAGGCCTACGAGGAGAAGCTCTCGCGCTGGATCGAGAAGAGCTTCGTGTATGCCGACAAGTTCCTGGGCGAGCTGCTCGAGGTGGCCGACGAGCGCACGGTGATCCTGGTCGGGACCGCGCTGGGCCAGCGACCGTTCGACCCCGTGACCGACATCCACAACCCGGTCGTGCGGCTGGTGAACGAGCGCGAGCTGTTCGACGCCATCGGCCTGCGCGGGTACACGGTGCTCCACCAGATGAACCCCGACGTGACGATCAACCTGCCCGACGAGGCTGCGGCGCGCGACGCGGAGCGCAAGCTGTCGGGCTTGTACGCGATCGAGAACGAGCCGCTCTTCGCCGTGCAGCGGCGCGGGTCGCAGGTCTTCTGCGAGCTGAACATGCCGCGCCGCACGCGCGACGGTGAGACGTTCACGATCCGCCACCGCGACGTGCCGGGCCTGGCGGCCGACTTCGCGCACCACATCCACGAGCACGGGACGGCCGACCAGTCCACGGCGCACCACAAGGACTCGGGTTGGCTCCTGGGCTACTGCAAGGGCGCGCGCCTGCGCGCGACGGTTGACGTCGTGCGCGTCACCGACGTCGCGCCGACGATCCTGTCCTTGTTCGGGCTGGCGCCCGCGCCCTGGATGCCGGCCGACGCGCGGCCGTTCTTCACGCTGGAGGCGCAGCCAGCGTGACCGCGCCCACACCGGGAAGGAGATTCCGTCCGGGTTCAACCCCGACCGCGCCCGCGCCCGAAATCCCTTCCGGGTCCCCGCCCGCCCCGATGACGCTCCCGGCCTCCACGCCTGCTGATCGCGCTCCCGTTCTGCGCGCCGGCGACTTCGACACGGGCGGGGCGCGCATCGGCGTGATCATCCCGGCCTACCGCGTCGCGGCGCAGATCGAGCGCGTGATCCGCGGGCTGCCGCCCTGGATCGCGGCGGTGATCGTGGTCGACGACGCCAGCCCGGACGACACGGGCGAGCGCGTGGCGCGGCTCGGCGATCCGCGCGTGACGCTGTTGCGCCACGCGCGGAACCGCGGCGTCGGCGGCGCGATGAAGTCCGGCTTCGCCGAGGCGCTTCGCCAGGGCCTCGACGTCGTCGTGAAGATGGACGGCGACGACCAGATGGATCCGCGGCACCTGCCCGACCTGGTGCGGCCGCTGCTCGACGGACGCGCGGACGTGGCCAAGGCCAACCGCTACTCGAGCTTGACCTCGCTGCGCGGCATGCCGGTGGTGCGCGTGCTCGGCAACGGCGGGCTCACCTTCCTGGTCAAGCTGGCCTCGGGCTACTGGAGCGACTTCGACCCCGCCAACGGCTACGTGGCCACGCGTGGCGACGTGTTGAAGGTGATTGACGTCGACGCGCTGCCCGAGCGCTACTTCTTCGAGAGCGGCATGCTGATCGAGCTCGGCATCCAGCGCGCGGTCGTGCAGGACGTCGCGATCCCGGCGCGCTACGCCGACGAGCACAGCTCGCTCTCGCCGGTACGCGTCCTGCTCGAGTTCCCGCCGCGGCTCCTGTGGGGCCTCGCGCGCCGCGTGTTTTGGCGCTACTTCGTGCACGATTTCACGGCGCTGTCCGTGTACCTCGTGCTGGGCCTGCCGCTGCTCGTGTGGGGCTTCGTCTTCGGCGCCCAGCAGTGGTTCGAGCACCAGCGCGCGGGCCAGCTGGCTTCGGCCGGCATCGTCATGCTGGCCGCGATGCCGATCATCCTGGGCGCGCAGCTCCTCTTGCAGGCGGTCGCGCTCGACATCCAGAACGTGCCGCGCACGCCTCTGTTCCCGCCGGTCCGCCAGCCGTCCACGGCGGCCTGACGCCATCCGGAATCCAGCATGTGCGGGATCTTCGGAGTCGTGTTCGCGCGCGAAGGGGCTTTCGAAAAGTCCTTCGTCGCAGACGTCCTCGGGAAGCTGTACGAGTACTCGAAGACGCGCGGCAGCGAGGCCGCCGGCCTGACCGTCGTCAACGGCGAGACGATTGACGTCTTCAAGCAAGCCGGCTCCGTCGAGCGCTTCCTCGAGAGCCCCAAGTTCCATGAGCTGGTCGCGCGCGGCGCGCAGCTCTACGAGAAGAACCGCGGGGGCGCGTCGCCGATCGGGCTGGCGATGACGGGCCACACGCGGCTCGTCACGAACGGGTTCCAGTCCAACGAGGACAACAACCAGCCGGTGATCGCGGCCGGCACGGTCGGCATCCACAACGGGATCATCGTCAACGACGCCGAGCTGTGGAACCGGTTCCGCGCGCTGACGCGGCGTAGCGACGTCGACACCGAGGTCCTCGTCAACCTGGTGCGCAAGTTCTTCGACGAGAAGGGCGACCTGGGCTGGGCAGTCCAGCAGGCCTACCGCGAGATCCGCGGCGCGGCCTCGATCGCGTTCGTGTTCGAGGAACTCGACGAGCTGCTCCTGGCGACGAACACCGGCTCCCTGCACGTCCTGACCGACGAACGCCGGCGCTTCCTGGCGTTCGCGTCCGAGCGGTTCATCCTGCAGAGCCTGTCCGAGCGCCTGGATCTCGCGCGGGTCCTGGGCCCGGTGCACATCGCGCAGATCCCGGCCTTCCGCGCGCTGCTCGTGTCACTGCGCGACCTGTCGACGCAGGAGTTCGCAGCCGTGCCGCGCTCGGCCTCCGAGGAGTCACCGGTCGTGAGCCCAGCGCGGCGCGCGACGAAGTCGCCGATCGTGCTTCACTCGCGCAGCGTCGCAAGCCTGAAGCGCTGCACCAAGTGCCTGCTGCCCGAGACCTACCCGTTCGTCGACTTCGACGCGTCGGGCACCTGCCGCTACTGCCGCCACTGGCGCCGCATCGAGCCCAAGGGCCGCACCGCGCTCGAGGCCATGGTCGAGCCGTACCGCAGCAAGGACGGCTCGCCGGACGTGATCGTGGCCTTCTCGGGCGGTCGCGACTCGTCGTACGGCCTGCACTACTTCAAGACCGAGCTGAAGATGAACCCGGTCGCGTTCACCTACGACTGGGGCATGGTCACGGACCTCGCGCGGCGAAACCAGGCGCGCATCTGCGGCAAGCTGGGCGTCGAGCACATCGTGCGCTCGGCCGACATCCAGGCCAAACGGCGCTACATCCGCAAGAACGTCGAGGCTTGGCTCAAGAAGCCCGAGATGGGCATGGTCACGCTGTTCACGGCCGGCGACAAGGAGTTCTACAGCCACGCGCGGCAGCTGCGGAAGGAGACCGGCATCCAGCTCGTCGTCTTCAGCACGGGCAACATGATCGAGGACACGCCCTACAAGACGGGCCTGTGCGGGATCCGCGAGGACGACCACGGCATGACGCTGACCGGTCTCTCGCTGCGCAACGAGATGGCGCTCCTGTGGTACTACGCGCGCAACTACCTGACGAACCCGCGCTACCTGAACGAGTCGATCTGGGACACGCTCTACGCCTACTGGTGCACGTTCGTCGTCAAGGACGACTTCCTGTACCTGTTCCACTACCTCCCGTGGCGCGAGGAGGAGATCGTCGGCACGATCCAGCGCGAGTACGACTGGGAGTCCGCGACCGACACGACGAGTACGTGGCGCATCGGCGACGGCACGGCGGCGTTCTACAACTACGTCTACCAGACCGTCCTCGGCTGGTCCGAGGACGAGGTCATGCTCTCGAACATGATCCGCGAGGAGCACCTGACGCGCGCGCAGGCGCTGGCCAAGGCGATCGAGTACGGCAAGCCGCGCTTCCCGTCGATCCGCGACTACGCACAGCTCGTCGGCTTCAACTGCGAGGAAGCCATGACGATCATCAACGGGCTGCCGAAGGCCTACTGACCTGATCTGGAACGGTGCGGTAGCATGGGGACATGCGCTCACTTCTGCCCCTGATCGCGGCCGCCGCTGCCATCTCCGCGGTGTTCGCCGTCCCCGCCTCAGCTCAGTCGTTCAACATCGACGTCGGCCAGAACCTGATCCTCTACCCCGTGCCGGCGGACAGCTACGGCGCCGGCGCGGGTCAGGTCGGTCGCTGGAGCTCCTGTCCCTCGCCCTACAGCGCGAATCTGGTGAACCTCGACGGATCTCCCAGCTCGGTCACGACGTCGAGCAATCAGAGCGCCTCGTACAGCAACTTCCTCAGCACTCTGACCGGCGACGACTACGACTTCATGGTCGACATCCAGGACCTGCCGTTCATCGGCGGGCCGACGTGGACGTGGACCTTCGCGGGCCTGCAGGACGGCAGCTACCAGCTCTACACGTACGCCTGGGCGCCGGAGAACAACGGGAACCCGACGCTGGTCACGGTGCCGGGCTCGATCGACCCGCCAACGAGCGTGGGAGGTGCGTGGACCGGCAGCCCGCACGTGCTGGGCGTCACCTACTGCGTGCACCGCGTCGACGTCGTCGGCGGCACGTTCGGGGTACAGGTCGCGGGCCAGAACAACCACAACGGCGCGGTCAACGGATTCCAGCTCGTGCGGCAGGGCGGTCCTCTGGCCTTCTGCTCGGGCGATGGCAGCGCCACGGCCTGTCCGTGCGGCAATTCGGGCGCGCCCGGACGCGGCTGCGCGAACTCGATCCAGGTCGCCGGCGCGCGCATCCTCGCGCTGGGCACTCCTTCGGTCGCGGCGGACACGCTGGTGTTGACGGGCGACGGCATGCCCAACTCCTCCGCGCTCTACTTCCAGGGTACGCAGCAGCAGAACGGCGGCGCCGGCAACGTGTTCGGCGACGGGCTGCGCTGCGCGGGCGGCAACATCACGCGTCTCGGCACGAAGATGAACCTGAACGGCACTTCGAGCTACCCGGCAGCGGGCGATCAGAGCGTCTCGGTGCGCGGCGGCTGCGCGGCCGGCGACGTGCGCACCTACCAGATCTGGTACCGCAACGCGGCCGCGTTCTGCACGGCGGCCACTTTCAATCTGTCGAACGGCGTGCAGGTCGCGTGGGGCACCTGACCGCGCGCGCGTCGTGCCGATGACGCGTCGGCGCGAAGGCTGGCCCCTTGAACGGGCCAGCCAATCCGCTTGGTCCGCACGCAAGCTCGCGAGGCGGGGCCCACTCCTGCTGTCGGTCGCTATCCTCGTCGCGGGGGTCGCGCTCGTCGGCTGGTGGTGGGTGCGACGATCCGGTGGCATCGACGTCGTGCGCCTGCGCGATCGCGCGCCGAGCCTGCACGTCGAGAAGCCGCCGGCTGCGGGACCGGGCTGGCCGGACGACGCGACGAGGCCTTCCGTCCTGGACGTGGACGAGCCGCGCTGGCCGGCGTCGTCGTTCCAGCGGGTCGCGCTCTCGCCCGCGATCGTGAGCGAGCTCGTCTCCTTGAACGACGTCGGCGGCCAGTTCGATCCGTGGACCGGTCACCGACTGCTGTCCTGGATGGACATCGTGGTCCCGTGGAAGGAGCACCCGCTCGGCGCGTGGCGGCAGCGTTCAGACGCGTTCGGGCTGCGTCGCGACCACGAACCCTCGGCGCGCCCTCCCGATCTGCGCGTGCTGGTCACGGGCGACTCGCACACCGAGGGCGTGTGCAGCAACGACGAGTCGTTCTGCGCGCTGCTCGAGGCCGGGCTCGCTCAGCTGGATCCCAAGCGCTCGGTCGAGGTCCTGAACGCCGGTCGCAGCAGCTCGAGCTTCGCCAACTACCTGGGCGCGCTCGAGCGCTGGCTGGCGCTCGAACCCGACGTCTTCGTCATCGTCGTGTACGGCGGTAACGATTTCGTCGAGGGGCTCGAATGGCACGACCTCGTTCACGGCCGCGAGATCCCGCCGCCGGACGAGGCCGCGAGGGCCGCGGTCGAGGAAGCGCTGCGCAGGCATTCGGGCGCGCTCGCGCAGGGGCTCCATTCGCCCGAGCGCCTTGCGCGCCGCCCGGCGGACGTCGAGGCCGCGCTGCAGGCCGCGCGCGACGTGACGATCGAGATGCAAGCCTTGTGCGCGCGCGCCGGAACGCGCTTCGTCGTGGCCTACCTGCCGCCGGCGATGGACGTCGAGTGGGACACGCACGCCGTCGTCCTCGATCCGGTCGCGGCGATCCTGGCCCTGACGCCCGAGCAGCTCGCGAGCACGAGCCGCATGGCCGACTCCTACCTGCGCTTCCTGCGCTCGCGCGCGATCGAGTGCGTCGACCTGCGCCCGCTGTTGCGCGCGGAAGGCGGACCGTTCTTCTGGCGCGGCGACCTGCACTTGAACCTGGCGGGACACCGACAGGTCGCGCGCGCGCTCGAGGCCGTGCTCGCAAACGAGGTGTCCGCACCGCGGCCGCGCGCACGGCAGGCGCCGGGCACGGCGCGGCCCGCCCTGCCCCAGTGGGGAACCTGGCTCGCGCCGGGTGCGCCGGTCGCGGCCGACTACGCGCGCTGGTCGAGCGCGGGCGCGGGCGATCCGACGCTCCGCGGCGAGCGCCCGCCCTGGCGGCGCCACGTGTTCGTCGCGAGCGAAGTGCAGCCGACGCAGGACGACGTCTTCGACGCGCGCTGCGGGCTGCGCTACCACGCCGGGCTCGACCGCGAGGCGACGTCGAACGGTCGCGCGTGGCGACTGCGCACCGACTCGCAGGGCTTGAAGTCGGCGCCGCTTCCAGCGGGCGCGCCGCCCGGCCCCGCTCTCTTCGTCCTGGGCGACGAGCAGGTCGACGGCGAGCTGCCCGACGAGGAGCGGCTGCCTGCGCGCATCGCGACGGCCTGTCGGCTCGCCGGCGGCACGCGCGCTGCGCGAGCCCCGCGCGTGCGCGACGCGAGCCACGCCGGCCACGCGTTCGACGCCTATGACGGCGCGCTCGCCGCGCACGGTGTGCAGCGCGGCGACACCGTGCTGCTCGTGGTCGTCGCCGACAGCGATTTCCGGCAGACGCTCGAGCTGCACCGCGATCGTGACGCGCAGGCGGCGCAGGCCGCCGAAGGATTCGTGTCCAGCGATCCAGGTGCCGCCGCAGCGATCGGGCGGGAGGCTCTGCACTCGCTGGCGCGGTTCGGGCGCTTTCCGCGCGATGCGCAGGAAGCCGGCCTGCTCGGCCTCGATGCCACGCTCGCGATCGACGCCGCGGCGCGCAGCGCGGGTGCAGGCCTCGTCGTCGTCGTGCTGCCCAGCGTGCTCGAGCTCGACGCGCTCGAGCTTGGCGACGCGACGCGCGCCGCGTGCACCGGCCTGGACTTCGATCGTGCCGCGCCCAGCGTGCTCTCGCGCGTCACACGACGCTACGTCGCGGACCTCCGGTCCAACGGCGTCACCGTCCTCGACGCCGGCCTGCTCGTGCCCCCCCACCCCGGCCGGCTCACCGGCCCGGGCCCCGAGGGCAGCGCGCTGCGCGAGCAGATCGCCGAAGTCGTGGCGCTGCTGATCCGCTAGCGCAGCGCGTCTTCGAGCGCGGTGGCGCGGTCGGTGCGCTCGTCGCGCACCTTGACGATCAGGGCGCAGGCGATCGCGAGTCCGCGTTCGCGCGCCCAGGGCGTTGCGGCCGGGCGCGTCCCGGGCACGACGACGGAGCCGGGCGGGATCTCGAGCGGCTGCTCGCGCGTGCCGCGCAGCTCGCGCTGGTTGACGCAGTCGTAGACGATCGTGCCCGACGCCAGCACGACGCCGGCGGCGATCACGGCGCGCTGGCCCACCAGAACGCCCTCGTAGATGCCGCAGTTTCCGCCGACGAACACGTCGTCCTCGAGGATCACGGGCCGCGCGTTGGCCGGTTCCAGCACGCCGCCGATCTGCGCCGCCGCGGAGACGTGGCAGCGCGCGCCGATCTGCGCGCACGAGCCGATCAGCGCATGGCTGTCGACCATCGTGCCGGCGCCGACGAACGCGCCGACGTTGACGTAGGCCGGCGGCATCACGATCACGCCGCGCGCGAGGTGCGCGCCGCGGCGCACGCTGCTCCCGCCCGGGACGATGCGCACGCCGTCCTCGGCGGCGAAGCGCCGGATGGGCAGCGCGGTCTTGTCGACGAACGTGCTGTCCTTCTCCGGTGGCCGGGGCGCCTCGAACGCGGCCAGCGCGACGCCGCTCGCGCGGAACACCGCCAGGATGCCCTCCTTGACCCAGGCGTTCGTGCGCCACGTGCCATCGGAGCCGCGCTCGGCGGCGCGCACGTCGCCCCGCTCCAGCGCGTCGAGCAGCGACTCGCCCTGCAATGTCCCGGTCGATGTCATCGGCGGCAATCTAACCGCGTTCGGTCGCGCCGCGCTCGGCTCTCCCGGATCGAGCTCGCGTCCGGCGTCCATCCGACGTTCGTTGCGACACCTTCCAGGCGCCAGGCGCGGGCTCAGCTGCCTCCTCTCGCCGGCACGATCGGCGACGGCTGAGTGCACAAGGGTGTCAGACACCTTGCACCGCGCGGGAGCGCGTGGAGACGGTGCAAGGTGTCTGACACCTCTGTCTACTCGTGCTCAGCCCGGCTGGCCCGCGCGCAAGAGCAGGTCGCGCGCCAGCGCCTCGTAGCGCGCGGCGGCCTCGTCCAGCGCGCGCTTCGAGACCTTCTCGTGGTCCGTGTGCGCGTCGAGGATCGAGCCCGGCCCGTACAGCAGCGGCCGGCCCCAGCGTCGCATGTGCGGCGCGTCGGTACCGAACGCGACCGGGATCCCCTGCTCGCCCGCCGGCACGTCGAACTCGATCGGGCCGTAGCCCTTGTGCGGATTCTGGATCTGTACGTTCGGGCCCAGATGGCGCTGGATGCGCGCGGCGATCACGGCCGGGTCCTCGACCGCCCGCACGAGCACCTCGCACTCGGCGTGCTCGGCCACGACGTTGGGCGCGACGCCGCCCTGGATCGTGCCGACGTTCAACGTGCCGGGTCCGAGCAGCGGGTGATGCCCCCACGACTCGCCCAGCAGCCCGTGCACGCAGCGCACGAGCTCGTGCACCGCCGACGGACCGACCGTCTGCGAGCTGTGGCCGGCGCTGCCGCGCGCGACGAGCCGCGCCTTGAAGATGCCCTTGCCCGCGGCCACGAAGCGGTTGTCGGTCGGCTCGCCGATCACGGTCCAGGCCGGTTCCCACGGCTCGGCCAGACGCGCATCGGCCAGCGCGGCGCCGGCGCTGTCCGTCTCCTCGCCAACGGTGAACAGCAAGCCGACGCGCTCCTCGCCCGAAGCCAGCAGGCGCTCGATCGCGGCGAGCATCGCTGCCGCGGGGCCTTTCGCATCGCACGAGCCGCGGCCGTGCACGTGCTCGCGGTCCTCGCGCACGCCGAAATCGCCCGGCACCGTATCGAGGTGCGTGCACATCACGACGCGCGGCCGGCCGGCGCGCGCCAGCACGTTCGAGCGGCCGGGCGCGAGCTCCTGTCGCTCGACGGAGAGCCCGGCGCGCTGGCAGGCACGCGCGAGCGCGTCGCCGTAATCGCCCTCGCTCCCGGTGACGGAAGGGATCGCGACCCAGTCGACGACGTTCTGGACGATGCGGCTCACGGGCGCAGCAGGATAGCGGCCGGCGCGCTACGCTGCGCGCTTCGTCCGACCCCCCTCGACACACACGATGCTCACCACCCTCGTCCTCCTCGTCCCGACGTTCCTGACGACGCCCCTGCCTGTTTCCGTGCGTGCCGAAGACGTGCGCGAGCGCTACCTGGCGCTGGCGGAAAAGCAGGATGCAGCGGGATGCCAGGAGCTCTGGCGCAAGGAACGCACCGCGATCCTGCCCGTGATCGACGCCGACCTGGAGGGCAGCTTGAAGGTGCGCGAGGACGCCGCCGGTCGCGCGCTCGACGCAGCCGAGGAAGCGCGGATCCGCGCGCAGCACGCGCGCGCGCTGTGGGGCGCGAAGCAGGCCGAAGCGGTCGGCCACCCGTTCATCCTGGACTACGCCGCGAGCTTCGTCGGCTGGGACGAGGAGCAGCGCTCGGGTTTCCGCGCCGGCCAGCGCGCGTACGCCGAGGCGCGCGGCGCGTTGAAGAAGAACGACGCGCAGGCCGCGCTCACCGCCAGCCGCCGCTGCCGCGAGCTGGCCGCGCCGCTGGGCGACTGGTGGGGCGCGCAGATGGGCTGGGAAGCGGAGGCGCGCGCGCACGACGCGCTGGGCGCCAAGGAAGAGGCGCTCGGAGCGTGGTCGCGCGTGCGGATGGTCGCGCGCACGCTTTCGCTCGTGGGCGACGAGTACGAGGCCACGACGCGCGTCGCCCACCTGGCCGCGGAACTCGGGCGCAAGGAACGCGCGCGTGCGGCGATCGAAGCGGCGATGGCGCTCGCGAAGGAGCTCGGCGACGAAAAGGGCCGCGCGTCGCTCGAGGCGCTGAACACCGCGAAGTAGTCGATACGGTGCCAGGGACGACCCCGACACGTTCGTCGCTCACGCGCGGTCAGGTCGCGCGCATCAAGGTGCGACGTCGAAGCCGGCCACGTTCGTGACCGAGCTCGGCGCCGGTCCGATCACCGCGGCCCAGTCGATGCGACGACCGACGAGCGGCACGAGGGCACCCGGAGCGGCGACGAACCCCGCGGCGGCGCGGCCGGACGCGTCGAGCGAGCCGATCGTGCCCGGGAATCCCTGCGTCCCGGCGCGATCGAAGCTGCGCACGAGGAAGCGGTCGCGGTTCAGCGGCAGGTGCACGCCCTGGAAGCCGAGTCCCGGAAGCGTGCCCGAGCTGGTGCCGAGGACGAGGTAGACGACACCCGCGGACGTCGGGCCGAGGTTGAGCGTGAGCGGCACGGTCGCGCCCGCCGTCGCGCTGACCGTGTCGAAGCCGCAGAAGAGCGGCGTCGGCGTGCCCGCGCGCACCTCGAGGTTCGGCCACAAGCGCACGTGCGAGCCGTCGCCCTGCGTCACCGTGATCTGCCACCGGCCGTTCCCGACCAGACCATTCGACGTCAACGTGAAACGCAGGCGCCCGCCGCCCAGGTCGGTGGCGGGGCTGGCGACGGCCACTTGCGTACCGGGCGCATCGAGCGACTGGATCACGAGCTGCGGCTGGAACGGGTCGATCGGCTGGTCGTCGATGTTGCGCAGCTCGACGTCGACGACGGTGCTCGACGCGCCGTCGGCCGGGATGACCTGCGCGCTCGTCACGCGCGTCAAGAAGTGGTCGGCCCGCCCGACCAGCGACCCGCGCCAGGACGGCAAGGTATGGTTCGCCATGCGCACGACCGGGTCCTGGCCGTTGGGCGGCCCGTCGATGACGCGGATGTCGCACCAGTAGTGGCCGTTCGCGCAGCCCTGGCCCGCGTTGCACGTGCCGTCCTGGTCGCCGAGCCGGGCGACCACCATGAACGCCGTCGCGGCCGAGAAGAAGGGCTCGGGCGGCGGCGCGCCGCACGACTGCGGCAGCATATGCGAGCACGAGCAGCGCCCGTCGCCGCCCATGTCGCGCGCCGCGATCATCGCCGCCATCATGCGCGTGGGCAGGTCGCCGCTCGACGCGAGCAGGGCCTGCTCCGCGTTCGTGACGACGATCGTGCCGGTCAGGACGTTGCCCTGGATCGCGTACGACAGGTCACCGGTCGTGCCGCTGACGCCGAAGCGGGCGTTCCCGCACTGCACGCCCGTGAACGTCGCCGGTCCGGCACGCAGGGAAACGATCCCGTACTGGCGGCGCTGGTGCTGAGGATCCTGCGCGCCGAGGATGTTGATGATCTGGTCCGGATCGGTGCCGGCCTGCAGCTCGTTCCAGATGATCATCCGGTTGACACCGGTCTGGTCGATCACCGACTGCGCCGCCGCCGCGCCTTCGCCGACGCGCAGCACGCACAGCGCCGGCTTCAGGTCGAAGCCGCTGATGCACGTGGCCGACGCGACGCCCACCTCGCCGGTGCGGTGGTTGACGATGACGATCGACCAGGTGGCGCGGGCGGCGGACGCGAGCGTAAGGATGGCCAGCAGGATGGTGAGGGGGCGTTTCACCCCCTCAGCCTACCGCCTCCTCGTCCGCGTGGTCAGCCCGCCTGGGCCGCCGGCACCAGCGTGACCAGCTTCGCCCCGGCCGACACCGCCTGCCCGGCCGCGACGTGGATCTCCTGGACGACGCCGTCCGCCGGCGCGCCGATCTCGTTCTGCATCTTCATCGCCGACAGGATTAGGAGCGGCGCGCCCTTCGCGACGGTCTGCCCCTTGGCCGCCAGGATCTCGACGACGACGCCGGGCATGATCGCGTTCAGCACGCCGCCCGTCTTGCCGCCGGCGCCCTCGGCCGCGTGCGCCGCGCGCTCGCGCTCGTCCTCCAGGGCGACGTCGTAGCGGTGGCCCGCGAGCGACACGGTCATCGCGTTCTCGTCGCCTTCCATGGAGAGCCCGTAGCTCTTGCCGCCGTGCATCACGATGACCTGGCCCAGGTCGTCGACCTCCGTGTAGGACAAGTCGTAGGGCCGGCCGTCGACCGCGATCTCGAGCTGGCCCAGGCGCTCGACGACCTCGACCTCGCGCAACGAGCCGTTCACGGTGACGAAGTACTTCACGGCGCGGCTCCCGTGTCGCTGCCGCGCGTCCGCTGGATGCCGAGGCTCTGGCGGCTGCGCGCCAGCCAGGCGCCGCGGCCGCTCGAGTCGGTGCCAAGCGCCTTGCGCCGCGCCAGATGGTGGCGGAACACCGACGCCGCGGCGGCGACGAGGTCGGCGTGCTCGCGCGGCCCTTGCGACAGGTCGAGCGACTCGAGGAAGTGCGTGTCGAACTTCCCGGCGCGAAAGCGCGCGTCCTCCAGCACGGTCAGCGCGGCCGGCAGGCTCGTGCGCACGCCGCCGACGTTGATCTCCTGCAGCGCTCGGCGCAGCCGGTCGATCGCCTCCTCGCGCGTCGCGCCCCAGGCGATCAGCTTGCCGAGCATCGGGTCGTAGTCGACGCCGACCTCCATGCCGCGGTACATGCCCAGGTCGAGCCGTACGAACGGCCCGCCCGGCATGCGCAGGTTCCGGATCGTGCCGACCGAAGGCAGGAATCCGTTGCGCGGGTCCTCGGCGTTGATGCGCACCTCGATCGCCCAGCCGTTCCAGCGCACGGCGTCCTGTCCGTAGCCGAGCTTTTCGCCGCGCGCGATGCGGATCTGCTCGCGCACGAGGTCCAGGCCCGTGACCATCTCGGTCACCGGGTGCTCGACCTGCAGCCGCGTGTTCATCTCCAGGAAGTAGAACTGGCCCTTGGACCACAGGAATTCGACGGTTCCGGCGTTCTGGTAGCCGACCGCGCGGCTGGCGCGCAGGGCGACCGCGCCCATCGCCTCGCGCGTCTTCGCGTCGACGACGACGGAGGGACACTCCTCGATCAGCTTCTGGTGGCGGCGTTGGATCGAGCACTCGCGCACGCCCAGGTGCACGCCGTTCTCGTGCTGGTCGAAGAGCACCTGCACCTCGATGTGCCGCGGCTCCTCCAGGTAGCGCTCCATGTAGACGCGCCCGTCGCCGAAGCTCGACAGCCCCTCGGCCGACGCGGCCTTGAACGCGCTCTCGACCGACTTCGCGTCGCGCACGATGCGGATGCCCTTGCCGCCTCCGCCGGCCGAGGCCTTGATCGCGATCGGGAGGCCGATCTCGGCAGCAGCCTTCTGTGCGGCCGCGGGATCCGCGAGCGGCTCGACGAGCCCGGGCACCACCGGCACGTCGGCGTCGCGCATGCGCTTGCGCGCACGGATCTTGTCCCCCATGGCATCGATGGCCTCGGGCGGCGGCCCGATCCACACGAGCCCGGCCTCGCGCACGGCGCGCGCGAACGCGGCGTTCTCGGACAGGAAGCCGTAGCCCGGGTGGATCGCCTGCGCGCCACTCGCTTTGGCGGCGGCGAGGATCTTGTCCGCGCGCAGGTACGTGTCGCGCGGCACGCTGCCGCCCAGAGGCATGGCCGCGTGCGCCATGCGCGTGTGGAGCGCCTTCTCGTCCCAGTCGGAATAGACCGCGACAGTCTCGAGGCCCATCTCGCGCGCGGTGCGGATGACGCGCAGGGCGATCTCGCCGCGGTTGGCGATGAGGATGCGATGCAGCATGGAGGCGGCACAGGAGACCAGAGTGACGGGCCGCGCGCTAGCGCAGCGAGCTTGCGAGCGCGCCACCAGTACTTCCGTGGGACCGATGCTAGCATCGATGGTCTGGCTGCCACCGGCCCGCTGGAACGCAGGGAAAGACGTCGGGACTCACGGCCTTGCTGCACAAAGTCCACCACCGCTTCAGGATCTACGACGGGCCGGTGCCGGAGGCCAGCCGGCAACTCGAGCGCGACGGCTACGCGCACGTCCAAGGGTTCCTGCGGCCGGACGAGGTGGCGGCGCTGAGGACCGAGATCATCGACGTCTACGCGCGCGTTCCACCCGACGCCCGCGCCGGCAGCCCGACCTCCGAGCGCGCGCAGATGTTCCGCTACGCGATGTTCAACCGCAGCGCGCTGTGCCAGAAAATCACGGGCCATCCCGGGATCCTGGCGATCGTCGAGCCGCTTCTGGGGCCGGACTGCCACGTGATCGCCAGCACGGCCTGGTGGAACCCGGCCGATCCGGCGCATGCACCGCGCGGGCAAGAATGGCACAGCGACGCCGGCCCGCACGTGCCGCGCCCGCCCGACGTCGAGTGGCCCGACGCGATCCCTTACCCGGTGTTCGCCGTGGCCGTGCACTTCTTCCTGCAGGACTGCGGCGTCGACGACGGTCCGACGGCGGTCGTGCCCGGCAGCCACCGGTCGGGCCTGCCGCCGCCGATCGAGCGCGAGTGGGATCCCGAGCTGCAGTTCAAGGGGCGCGCGAGCTTCCCCTGCCTCGCACGCGCCGGAGACGTGACCATGTTCGTCTCCGACGTCTGGCACCGCCGGTTGCCGCCCACGTCGCGCTCGAAAGGGCGCTTCTTCCTGCAGACGAACTACGCGCGGCGGGACATCGCGCAGCGCGTGCTGCCGACGTCGCAGGTCAACCACACCGCCCCCGAGTCCCGCGCCCGCGCCGCCACCGAACGTGAACGTTTGTTGATCGGCCTGCATCCCGAGCGCTTCTACGACGGCTAGCGGCGCGGGCGGTCTGGCCGTGGCTCGCTCCGGTGCGCGGCGAGTTCCCGCTGGACGGATCGCGACGAGGCTGCGAGCCTGATTGGAACCGGTACAGCCCCCCATGCCGACGAATTCACCCGCGCAATTGGCCTCCGCGATGGAGGAGAGCCTGCGCACGACCTGGAATGCGCGCGTCGTCGATTATGACGCCGTGCGCTTTCCGTTCGCGGAGCTGATCCGCGACGAGGTCCGGCGTGTGGGCCACGCGATCGACTCGCTCGACACCTTGCACACGGTGGTGCCGCGCGAGCAGGTCTACATGCTCTCGAAGAAGCTGTGCGAAGCCACGAACCGGCCCGACTTCCGGCGCATGGTGAACGAGTTCTCGCGCGAGGAGATCGTCCCCAAGGGGCGCCTCGTGCCGCCGATCGCGGTGCAGCGCTACCTGAACGTGCGCATCATGGTGCCGGACAAGCCGCAGGGCGTGTTCCCGTTCCACACGGGGCTGCTCTACGGGCACGGACCCGGCTCGCGCAGCCTGTGGATGCCGCTGACCGACGTCACGCGCGCGGAAGACCGCTCCGCATCGCTGCAGATCATCGGGCTGGAGCGCTCGCGCGAGCTGATCCGTCACGCGGTCGCGAACGAGCTCAGCGTCCCGGAGATGACCGCGCTGTTCGGGGCCGAGAGCTTCGGCGTCCAGGCCGGACCGGGCAAGGTGCTCTTTTTCACGCAGGAGAACATCCACGGCAACTTCGTCAACGTGACCGGGAAGACGCGCGTCAGCATCGATTTCCGGCTGGCCGAGGACCGTTTCGGCGACCAGCTCGCGCGCAAGATCCTGGGCGGCTACTTCGAGATCCTGCCCGAGGGCCGCGAGCAGCCGTACCGGCCGGATCACGCCAAGCTCAAGAACGAGCGCACGAACGTGATCTACCTGAACAACAACACGCCCAGCACTGTCGGCGCGCCGGTCCACCTGCAGCGCGGCATGGTCATGGAGTACTGCCGCAAGAACGGCTTGAACTTCGAGTTCGAGCTGTTCGAGCTCGAGTCGATGGATCATCTCCCGACGCTGATGCACATCATCGACGAGCTGGGCTGCAACGTGATCCTCTACAGCATCTACGCGCTGCCGGAGGCCGTTGCGCACCGCGAGAAGATCTTCGCAGCGGCGCGCAGGAAGGGCGTGCACTTGTACTTCGTGAACGAGGACCTGGCGCTGGCCGGCCAACAGGACCGGGAGCGGATCGAGGAGTTCCTGAGCTTCGCCAAGTACGGCGAGCGCTGAAGCGCTGCGCCCGCGCACTCGCGCTCAGGTGCGGCCGAACGTCTCGTCGAGCCCGTATCGCGCGAAGAGACCGGCTTGGAGGGCCGCATAGGCCGCGTCGCCTTCGACGCAGGCCAGGGGCTCGAGGAACAGCCGCTGGATCTCGGCGTCGCTGCGCTTGCGACGCGACTGGACCTCGCGCCGCCGGCGCATCCAGTGGTCCCAGTTGGCGAGCAGGTCATCGATGCCGATGAGATCGGCGGCGCCCATGCGCGCGATGTCCACAGCCTCGCCGGCGAAAAACCTCTTCACATGCGCGAAGACCGTCAGCCGCGCCTGCTCGATGCGGAACGGCCGCACGTCCAGCTCCGACTTCAAGTGCGCCCGCCGGACCGCGAGCGCGATCATCGCCGGCAGGACCCGCGCCAGGTTCGCGTCGTCGTAGTTCTTGACGCATGTGAACAGCGAGTTGCGGACCATCGCCAGTCGCACGACCTCCGGCGCGAAGCGCTTGCTCGTGTGCGAATGGTGGTGGTAGCAGAGCGCCGTCGGCACGTAGTGGATCTCGTGGCCGAAGAGCCACATGCGCCAGCCCAGGTCGAGGTCCTCGTAGTACGCGAAGTACTCCTCGTCGAAGCCGCCGACCTCGCGCAGCACGGCGGCGTCCACGGCCATCGCGCCGCCGCAACCGAAGAGCGTCTTGCGCGGCACGTCGTGCTCGGGCCGCGGCGGCTGGCCGTAGCCGGGCTGCACCGCGATCCCCAGCACCGTCGTGCCGGTGCCCGACGTGTCGATCGTCCGCCCGTCCCAGCCGAGGATCTTGGCCGTCGTCGCGGCGCATTCGCGGCGCACGAGCGGCTCGACCAGCTCGCGCAGGAAATCGCGCTCGAAACGCATGTCGTTGTTCAAGAACGCCAGCACGCTCGTGCTCGACGCACGCGCTCCGGCGTTGCACGCCGCGGCGAACCCCAGGTTGCGCTCGTGTTGCACGAGGCGGACTTGCGAGAAGCGCTTGCGCACAAGCGCGACGGAGCGGTCGGTGGAACCGTTGTCGACGAGCACGACCTCGAGACGCTCGCGCGGGTAGTCGAAGGCCGCGACGCTCGCCAGGCAGTCCGGCAGCACGGCGCGCCCGTTGAAGTTCGGGATCACGACGGTGACCCGCGGCAGATCGAGCCGGTCGACGGGCGCGCCGGGCACGACGCGGAGCTCCTCGAAGAGCTGCGCCAGGTCCGCCGCCGGGCGAGCTGCGCGTGCCCGGCGCAGCATCTCCGACGTGCGCGGCCTCATCAGGGTCAGGCGGCAGACGCGCAAGTGCGCCGGCCCCTGGTGCAGGCGCGGCTCGAGCCGCAGCACGCGCGCGCCCTCGGGCACGTGGAAGGCGATGCTGTGACGCACTGCACGGTCGCGTTGCGATCCGCGCGCGGGTGCGAAGCGTCCGACCTCCTGCCCGTCGACCGACGCGCGTCCGGCGAGCACGATTTCGGGCTCCGCAGCGAGCACGTGCTGCTCGAGCTCGAGCACGACCGGGCCGGAAGGCACGCCGCGCAGCGAGTACTCGGCCGCCGAACCCGGGCGCAGGAGCAACCACTCGAGCCCCTGCGACTCGGTCGAGCCCTGCGTCTGCGCCGACGCACCGGTGGCTTCGAAGAGCGGCCGGTCGCCGTCCTCCGAGTGCACGATGCAGCCCAGCGCGCGGTACCGGTACTCCAGATCGGCCGCCTCGTCGACCAGCGGATCCGCCGTGGCACCGTCGCCCCTCCGCTCGCAGAACGCCAGCGTCTGCGGATCAAAGTCGGCGGCGGCGAGCAGCGCCTTGCGCAACTCGACGTCGGAGCAGAGCCGCAGATCGGCGAGCCACGCCGCGGCCAGCGCCGCCTTGTCGGACAGCGCACCGTGGTCGAGGCTCGCGACGGTGCTCACGCCCGTCGCGCGCGCCGTGCACAGGAGCTCCAGCGTGGCTGCGCGCACCTCCAGGAAGTGCACCACGTCGGGCTGCTCCTCCTCCAGGATGCGCCGGAATGCCGCCGCGATCTCGCGCGGAGCTGCCACATGCGTCGCGCGGATGACCGTGATGCCGCCCGCGTCGCGTCGCGACCCCTGCTCGTCGTCCGCGCCCGCTTGGCCGACCACGAGCACGCTGACCTGATGCCCGCGCCGTCGCAGCGCGTGCGCGAGCTCGATCGCGTTCGTGCCGAGAGCGTCCGCCACGAGCTGCACGTGCAGGTCGCCGCGCTCGCGCAACACCGTGCGTGGGTAGCGCCGCGACGAGAGCCCGCCCTCGTACAGGCCCAGCGCGAGCGCCGCGCGCAGCTCGCGCGCTTCGTGACGCAGGCGCGCCAGCTCGCCGGCCGGCGTTCCGAGCCGCTCGAGGATGCGCATGTCGTCGGCGACGAGCTGCTCCGTCAGCACCTCGATGTCGTCCTCGGTGGCGACGCAGATGCGCTGCATCCACTCGGCGTTGAAGCGCGCGTCGACCTGACCACGCCAACGCATCTTCTCCGGCCCGTAGTCGTGGCTGTGATCGACGGTCGCTCGAGCGTCGTACACGATCGTGTAGCCCGCCTCGAGGATCGCTCGCCCCATCAGAACGTCCTCGCCCATCATCGTGCGCGGGAACGGATGGCGCTCCCACAGCTCGCGCCGGATCGCGGAGGCCACGTCGTTGAAGTTGCACAGCACGCGGCGCTCGTCCACGCTCATCCGCGACCAGGTCGCGGCGTCGGGCATGCGTGCCTCGACGCGCTCGGGCGCGTAACCCGGATCGCTGCGGCTGAACACCTTGGTCAGCAGCCGTGCATCCGCCCGCGCGACGTTGCGGCAGTAGGCCGCGCCGACCGTGGGATCCTCGAAGTTGCGCACGAGCTGGGACAACCAGTCGGGCGTCGACGGGATCGCGTCCTGCGTCAGATGGACGAGCAGATCGCCTGTCGAACGCGCGGTCAGCTGGTTGCGGGTGTCCCCGTGGTCGAACTCGGCCGGCTGGATGCGCAGCGCGTGGAACGGCACGGGAAAACCCGCGCGCCGGCTCTGCACGTGCTCCCACGTGCCGTCGGTGGAACCCGAGTCGATCAGGTGCAGATCCCAGGGGAACTCCGCGCGCTGGCCGGCGAGCGCATCGAGCACGCGCTCCAGGAACTCCATCCCCTGCCACGTGGGCATCAGCACGGAAACGGAACGGATGGGTCGCAGCGGACCGCGCGTCACCGCCACCCTCCGTCGAACACGTACTCGGGCGTCGCACCCGCGCGCAGGTCGACCTCGCGGTCCGTGTTCCCACCCGGGTGCGTGTACATCCGCAGCGTCGAGTGCCCGATCGGCGCGGTGATCTCGACCGTCTGCCCGGCCGCGATGATCTGGATGTCGAGCCCGGCTTCACCGCGCATCACGAACAGATAGCCATGCTCTGTCGGGCCGACGAACTTCACGCGCGCGCGCACACCCGGCTCGAGCACGAGCTCGATCTCGACCGCTTCGGTGTTCGAGATCTCGAGGCCCTCGCGCAGCGCGATGCGCCCGTCGCCAGTTGTGGCAGCGACGTTCCACCTTCCCGGCCGGCGATTCTCGAACACGGCCAATCCATCCGGGCCCGTGACCTGGGTCGTCATGTCGCCGGGCCCGGCAGGCATCGCGCTGACCTTTGCACCGGCGACCGGTGCACCCTGCGCGTCGCGGATCTGCACGCGCAGCGTGCCGCCGGCCGCGAGCCGCAAGACCACGTCGCGCGCGCCCGCCGCGACCGTCACCGGGTCCGACTTGACGAAGTCTCCGGCCGCCGAAGCGCGCAGTTCCCACTCGCCGGCGACGAGCGGTCCGAGCTGGAACTCACCGCTCGGGTTCGTGTGGGCGTCGATGTGCTGCGCCGTGCCCGTGCGCCAGCTCTGGATCCACGCGAACGCCGCCGGACGTCCGGCGGGATCCAAGACACGCCCGGAGATCAGCAACCCGCGCTCGATCTCGACCTCGACCACGACCTCGACGGTCCCGGGTGCGATCACGACGTGCTGCGCGACCGGTGCAGGATCGCGTCCGGCATCGCGCTCGGCCGAAAGGCCCGGCCCGACGCACCAATTCCCCACGGGCACGGTGTCGAAGCGGAACGAGCCGCTCGCATCGACCTTCGTCCGGCGTGCGTCGGTCGAGTCGAGGTGCATGAAGAACACGGCTTCGATGGCGCGCGCAGGCGCGAGCCAGATCTCGACGCCCTCGGCCGGCCGTCCGTCGGATTCGCGTGCACGCCCGAGGATCTGCGCACCGGATTCGATCCGGCAGTCGATCTCGCGCGCTTCGCCCGGCGCGAGGACGATCGGTTGCACGATCGACCAGACCTCCGTGGTCCCGTCGAGGACCGTCAGTTGGAGCGGCACGTTGGCCGTGAGGCTCGGGAAGTGCGCCGTTCCGTCGGCCCCGCTCGCGGACTCCCAGCTCGTGTTCCAGACGCCGTTGATCCAGGCCCCTGCCGGGCGAACCAGGTCGTACGCGCTCGATCGCAATGCGACGGTTCGGCCAGGAATGCTTGAGCCGTCCGCGCGCAGCACGCGCGCCGTGATCGAGCCACCGCGGTCGAGCAGGATCTCCAGCGCTCGTGCCGGTGTCTCGTGACCCGGAACGATGCGCACGAGCGCGCGACCATGGGTCGGAGCGTCGATGCGCAGAGCGCCCGCGAGCCACGACCGCAGGTCGATCTGGAACGAGCCATCGGCTCGAGAGATCACGCCCTCGTGCTGCGAGCCGTCGCGCGAATCGATCGGCACGATCGCGGCGTTCGCCACGGGGTCCTTCGACTCACGATCGAGGATGCGGCCACAGAAGACGAGATCCGGCCCGGACGCGACGACGAGCGTGATCTCACGCCGCTCGCCCGGCGCGAGGGCGACGACCGGCAGGGTGGCCTTGCCCGCCCGGGCGCCCTCGCCTTGCGCGCTGACGAGCAGATCGATGCCCGCCGGGACCTGGAGGTCCGCCATGCCCTCCCCGTCGGTCTGGATCGCCTGGCCCGACGCGAGCACGGTTCCGTTGTTGCTCCACGCGCTGACGTGGACGTGCTCGAGCGGGCGCCCGTCTTCCTTGGCCTTCACGATGACGCGCAGGATCGCCGCATCGCTGCCCGGCGCGGTCGATCCAGGATCGGTGGAAGCCGGCAGTGCGGGCGCAGCGCGCGAGCCCGCGCGTTGGTCGGACCCCGCGAGCTCGGGCGGGGCCTCGATCTCAGGCGTGGAGGACGTCGTCTCCGCGCTCGTGCCGAGCTCGAGACCGAGGCCGAGGCCCGCGCTGTCGTGACCGCTGCGACTCACCCACCAGACGGCCAGCGCGAGCAGCAGCGCGACGCCGGCGAGAGCGAGGATCCTACGACCGCGCATCAGCACCACGCTCCGTCGGTCGCGAGGCTCTGGGGCGCGAACATGAGGGTCTCAGACTACTGCACCGCGCGATCCGCCCGCTGCGATCACCAGGCGATAGGCTCGCGATCGCGGAAAAAACCGCCGTCCGGCCCATCGTGCGGCAAGGTCGCGAGCCAGACGACGACCGCCGCGCCCTCCTCCGGCGAACGATCGGCCCCCGGCCCGCCCATGCGTGTGCGGACCCAGCCCGGGCTGCACGCGTTGACCTTGACGTCGCCGTTGGTCGTGCGCGCGAGGCTGACGGTCAACGCGTTGAGCGCCGCCTTCGTGATCGAGTAGCTCGCCGGTCCGGCGAGGCCTTCGGCGAAAGCTCCCCAACCCGACGACACGTTGACGACGCGTCCGTAGTTGCGCTTCACCATGCCCGGGACGAACGCGCGGCAGCACCACACCGCGCCCAGCAGGTTGATCTCGACGGCCGCGCGGAAGTGCGCGGAGGGCGTCGTGAGGACGTCGCCTTCGTACAGCACGCCGCCGTTGTTGACGAGCGCGTCGACCTGGATGCCGGCCTTCTCGAGCCGTGATGCGCAGGCCTGGACCGATGCCTCGCTCGCCAGGTCGATCGCTTCGGGTACGGCGACGAGACCCTCGTTCTCCAGGTCACGCGCGGATGCCTCGGCGTCCTGGAGACGACGCGCCGTCAGCACGACGCGCAAGCCGGCCCTCGCCAAGCCACGGCATGCAGCCAGGCCGATGCCGCGGTTGGCACCTGTGACCAACACTGTGCGCTCGGTCACGACCCATGTCTCCAATCACCACGCCGGGCGGAATAGCCGTCGCGAGCGCATGTCATCGTTCGTCCCCCGCCCACGATCGCGAGAGGCTACTCGGTGCCAAGCGTGCGTTTTCCCCTCTCGCGGCCCTGAACTTGTCAGATCCGCCTCGAGCGGCGACCATGAGCCAGCTTTCCATGACCGGTCGAGCTCGAGGACCGGAGCCGGGGGAGCGCGGATCGGCGGAGCGAGGGGAGAACGCCGCGCGTGATCCGGCTCGAGAAATCCTGCGACGGCTCGCCCAAGGCAGCCGGGGCTTCGATCGTTTTGGCATCGAAGGACGCGTTGGCGAGGGCGGCATGGGCATCGTGCTGCGCGTTCACGATCCGGAGCTGAACCGCACGCTCGCGCTAAAGCGCATGAAATCGCCGCGCCGCGGCGACGCCGTCGCCGAGGAGACGCCCGAGTCGGCTCGGCGCATCGCGCGTTTCCTGGACGAAGCGCAGGTCACCGGTCAGCTCGACCACCCTGGCATCATCCCCGTGCACGAGCTGGGACTCGATCCCGAGGGTCAGCCGTACTTCACGATGAAGCTCGTGCGGGGCAAGACCCTGCAGGAGGTGCTACCGCTCGCGCGTGAAGGCAGCGAGGGTTGGAGCACGACGCGTGTCGTCGGCGTCCTGCTGCGGATCTGCGAAGCGATGAGCTACGCGCACGCGCACGGTGTCGTGCACCGCGACCTCAAGCCCTCGAACGTGATGCTGGGCCGTTTCGGCGAGGTCTTCGTCATGGACTGGGGCCTCGCGCGCGTCTTCGGCGTATCGGACGGCGCGCACTCGACGGAGCTCATCGATTGGCGCCACGGCGGATCACCGGGGAGCTCGCCCCTGATCACGGAGGAGGGCGAGGTCTTCGGCACGCCGGCGTACATGTCGCCCGAGCAGGCGCTGGGCGATTCCGACGCGGTAGGACCGCAGACGGACGTCTACGCGGTCGGGGCGATCCTGTACGAGGTGTTGTGCGGCACCGCACCGTTCACCTCGAAGTCGTCGCCGGTGGACAACCGGCAGGTGCTGGCGCGGTTGCGCAGCGGACCGCCGACTTCGATCGAGGAAGTGGCCCGATCGGCGCCACCCGAGCTCGTCGCGATCTGCCGGCGGGCCATGGAGAGAGTCCAGGAGAGCCGCTACGACTCCATGGGCCATCTGGCGGACGACCTGCGCGCCTACCTCGAGCTGCGTGTCGTGCGCGCCTACCGCACGGGCCCGCTCGTCGAGCTGCGGAAATGGGTCGCGCGCAACCGTTCTGCTGCGGGACTCGTCGCGGCCCTCATGATCGTCCTGCTTGGCGCGGGAATCGTGTTCGGCGGATTCCAACGCTCCCGGGCTCGGGACCAAGAACTGCGCGCTGACTCCCTCGAAGCAACCCAGCTCGCCGCGGACGCAGAGAGGTTGTGGCCGATCCACCCGGATGCACTTCCATCCATGGAGAACTGGATGGCACGCGCGGACGGTCTGATCACCCGGAGCGGCGACCGTACGCACGAGCTTCACGCCTTGCGAAACGACCTGCTCCGAACAGGTCGCGCCAAGACCGTGCCGATCCCGACCGACCCACGCCTCACCGCCGAGGCCGACGCAGCCCACGCGCGCGCTGTGTCTTGGAGCGCATATCTCGAGGAGAAGCGGGCTACGCCACCCCGGAACGATGCAACGCCTGTCGAAATCGAACAGGTGCGTTCGGCGTTCGAAGTCCTGCCGGCGGAGATCGAGTACTGGGAGGCGCGCGCCAAGCACCTGAGGCGCGACTCTCCTGTGCAAGAGGCGCTGCAGTGTGTCGACCGCTTCGACCAGTCGCGCGCCGACGCCTTGACACGGTTGGTGAACGGGCTCGAAGTGCTGGAGCAACGAGTGCGTCCGGTCATCGTGGAGCGCGCGGAGTCCAGCCGAGTCGCCAGGCAGGCTGCCGAGTCGCCGGCTTGGACCGAGGCGATCGCTCAGATTGACGATCCTTCGATCTGCGGAGCCTACGGCGGCAAGGTCCGCCTCCGCCCACAGGTCGGCCTCGTTCCGCTCGGATGCGACCCCCGCAGCGGGTTGCACGAATTCTGGCACGTCTTGACGGGCGAGCGCCCCGACAAGGGGGAGGATGGCAATTGGAAGATCGGCCCTGAGACCGGGGTCATCCTCGTCCTCGTTCCCGGTGGGCCGGCGCTCGCCGGCGCTCAAGCCACGGATCCACTCGCGGCACGCTACGACCCCGATGCACGCAAGACGGAAGCACCGCGTCGGGTAGAACTCGATCCCTACTTCCTTTCCAAGTACGAGCTCAGTCAGGGGCAGTGGCGGCGCATCACGGGGCGGCTCCCGGGCGCTTTCATCGCCGGGATGAGCCTGTATTCGGATCCCCGCGTCACGGCCAGCCATCCGGTCGAGAAGATCAGCTGGTGGGAGGCCCGCGAGACACTGGCGCGTGTCGGACTCGAGCTACCCACCGAGATGCAGTGGGAGCATTCGGCGCGCGCTGGCAGGGACTTCCGTTACCTCGTGAGTGGCGAGCCCAACGTGATCCGCAGTCTGGCCAATTCCCTCGACAGCCGATTCGCACCCCTCGTCGGCGCCGCGGATCCCGGGTTCGACGACGGGTTTGCGTTGCCTGCGCAGTTGGGGAGCTTCGACCCGAACGGCTACGGCCTGTTCGACGTGCTCGGGAACGTGGCCGAATGGTGTCGGGATGCCTATTCGGATTCGTGTGAGAAGGCCCCCCCGCGTGCAGGTGACGGCGAAGTCGTCCCCGTCGAGCGATTCGCGCGCTCGTACCGGGGCGGAAGCTATCGAAGCGACGCTTTCGACTTGCGCGTGTCTCGACGCCATCAGCTCGGACCCGACGATCGCGCCGAGGACCTCGGCGTTCGGCCGGCGCGGAGGATCGATCCATGACCGGTACCCTTTCGCTTTTTCATCATACGAGGTGATTTCATGAACATGCACGCCATCACGGCCGCCCTGGGCTTCATCACCACCCTGCTTTTCGTGGCGGTCGCGCGGCCACAGGGGCCGAGCGATCCAGGCGCGCTCGTTGGTCAGGTCATCCAGGGATGCGAGATCGACGTCCGTCCGCTCGTACGGCCGGAGGCGCAGCTCTACTACCAGGAGCTTCCGAGTCAGACGGTCCCCTTGCCCGCGAATCACTATGCGATCGAGTTCCAGATCCACGTCACCATGGGGGACGCGCTCGAGGTCTCCACCTGGGATGCTCGCGAACCCGCTGTCAGGCTTCAGACCGGAGGTGCCAACACGGTACGTCTCCTGATTGACGCAACTGGCGCCAACCCCGTAGCGAAGATCATCGTCACGTGGCCCAACGGCACCGTGAAACTCGACAAGGTCACACGTTACTCAGGTACGTTCGATCCGCTCGGGCTCTTCCAGGATCCGCCTTCCATCGAAACGGTGAAACATGACTCTCCTCTGAAGGGGCGCATCCGGCTGACGGGTCGGACGCGCGGCGTGGGCATCGCCTTCACGTTGAGTGACGTATGAACAGGGGGAAGTCACTGATTCTCCTCGTCGAAGCGGGCATCGTGCTGGTGCTTGCAGCACAGCTGTTCGCTTGCCGGCACGAGCGGCCTCCGGACAGCCCGGTCCATGCCGCCTCGGGAGTGCCTCCTCCTTCCGACCCGATCCCTCCGCCGCAGGTTCGGGCACGACCATTCGACCAGGTCACCGCGTTGGCCGAGATCGAGCGCGCCGTGTCTCAGGACGGGCGGACGCGTGTGATGATCGAATTCGACACTCCCGCTCCGCTCGGCACCGGCTCGCTGACGCCAGGACAGAAGAAGGAGCGGCGCCAGCAGATGCGCCAGGCGCAACGAGAGGTGCTCGAGTCCCTCGGCCGCACAATTGGTGACAAGGACGTACAGCTGATCGAGGGCCTGCCCTTCATCGGGCTCGACGTGACCGCAGTGGAACTCGGGCTCCTGCGCCGCGGTCTGACTCCAGCCGGGGCACTGGAATTGGAAGCAGCCGGCCGAAGAATCGGGCTGCGCATCGAGGTGGCGCGCCCGCTGCACCCACAGAGCACTGCCGTGATCCGGGGAACACCGGTCGAGGACGTCCTGAAGCGTATCGAAGTGGACGGCATGACGGCGACCGGCCAGGGCATGCTCGTCGTCGTGATCGACTCCGCCCCGCAGCCTGACGCCCTGCCCCTCGTCGATCGCCTCGTGGACCCGCCGGCGATCGCTGGCGGTGGCACGGGGCTTCCGACACCGGCTGCCTTGAGCAGCGGCGCGACTCATGGCACCAAGGTCGCCAGCGTCGTTGCCCTTGCCGCCCCCGGTTGCGGAATCGTGCCTTGGAGCCTGCGCAGTGACGATGGGCCGATCCAGCCCGACAAGCTCGCCGATGCGCTGTCGAAGATCTACTTCGCGGAGGAGCCGTCGTTCCTGCCGCGCGTTGCCGCCGTTTGCGTGAGCCTCGCGAACCTGTACCCGATCGACGGGCCCTGTCTGGCCGACGTCCCAGCGGCCCCCGTCTTGACGGCGTTTCGCCTCGCGGTCGTCAACCTCACTCAGTCCGGCGTGGCCGTCGTCGTGTCGGCGGGCACAGCGAGCGGCGCGTACTGCAGGGAGGTCTCCTCTCCATGGTGCATGCCCGAAGCAATCTGTGCCGCCTCGAGCGACGGTCTCGACCTCCGGAGATCGGCCTACTCTCCGTGGTCCACGCTCGTCGACCTGGCTGCGCCAGGTGGAGGCATCGACGTCCAGATCTTCGCCGGCGGGGGTCGCCATGGCCTGAGCGGCACGTCGATCGCCGCGCCCTTCGTCGCCGGATTGTTCGCACGACTGGCCGAAGCTCACCCGAATTCGAACCTGGGGCAACGGCTCTTGGCGCTCCGGAAGACGGGGTACGACCTTTCCGACTGCGAGATCCACGTCCCCGAGGTCCGAGGGGCCTCGGCGAGCGGACTCTTGGGACCGTAGCTCGACAACTCTTCCGCACACGCAACCACCGCTTCGAGGCTTACCGCGGCCGTTCCGCCTTCCTTGCACGCCGGGAGAGGTCTTTCGATCGGCGGCATCGATGCCAGCATGCGGTCATGCGGACCGTGGCCTCGATCCGGTGGCGCCGTCTCGACACCCCGGGCCACGACGCGTGCCGCCTCCAGTGCGACGGCGCCAGTTGGCAGCTCGACGGTGCCGCCGAGTGCCGCCACGAGGACGGGCGCCTCGCGCAACTACACTACCGCGTGCGGGGCGACCCACACTGGCGCTCGCGGTCGGCAACGGTGCGCGGCTGGCTCGGCGACGCGGCGGTCGACCTTTCGATCGGCCGAAGCGCGTACGACTGGATCCTGAACGGCAACCCCGTGCGGGGACTCGGACATTGCGAAGATCTCGACCTGGGCTTCACACCCGCGACCAACTTGTTCCAGGTGCGCCGTCTGCACATGGCGATTGGCCAGGCTGCGGACGCGTCGGCCGCTTGGATCGACCTGGACGGCGGGAACCTGAGCGAGCTCGTGCAGCGCTACGAGCGGCGCGGCAAGCTCAGCTACTGGTACAGCGCCCCGCGCTTCGAATACGCGGCACTGCTCGAAGTGACACGTGACGGCTTCGTGCGCCGCTACCCCGATCTGTGGGAGGACGAAGCGTGACCGCCCTCAGAGCGGGATGTTCCCGTGCTTCCTCACCGGCCGGTTCTCGTGCTTCGTCTTCAGGAGCTCGAGAGCACGGATCAGCATGGGCCGCGTCCGGCGCGCCTCGATCACGTCGTCGATGTAGCCGCGCCCAGCCGCGCGGTAGGGGTTGTTGAAGAGCCGCTCGTACTCGGCCGTCTTCTGCGCCTTCGCGGCGGCCTTGTCGGCCGACTTGTCGATCTCGCGCTTGTAGATGATGTTCGCGGCGCCGGCGCCGCCCATCACGGCGACCACGCCGTCGGGCCAGGCCAGGTTAAGGTCGGCGCGCATGCGCTTGCTGCCCATGACGGCGTACGCGCCGCCGTAGCCCTTGCGCGTGATCACGACGATCTTCGGCACCGTCGCCTCGGCGTAGGCGTACATCAGCTTCGCGCCGTGGCGGATGATGCCGCCGAACTCCTGCACCGTTCCGGGCAGGAAGCCGGGCACGTCCTCCAGCGTCACGATCGGAATGTTGAACGCGTCGCAGAAGCGGATGAAGCGCGCGGCCTTGATCGACGCGTCGATGTCGACGCAACCGGCCAGGACCGACGGCTGGTTCGCGATGATGCCCGCCACGCGGCCGCCCAGGCGCGCGAAGCCGATGATGATGTTCTGCGCCCACTCGGGCTGGACCTCGAGCCACGAGCCGCGGTCGACGATGCGCTCGATCAGGCGCTTCATGTCGTACGGCTTCGACGGATCGGAGGGCACGATCGAGTCGAGCTCGGGGTCCTCGCGGTCGTGCGGGTCGTCCGTCGCGACGTAGGGCGGGTCCTCGGCGTTGTTCAGCGGCAGGAACGACAGGAGCCGCCGCAGGAGCATCATGCAGCTCTTGTCCGTCGGCGAAGTGAAGTGCGCGACGCCGGAGCGGCTGGCGTGCACCTTGGCACCGCCCACGTCCTCGCTCGTCACCTCCTCGTGCGTGACCGCCTTGATCACGTCGGGGCCGGTGATGTGCATGTAGGACGTGCCCTCGACCATCAAGATGAAGTCCGTGATGGCCGGGCTGTACACCGCGCCGCCGGCGCAGGGGCCCAGGATTGCGCTGATCTGCGGCACGACGCCCGAGGTCTGCACGTTGCGCCAGAAGATGTCGGAGTAGCCGCCCAGCGAGTCGACGCCTTCCTGGATGCGCGCGCCGCCCGAGTCGTTCAGGCCCAGCATGGGGATCCCCACGCGCGTGGCCCGGTCCCGGTCCGTGCAGATGTTCGCGGCGTGCATCTCCCCCAGCGATCCGCCCAGGACCGTGAAATCCTGGCTGAACAGGCACACGGGGCGCCCGTCGATCAGCGCGTGCCCGGTGACGACGCCGTCGCCCAGCACCGCGCTGTCCTGCATGCCGAAATCGGTGCAGCGGCTCGTGACGAAGCGGTCGAGCTCGACGAAGCTGCCCTCGTCGACCAGGAAGTCGATGCGCTCGCGCGCTGTCAGCTTGCCCTTGGCGTGCTGCGCCTTGATGCGGTCAGGCCCTCCGCCGAGGAGCGTCTGCTCGCGCAACGCCTGCAGGCGCGCAGTCGGCGTGTCGGCGCTCGCGCTCTTGGACTGCGCGGGGTCGTTCTTGGGAGCGTCCTTCGTCGTCATCGGTCGTCTCGTTCCCGCGCGGCGCGCGTCAGGCGTAGCTCTCGAGGAGTCCGCAGCGCGGGCAGCGCCACACGCTCACCTTGAGCACTTTCTTGCCCTTGACCTTGATCCCCAGGTTCATTCCGAGCCACTTCGATTCTTCGGGAGGTCCCTCGATCCATTCGGCTTGCACCTGCGAGTTGTGATGCCCGCGGTCCATGACGAAGCCCTCTTCCATGGGAGCGCGACATCTTGCGCAACTCGGGGAGCGGGTCATCGCACGGTTCTCGCACAGGGGCCGTGCAGGTTCGTGGTCGTGTCCATGTCGATGCCTTTCGTGCCGCGCCTCAGCGCGCGTATTCCTGCAGGATGCCGCACTGCGTGCAACGCCACGCCTCGATCTCGCGGCGCTTGTGGCCGGTCGGATCGGCACCGCGCAGGAGGCTGCCATGAGGCGCTCCGCTGACCCACTCGGCCGGTTTCGTGCCGAACTTGTTCAGGAAGTCGATCACGTACCCGGGCTCGAGCGGGATCTTGCAGAACGGGCAGACGAGGGGTTTCTCGGCCATGGGCTCAATGCGCAGCGCGCGGCTCCTGGACCAGCTCCATCAGCACGCCGCCGGTCGACTTGGGGTGCACGAACGCGATCAAGCAGCCGTGCGCGCCCGGAACCCCGACATCGTCGATCAGGCGGATCCCGTGCGACTTCAGGTGCGCGAGCGCAGCCGCCATGTCGTCGACTCGCCAGGCCAGGTGGTGGACGCCGCCGCCCTTCTGCTCCAGGAACTTCGTGACGTGGGAATCGGGCGAGGACGGCTCGACGAGCTCGATCCGCTGCGTGCCGGCGTAGAGCACGAGCACGTTGACCTTCTGGCCCGGGACGAACTCCAGCTCGGTCGCGGACAGCCCCAGCGCCGACTCGTACGCCTTGCGCGCCTCGGCGATGCTCTTCACGGCGATGGCGACGTGGTGCAGTTCCTTGACGACGCCGCGCAGCGTGGGCGGGACGGGATGAGCGGACATCGCTACAGGACCTCCGGCGGCTTGTACTTCCCGAAGACCTGCTCGAGCCGGCCGCAGATCTCGCCGACCGTCGCGTCGACCTCGACCGCCGCGAGGATCGTGACCATCAGGTTCTCGGGGCCACGCGCCGCGCGCTCGAGCTGCGCCAGCGCGGTCTCCACGCGCTTCTGGTCGCGGCGATGGCGCACCTCGTCGAGGTCGCGCAGCACCTGGCGGCGCGCCTCTTCGCTGGCTTGGAACAGCACCGGCGTCTCCTCCGGGATCTGGAAGCGGTTCACGCCCACGACGACCTCTTCGCCACCTTCGACGGCGCGCAGCCAAGCCATCGCGCTGCGCTGGATCTCGCGCTGGACCCAGCCCGATTCGATCGCGGCGACGGGGCCGCCGCGGCGGTCGACCTCGGCCATCAGGTCGAGCGCGCGCTCTTCCAGCTCGTTCGTCAGCGTCTCGACGAACGGCGCGCCGCCCAGCGGGTCGACGACGTCCGCGACGCCCGTCTCGTAGCCCAGGACCTGCTGCGTCCGCAGCGCGAGCCGCGCCGATTTCTCGGTCGGCAAGGACAGCGCCTCGTCCATCGAGTTCGTGTGCAGCGACTGCGTGCCGCCCAGGACGGCCGCCAGCGCCTGGATCGTGACGCGCACGACGTTGTTCTCGGGCTGCTGGCTCGTCAGCGTGGAGCCGGCCGTCTGCGCGTGGAAGCGCAGCATCCACGAGCGTTCGTCCTGGGCGCCGAACTCCTCGCGCATGATGCGCGCCCACATGCGCCGCGCGGCGCGGAACTTGGCCACCTCCTCGAAGAGGTTGTTGTGCGCGTTGAAGAAGAACGAGAGCCGCGGCGCGAAGTCGTCGACCGCCAGGCCGGCCGCGATCGCCGCACGCACGTAGGCGCGGCCGTTGCCGAGCGTGAACGCCAGTTCCTGCGCCGCGGTCGAGCCCGCTTCGCGGATGTGGTAGCCGCTGATCGAGATCGTGTTCCACTGCGGCACTTCGCGCGCGCAGAACGCCATCAGGTCCGTCGTCAGGCGCATCGACGGCCCGGCCGGGAAACGGTAGTTCCCGCGCGCGGCGTACTCCTTGAGGATGTCGTTCTGCACCGTCCCGCGCAGTTTCGAGAACGGGATCCCGCGCTTCTTCGCCAGCGCGCAGTACAACGCCAGGAGGACCGGCGCCGTCGCGTTGATCGTCATCGACGTCGACACGTCCTCGAGCGGGATGCCCTCGAAGAGCAGCTCCATGTCGAGCAGCGAGTTGATCGGCACGCCCACGCGGCCGCTCTCCGCCTGCGCCAGCGGATGGTCCGAGTCGTAGCCGATCTGCGTCGGCAGGTCGAAAGCGGTCGACAGCCCGGTCTGCCCGCTCTGCAGGAGCAGCTTGAACCGCGCATTCGTCTCGCGCGCGCTCGTGAACCCGGCGTACTGCCGCATGGTCCACAGCTGCCCGCGGTACATGCTGGGCCGGATCCCGCGCGTGTAGGGATACTGCCCCGGCATCCCGCCGTCGGCCGCCGCGCCGTAGACCGGGTCGAGCGGGACCCCCGAGCTCGTGGCGAAGCGCGCGCGCCGTTCGGGGCTCTTGGCCACCGCCTTGGCGTAGACGTCCTCGCGCCACCGGCGTGCGGCCTCGGCCGACGCCGAGACATCGTCGCGCGCGGCCTCCGACGGCGCCGAGGGGTCGTCAGCGGGGCGCGGACCGGCGGCCTTGGGCCTCGCTTCGTGGGTCATGGGGCAGCGGGAGCGGCCTGGCCGCGAGTCGGATGAGTCTAGCGGCGCCCGGGCCGACCCGGGCTTGCACGGCTTTTTCCAGGCTTGTGCAGCGAGCAGGTCGAAGGCCTGCGCTCGGAGGCAGTAGCATCGAACTCTCGTCGGCGCCCGGGTCTCTGGTTTCTCGTGCCCCCCCCGAGCCCCGAGACTCTGGTCTGCACCCCGACTTGACCTTCGGGACCCGCTCTCTCCTCCGCGCGCGACCGCCCTCCCCCATGAAGCGCCCCTTCGTCCTCGCCCTCGTCCTGGTCCTCGTCGCCGCGAGCGTCGTCGGCCTCGTCACCTGGCTGTCCCTCGATCCCTCGGGCGGAGCCGTTCCGCCCGGGTCCGTGCGCGACGCCGCGACGGTCTCCGGTCCCGCGACGGCGCGCGCCGACGGGGTTTCGCCCGACGCGCCCGCGGACCTGGCCGCGCCGGGCGCAGAGGCCGCCGAGCGCGCCGACGCCGGCGCGCCGGCCGACCTCGGTCCCAAGGTCGCGATCGAGGGCCGCGTCACCCCGCCGGCGGGCTGTGCGGTCGACGACCGCGTCGAGGTCTATGCGCTCGACCGCGAGGTGGGCGTCGAGGGCGCGCTGGCCGCCGTCGCGCGCTCGGTCAAGCCGCGCGCCGAGAAGCCGCGCGAGCGCGATCCGTTCGGTTTCGCGGGACCGGAGGACCTGGTAGTCCCCGACCGGGCGCGCCTTCTCGGACGCGCGTCGATGGCGGCCGACGGACGCTTCCGCCTCGAGGTGCCGGAGAGCGCGCAGAAAGCGCACGTGATCGCGATCGGCCGCTCGTGGTACGGCAAGAAGAGCGAGCCGCTCGACGTCGGCGCGAGCGGCGCGCGCGCCGACCTGGTGACCTTGTGCGGCGCGTGGATCGAGGGCGTCGCCGCGGTGCCGGCGGGGCACGCGTCGAGCGAAGTGGAAGACCTCGAGGTCAGGCTGCGCACGGCGATGGACGGCATGCGCGGGAACATGCGCGGAGTCGAGGGCGTCTCTCGTTCCGCGCGCGTCGTCGAGGGTCGCTTCGAGCTCGTCGCGCTCGACGCGGTCATGACCTACGACGTCTCGGCCGAGCCCGAGCGGCTCGCGGCCGGCAAGGCGAAGGTCAAGGACCTCACGCCCGGGCAGGCCTATCCGCTGCGGCTCGACTTCCTGCAGGGCGGCACCGTGCGCGGGCTCGTGCACGGCGCCGACGGGAAGCCGATCGACGGCGCAAAGGTTTCGGCCAGCCAGAAGGGTCAGTGGTTCGGCTTCGACGACAACTCGATCCGCGACGACCAGACCGGCGCAGACGGCGCGTTCGAGCTCGTCGGCGTCGCGCCCGGCAAGGTCGAGCTGAAGGCTGCCGCGGACAGCTGGCTCTTCGACAAGGCCGTCAAGGTCGATGTCCAGGACGGCGGCGTCACCGAGGGCGTCCTGCTGACGCTGACGCGCGGAGCCGCGATCACGGGCACGGTGCACTGGCCCGACGGCAAGCCCGGCGTCGACGTCCTGGTCGACGTGTCGTTCGATCGCTCGCAGATGTTCGGCATGGGCGCGTTCAACGCGCTGAAGGGCGCGCGCGGCGAGGCGCGCACCGACACCGAGGGTCGCTTCCGCGTGCAGGGCCTGGGCCCCGGACCCTTCACGGTCGAGGCGCGCGAGCTCGCGGCGCAGGACGTGGACGCGTGGAAGGACAAGCCCGTCCTCGAGCGGCGCCGCCACGAGCACCGCGCGCGAGCCGAGGGCGTGAAGCCGGATACCGAGGGGCTGGCGCTCGTGCTGCGTCCGCCCAGCGGCATCCGCGGTCGCGTCGTCGACGCGGCCGAGATGCCGGTCGCGAAGTTCACGATCGACGCGGGCGCGATCGGCAAGGGGATGATGGCCGAGCTCGGCCAGGAGAAGCGCAGCGAGCCGTTCGAGTCGGAGACCGGCGAGTTCCTGCTGGCCGCCCTGCACGACGGGACCTGGAAGCTCTCCGCGCAGGCCGAGGGTTTCGCAGCGTCGGAGCCGCTCGAGATCGTCCTCCCGCTCGCGCCCGACGCGGCCGAGATCGTGCTGCGGCTCGAGCGCGCCGCGTCGGTGCGCGGCTTCGTGCGCGCGCCGAACGGCAACCCCGTCGCCGGCGCCCTCGTGGCGATCGACGACGGACAGCCGATCTGGATGCGGGCGATGTCGAGCACGAAGGCGATCGAGACGCGCAGCGACGAGAGTGGTCACTTCGACCTGACCGGTCTCAAGCCGGGGCGGACCGCGATCGCGGCCGACCACGCCGATTACGCGCGCAGCCCGGAGCTGCCGGTGGACCTGACGGCCGGACAGATCGTCGAGGACGCCACGCTCGTGATGCGCGAGGGCGGGCATCTCACGGGCGAGGTCTTCCACGACGGAAAGCCCGCGCCCGGGATGATGGTCCAGGTGCAGGAGACGACGCGCTTCTCGCAGGACATGACGTTCACCGACGCGGCCGGACGCTTCGACGTCGCGCACCTCGACCCGGGCTCGTACCAGGTCATCGCGATGCCGGCGCGCGGCGACGCGATGACGAGCGACGAGGGCGAGTTCGACCCGATGTCGATGATGTCGAGCATGAAGATGGCGATGGCCGACATCGTCGACGGCCAGAGCGTGCACCTGATCCTGGGCGCGCCGCCGACGGATCCGGTCGCGGTCACCGGCCGCGTGACGATGGCCGGCGCGGGCCTCGCCAGCGCGACCGTCATGTTCCTGCCGCAGACCGGGAAGAAGGGGCTGGCCGGCTTCAAGCCCGTGCAGACCAAGAAGGACGGCTCGTTCGCGCTGACGCTCGATGGGCCGGGCAGCTACAGCGTCTCCGTGCAGCGCATGAGCCCGCAGATGGACGCGCAGAGCGTGCACGAGATCCGCGTGGATGTGCCCGAGGCGACCGAGCACGTGATCGACATCGCGTTGCCCGAAGGCCGCATCAGCGGCCGCGTCGAGGGCCCGGACGGCAAGCCGCTTGCGCGCGCGCGCGTCTCGGTCGTGCGCGAGGGTGCGGCGCGCCCCGGCACGACGTGGGGCGGCGGTTACCACGAGCTGCGCACGGACGGCGAAGGCCTGTACGACGCGACCGGCATCGAGCCGGGCACGTACAACGTGATGGCGGGCGGCAGCGAGCTGGGCGGAATGCTCGGCGACGGGAGCAGCGCCACGGGCGGTCGCGAGGTGAAGAGCGGCGTGCAGGTCGGCACGGGCGACTGGCGCCGCGGGGTCGACTTCCGGCTGAAGACGCCGGGCGTCGTCGAGATCACCGTCGTCGACGAAGCCGGGGCTGCCGTGTCGGGCGCGGTCGTGTTCGCGCGCACCGAGTCCGGTCACGGCGTCGACTCATTCTCGTTCATCTCGACGGACGGGGCCGGGCTGGCCAAGTACGGCGGCCTCGCGCCCGGGCGCTACTCGTTCCGCGCGCGCACCACGACGATCGCGAGCGGCGAGACGCCCCCCGTGCGCCTCGAGGAGGGCGGCAAGGCCAGCGTCAAGATCGTGCTCGAGAAGGGCACGATGGTCCTCGTCAAGGTCGTCGACGGCGAGAAGAAGCCGCTGCTGGCCTCGGTCGAGGTGCTCGACGAGAACGGGCACGACGTCGGCAGCCAGCTGGGCCTGTCCGAGATCATGGAACGCTTCCAGGGCGGCGGCCTGGACCCGAGCGAGCAGAAGTTCGGCCCCTTCCGCGCCGGCAAGTACAAGGTGCGCGTCACGACCGAGTCGGGCAAGACCACGACGAAGCCCGTGACGCTGAGCGGTCAGCCCGAGCGCAAGATCACGATCGAGCTGGACTGAGAGACCGAGGGTGTCGGTACCGTGCCAGGGACGACTCCGACGGGTTCATCCAACCTGTCGGAGTTGTCCCTGGCACCGTATCGACTACCTGTTCGCGCGCAGCCAGCCGAGCAGCGCCTCGAAGTCCGCCGGCACCGGGGCTTCGAACTTGCGCAGGACGCCCGTGCGCGGGTCGGGGAACTCGAGCGCCTGCGCGTGCAGCATGTGGCGCTCCGTCACGGGCGCGCCCTCGGGGAGCTTCTCGACCTGGCGGCGCGACGGGCGGTACAGCGTGTCGCCTACGAGCGGGTAGCCGACGTGCGCCATGTGCACGCGCACCTGGTGCGTGCGGCCCGTCTTGGGGAACACGGTCAGGTAGGCGTAACCGCGGAAGCGCTCGCGCACCTCGTAGTATGTCTGCGCCTCGCGGCCTTCGCCCGCGGGCATCACGCTCATCCGATCGGGGTGGCGCTCGCTGCGTCCGAGCGGGACCTCGATCCACTCCGTGTCGAAGCGCGGATCGCCGTTCACGATCGCGAGGTACGTCTTCGCGACGCGCCGCTCGCGGAACGATTCCTGCAGGCTCGCGAGCGCCACTTCCGTGCGCGCCAGCACGAGGATGCCGCTCGTCTCGCGGTCGAGGCGGTGCACGACGCCCGGCCGCCGGCCCTCCTCCTCGGAGCTCGGGAACGGCCCGTGCTCGCGCGCCGCGATCTCGGCCGCGCCCGGCTCGCCCGACGGGCTGTTCCTGTGGGTCAGCAGCCCGGCGGGCTTGTCGAGCACGATCAGGTCCTCGTCGACGTGGATCGTGCGCAACAGGGCCGCGCACTCCGGGTCGCTGGCCTCGCCCGCGTCGACGTCGACGGTCGCCTCTCCGCCTTCCAGGACCAGGAGGCCCGGCTTCGTCACGAGCTCGTCCCGGAAGTGGACCTTGCCGCCCTTGATCAGCGCCTGGAGTCGAGTGCGCGACATGCCGCCGACGAGGTCGAGGAGGACCTGGTCGAATCGGCGCCCGCGGGCGGTGTCCGGGATCTGGACGCGAACGGAGTCGGTGGACATCGGGGGTCGCAGGGCGGACGGCGAAACCGCATGATCCTACGCTGCATCGAGGCGTCGGTCCCGCCCGAGTCCGGATTCGCTCCCCCCATGAGCTCCCCCCGTCCCCCCGTCCTGCTCGTCGACGACGATGCGCGCCTGTTGGACGTGCTCGGAGCCGTGCTGACGCGCCAGGGTTTCGACGTGACGCTCGCGCGCGCGCCGGGCTCGGCGGTCGATCTCTTGCGCAGCGGGCGCTTCGACGCGGTGGTGACCGACGTCGTGTTCGAGGGCTGGTCGGAAGGCAGCCTCGTGCTGGCCGCGGCGCGCGAGTACCAGCCGCAGGCGGTCGTCATCCTGATGACGGGCTACCCGGCGCTCGAGGGCGCGGTCTCGGCCGTGAAGCAGGGCGCGTACGACTACCTGCAGAAGCCGATCGACCCGATCGTGCTGAGCGCGTTCGTGCACCGCGCGCTGCGCGAGCGCGCGATCGCCAGCCCGACGCTGGCCTTCCGCGACCTCGTCGACATCCTGACCGCGATGGTCGCGAACACGATCGAGCGCGTCGACCCGTACACCGCCGGTCACGGCTCGCGCACGCGCAAGTACTGCCGGATGCTCGGGCAACGGCTCGCGCTCGAGGATGCCACGTGCGAGCGGCTCGAGCTGGCGGCGATCGCGCACGACTACGGCAAGATCTACCTGGAGGACCTCGGCTTCCTGACGAAGTCGGGGCCGCTGACCCCCGAGGAATACGCCGCGGTGCAGCGGCACCCCGAGATCGGCGCCCGCAAGCTGGGGCACCATCCTCGCCTCAGAGACGTGTGCCGCTACGTGGGCGAGCACCACGAGAAGTGGGACGGAACGGGCTACCCGCGCAAGATCGCGGGCGAGGACATCTCTCTGCCGGGTCGGATCCTGGGCGTGGTCGAGGTGTTCGACTCGCTGGCCACGAAGCGCTCGTACAAGAACGCCTGGGAGCTCGGGCAGGTCCTCGAGTTCTTCGCTGCGGAGCGCGGGCGGCACTTCGACCCGGTCGTGCTCGACGAGTTCCTGGTCCTGTTGGAGGAGCACGGCGAGCACTGGATCCGCGCGCCGCAGAAGGACCGCGAGGCGCTGCAGACGGCCAGCGCGAGCTGAGAAACTCTCGCCGGCCCGTTTCTGCCGCGCGGACGCACACTACAAAGGACCCGTGGTGTCGGCCCTCCTCCCGCTGCTCCTGCTCCAGCTCGCCCCGCCGCCGCCGGGACCGCCCGGCCTGCAGTGGATCGTGGGCGGGCGCACGCGCGTCGGCATGAGCGTGGCCGAGGTCGAGCGCATCCTCGAGGGCGATCCCGAGACGCGCGCCTACGCCGGCGCGCTGATCGGCGGCACGCCGCTGCACGACGTGGCGGTCGAGTCGTTCTGGCTCATGCCGACCGAAGTGACGTGCGAGCAGTACGCCGCCTACCTCCTGGCGACGGGCGCGCGCGCTCCCGAGCCGTGGTGCGAGACGGCGATCCGCACGGCCAGCATCGAGCACGCGCGCACGTCCGAGGCGCGCGCCGAGGAGGCGCGCAAGCACGACCTGCAGCTGCCGCAGAGCGATCCGTTCGACGCGCACGCCTGGTGGCTCGCGCACGGGCGCGGCGCGGGTTTCGAGCTGGCGCCGGCCGAGCGCGTGCGTCCTGTCGTCTCGATCGACTGGGACGAGGCGCGGGCCTACGCCCGCTGGGCCGGACTGCGGCTGGCCACGGAAGCCGAGCACGCGCGCGCCGTGCGCGGCGAATCGGAGCGCCCCTGGCCGTGGGGCGACGACGTGCGTGCCGAGCGGTTCGCATCGACGCAGGAAGTCGCGCGCGACGGCAGCGCGCGGGCCGTGGCCAGCTTCCCCGGCGGAAAGAGCCGCCAGGACGTCTACGACCTGGCCGGCAACGTGTGGGAGTGGACGGCCGACGCGTACGCGGCGTTCCCGCACTACGAGCCGCGCGAGTGGAGCTTCGGCTGGGGCGCCGCGAAGCAGCGCGTCACGGCGATCGCGGCCTTCGACGCGCAGCAACGCGTCGCGGTCGGCGGCTCGTTCCAGATGCCGTTGACGTTGTGCCGCTCGGGCATCCGCCGCGGCTTGACGCGCGACCAGCGCGCGCTGGCGCTGGGGATGCGCTGCGCCGCGAGCGCGCGAGCGGGCGCCGACGTGGCGGTGACGATGAACGAGGAGGAGCTGTCGCTCGCGCGGCGGCCCAAGGGCGCGCCCCCGCTGCCGCGCGCCGTCCCCGAGTTGACCGTAGCGGTCGACGGCTGGCGCACGATCCCGAGCCAGCCGACGGAGGGCTGGACGCAGCCGTCGGGTTACACCGTGATCGCGGACTACCGCTGCATCGCCTTCGCGCCGGCCGAGCGCGTGCCGGTGCGCGATCCGCAGACGCTCGATCGCGAGAGCCTCGAGAGCGGGCCGGTGCTGCTGGGCTACTTGCACACGACGGTGCCGCTCGTGCAACCCGAGCTCGTGCCCGGCACGTACCTGGTCTGCTGGCGGGCGAAGGGCTTGAGGAAGGTGGGCGGCGAGGGCCCGCGGTCGTCGGATGCGCCGCTCGAGGAGATCCTGCGCCTCGACATCGAGCGCGATCAGCTGATCGTGTTCGACTTGGACGGGCGTCCGCAGGCCGCGATCGCGGCCACGATGTCGTGGGGCCCCGACCGCACCGGCAAGGCCACGTTCGCGCCGCAGCCCGACGACCGCGAGGACCGCCGCCGCATCCACTTCGAGGCCTACTCGCCGTCCGAGACGTCGAAGCGCGGGCCGTTCGTGGCCTTCGACGTGATCGCGACCGACGCTGCGCCGAGCGTGCGCTGGCGCTGAGCGGCCCCCAGCCTCAGCGTGGCCGCTCGCTGCCCCTCCAGGGCCTTCCCAGGGACCGAAATGAGGTTTCCACCCCCAAGATGCCCTAAGATCTACGATATTGTAGGCATCATGTCGAACCAGACCCAGATCTCCGCCCAGATCTCCATGGTCACGAAGGAGCGCCTGGAGAGGTTCGTGCGTGCCACGGGCATCACCCGGACGCACCTGATCGAGCAAGCTCTGCTCCATCACCTGAGTGCCCTCGAAGAGCTGCCCCTCGAGGTGATCGTGCCGACTCGACTCGTCCTCGAACGCGAGAGTGCGGAGCGTGTGCGCGAGCTGACGGAGCGGCCCCCGGCGGCGACGGATGCGTTGAAGCAACTGTTCGATGACCGTTGAGATCCGCGCGCTGCGCGCGGACGACGATCGCGAAGCGTTCCGCTCGGGCAACGAGCAGCTCGACACGTTCCTTCGGCGGTACGCGGGCCAGAACCAGTTTCGGCATCACATTGGCGTGACGTACGTGGCCGTCGACGGCGCGGCGATCCTGGGGTTCGCCACGATCTCGCCCGCGACCCTGGACGCGGAGGACTTGCCGAACGGCAAGCGAATGCCGCCTTACCCGCTGCCTGTGCTCCGGCTCGCGCGCCTGGCCGTCGCCACGGAAGCGCAGGGACGCGGAGTCGGGCGCGCGCTGCTGCGTTTCGTCATCGAGCTCGCGGAGCGGCAGCGCGACGAGGTCGGGTGCGTCGGAGTGCTCGTCGACGCCAAGCCGGAGTCGGTCGAGTTCTACCGGTCGCACGGATTCGTGGTGGTGGCAGCGGACTCCGGTGTCGTGCTCACGAGCCCGCGGCCGACCTCCTTGTACTTGCCTCTCGGCTCGGTTCCGCGCAAGCGCGCGTGAGCGCGGCCGTTCGCGGTCAATCGTCGACTCGACGCGGAGGGTTGTCGCGCTGCCACTGCTCCAGGTGCACGGCGAGCGCGTCCCAGTCGCGCACGATCGACCCGTCTTCGCTCGCGAAGTACTCGTCGCGCTCCGCGCACAGATCGGCCCACTCGGCCGGCTCGAACTTGTCCGCGCGCTCCACGTCCAGGTCGAGGTCGAACTGCGCCTCGGCCACGATGAAGGCCCGCAGCAGCTCGATCGGCACGATCTCGCGCAGATAGGGATCGTTCACGAGCGTCCGACAGGTGCGCAGCGCGTCGAATTCGCCGCGGCGGTAGCTCACGATCGCGGCCAGCGCATCGCGTGCGGATTCCTGGATGCCCTTGCGATACGTGTCCGACGCGAGGCTCTCGCCGTACGGCCCGAGTCGCTCCTCGAAGCCGTGCACGCCGCTCAGAACCCGGCGAGGTTGCGCTCCAGCATCGACAGCTCGAGCACGAGCTCGTCGCGGCGCGCACGCTCTTCGGCCACGACCTCGGGATCGGCGCGCTCGACGAACGCGGCGTTGCCGAGCTTCGAGTCGATCGCAGCGATCCCGGCCTTGACCTTCTCGGCGCGGCGCTGCAGCACGTCCTTCAGCTTGCCCAAATCGACGGATTCTCCCAGCAGCACGACGACCTCGATGCCGCCCGACACCGCGACCGCGCTGGCCTTCGGGCGCTCGGCCTTCTCGGACACGTCGCACTCCGACAGGAACGCCAGCGCGCGCATCGTCGGCAGGTGGCGCGTCAGGATCGCGCACTCGGCGGCGCGCGGCGCGGCGATCCGCGCTTGGAGAGGCTGTCGTTCGCCCAGGCTCGTCAGGTTGCGCACCTGTCGCACGGCGCCCACGACGTCCTGCAGGACCTGCATCTCGCCCTCGGCCGCCTCGTCGATCGACAGACCGCGGCCGTCGGGCCAGCGCGCGTTCATCAGCATCGGCGCGTCGCCGCCGGTCGTCTCGTGGAGCGTCTTCCACAGCACTTCGGTCACGTACGGCGTGAACGGGTGCAGCAGGGCCAACGTGTCGGCCAGCACGCGCACCAGCGTCCCGCGCGCCACCGCCCCCGACGGATCGTCCTCGTTCGACAGCCGTGGCTTGGCCATCTCGAGGTACCAGTCGCACAAGTCGTTCCAGACGAACTTGTAGAGCAGCGTCGCGGCTTCGTTCAGGCGGTACTCGTCGAGCGCCGACGTCGCTTCGCGCCGCGCGCGCTCCAGGCGCGAGAGGATCCAGCGGTCTTCTAGGCGCAGCTGCGCGCCGGTCAGCGTCGGATCCTGCGTCGCCTTGCCGGCCACGTTCATGAGCGCGAACCGCGCCGCGTTCCACAGCTTGTTCGTGAAGCGGAACCCCTGCTCGATCCGGTCGGCGGCCAGCTTGACGTCCTGCCCCTCCTTCGTGAGCAGGATCAACGAGTAGCGCGTCGCGTCCGCTCCGTACTTGTCGATCAGCTCGATCGGGTCGACGCCGTTGCCGGCCGACTTCGACATGCGCCGGCCCTTGGGGTCGAGCACGGTCGCGTGCACGTTGACCACGTCGAACGGACAGCGCTGGTCTTCGGGCAGGTGGTCGAGGAACTCGTAGCCGGCCATCACCATGCGCGCGACCCAGAGGTAGATGATCTCGCGCGCGGTCGACAGGAACTGCGTCGGGTAGAAGCGCGCCAGGTCCTCGGTCTTGTCGGGCCAGCCGATCGTGGCGAACGGCCACAGCCACGAGCTGGCCCACGTGTCGAGCACGTCCTCGTCGCGCCGCACGATCGGCTTGCCGGTCTGCGGGTGCTTCGAGCCGATCGCGAGGTCGGTGCGCGACGCGACCGGCACGTTGTCCTCGTCGTACCAGACGGGGATCTGGTGCCCCCACCACAGCTGCCGCGAGATGCACCAGTCGTGCACGTTCTCGAGCCAGTCGAGGTAGACCTTTTCCCAGCGCTCCGGCCGGAACTTCAGCCGCCCACTCTTCGCGGCGCGGATCGCCGGCTCGGCCAGCGGCTTCATCTTCACGAACCACTGCTCGCTGACGAGCGGCTCGATGATGCTCTTGCTGCGGTCGGAGATCGCGACGTTGTGCGTGTAGTCCTCGACCTTTCCGAGCAGGCCCAGCTCCTCGAGCTTCTTGATGACGGCGTCGCGCGCCTTCTCGCGCGGGAGCCCGGCGAACGGGCCGCCGTTCTCGTTCAGGCGGCCGTCCTTCTCGTACAGGTTCACGATCGGCAGCTTGTGCCGCAGGCCGCGCTCGTAGTCGGCCGGATCGTGGCCGGGCGTGACCTTGACCGCGCCGGTGCCGAAATCCGTCTCGACGGTGTCGTCGAGGACCAGGGGGATCTCGCGCCCCACGATCGGCAGGACCAGCGTCGCGCCGTGCAGGTGCGCGTAGCGCGCATCGCCCGGATTCACGGCGACGCCCGTGTCGCCCAGCATCGTCTCGGGCCGCGTCGTCGCGACGGTGACGAACTCGTCCTCGCGACCCTTCACCGGATAGCGCAGCTCGTAGAGCTTGTCCTTCTTCGAGACGTACTCGATCTCGTCGTCGCTGATGGCCGTCTGCAGCACGCAGTCCCAATTGACGAGCCGCGCGCCGCGGTAGACGAGGCCCTTGTCGAAGAGCCGCACGAAGCTCTCGCGCACGGCGCGCGTCATGTGCGGCTCCATCGTGAAGCGCGTGCGCGACCAGTCGCACGACGCGCCGAGGCGGCGGTACTGCTGGAGGATGTAGCTGCCGTGCTCCTCCTTCCAGGCCCACACGCGCGCCAGGAACGCGTCGCGCCCCAGGTCGTTGCGCGTCTTCTTCTCGTCCTCGTAGAGCTTGCGCTCGACGACGGCTTGCGTGGCGATGCCGGCGTGGTCCGTGCCCGGCAGCCACAGCGCGTCGAAGCCCTGCATGCGCCGGTGGCGGATGATCACGTCCTGGATCGTGCCGTTCAGCGCGTGACCCATGTGCAGCACGCCGGTCACGTTCGGCGGCGGGATCATGATCACGAAGGGCTTCTTCGTGCCGTCCCTCTTCGCGGACGGCGTGAAACCGCCGCTCGCGAGCCAGCGCTCGTAGACGTCGTTCTCGAACTCGGCCGGCGAATAGCGGGTGGAAAGCTCCATGGAAGGCGGCCACTTCATCGGCGCGCGTCGAGCCGGTCAAGCGCGACCGCGCTCGAACGCCGGAATCCGCTCGAGCCAGCGATCAGGTGCTGGGCGTGACGTTCACGATCGCCACGACCGCGCGCGCGGTGCGCGGATCGGGCCGCTGGGCCAGGGTTTTCGAGGGCAGGCACCACAAGAGGACCGTGTGGCCGTACGGGAGCGGCGTGACGCCCTGCGCGCGCCCGAGCGCTTCGCCCTGCGGCGACGTCCACGAGCACGCGAAATCGAGCGCGTTCGGAGCCCAGCCCGCCGTCGGTTTGCCGCCCAGCTCGAGGCGCAGTCCGTCGCTCCAGCGCCTCTCGCCGCCGCCGGAACGAGCCGGCAGCAACGCGCGCTTGCCCGCCTGCGTGTCGAACCCGGGCCGTTCGAGCAGCTCGACGCGCTTGTCGCGCGCGGCCAGCTCGCGCAACGACTTCTCGAGTCCACGCTCGTCGATCAGCAGCGCGAGGCTCGAATCGGCCGCGTCCGCCGGACGGTAGAGCGCCTCGGCCTGCTCGAGCGGCATCTCCCACACCTGGACGTCGAAGCGGTAGGCGGTGGCCGTGGTCACGCCCTCCGGCCGCACCTGGCAGCCGACGCACCCGGCCTTGCCGACGTGCTCGGCTTCGGACGCGGTCTCGGTCGGGCCGGCGGGCTCGGCTCCGCAAGCGGCCAGGAAGGACAGGACGGTTGCTGCAGCGATCAGGCGCATCCCCCGAGTCTAGCTCGCTGAGCGCGTTCTTGCCGCCGCACGCCGCTACGATCAAGCACGTGAAGACCCGCGCCGAAGCTTCGCGTTACCACGAGACATCGCTGCACGCCGACGTGATGGCCTTCGTCGAAGGCTTGCAGGCGCGCGGCGATCCGCGCCTGCACGTCGAGCCCTTCGGCACGAGCCCGGAGGGTCGCGCGATGCCGCTGTGCGTGCTGTCGCGCGATCCCGTGCGACTGCCGTTCCACGCGCACGGTTCTCAACGGCCCGTCGTGCTGGTGATCAACGGCATCCACGCCGACGAGGTCGAGGGCAAGGAGGCGAGCCTCGCGCTGATGCGCGACATCCTCGACGACCGCCACCCCGGGATCCTGGACGAGCTCGTGCTGCTAATCGTGCCGCTCTTCAACCCCGCCGGCAACGACCGCATCGATCCGCGCAACCGCGCGCTGGATCTGGCGCATTTCGAAGGGCAGATCGGGCCACCGACCGGCGTGGGCACGCGCGGCAACGCCAGCGGCGTGAACCTGAACCGCGACTACATGGCGCAGTCGCAGCCCGAGATGCGGCTCCTGATGCAGAACGTGTGGCGGCGCTGGCGGCCGCACCTGACCATCGACTGCCATTCGACGAACGGGTCCGTCCACCGCTTCGCCGCGACCTACGACGTGCCGCACACGGTCGAGAGCGGGCGGCGCGAGCCGATCGAGTGGATGCGGACCGTGGCCCTGCCCGAGATCACGCGGCGCCTCGCGCAGCGCACCAAGCTCGACACGTTCTTCTACGGCAACTTCGTCGAGGACGAGGGCGCAAGCGGCGAGGGCTGGCGCACGTACCCGCACCATCCGCGCTTCGGCGGGAACTACCGCGGGCTCCTGAACCGGCTCGACCTGCTGCTCGAGACGTACTCGTACCAGACGTTCGAGGAGCGCGTGCGCGCCTCGTACGAGTTCCTGGTCGAGACGCTGGCTGTCGTCGCCGAGCGCGCGCGCGACGCGGTGCAGGTCGTCGAGACGTCGCAGGACCCGCCCAAGCGGATCGCGGTGCGCTACGCGCTCGAGACGTTCCCCGGCAAGGTCGAGATCCTGACGCGCAAGCCGCGGACGCTGGAGGGCGCGCCCTCGACCGTGCGCATCGCGCACATCGCGCGCTTCGTCGGCACGGAGGTCGTCGAGCGGCCCTGGGCCTACTGCGTGCCGTGGGTCGTCGCCGAGCACCTCGACCGGCACGGGCCCTTCGTGCGCCGATTGCGCGGCGGCTCCGCGACGACCGAGATCGCGCGGGTCGAGCACGGCGCCACGCACGGCGCACGCGCGATCCTCGAGGCCAAGGACGAGCGCGAGATCGACGTGTCCTGGCGCCGCGAGGGTCTGCGCTTCCCGGAAGGCGCGTGGATCGTCGAGACCGAGCAGCCGTTGGGCGCGGTCGCGGTGTACCTGTGCGAGCCGCGCAGCGACGACGGTTTGGTCGCGTGCGGCGTGCTGCCCGAGCCGGCGCCGGGCGACGACTGGCCCTGCTTGCGCGTGCTCGAGCCCGTCCCCTACTGAGCGTCCTCGCGCGCGAGCGCTTCGCGCGGCGAACGCAAACGAGTCCGCAGAACGTCTCGCGCGCGCGAGGAGTCCAGCGCGACGTCCTCCGGGCGGTCGGCGAGTCCCGCATCCGCCCGCAGCGACGCTCGCACCGCTTCCTCCGCGCCGCGCATGCCCGTGAGCGCGAGCCGACCAAGCTCATGGCGGCTGATGCGCTCCGGCCCGGCGACGTGCAGGACACCGAAGTGAGTGGAATCGGCCAGCTCGACCAGCGCGCTGGCCGCGTCACGCACGTCGAGCGGCGTGCGCCATTCGTCGGTGAAAAGTGCCGGCCGTTCGCCCCGCGACACGGCCGTGCGCACGGCATCGCTCGCACCCAGGCCGCGGCCGAAGGAGTCGCCGAAGAGCAGCGGGAGCCGCGCGACCAGAGCCCTGCTGTCGGCGGAGAGCACGGCGGTCTCGCCATCGGCCTTCGTGCGCCCATAGGTCGACACGGGCGCGACGGGTTCTCCCTCGCGGAACCCGCCCGTCGGCGCGCTCCGGGCACCGAAGACGAGGTCCGTCGACACGTGCACGCAGCGCACGCCGAACGCGCGGCACGCAGCGGCGAGCTGACCCGGCAACCAGCTGTTCGAGGCGCGCGCCGCATCGGGATCGCGTTCGCAGTCGGCCAGCCGCGACAGCGCGGCGCAGTTCACGAGCGCGTCAGGCCGGATCGACTCGACCAGCTCGCGCGCGCGGCCGGGAAGGGACAGATCGACTTCGAGGCGTCGCGCGGTCGGAGCGAGGCCGGCCGGGATCGCGCCGTGGCGGCCCACCGCGACGACGGACCAGCCCTCCGCCGCGGCCTGCAGCACGACGTGGACCCCGAGGAAACCGGTCCCACCGACGACGAGGAGCGTGCGTGCCAAAGGGACGCAAGGTTGCGCTGGACGCGCGGCCGGTCAAGGCCGGAAGCTCGTCGGCCCTTGTCCGACGCTCCCATCCGCCGCGTGCTCGTGATCGCGAACCCCGTCGCGGGGCGCGGGCGCGGCGCTCGCGCCGCGGAACAGCTCGTCGCCGGATTGCGCGCGGAAGGGCTCGAGGTCGAGCCGTTCGCGACCTCGCAACGTGGCTGTGCGCGCGACCGGGCGGCGGCTATCGCGCGCGACGTCGACGCCGTGGCCGTCGTCGGCGGCGACGGGACGTTGAGCGAGGTCCTGAGCGGCCTGCCACGGCGCGACGTCGCAGTCGCGCCGCTCCCGATGGGCACGGCCAACGTGCTCGGCCTCGACCTCGGGCTACGCCGCGATCCGGCCGGATGCGTGCGCACGATCCTGTCGGGACGCACGCAAGCGCTCGACATCGCGCGCATCGAATCGGCGGGCAGCGCGGACGGCAGCGCGCAGCGTCTGTGCTTCCTCGGCGCCAGCGCCGGCTACGACGCCAGCGTCGTGCACGAGCTCGAGCGGCTGCGCCGCGGTCCGATCACGCGGCTGTCGTGGGCGCGCGCAGCGCTGACCGCGTTCCGCGGCTACGAGCCGCCGAGCATCCAGGTGGAGGCCGACGGAAAGCTGCTGCCCGGAGTGCATGGCATGGTGCTGCTCGCCAACGTCGTGAACTACGCCGGCTGGCCCAGCCTGGCCGGGGACCGACGCCTCGACGACGGTTTGTTCGAGGCCTACCTGTTCCCCGCGCGCTCGCGTCTCGAGCTCCTGCGGCACGCCGCACGCGGCTTGTTCGCGCGCTTCCCGGGCGGCGGCGTCGTGCGCGTGACGGGCCGTCACTTCCGCGTCGCTGGCGACGGGCCCGTGCCGGTGCAGGTCGACGGCGACGTGGCCGGCCACGCGCCGTTCGAGCTCACTGTCGAGCCGGAACGGTTCCGGATCCTGGTACCCTGAACGCGATCAATGAGCGCCAACCAACGTCCTACCATCGAGATCGCCGGCCGTCGTTTCGGCGGCGGCCAGCTGTTCCTGATCGCGGGCCCGTGCGTGTTGGAGTCGCGCGCGCTGACGCAGGAGATCTCGGGCCGCCTGGCCGAGATCTGCAAGGCCCGCGGCGTGCCGTGGATCTTCAAGGCCAGCTTCGACAAAGCCAACCGCTCGAGCGCCAGCGCGACGCGCGGTCCCGGCCTCGACGGCATGGAATGGCTGGGCGAGGTGCGGAAGAGCCTGAACGTGCCGACGATCACGGACGTCCACCTGCCCGAACACTGCGCTGCCGCGGCGGAGTTCGTCGACGTGCTGCAGATCCCGGCGTTCCTGTGCCGGCAGACGGACCTCCTGCTCGCGGCCGCGAAGACGAACCGCGCCATGCACGTCAAGAAGGGCCAGTTCCTCGCGCCCTGGGACATGAAGAACGTCGTCGACAAGATCGTGAAGGCCGGCAACCCGAACGTGATGGTCTGCGAGCGCGGCGTGTCGTTCGGCTACGGCCGCCTGGTCGTCGACATGACGTCGTTCGAGTACCTCTCCGCGACCGGCAAGCCGGTCGTGTTCGACGCGACGCACTCCGTCCAGGAACCGGGCGCCCTGGGCGATCGCACCGGCGGCGACCGCCGCAAGGTCCCCGCTTTGGCGCGCGCCGCCGTCGCCACCGGCAACGTCGACGGCCTCTTCTTCGAGGTCCACCCCGACCCCGACTCCAGCCCGAGCGACGGCCCCAACATGGTCAAGCTCGAGGACTTCGACGGCGTGCTCGACGGCGTGCTGGCCGTGCACCGCGCTGTGACTTCCACACCTCGCTGAGTCGCTGGCGCTTAGTGCGCTCCACCGGGTTTCGGGCGGGCGTTCCACAGGCGCATGCACAGAAGCAGCCCGGCGAGCGCGAGCGGGATCATCCAGCCCGGCCACGACGACCAGTTCGCGGGATCCTTGGCCGCGTCGCCCTTGGGCAGGACCTGGCTGTACAGGAAGGCCTGCGTCGCGCTGCCCAGGTACACGAAGCCGTCGATGACGCCGGTCACGACGCCGGCGTTCTTCGAGCCGCCGAAGTCGGCCGAAGCGGTGCCGGACAGCATGCCGTGCACGCCGATCACGCACAGCGACATGAACACGATCGACCAGCCGATCCCGCTGGTGCCTAGAAGCATCCAGCAGCCGATCGTGCCCAGCAGGAGGCCGCCGTAGAGGATCGAAGCGACGGGCCCGCGCCGGGACCCGAACACGTGGTCGGAGATCGTGCCCGCGAACACGCCGCCCAGGATCCCGGCCACGCACAGCAGCATGCCCCAGTTCTCGTAGACGAACGTCTCGCCCTGTCCGATCGCGACCGCGTACGGACGGAACTGCTTCATCACCCCCTGGCGCAGGAAGCCCGAGCAGAACTCGATCGCGACGATGATCAGCACGACGCGCTGCGAGAACATCTTGCGCAGCACCTCGCGCAGCGGGTCGGAGTGCAGCTGGCCGCTCGTCGCGTCGCCGGTCTCGAAGTCGCGGAAGCCGGCTGCGCCCGGTGAATCGCGCACCCACAGGTACGTCGAGAGGCACATGACGGCGAGCACCGCCGCCGGCACCCAGAACGCGGCGGCGATGCCGGCGGCATTCGCGATCATCAGCGACCAGTCGTAGGAGAAGTAGAGCCCGAGCGAGATCAGGATCCCGAACAGGCCGCCCAGCACGCCGCGCTCGCGCACGTGGAACCAGTGCGCGTTGACCTTGACGATCGACACGGCGCCGAAGGACTGGAAGTACATGTTCACGGCGTTCAACACGAGCAGGGCGTTGCGCAGCTCCTGCCCCGCCGCCGGATCACCGGCCACGTCGCCGCGCGTCTGCATCGCGATGGCCATGCCGGCGTTCATCAGCGCCGAGCCGGCGGCGGCGATGAGCATGGTCGTGCGCCCGCCCCAGCGATCCGTCAGCGGCCCGTTGAGCAGGAACGCGACGCCGTACACGGCCAGGCCCACGCCGTCGATCTCGTTGAACTGCTCCTTCGAGAGGATGCCCTCCTTCTGGAGCACCCCGACGATCGCGGCCAGGTTGTAGCGGCCGAAGTACAGGAACGCGTACGACAGGCCGAGCACGATCCAGTTCGTCCGCCTCCGCTTCTGGAAGGCCGTGTCGTGGCCCAGGTCGACCTTCGGCAGCCGCGCCACCACGATCGCGACCGCGACCAGCAGCAGAAGGATCGGAAGGAGCTTGGCCAGCCAGTCGGGCAGGTACATGCGCGGGGACCTTCAGGCGCGGGCCCCGAGAGGTGCGCGGAGGCTAGCGGCCCGCGCGATGCGGGCGCAAGCGCCCCGGCTGGCAGGGCGAGCCCTGCCGCCGGTAACCTCATGGGCCATGGGCTCCCCCCGACTGCGCGACGTGTTCACGCGCATCGACGCCGCGGTCCGTCGCGACCGGTTGCCGGTGTGCGTCTTCGACCTCGACTCCACGCTCTTCTCGACCGCGCCGCGGAACCTGGCGATCCTGCACGAGTTCGTGCGCGAGAACGCCGCGCGCCATCCGCACCTGGCCGACGTCTCAGAGCGCATCGGCCTGGACGACATGGGCTGGAACGTCCACGACGATCTGATGCGGTTCGGCATCGATGACCGCGAGATCCTGTCCCGGCTCAAGGAGTTCTGGTTCGCGCGCTTCTTCCAGGACGACTACCTGGCGCACGACCAGCCCGTGCTGGGCGCGACCGCGTTCGTGCTGGCCTGCCACAAGCGCGGGGCGCTGATCTACTACCTGACCGGCCGCCACGTCGGCGGCATGGAGGTCGGGACCGTGCGCTCGCTGGTCGGCCACGGTTTCCCGTTCTGGCGCGGGCGCTGCGTGCTGCACTTGAAGCCCTCGTTCGAGATGGACGACGCCGCGTTCAAGGACGAGGCGGTCGCCGACGTGCGCTCGTACCACGGCGACGTCGTGGCCACGTTCGAGAACGAGCCCGGCAACGCCAACATGTTCCTGCGTGCGTTCCCTTCCGCGGTGCACGTGCTGCTCGAGACGATCCACTCGCCCGGAGCGGAAGAAGGTTCCGCGTCGCTCGTGCGCACGTTGGATTTCGTGCTGCCTTAGGAAGATGGTTCGCGGTTCGGAGGACGCGGACCGAGCCGGCTGTTGACGCTTGGTGAAACCGCCGGACGTCCCGCGATAAATCGCTCGCGCCGCTGGCCGCAATGCAATTTCCTGTGTATCCTGCCTCGCTCCGAACGATGACACGATAAGGGCACACCGGTCGAGAGGCCGGGCCGCAAAGCCACGGGGCCGTCTCGCTCACGCGAGCGGCAAGCCGGGTTTCCGAAGTCGTCGATCCGATCCACGGACGTCATCCGAGGGGCAGACGGAATCCGTTCCGCCTCGGGTTCAGAGGTCCTTCGTCCCGTGCCGCTCACGCGCGGCAGGGCGGACGCTCCACTCCGGGTCGGGCCGCGGTTCCACGGTGAACGCCGCGATGAGACAGGTGGGACGAACTGGAACGACGGTGCGGAGAGTGCGCGCGCAGACGCCGCTCGTCCGCGGAGGGACCGTCGTGACGGAACGCAACGGGGGACGCGGCGTTCGCCCCTATCAACCGATCGCAAGCGCTGCGCGCGGAGCGTGCGGTCGGATGCCGACGGCCGGGCCAGCCAAGCAGGGCGGGCAGCCGGCAGGAAATGGCAGAGAGAGCTTCCGCCGCCCTCTGGGTGACGGAGCGCCGCTGTCGTGCGGGACGGGGACCCCGCCGCTGCGGTTCATGAGGAGGAGAGGCGCCACCTGCCCGACGGGGACCGGGCGGACTGGTGTCTTCTGGAAGGGTCGCGTTCGGATGCTCACGGGGACGAACATCCGTCACGCGCTTCCCGGCGATCGATCTGCGAAGGGGAGTGCCATGGCCTAGCCACGGTACCGCGGGTCTGGGTACCGGTTCGTCCGGGCCTTCGCCGGTTTCCTTGCGAGAGCACGCGGTTCGCGCCGCGTGCTCTCGCCCTTTTTCATGCGCAGTTTCCGGCTGCGCACGGAAAAGGGCGTTCCTCGTGAGAACGGCACAAGCGGCTCGCCGGCCTGACGGAACCGATTCCGTTGGGGCCGCGAATCGCGGCCCGGAGGCCGCTGCACCAGCAGCGCTAGAGCGGCGGCAGGGTGCTGACGCGGCCTCGGTTCTGCTCCACGAGCCACTTCCGCAACGGCTCGAAGTAGTCGACCATCGGCCGCGCGCTGAGCGGCGACCCGGTCTTCTCGCGCAGGAGCTCGATCCAGTCGACGGTGGCGCCCGGCCGCATCATCGAGTGCAGGAAGTCGCCGACGTCCTTGCGCCCGTAGTACGACGTGTCGTGCGCGTCCTCGCGCAGGATGTTGCGCGCGATGTGGTCGTGCAGCTGGAACATCAGCACGAACGACAGCGCGTAGTCGTAGTACGCCGCCGGATCGTCGTTCACGTGCGTCTTGGTGGCCGGGTCGCAGAAGGCCTCGCCGCGCGACGTCGGCGGCGCGATGCCCTGGTAGCGCTGGACGAGCTCCCACCAGCGCGCATTCCACCTCTCGGGCGGCAGCTCCTGCGTGTAGATCTCGCGTTCCCACTCGAACATGACGCCGGCCGACCAGGGCAGGAACACGACGTAGTTGAGCGCCTCGTACAGCAGCACCCGCATCGGGTCGGGTCGCACGTCGCCCAGCTCGAGCCCGATTGACTGGACGAAACGCGGCTGCATCGCGGCCAGGCCCAGCATCGAGCCAAACGCCTCGTGGTACGCGCGCGACGCGCCCTCGCGCAGCACGTAGGGCACGGCCGGAGTCGCGTACTGCAGGTAGTACTGCACGTGCCCGAGCTCGTGGTGCACCGTCTCGTAGTAGTCGCCCGTGGGCACGATGCTCATCAGGCAGCGCACGTCGCGCTCCAGGTCGACGTGCCAGGCCGAGGCGTGGTTGTTCTTCGACCAGCCCGCGTCGGCCGCTACCGGCTCCAGCGACGAGCGTTCCCAGAACGTTGCCGGCAACGGCTCGAATCCCATCGACACGTAGAAACGCTCGCCCTGCTCGACCATCCAGCGCGGCGACTTGTCCTTCAACGCCTTGTCGAGGTCGAGGCCCTCGACGGGTGCCAGCGCCGACCAGTTCTGTCCCCAGCGATCCGGCAGCCAGTGGGCCGGGATCAGGTCGGGCACGGGCTGTCCGTAGCGCCGAGCCAGCTCGTGCCGCGCCCACGTGTGCAGCTCCCGGTAGATCGGGCGCAGCTCGCGCCGGATGCCGTCGAGCTGGCCGGCGAGATCGCCCGGGCTCATCCCGTACTCATCGCCCATGTACGCGAAGTAGTCGGCGTACCCCAGCGCGCGCACGACCTCGTTGCGCACCGAGCGCAGGACGACGAGCCCGTCTCGCAGCGCCGGACCGACGGCCTTCGACGCTTCCCACGCGCGCAGCCGGCGGTCGAGGTCCGTCTCACCGGCCAGGATCGCGTCGATCTCGGTGGTCGAGGTCGGCTTGCCGTCCAGCTCGTAGCGGAACCCGTACAGCTTCTTCGATTGCTCCGTCTCGGCCGCGATGCGCTGCCGCACGAGCGTGCGCGCGGTCTGGGGGTTGCCGCCGGCCTTGCGCAGGATCGTGACGAGCTGCCTCACCTGCAGCGGCGCCAGCTCCTTCTTGCGGCGCAGGTAGGCGCGCGCGAGCTCGATGTTCTCGGTGCTGCCCGTGAACTCCGCCAGCGCCTCCTCGGACTGGCGCACCAGCTGCTGCGGAGCGTCGTCGCCCTCGACGATGCGCGTCTGCGCGGCCCACTGCGCTGCCTGCGCCGTTCGGGTCAGCTGCTGGTACTCGGGCCCGTACCGGTCGAGGTAGCGCTGCACTTCGGCGCGCAAGGAGGCCACGCCCGGCGGAGCGGACATGAAGCAGGATCCGCAGGCCAGGGCCGCGGCGACGATCGGGACGGAACGCATGGCTGCCTCCGGAGCGGGTGCGGGCGGGAGGCGCTACAGTAGAGACGTCCCCTCATTCCGCGAAACGTACTCCATGCTGCTCCACGCCGCGATCGTCGCCGCCCTCGCCCTCGGAGACACCGTTGCGGTCGTTCCGCTCCAGGCTCCGGCGGCTCCCAAGGTCTCGCCCGAGGACGCGGCCTGGGCCGCCGCGCACGAGCTGAAGAAGAAGGCCGACTACGAGCGCGCGGCGCAGGCCTTCGCGGCCTACGCGCTGACGTTTCCGGGCACGCCGCACGCCGTCGAGGCGCAAGTCGAGGACGGCGTGTGCTGGTTCTCGCTGGGACGCGCGCGGCAGAAGCTGCAGCGCAACGATGCCTCGTCGCTGGCGGCGTTCTCCCAGGCCCGCACGCGCTTCGACGCGGTGCTCGACCAGCACGCCGGCGATCCGCTGGCGCCGCGCGCGCAGTACATGCGCGGGACCGTGGCGCTGTTCTCGGGCGACCTGGTGCTGGCCGACACCGATTATGGGCGCGCGATCGAGCGCTATGCGTCCGACGTCAAGTACGGGCCCAAGTCGATCGAGCGCCGTGCAGCCGTGCGCCGGCACCTGCTGCAGACGGCCGGCGCGCGCGCCGATCTGCAACGCTACGTGAAGGACTATCCGAAGGGCGAGGACTTCGCGTCGGTCAAGCGCTACCTCGAGTACCTCGACCAGTTCGAGAAGCCTGCGCCCGAACTCGCGGCCGAGGCCTGGGTGCAGGGCGGGCCGGTCACGCTGGCGAGCTCGAAGGGCGACCCGGTGATCCTCTACTTCTTCGCGACCTGGTGCGAGAACTGCGAGAAAGCCCGGCCTTTCCTGCTGGATCTCCACCAGCGCTACGAGGCGATGGGCGTTCGCATGATCGGCGTCGTCGACCACAGCCAAGGCCAGACGCTCGAATCCGTGCGCGCCTTCCTGACGCAGAAGGGCATCCGCTTCCCGGTCATGATGGACTCAGGGTCCACGACCGCCGCCTACAAGGGGCAGAAGATCCCTGACATCGTGATGCTCGACCGCCTCGGTCGCGTGCGCTGGCACGACAACCCGGCCAACCTCCAGGACGCGACGATCGAGCTGCTCCTGACCGAGGTCCCCGCGACCGGGCCGACGAAGTGAGCGGCGCGCCCCTTGAACGGGCGCGCCATCCGGGCGGCCACGCACGCAAGCCCGCGTGGCGCATCGGGCGGGTGTGCGTCTTCTGCGGCTCGTCGGCGGGAGCCCGGCCGGAGTACGCAGCCGCGGCGCGCGGGTTGGGCGCGCTGCTCGGCGCACGCGGGATCGACCTCGTCTGGGGCGGCGGCCACGTTGGATTGATGGGCGTCGTCGCCGACGCGGCTCTGGCGGCGGGCGGACGCGCGCTGGGCGTGATCCCCGCGGCGCTGAAGGAGCGCGAGCTGGCGCACGGACGCGCGACCGAGATGCACGTCGTGCGCACGATGCACGAGCGCAAGGCGCTCATGGCCGACCTCTCCGACGCGTTCGTGGCGCTGCCGGGCGGGATGGGCACGCTCGACGAGCTGTTCGAGATCCTCACCTGGGCGCAGCTCGGGTTCCACGCGAAGCCCGTCGGCCTGCTCGACGTCGCGGGCTACTACGAGCCGCTGATGGCGTTCCTGGACAGCGCGCGCGACCAGGGTTTCCTGCGCGCGCAGGACCGCGCGATCCTCCAGGTCGACACGGACGCGACACGGCTGCTCGAACGACTCGAACGACAGACGGTACCGCGCGAGCAGTGAAGGCTGGCTCGCCGTCACGCCCTGCCCGCGCTAGCGCGAAGCCATTCCTGGGAGGATCTCGACCGCCATCTTCTGCGTGAGGGAATTGCGGTGCGCGTTGACCTGCGCGCCGCTCGGCCGCTGCGCGGCCAGCTCGGCCGCCAGCTCCTTCTCGACATCCTCGAACGTGACCGTGCGCCGGGCGGTCACCTGGAAGATGACCCAGGCGTTGCCGTAGTCGAGCGGCTCGGAGACCTCGCCGACCGCGAGGTTCGCCACGGCGGCCCCGAAACGATCGGGGTACAGGTCCGCGACGAAGCGACCTGGGATCCGCCCTCCGCCCGCCTTCGTGGGGGCATCGTCGCTGTGCGTACGGGCCAGTGCGGCGAAGTCCTCGCCGGCGCGCGCGCGCGCCACGAGCTCGCCGGCCCGCTCGCCTGCGAGTCGGGAGGCCTTGTCGAGCGCCTCGGTGAGCTGCTCGCGCGTCCACTTCGCGTCCATGGCGTCGAGCGAGTTCATCACGACGATCCAGCGCGCTTCGAGGCGCTCTCCGTCCGCGCCGAACTCGCTGCGGAAACGAAGCCGCACGTCATCGGGCGTCACCTTGCGCTCGCGCAGGAGGAGCTTCTCGGCCAGGAGGTCGGTGCGCGTGCGCTCCCGCTGCGCGCGCAACGCGGACTCTTCCGTGCGACCTCTCAAGGCGAGGAACGCGACCCAGGCCTCGCGCGTGCCCTTGTGCCCTTCGTCGATCTTCGACTGGACCACGGAGAGAACGCGCTCGTCGACTTCCTCCGGCGTCACTGCGACGCCGACTTCCCGCGCCTTGCGCTCGATCGCCCAGTCCTCCACGAAGCGCTGCATCATCGATTCGCCCTGCGTGGCCACCAGCCAGCGCGCGAACGTGGCGCGCGGGACGGGCTCGCCGTCGACCTCGAGCACCGGCTGGTTGGGACCCTGCAGCTCGGGGTCCGAGCCCTCGTCGTACATCGCCGGCAGGATGCGGACCGTCGTCGCGGCGCGGATGCGCTCGAGCACGGCGCCGGCCTCGTCGGGTTCGGGGCCCTTGCGCTCGAGGCGCGCGCGTATCTCCTCGTGCACGGCCGCCAGCGGCGTCTCGTGCACCGCGTCGACGCGCACGATCCACCAGCCGCCGCGCGCGTAGAGCGGCTCCGACAGCTCTCCCTCCGCCAGCTTCTCCAGCGCCTCGAGGAAGTTCCACGGCCAGCCGAAGTGCGAGAAGCCGCGCGTCCACTGCCCGCGGCCGTCGCGCGTCTCGGGATCGTCGCTGGTCTCGCGCGCCACTTTGCCGAAATCCTCGCCGGCCGCGATGCGATCGCGGATCGCCAGCGCCTTGCGGCGCCCCTCCTCCATCACCTTCTCGCGCCCTGCATTCCACTCGTCGCGCGACTGGCGCTCGCCCGAAGGCACGACGACGAGCACCTTCGTCATGTGCAGCTCGTAGCGGCGACCCTTGCGGCCGTACTGGAACTCCCAGTCGCGCACGATCTTCTGCTCGGGCACGACGCGGTCGATCGCGGCCATGCGCTCGGCCAGCGCGAGGGGTCGATCCTCCATCGCGCGCTGGAGGCGGACGCCCGCCTCGGTGCGCCGGGTGCGCTGGAGCTCCGCCAACCATTCGCTCTTGCGGCCCAGGAAGGCCTTCTCGATGCGCTCCTGCAGCGCGCCGTCGACGCGCTTCGAGACCTCGGCGTCCGGCACCTCGACGCCCAGCGCGCGCGCTTCGCGCTCGACGGCCCAGAACTCCAGGCCGAACGTGAGCGCTGCGCGCTCGCCGAAGTTCTTGACCAGCCAGCGCGCGTAGACGTCGAGCGGGATCGCCTCGCCGTCCAGTCGCAGCGCTGCCGGAGCCTGCTCCGGGCGGCCGGCCTGCGCCCGCGCGGGCTGGAGGCCGCAGGACAACACGACGAGGACGGCGAACAGGAGGCGCGCGCTCGAGAGCATCGAGCGAAGTATGCCACGGCGCCGTGAGTGCCTCACGCGGGCCGGGAGCGCAGGCCGGAACGTCCGCCCCAAACCGTTGGAATGCACTTATCCTGTACCAGAGGGATGTCGCGAGCGGCTTGGCACGGGACGCCGGCGCGAGCCCATCCGTCTACCTGGAGATCCGCTGCCGATGCGTCCGAGCCCGATCCTCTTCACTTGCGCGTTCCTCGCCCTGCCCCTGGCCCGCGCCGCGGCGGCCGACGAGACGACGATCAACGCGAGCCGCGACAACACGATCTACGCCGAATCGGGCAACGAGAGCAACGGCGCGGGTGAGCGCTTCTTCAGCGGCACGAACGGCCAGAGCCAGAACCGGCGCGCGCTGATCCGCTTCGACGTCGCGGCGTCCGTTCCCGCCGGATCGACCGTGACGGCAGTCGAGATGACGCTCTACATGTCGCGCACCAACGGCGGGGCGTACGACATCAGCCTGCACGAGCTGACCGCGGACTGGGGCGAGGGCACGTCGAACGCCCCCAACGGCGACGGCTCCGGTGCGCCGGCGACGACCGGCGACGCGACCTGGACGAAGAGATTCCACCCTGGGACGTTCTGGGCCAGCAACGGCGGCGACTTCGATCCGGTCGTCAGCGCGACGACGAGCGTCGACCAGATCGCGTACTACACGTGGTCGGGCCCGGGGCTCGTCGCGGACGTGCAGGGCTGGCTGGCGACTCCGGCCAACAACTTCGGCTGGATCCTGGTCAACGCGAACGAGCTCGACACGCCCACGGCGAAGCGATTCGATTCGCGCACGAACCCCAGCCTTCCGGCGCGGCCGCGCCTGCGGATCGTGTACGACCCGCCCTGCGCCGGATCGGCCGCGAGCTACTGCGTCGCCGCGCCGAACTCGACGGGCGTGGGTGCGCTGATCGGCTCCAGCGGATCGCTGTCGATCTCGGCCAACAACTTCGCGCTGACGTGCACGCAGCTCCCGCCCAACACGTCGCACATCTACTTCTTCGGCCCGACCCAGATCCAGGTGCCGTTCGGCAACGGGTTTCGCTGCGTCGGCGGCAGCTCCATCCGGCTCAACCCGCCGCAAACGGCCACGCCGACCGGGACGTCGGCGCGCGCGATCGACTTCACCGCCCCCCCCGTGCTGGGCAACATCACGCCGGGGAGCACGCGCTACTTCCAGTGCTGGTACCGCAACCCGGCCGGCGGCGGGGCAGGCTTCAACTTGTCCGACGGCCTGGGCGTGACGTTCTGCAACTAGCACTGCGGCGCCGTTGCGCGACGCACCACCAGAACCGGTTCCGACGTTGGCGTCACCCGGACGTCGTTTCCGTCATCGCCTCGCGACTGCGGCTCGCGGCGTTCGACGCGGTTCCCGTCTTGTGGCCCGGATCGACCCACGAACGCGACATCTCCTGTCGCGGGAACAGCTTCTTCTCGACGCGGTTGTACAGGTCGAACGCGCGCGCTTCCCACAAGCCGGTCGGGAAGCCGCCGGTCAATTGCCCCTGTTCCAGGCGCTTCTTCGCGCGCTTCTCCCACCAGCCGATGCGCCCGCGCGCCAGCCCGTAGTCGAGCGTCACGTAGTGCTGGTACATCTTGCGCGCCAGCGCGACGTCGGGCGGGATCTTGCCCGGCCACGTCTCCTCGAGGTGGTACTCGCCGATCGAGCCCCACTCCTCGATGCGCTGCGGCGGCTGGTAGCCGAGGCCGATGGCCTCGTCCCACATCGCGGTGCCCGGGATCGGCCGGTAGGGCCACACGGTCGGGCGCGCGAGCGGCGCCGCGACGTGCAGGCGGCGGCACTGGTCGATCGTGGCCATCATCGAGCCGCGCTCTTCGCCCGGGTAGCCGATGATGTAGGTGACGGACGCGCAGATGCCGCGCTTGTCCATCTCGATGGCGGCGTCGACGTTGTCGTCGCCGTGGATCGGCTTCCCGATCTTCGCCATCATGTCGTCGGAACCGGCTTCGGCGCCGATCTCGGCGATGTACATGCCGGATTCAGCGAGCAGATCGAGCGCCTCGGGGTCCTTCTTCTTCGCTTCCAGGATCGTGTGCGTCTCGATGAACGCGTTCCACCAGAACTTCAGGTTCCGGTCGATCTTCATCCGCGCGAAGTCCTTGAAGCGCTTGCGCAGCACGCCGAAGTTCGCGTCGTGGAAGCGCACGACGTCGAAGCCCCAGCGCTCGTGCAGACCCTGGAGGTCGTCCATCATCCGCTCGGCCGGCATCGCCTTCCAACGGCGATCCGTCACGATCGGCGAGCAGCAGAACGTGCACGGCTCGGGGCAGCCGTAGCTCGAGTAGTACGTGATGCCGAAGTACGGCTTGCGGTCGCCCATCGCCGGCGGCGTCGGCATGCGCAGCACGTCGCGGTGCGACCGGGCGCGCAACTGGTGCTGCTTGTAGGGCTCGATGTCGATCAGGTGCCAGGGGTAGTCGGGAATCTGGTCCCAGCCGACCGCGCCGCGCCGTTCGGTCTTGACGACCTGCCCGTCGCGCCACAGCGCGAGGCCGGGGATCGCGTCCAGCTTCTCGCCCGCGTCGACGGCCTTGACGATGTCGCGGAACGTCAGCTCGCCCTGCCCGCACACGACCGCGTCGTACAAGCCGCTACCGAGTTGCAGGTCCGGCCGCACGCTGGCGAACCAGCCGCCGATGAACATGGGCAGCTGCGGAAAGCGCGCCTTCACTCTCTTCGAGGCCGCCAGCCCGTCGGTGACCATGTAGCCGAGGATCCCGGTCGTGGCGTAGAGCAGCGCGCCCTCGCAGGCCTCGACGACGCGCCGGTGGGCTTCCTCGGCTGGATAGAGGCTGCCGTCGATGATCACGACCTCGTACCCGTCCTGCACCGGCCAGGCGGAGATCGTCAGCATCTCCAGGGGCAGCAGGTCCTTGCTCGACGGCAGCCCCAGGCTCTCGTCCACCTGCTGAGGCTGGTAGAGGACGATCTTCTGTTTGCGGCCGGTCATGCTGCGTGCGGGCGGGGCGGTCTGCGGGAGGCGAGCGAACTTCGGGTGCCTGGGCCGCGCCGAGGGTGGCGAACCAGTCTACCTGCCAACCTCACGTGCGGTGGAGGTTCCGGCCTCCCAGGATCCCTTCATCGGCCAGCGCGCTCGACCCGCCGAAGCTCGGCCCAGTCGGCCGCCTGATGCAGCGCCGCGATCAGGTTCGCGGGCGAAGCCAGACCCTTGCCGGCCAGGTCGAAGGCCGTGCCGTGGACCGGGCTCACGCGCAGGTACGGCAGCCCGAGGATCACCGTGACGCCCCCGTCCGCCGACAGGAGCTTGATCGGGATGAACGCCTGGTCGTGGTAGAGCGCCAGCACGCCGTCGTAGCGTCCGCGCGACGCCATCAGGAACACGGCATCCGGTGAGACCGGCCCGTCCACGTCGATGCCGGCCGCGCGCGCCGCGCGTGCCGCCGGTCGCAGCGTCTCGTCCTCCTCCGAACCGAGCAATCCGTTCTCGCCCGCGTGCGGGTTCAGGCCGGCGAGCGCGATCCGCGGGCGCGCGATGCCGAACGCGCGCAGACCCTCGTCGAGGAGGCGCAGGCGGTCGAGCACGCGCTCCTGCGTGACGAGCGACAGCGCGCGCGCGAGCGGCATGTGCCGCGTCAGGAGCAGCACGCGCAGCGCGCCGGCGACGGCCAGCATCTCGAAGCGCTCGACGCCGCACCAGCGGCCGAGCAGTTCGGTCTGGCCCTCGACCTGCTCGCCGCCCAGGTGCAGCGCTTCCTTGCTGACCGGGCCGGTGACGAGCGCGTCGACTCGACCAGCCAGGGCCAGCTCGTGACCCGCGCGCAGCGCCGCGAGCGCCGCGCGTCCGGCGCTCGCCTGCACGCGACCGAGTTCCCACGGTCCGAATGACGCGGTCTCGATCCAGGCGTGCCCGGCCGCGGGATGCGCCTCATTCGCGCGAATGGCGGGCACGTCGGCGGGCCGCACAGCCGCCGGCCCGAGCGCGACGAGCCTCACGTGGCGCGCGAGGTTCGCGTCGGCCAGCGCGGCGCGCGCGATCTCGGGCCCGATGCCGGCGGGGTCGCCGCAGGTCAGCGCGACGAGGGGCAGATGCGACGGGATCCGGCTCATGCGCGCCGGATTCTATGCCGGCCTGCGCAGCGCCGCGTGAAGCGGCGCCACCTGAAGCGGATCCCGTTCCCCCTCGACGTTTCGCGACCCGCCCCCGAAAACGAAACGCGCCGCGGCCCGACGGCTGCGGCGCGCATCCACTCGGACCTGACTCTCAGCGTCCTTGCGTGAGCACGACCAGATTCGGACTCGCGCTCGCCCGGTACCGCATGGCACCCGCGGCGGTCGCGACGCCGGCCAGGACCGGCGCCTGATCCAGGAGCCCATTGGCCTCGAACTGCGCGATCGGCAGCTCGTAGACGTACGTCCAGGACGGCAGCTCCTGCCCGTTCCAGCTCGCGAAGGAGCGCAGCGCCGAGCTCGACTCGGGAAGGACGACACCCACGCGCAGCGCTGCGTTGTGGAAGGAGTCGCGGTCCAAGCCGACCTGCACGTTGCCCAGGAAGACGAGGCGCAGCTCGCCGCCCGGCATCGGCTGGGCCAGGACACGGCGGTCACCGCGCGCGACCAGGGCGGCCGAGAGCACGTCGTCGGGCGCGCCCTGGATGTAGAGCGAGGGACGCACGATCCGACCGAAGCGACGGACGTCGAGGACGGAACCATTGTCGATGCTCGGCAACGTGCCGACCGTCTCGTCGCCGCCGCCACCCCCGCCACTCATGCTCGGGCCGGTGCCGCCACCGCCCGTGCCGGAGCCATTGTCGGGGCCCGCAAATGCGCTGAGCCCGCTGGCCCCCAGGAGGAGCAGCGTGAGGACTGCGAGCGAAGCGATGCCGCGGGCGGAGGCCGCCCTGCCTCGGGCGGCGCCCGAGCTGCCGCAGGCCAGGCCCGAGCTGCCGCAGGCCAAGCCCGAGCTGCCGCAGGCCAGGCCTGATGCGCGCATGGAACGGAGGAAGGTCTTCATGTCAGGGCTCCTCGGGACCGGTGCCAGAGGTCCCAGGACCTCCACCGGAGGCCCCAGGCAAGGAGAAGAGTTCGGGACAGGTCGCCACGAGGGATTCGGCGAACCCGGGTTGTGCGTCGATCGACTCTCTGAGACGCGGGGAGCGGGAGAAGAGCTCAGCCACCTCGCCCGTGCGGTCGGGGTGCCGGTCGATCAACTCACGGAAGTAACCGAGCGAGCGCTTCCGGTTGCGGGTCAGCGCGTAAACCATTCCCAAGTTGAACCTGGCGACGAAGAAGCGGTCGTCCTCGTCCGCCAGCCCGCTGATGGTCACCCAGCGCCAGCAGGCGATGGCCTTGCGGTAGTTCTTCTCGGAAGAGTGCAGGCGCCCGAGCTGGATCGCGGCGTGGCCGCGGTTGGCCGGGCTCATGGCCGTCTGGAAGATCCGCCGGTACTCCTCGGCCGCCGTCAGGCGCTTGCCCTCGTGTCCGTGCAGGAACGCCAGGTAGAGCTGGGCTTCCTCGTGGGAGGGGTCGGTCGAGATCGCTTCCTCGAGCAGGCGCCGGCCCTTCTCGAGCGGGCTCTCGATCTTCTCGAGCTTGCCGTTCAGCATCGCGCGCGCGCGCTTCCAATCCAGGCCGCCGGCCTGGGCCTTGCCGTCGAGCAGCACGCCGTCCACGAACCCGCGGCCGCGCGTCTGCACGTCGCCGACGGGCACGGCCGACTCGAACACGCGCTCGCGGTAGCCGGGGTCGATCGAGGCCAGAACGTAGGCCTTGCCGAGCTGGTAGAAGACGGTCGCGAGGCGGTGGACCAGGTCGATGCCTTCGACCGCGGCCACGGCCTCGGCGCCGGTCAGCATCGCGATGCGCGCGAAGAGGCGGTCGGGGGCCGCGACGTCACGGTGCAGGCGGACCTGTGTGCGCACGTCCTCGAAGAAGCCGCGGCAACACGTGCAGGCTTCCATGTGCATCATGGCTCGCCCGGCCGCGCTCTCGTCGATTTCACCGTCGACCAGCGCGGACAGGTCCACCTGAAAGATGGTGCAGACGTCCGATTCGTCGTGCTTCCAGAGTTCGGGTCCCATCACTCGCCCTCCGAGGCTTCTGCCTCCGGAACCTCGTCCGCACCGAGGAACCCGGCATCAGTGCCGGGGAACTCGGAGCGGCCCGTCCCTGCCACGGCGACGCGCGGATCGCGCGCCGGGCGGCAGTCCGCGCTGAGCCCGTCGAAGACGCGGCGCATGGCGCGGTGGATCTTCCGGCGTGCCCGGAAGATCACCATCTTCAGATTCTCGAGCTTGATCGCGAGCTCCTCCGCGGCAGCCCGGTAGCTCCTCTCCTCGACTTCGACCATGTGCAGTGCCGAGCGCTCCCTCTCGGAGAGCATCCCGTAGAAGTGCAAGTAGAGGTGCAGGTAGGTCAGGTAGACACGTGCGCACTCGGCGCCACTCTCGGCCTCGATCACGCCCGAGAGCGGGCTCGAGGCCGGCGTGGCCGGTTGCGTCGCCAGGTCCTCGACCACGACCTGGTTCTTCGCGCTGCGTCCCAGGGTGCGCAGGTGCTTGAGCACCGTGTTGCGCACGATCATCGCCGACCAGACCCGGAACGCGTCCTCGCGCTCGGGGTTGAAGCGGTGCGGGTAGCGGTAGATGTTGAAGAACACCTCCTGCAGCACGTCGCGCGGATCGGAGCGGCTCGTGAAGCGGCGCAGGCGTCCGGCGACCTGCAGGAGAATGTGGTCGCAGTTCAGCTCGTAGAGCAGCCCGAACGTCCCTCGGCCGGTCCGGCTGCGGAAGGACTCCATCAGACGCGTCGAGACCGCGTCGCGCAGCGCCTCGCCCTCGCGCAGCGGATCGCCGGCCAGAGCCAGGCAGCGAGAGTACTCCTCGGATTCCAGCTCCGGGCGCAGTTCCTCCAATCGCGCCCGCAACCGCGTGCGTGCCAGCTCGCCGCTGAGCGCGAGGCCGTGGGGATCGGTCACCTGCATGGAGCCGTGAGCCGCGTCGTTTCGGGGTCCGCTGGAAGAACTGCCGCGGGAGGGCTCGGTGGTACGAGGCCCCCCCTCGAAGACCATTCTAGACCAGGGGACACCCAGGGTAACGAACTTCGAACCATGTCTTTTCTCAGGCCGTATGGCCTGAGTTCCGGCGGCCGCAGGCCGCCGGGCAGCCACCCCACCCAGAAGCCGACCCGGGGTTCGTCGGCGAGAGGGTGTCAGCAGCGGCGGACGCATGTGTGCTCCGGACCGGCAGCCGGGCGAAAGTGGCGCGGCCCGAGGGGGGGCAGCCTGAGGGGGGCGCGGCCTGGGGGGGCGCGGGCTCCGGCTTGGTGACGTCCGTGCTTGCGGGGGTCGGCGGGTTGCCGGATCCTGCGGGGCGTGGAGAAAGAAGGCCTGGTTCTCGAAATCGCGAGGGAGCTGGGGTTCGACCTGTGCGGGATCGCGCCCCTGCTGCCACCGCCGGCCGCCGACCGGTTCGACGCTTGGCTGGCGGAGGGGCGGAATGCGGGCATGGGCTGGCTCGAGCGCGACCGCGACCGGCTCGTCGACCCGCGGCGGGTCATGCCGGAGGGGGGCAGCATCGTGGTTTTGGGCCTGGCTCATTCCCGGGCGGCGGTCGAGCTCGAGGGCGGGGGTCGGGTGGCGCGGTATGCGGCGGGGCGCGACTACCACAACGTGGTCAACCACAAGCTGAGGAAGTTTGCGGGGCGGCTGGCGGCGGCCGGGCTGGGCGGCAGGAATCGGCGCATCGTCGACGCCGGTCCCCTGCTCGAGCGCTCGCACGCGGCGCGGGCCGGGTTGGGGTTCGAGTCCAAGGCGGCGAATCTGTTGCACCCGAGCTTCGGGCCGTGGTTCTTCCTGGCCGAGCTCGTCATCCCGCACGAGCTTGCGCCGACCTCCGAGCCGCCGGCCGGTTCCTGCGGTACATGCCGCGCGTGCCTGGACGCCTGCCCGACGGGGGCGATCCTCAAGCCCGGCGTCGTCGATGCGCGACGCTGCATCTCCTACTTGACGATCGAGCACGAGGGTCCGGTCGCGCCAGAGCTGCGCGCCGACGTCGGAGCGTGGGTTTTTGGGTGCGACGTCTGCTCCGAGGTCTGTCCGTGGGGCTCGAAGGCGCCCGACCTGGCGGCGCGGTTCGGCACGCACGACGCGGTCGCGAACGCGGGGCTCGTCGAGTGGCTCGAAGCCGGCGAGGCGTTCGTGCCGATGTTCGCCGGATCGCCGGTCCACCGGCCGGGGCGAGCGGGCGTCGCGCGCAACGCGGCGATCGCGCTCGCGGCGCAACCCTCCGAGCGCGGGCGCAAGGCGCTGCTGCACGCGTTGTCGTTCGATCCCGCCGCGGTCGTGCGCGAAGCCGCGGCCTGGTCGCTGGCGCGCGCGCACGCCGCCGACGCAGGCGTGCGCGCGGCGCTCGACGGCGCCGCGGCGCGCGAGAGCGACGCGCCGGCGCGC
>JANNQS010000040.1:0-8395 GCA_031400875.1 Planctomycetota bacterium | reverse complement strand
CGCGCCTCGAATCCGCCGGCCAGGCTCAAACGCACCAGCGCGCGCGTGCCCTTGGGTGGCGGCGCGATCCTGGCCGTGAACGGCGCGCCGAACATCCGGCCCTCGATCTTGTCGCTGGCCAACGACGACTCGGTGAAGCGCACGGTGCCCGCGACCTCGTCGGCCACCACCGGCAGGCCCTTGAGCGCGACCCGTGCGCCCACCAGGTGTGCATCGATCTGCGCCTTGAGCCCACCCGGCGTGCCCGCGCCGAGCGCGCGCGGAACGATGGTGAGGTCGATGCCGAAGTCGACCGGTCCCTGCACCTCGAGCGACTCGAGGTAATCGCCGAGCGTGGCCTTGAGCGGCGAGCCGCGCAGGAACTCGAGCGCCTGCTCGGCGCGCGCGGTCACCCTTCCCTCCACTCGTACCGTAGGATCGGCGTGGTCCACGATCCAGGCCCGCGCCTGCTGTGAGGTCGCGCCGAAGATGCTGGCGCGACTGGCCACGACCTCGACCCCGGCGTTGCGGAAGGTGACGTCAGCGACGATGCCCTCGATCCGCGGCCAGCCCTCGCCGTAGTCGAGCACCGCATCCTCGGCGTGGAACTTGACCTGGAACAGGCCGCTGCCATCGCGGAACGGGTATCGGTCGAGCGATCCCTGCAGCACGATCTCGGCCTGCGGCGCGCGGCCGGCGATGATCGCGCGATCGAGCCAGGCGATCAGCCCTGGCGACATCGCCCGCACCGGGAAGTAGGCGCGCTGGTTGCCGGCGATCGCGTCGTTGACCCTGGCTTCGAGGTCGATCACCGGCGCGCGCCCGTCGCCCGGCAGCAGCAGCGTGAACTGGGCGGTGGCGCGCGCATCGGCGTTGCGCAAGCCGAACTGGGTGCCTTGCAGGAACCAGCCATCGGGCGTGCGGGTCCAGCTCAATGCGCCGCGCAGCGTGCGCAGTCCGAGCGGACCGCGGAACAGGTCACCGAAGTCGAACACCAGGTCGCGCGAGTCGAGCGTCAAGGTGCCGCCATCGCGCCGCGCCTTGACCTTGCCGCGCAACCCGGTGATCCCGGGCACCCGGCCCTCGCGTTCGAAGCCGAGCGCATCGAAGTCGGCAGCGAGCTCGTAGTCGACCACATCGCCCGCCTCGAGCTGCAAGGCGAACTCGAGCGCGGAGATCGCACCGCGCGGCGCCAGCGCGTGCAGCCGCGAGCCGAGCGGCAACATGTCGTCCGGCAACCATGATGCGACCAGCTCGAGATCCTCCACGCGCAGGAAGCCGGCTCGACCGCTGAGCCTGGCCGGGCTGGTGAAATCGGTCGCGTAGTCGAGGTGCAGCCCGCCCGGCTGCCAGGTGCTGGCGCCGCGCCGCACCGTCAGCCGCACCAAGTCCAGGGCCCAGCCCGCTGCGGTCCGCCGCCAGCGGATGCCGCTGTCGAGCGCGTCGATGCCTGGAACGGATTGTCCTTCACTAGGCGCCCGCCCCTGCGGGCGCGCCGAAGCGGCGAGGGCCGCGACCGCGACGCGGCCGTCGAGCGTATCGAGCCGCCAGCCCTCGGCGCCGGCGCTGGCATCGAGGTCGAGCGTGCCGGTGAACGCATGCGTGGCATCGGGGTTGAGCCGACCGTGCAGCCAACCCACGCTGAGCGCGGTGCCCTTGAGCTTGCCGGTCCAGCGCCAGCCTTCCGGCACATCGGGCGCGCCCTCGACGATCGCCTCGACGTGCAAGCGTTGGCCGAGCGCCTGGGGCAGCGCGAGGTCGAGGTCCAGGCTGTGGCGCTTGCCGTCGGTGTCGAGCAGGAACGCGGCGGCGAAGCCGAGCGGGCCGTCGTTGCGCCGCTGGTCGTTCCACCACACCGCGGCATCGCTGACCTCGATGCGACCGTGGGTCAGCAGCTTGCGCAGCGCCGCGCGCCAATCCGCGCTCGGCGCGGTCAGGTCGCCGACCAGCGTGCCGCCGAGCAGCACGCGCTGATCGGCAGTGACCGTGAGCGACAGCGCGGGTCGCTCGAACAACACGCGGTCCGGGCGCCACTCGCCGCCGCGCAGGAAATCTCCGGGGCTGACCGCGATGCGGACCTGGTCCGCGGTGAACAAGGTCGCGCCACGGGTCGGATCGCGCACCTGCACCTGTTGCAGCACGATCTCCGGGCCGAACTTGTGCCACGACAGGTACATGCCGTCGATCGCGACCGGCCAGCCGAGCAGCGCGCTGGCCTGCTGCTCGACCGCGGTGGTGTAGCCCGGCACCAGCGGCGCGATGACGCGGAACAGCCCCAGGCCGAGCGCGATCGGCACGACGATGGCGGCGACCGCGATCGCCGACCAGCGCCACCAGCGCCGCAGGTAGAACGGGATGTGCTCCTCGATCTCGTGCAGCGCCTCCTCGAGCTTGTTGCCCAGATCGCTCACGGCGATGGTCACCACCAGCCCGCAGGCTGGGAGCGGAGCATCTTCAGAGTGACTCCTTCAGCGCCTTGCCGACGCGGAACCCGACGCGATGGCCGGCCGCGATCTCGATCGGCTCACCCGTGTGTGGGTTGCGGCCCTGACGCGCCTTGCGCGATTTGAGCTCGAACGTCCCGAAGCCGGTGAGCGTCACGCCCTGGTCCTCCTGAAGCCCCTTCTTGATGCCATCCAGGACCGTTTCGACCAGGAGGCTGGCCTGGAGCTTCGATGTGCGCAGCTCGTCGGCCACGTAGGCGATGAGGTGGCTCTTGTTCATGTGGCGGAGCCTCCTCACCCAGCATCACTTCTTGGAGGACTTCCGACGGGCCTTGCGGCGGCCCTTCTTCTTGCGTGTGGCGCCTTTCCTAGCGCCCTTCTTGGCCGCCTTGCGGCGTGCCTTCTTGCGGGTCTTCTTCTTCTTCGCCATCGGGTCAAGCTCCTTGGACTGAGGTCCGGGGTGCGGGCGCGCATGGGCGCCCCTGCACGACATCGAAGGGGTGATCGGCGGCGCAGGGCTCCATCTTTCCTGCTCCCACCTTTCTTTTCACGAGGAAGGGCGCGAGCACGCCCTTTCCCACGAGTTCCCATCCCGTCGGACGTCGTGCGACGAGCGCGGGCTGCCTGCACGGAGCTCGCGGCGCGCCGACGAGGGCTGACGCTTAACCCGTTGAGGGTCTTGTGCTTGCGCACGGGCAGCGCACGCGGCGCAGACCTGCGTGGCGGCTGCGGCAGGCGCGGTTCGGCGCGCTCTCCAGCGCGTCGGCGACCTGTCCCAATTCTGCGACGCAGGCGCGAGAGCGCCCACTCCGCAAGGCGGAGCGGGCCGCGGAGCGAGCTCGCGAGCGGAGCCACCGGAATGGGCCGGCCCGTTCAAGGGGCCGGCCCGCGATCGCGGTCGGTCAGAACAGCCGGTCGAGGGCCGCGGCCGCGCTGGACGAGAAGTCGCTCGACAGCCCGCTCGAGGGAGCGGCCTCGCGGTGGTCGATCTCGTTCAGGATCTCCGTCAGGCGGCGCACGGACTCGACCGCGTAGTAGCGCACCATCCCGAGGTTCGTGCGCTGGTCGAAGACCATCGCCAGGAGCGCGCGCTCGCCGACGAGCGAGATCTGGATGCTCTCGCGCTCGCCCTGGTGGAACAGCGTCGAGAACTCGTGCTGTCCGAGCAGGCGCGCCATCTCGCGCGTCGCCGCGAACGAGCCCGCGACGAGCGCAGCGATCGATTCGAGCGAGCTCTGCACCGCGTCGCCGCGGCGCGTCACGAGGTGGCCGTCCTTGTCGATCAGGAAGGCGCAGCGCGAGCCCGAGAGCTCGAGCAGGCCGTCGATCTCCTCGTCGATCCGCTGGACGTCCTTTTCGTAGAAGACGAGGCGCTCGCTGCGCAGCTTCTGGTCCATCATCGCCATGGTGTCAGCTCCGGAGAGGGGTCAGAGGACCGAGAGGACCATCTTGGCCACGAACGCGCCGACGCCCAGTGCGACGACGACGAAGACGGCCGCGTAGACGAGGCGCTTCTTGCCCCCGCCCGGCGTGGGCATCGGTTGCGTGCGCGGCTGGATGCGCGGCGCTTCGGCGGCGGGCGCCGGGGCGGCGGGCTTCGCCGCGGGCTTGGCGGCCGGCTTCGCGGCCGGGAGCGAGCGCGGCTTGTTGGCCGCGGCCGGCGGCGGCGTGCCCTGTCCCTTGTCCACGCGCAGCATGCCCAGGCTCCCGCCCGAATGCGGCGCGGCCAGCGTCACGCCGGGCGAACTCTGGATCTGCATGCCGGGGTTCTGCATCGAGGGCGGCACGGGCGCGTGCGAGAACCCTGTCTGGTGCGTGCCCGGCTGCATCTGCTGCTGCTTCATCTGCTGCTGCAACTGCTGCTGTTGCATCTGCATCTGCTGCATCTGCTGCATCTGCATCTGCTGCATCTGCTGCTGCTGGAGCATCTGCTGCTGCATTTGCGGGTGCATCTGCTGCTGGCCCTGTTGCGGCGCCTGCATCGGCTGGCCCATCGGGATCGGCTGCAAGCCGTTCGAGCCGGGCGGAGCGTGCACGGTCGTGCGCGCCAGTTGCTCGGGGTAGCTCGCACGCGGCTGCGTGCCCGGTTGCATCGGCGGCTGCCCCATCCCGGGCTGCATCGGGATCGGCCGGCCGCCGCTCTGCGGCTGCTGGACCTGTTGCGCGGCCGGCTGCTGCGGCATCTGGTTGTAGCCGGTCTGCTGCAGGGGACGCGGCGCGACACCGCCGGCCGTCGCGGTCAGGTTCGGCGCGGCGTGGAAGCCCGTCTGCGGCAACCCGACGGGAGCGGCCGACTGTCCGCGGTTGCCCGAGTGGATCGACTCGAGCACGCGCGCGGCCAGCGCCTTGAGCGTCGGGAAGACGCCCTGGCCCGTGTTCGCGGTCGCCTCGTAGCAGGGCGCACCGTAGGGGTTGAGCAGCCGGTTCAGCTCCTCGACCGGCAGCGCGTCGGGCAGGTCGCGCTTGTTGTACTGGATGATCAGCGGCAGGTTCGCCAGCGACTTGCCGTACTCGGCCAGGTTCTGCTCCAGGTTGCGCATCGACTCGAGGTTCTCCTCGACCATGGAGGCCGACGAGTCCGCGACGAAGACCACGCCGTCCACGCCCTGCAACACGAGCTTGCGCGTCGAGTTGTAGTAGACCTGGCCGGGCACGGTGTAGAGCTGGAAGCACGTCCGCATGCCCGCGACCGTTCCCAGGTCGAGCGGCATGAAGTCGAAGAACAGCGTGCGGTCGCCGTCCGTGCTGATGCTGGTCAGGTCGCCGCGGTTGGGAGCCGGAGCGCGCTGGTGCACGATCTCCAGGTTCGTCGTCTTCCCCGACATGCCGGGGCCGTAGTAGACGATCTTGGCGTTGACCTGCTTTTGAGCGAAGTTGATCTGGACCATGCGTCAATCCCCGGAGGTTTCGGGGGCTCCGTTCCCGGTGGTTGCAACTGGTTGGCCCGCATCTCCGGCGGGAACAGAATCGTTCTTGGTGGACGCGCGCGCCGGCAGCGGTGCGCCGGGTACGCCCTTCGACGCGGGACCCGCTTGCGGTGCCGCCGCCACGCCTGCATGCTCGCCGGGCCCTGCCTGTGACGCGGCGGGCACCGCCGCGTTGCGCGCGGCCGACAGCGTGCGCAGATGGCGCAGCATGCGGCCCACGGTGGCTTCCATCGGCAAGCGCAGCTCTTCCGCGCTGGCGCCGCTCTCGAGCACGACGACGAGCAGCGCGCCGGGCGCCTGCATCGCGACCAGCGTCCCGCGCACGGCGCGCAGCACGAGGTGGCGCGGCGCGTCCCAGGCCAGCGGCGCGGTCGCGCGGTTCACTTCCCCGACCCAGCCGGCGGCCAGCGCCGCCAGCGCGTCGAGCTCGCCGTTCTCGCCGCCGCCGCGCGGCGCCGCGCGCCCTTGCACCGTGATCGGCACGCCGTCGGTCGTGATCAACGCGGCGGTGCGTACGCCGGCGATGCGCGCCAGGGGTTCGAGGATGTGCTTCACTCTTCGTTCTCCGACGATCCGTTCCCGGATGCGGCGCCGGCCAACTGGCGCAGGCGTTCTTCCTGCTTCGGGCTGGCCTGGCCGTCGCACCACAGCGCGGACGAGCCTTGTTCTCCCGTCACGACGATCAGCGTCCCGAAGTCACCTTCGATGCGCGCGCCTTGCGCTGCGCCGAGCCCGAGCTTGCGGGCCGCCGTGCGGCAGCCGGCGATGATCTCGCGCACGCCGCGCGCGGTGCGCTCGGCCGTGGCTCCCTTCGGTCCCTGCACGAGCGCGGTCGAGCCGCGCGCGAAGAAGGCCGCCTGTACGCCCGGCTCGCGCACGAGCGACTGCAGCAGCGGGCGCACGTTGCCGCCCGCGGACGCACTCGTCGACTCGGGCTCGTCGTCGACCAGGCGGCCCGAGCGTTCGACCTCGCGCAGCGCCTGCTCGATCGTCTTCGAGCCCTCGGCCAGCGAGACGATCGTGCGGAAGCGCGCTTCCAGGGCCGGATCGCCCGGGTAGTGCTCGAGCAGGCGCGCCAGCGAGCGGCGCGCGTCAGCCCACGCGCCGACGCGCGTGGCGAGCTGCACCATGAGACGCACCGGACGCGGGTCGCCGGGCAGGCCTTCTTCCGCGGACTTGGTCAGGTCGAAGGCCAGGCGGCCGTCGTCGCGCCGGCGGTCGGCGAAGAAGCGCTCGGAGCGCGCCAGCGCGCGGAAATAGGCCGCTTCGCCGCTCTTCGTGGTCTGGTGCCACTCGACCGCGACCTCCTCGGCGCGCGCGACGCGCCCGGCCTCGATCAAGAGCTCGCACAGTTCCTTGCGCACGGCCGGACGCGGCGCGGTGCGCAGCTCTTGCTGGAGGTCCTTGATGCGCGTCTCGACGCGCAGCGAGCGGGCACGGTCCTGCAGGCGCTTCAGCTCCACGTCGCCGGGGAAGAGCTTGAGGCCCTCGCTCGTCACGCGCAGCACCTCGTCCAGCTCGCCCGCCACCGCGTGCTCGTGCGCCAGCTCGCCGTAGCTCGCGGCGCACGGATCGGCCGCGACCTTGCGCGCGGCGCTGCGCAGGCGCCCACCGGTGAGGAGGCGGTTCAAGAAGCTCATCGGCCGGGTCCTCTGCGCTCGGGGCGCTTCTCGATCCATTCCGTGATCGCGGTCACGTTCGATTCGACGTCCTGCCGTTGCGACCAGGCCGCACCGCCCAGCTCGAGCGCGCGGCGCAGCTCGACCACCGCGTCCTCGAACTTGCCTTGCTGGGCCAGGAGCATCCCGCTCGTGCGCGAGACCTCGGCCAGCTCGGAGGACTGAGTACGCACGAGCGCCGCCGCGGCGATCTTGGCCGCAGCTGCGTCCTCGATGACCTGGAGCTCGTTCACGAGCTCGCCGCGCTCCAGCACGGCGGAGGACATGCCGAACCAGGCGCGCTCGCCGGCGATCATGCCGTCGATCGCATCCAGGCGCGCGCGCATCGAGCTCACGTCGCCCTCCGTGGCGGCCGGGATCGCGGCGAAACGCCGGCGGATGCCGCTTTCGCGCCAGACCAGGCCCGTGATCCCGGCGGCGAGCAGCACGACCAGCACGGCCAGCTTGAGGCGGCGCACGGTGCGCGCGCGGCGCTCCTGGTCCTGCCAGCGCAGATCGTGGATCATCCGCGCGACGTCGCGGCGGTTGCGGTCGAGCGCAACGACCTGCTGCAGGCAGTGGATCGCATCCGACGTGCGGCCGCGCGCGGCCTGCTCGTCGGCCTTGCGCAGCAGGGCTTCGATCTTGGCGTGGTCGCGCTCGTTGGACGCCGCCGCGGCGACCGCGGCCGGGTTCGAGGCCGGCGTGGGAGCCGGCTGCACGGCCTTGGCCTGGAACGGCGTCGGAGCGGGGCGCGCCGGCGTCGTGAACACGAGCGGCTCGTCGTCGGCGTCGTCGATCAGGACGGTCTCGGCCGGATCCTCCGGCGGCGCGGACGCGACCGCCTTGGCGATCACGGCCATCAGCGTGCGCGCGCGGTCGTTCTGGCCCTGCGCGATCAGCATCGCGGCCAGTCGCTCGCCTTCCTTGGGCAGCGAAATGCGGTGGCGTTCGAGGATCGTCGGGTGCGCGAGCCCCAGGATCAGGAGCGCCTCGAGGCGCCGCGGATCGATCGGGTCCTGGCACAAGGCCTCGAGCAGGGCGCGCGCGAACGCCTCCGCGGTCCGGAGGTCGAACTCGTCCGTAGCCCGCTTCATCTGGTCCTGGAGGGCCAGGCCCGCGTCGTTCGACGCCTCGACCGTGCCGGTCAGGGCGGTCACGACGTCGTCGACGAACAGTCGCTTGTCCGCTGCGTGCGCGCTCAATTGGGTCCTCGGGGTGCGTGCCGGCCCCTTGGCGAAGGGGGTATCCGGCACGGGTCCCTATCGGGCTCTGTTGCAGGTGGCCTGAAGTCGGGCCGACCTTTCCCTCAGAAATGGCGCGGGGGGGGGGGCCGTCGGCGGGGCCCCCCCCCAGTAAAGGGGGCGCCCCAGGGGGGCGGCCCACC